>DASXFG010000053.1:0-4718 GCA_036489715.1 Acidimicrobiales bacterium | reverse complement strand
CTGGTGGGTGTCGTCAGTCGGCATGTGACTCCTCGTTGGTCGGTTCGATCTGATATTCCTCGTCGGTGACGGCGTCTTCCCAGTGGGTCGGCCCGAGGGAGATTGCGATGTGGGTCATGTACGAGTCGCCAGACCCGCCGTGCCAGTGGCGCTCTCCCGCGGGAGCCCATACGACGTCTCCGGCACGCAGGACGCGCACCGGACCTCCGTCGGCCTGGATGAGCCCACGTCCGGCCAGAACGATGAGGATCTGGCCCTGGTCGTGGCGATGCCAGAACGTTCGCGCGCACGGGGTGAAATTGACGGTATTGATCGTGACGCCGTCGGTCGCGGGCATCGTGAGGTAGGGGTAGACGTCCCCGGTGAACTGTGAACCGGGTTTGCCCGCGATTCCCGCGTAGTCCCGGGGCGAGGTGATCTTCATGAGTGTCCTCCGTCGTGCAGTCGAACGCCCCCCGAGATGTCGCCAATCGCGTCGACCACGGTGTTGGAGATCTCATCGGCGTAGCCCAGTTGGCGGGCCAGTCCAAAGGCGGCCAGCGGTCCCGACGCGTGCAGACCGGCGACTTGGAGCTGAGCGATCAGGTCGGTGTAGAGCACGACGTCCTTCATCATCAAGGTGTTGGTGAGGCCGCCCTTGAGATAGTCGCCGTGAATGATCTTGGGGAAGCGGTTCAACGTCGCGAAATTCACCCCGGAGCTTTTATTGAAAACCTCCAACACAACGTCGAGATCCAGTCCCGACTTCTTCGCCGCGACCATCACCTCGGCCGTCGCCGACAGCGCCACCGCGTTGAGGAAGTTGTTGAGGATCTTGGTGGTGTGGCCCGCCCCCGAGGTCCCGACGTAGAAGACATTGGTTGCGAAAAGCGAGAGCAGCGGCTGTACCGACTCAAGGACGTCGCGCTCGCCTCCGACCATGAGCGTTAGTGCGCCCTTCTCTGCGGCCGCGGCGCCGCCGGAGATACCCGCGTCGAGGAAGTGGGCGCCCTTCTCCGCTAGAGCCGCGTGGATGCGCCGGGTCGAGTCGGGATTCGACGTCGAGAGATCGATGATGATCTGCCCCTCGCGCGCCACCGCGATGAGGCCTCCCTCCCCCTCGAGGACGGCCTCCACCACGTGACTGTCCGGCAACGACAGAAGAACGACATCGGCGCCCGCGCCGACATCGGCCGCGGACGATGCCGGTGTGGCCTGGGCCGCGGCGATGACCTCGGCGTGAGCGTCGTAGCCCAGCACGTCGCGCCCGCCACGCACAATGCACTGGCTCATGCGACCGCCCATGTTGCCGAGGCCGATGAAACCGACCAAATCGCTCATAACTCTCCTTTCGCGTAGGTGGCGCGATCGAGCGCGACCGCGTCCCACGCCCCCGCCCCTCCCGAGGGTCGAACCGTGTTGACGATCGTCGCTCCGCCATCGGCGCTGAGTACCTGGCCCGTCACGTACGAGCTGTCTTCACTCAACAAGAACTCCACCACGGCCGCAATCTCTTCGGGAGTTCCGGCCCGGCGCAGGGGCGTCGTGGACGCGCGCCGTTCCATATCGTTCTTGCCCCCCGTCGTGCTCGCCGACGCGGCGAAGAGATCGGTCGGCACGATGCCGGGAGCGACGCCATTTACGCGCACGCCGATGGGACCGCCGTACACAGCGCCGCCGTGAATGAGCCCGAGCACCGCGTGCTTGGACGTGACGTAGGGAAGGAGGTCCGCACTGCCCGTGAGCGAGGCGATCGAAGCGGTGAGGACGACCTGCCCGGAACTACCCTGCTCGCGGTAGAGGCGAAATGCGGCGCGCAGCCCGAGGAACTGGCCCAGGACGTTCACGTCAATCACCCTCGAAAAGTCGTCCAGCGAGAGATCCGGCAGGGCCGTGAAACTCCCAAAAATGCCCGCGTTGAGGTGGTGGAGGTCAATGCGGCCAAAGGCGGCTACCCCCTCGGTCACGTAGCGCTCCACGTCTGACTCGCGCGAGACGTCGCCTTCCACCGCGATCGACTCCGTGGCGAGTTCGGCGACGGTCTGCTTGACGCCGTCGAAGTTCACGTCGACGGCGATCACGTGAGCCCCCTCGTGGGCCAAGCGAATCGCCGAGGCGCGACCGAGGCCACCCGCGGCACCGGTCACGACAGCAACCTGGCCTGTAAAACGCTCAGTCATTTGACTCTCCGATCACGGCCGCGACGTCGTGATAGGGGCCCTCCACCGCAGTGAATCGCGACAAGGTGTCGGGGTCGTGTCCCGACACCAGAATGTCGATCTCGCCCGACTGTGTGAGCGCGCGCACGCGATCGAATCCGCCGTACATGTCCACCAGGGAGGAGACGGACATAAAAAGCATGTCGCGGTCGTACTCCTCGTAGTAGTGAATGGCGTCGCTCGCGAGCAGGACGACTCCCTCAGACGTGTTCACCTTCACCATCGACTGGCCCGGAGTGTGGCCCCCCACTTCGATCACCTCCACGCCTGGTGCCACGTCGAAGCGGTCACGAAAGGTGACGACCCGCTCCTCCTTGATCGCCTTTCGCAAGGTCTCGAGCTCCTTATCCTCCACCGAGTGATGGAACATAATCCGCTGGGCGTGCGGTCCCGACCAGAAGTCGACTTCGGCCTCCGCGATCACGATCTTCGAGGTGGGAAAGAGGTCCAGATTCCCGATGTGGTCGTAGTGGGCGTGGGTCACGACTACGTCAGGGCTCGTGGCGGGGTCCACGCCAAAGTCCCTCAGGAGTTGAGGCACCGGATAGATCGTCGTGCGCTGACGTTTGTCCCCGCCCCGCGGGGAGAACCCCGTGTCCACGACGATCGTTCGCTCGCGGTTCTGGATGAGCCAGAAAAAGTAGTCCATGCCGATGGGTCCGTCGGGCTCGTGGTACAGCGAATAGTTGAGGTAGACGTCGGCCCGGGTGGCGTTACGGGACCCGTACTTCACGATGGTGACGCGATACTGATCGGGGGCCGGGACCACAGTTGCCTTCCGTTGAGTTGCTAGGCGAGGATCGTCGCGACCGAGCCCGCTTCACCCGGTGCGGCGGGAAACTTGGCGCGCGTGCGTCCGTCGTGGCCTGGAATGACCGTGGCATTTCGCTCCTTCGACAATTTCAAGATGAAGGCCAGAGCGCTTCTCATCTCGTCGAGATTGGTGTGGGCAAAAAAGGGCCACTCGTGCTCGAGTTGCTCGTAGAAGTGGGCAGCGTCCGAGGCGAGGATGAGGGGTCCCGACGTCGTCTCCACCAGTGAGATCACCTCGCCCGGACAGTGCCCACCGACCTGGTAGACGGTGATGCCCGGGAACACTTCGGTCGGCTCGCTGATCAGTTGCAGACGGCCACTCTGTTGCGCTCGCTCGATGGGACCCAGATCTTCCGCCGTCGTGAACTCACCCTCGAGCTCATCGGCGTCGCGCTTGGCAAACCAGTAATCGTACTCACGCTGCCCCGAGACGATCTGGGCGTTCTCAAAGATGCCGAGGTAACCGATGTGGTCGTAGTGGAAGTGGCTGGTGATCACCATGGTGACGTCGGCGGGATCGACGCCGATGCGGCGAAGGCCCTCGGGGGTGGGGGTCACCAGAATCTCGCCCAACCAGTCGTGTTTGGGGATGTCGTATCCCGTATCCATGAGAATCGTCGCGTCACCGGCCTTGATGACCCAGAAGTTGTAGTCCATGTCCAGGTCCCCATCGGGCAACCCGTACTGCTGGTAGTTCCAAAAGACATCGTTCTTGCGAACAACTCGCTCGCCGTATTTCACTGCCCACACCGAGTCCACGGTCGCCATAATCCCCCTTTGTTTGCGCCCTGCCGACTCGTGCAAAGTACCGGCAACGCGCCGCCCTGCTCTAAACGGGCTCAAAAACGATTATAGGATTGTCGTACAAACCTCGCAAATGGTTATCGAACGGATATTTCAGCCAACCGTTGATTGTCCGTCACCGTAATGGCGCATACTCTGGCAGATCCTCGTGGGCGACACTCAACACGAAAGTCTTCTTCGAGATACTCGTTCCGAGCTCCGTCACCCGATCGCACGATCTGCCGGCCTTCGGGCGCTTCGCGCCGCCGGCTATTTGCGATGTCGAACTTGATAAATAACCGTGCTTGCTGAAGGACCTACCGGAGGCGGCGATATGGGAACGGGGATGCTCCGAGGGTATGTCCACTGGTCTTTACGCCCTGGAGCATGGACTTGAAAAGATGGCAAGGCCGTTTTAGATAGCGCTGAGATAATCGCCGCCGAAAGGAACTCTTGAGTTTGCTCATTTCGCTGTCTCGGACGGCATAAAGCGTCCAGGGGTCTTGCCTCCCTAGGAAGGAACAGTCATATTGAGAGCGCTCGACAACCTGCGGCCGTTTTGGACTCCTTGATGTATGTTTGCCCCCTCATCGTGACGTACGACTTTGCTGCCGTGAGTATGTCTTTTGAAAGTGTCTCACTTAGTGGCTCGTCAGTCTCGGAACAACAGTGATCCAACTGGCTCCCCCGTCGATGGTGCGCCACAGCGTCAGGCGCTCGTTTCGAGAGTCGTCGTTTCCGAGCACCGTTCCGTCGAACAAGTTAAAGAACTCAACCTGGAACGTGCCACCCGCGCTACTCCCGATCAGTGGTTGGAGCGCTGACCATACCTTGCCGCCATCTCGCGTCTCAAGAAGTGAGCTCCGCCCACCTACCAGGAACCCTTCCTCTTTTGAGACAAGGTCGACGAAACCGAGATAGCCG
>DASXFG010000022.1:0-7450 GCA_036489715.1 Acidimicrobiales bacterium | reverse complement strand
TTGGGGGTCTTGTAGGCGCGAATGCCCTCAAAGGCGCCCAAGCCGTAGTGCAGGGTGTGACTGAGGACGTGCACCTGGGCGTCGTTCCAGTCCACCAGCGTGCCGTCCATCCAGATCTTGGCGGTGGGCGTAATGGGCATTTACAAACTCTCCTGTAATTTCTTGCTCACGCCGCTGGTGCCGAGCATCGCGACGTCGCCCTCAAAGTCTGCCACCGCGCGCGCGATGCGCCCGGCGGCCTCGATTTCGCCCAGATGCTCGAGCATGAGTACCGCCGAGGAGACGGCCGCCAAGGGGTTGGCCCGGTCCTGGCCCACGATGTCGTGCGCGGCGCCGTGGACCGGTTCAAAAAGGCTGGCGCCCGTCTTCTCGGGGTTCAAATTCGCACTGGCCGCGAAGCCGATGCCGCCGGTCACCGCGCCCGCTAAGTCCGAGAGAATGTCGCCAAAGAGGTTGTCGGTCACGATGACCTGGTAGCGCTGAGGGTCTTCGACCAGGTAGATGCAGGCCGCGTCTACGTGCTGGTAGTCGAGCGACACCTCGGGAAAGTCTTTCGCGACCTCTGTTACCACTCGTCGCCAGAGATCTCCCGAGAACGTCAGGACGTTCGTCTTGTGCACCAGCGTCACCTTCTTGGTGGCGAGGGCGTTCGCGCGCGCAAAGGCGTAGCGCACGCAGCGCTCCACTCCGAAGCGCGTGTTGACCGAGCCCTGGGTGGCGACTTCCTCGGCGGTACCGTAGCGCAGGACTCCGCCTTCGCCGACGTAGGGACCCTCGGTGTTCTCGCGCACGATGGCGAACTCACAGCCCGCAGCGAGGGAGCCCTCGACCCCGCGAAAGGGCCGGTAGTTGATGTAGAGGTCCAGCCCGAAGCGCATGCGCAACAGCAGTCCGCGCTCGAGGACGCCGCCGGGAATGCGCGTGTCGCCGATCGCCGGGCCGACCGCGCCCAGCAGGATGGCGTCGAATCCCCGCAGGGCCTCAAGGGTGTCGTCATCCAGCACGAAGCCGTCGCGCAGGTAGCGCGCCGCGCCGAGGTCGAAGGGCGTCGTCTCTAGGCGAACGCCGGCCGCCGCCACGACCTCCAGGGCCGCCGCGGTGACCTCGGGGCCGATGCCGTCTCCCCCGATCACGGCCACCCGGTGCGCGGGCTGGTTGCTCACTTGGTCTCCTCTTTCTTCCATTTTGCCCGCCGGCAGCGAGATCGAGCAACTTGACAGCCGGAGATCGCCCGACCCGACCAGTAGAATTGGGCTTCTCTTACCGTGAGGTTGCCGTATGGCTGAGGAAATTCATCGCATCACCCAAGCGACGCTCGACAAGCTCCGCGCCGAGTACGAGCACCTCACGACCGTGGGTCGCACCGAGATCGCTCGGGTGATCGAGGCCGCTCGCCTCCTCGGCGACCTCTCAGAAAACGGCGACTACCACGCCGCCAAAGACGACCAGGGCAAGATGGAGTCGCGCATCCGCCAGATCGACCAAGTGATCCGCAACCACGAGATCGTCGAACACGACGAGCACGCCGATACCGTCCAGCACGCCTCGATCGTCCAGGTGGTCTACCAAGGGGACGACGAAACCGACTACCAGGAGTTCTTCATCGGCTCAATTGAAGAGAAGCCCGAAGGGGCGCTGGTCGCCTCTCCCACCTCCCCCCTGGGCGAGGCGCTGCTCGGCAAGAAGGTCGGCGACACGGTCCAGTACGAGGCGCCCTCGGGCGTGCTCACGGTCAAAATCGTCGGGCTGCATTAACTATGGGCCGCACGCTGTACGAAAAGATCTGGGACGAGCACGTCATTGAGGGCTCCGCCAACGAGTCTCCCCTGCTCTACATCGACCTGCACCTAGTGCACGAGGTCACCAGCCCCCAGGCCTTTGACGGACTGCGGATTAACGGACGCGGCGTGCGGCGCCCCGACCTCACCCTCGCCACGGCCGACCACAACGTGCCCACCGACCCGCTCGACACTCCCATCGCAGACCCGATCTCTCGGCGCCAGCTCGAGGCGCTCGACGAGAACTGCCAGGAGTTCGGCATCACCGTCTTTCCTCGCGGGCACGAAAATCAGGGAATCGTCCACGTCATTGGACCCGAACTCGGCGTCACCCAGCCGGGCATGACCATCGTGTGCGGAGATTCGCACACCTCCACCCACGGCGCACTGGGCTCGCTCGCCTTTGGCATCGGAACTTCCGAGGTTGAGCACGTCTTGGCCACCCAGACTCTTCCCCAGCAGAAGGCCAAAACGATGTCGGTCGAAGTGCGCGGGACGCCCGGTGCGAACATCACCGCCAAGGACATCGTGCTCTGCATCGTCGCTCGCCTCGGCACCGGTGGCGGCGCGGGATACGTCATTGAATACCGTGGCGAGGCGATCGCCCAGCTCTCAATGGAGGGCCGCATGACGGTGTGCAACATGAGTATCGAGGCCGGCGCGCGCGCCGGACTCGTCGCGGTCGATGAGACCACCATTGACTACCTGCGCGGCCGCCCGGGCGTGCCTTCGGGCCAGGAGTTCGAAGCGGCCGCTCAGCGCTGGCGCACCCTGGTCTCCGACGAGGACGCCGTCTTTGACGAGACCGTAGTGATTGAAGCAAGCGAGGTCGTACCCTTTGTCACCTGGGGAACGAACCCCGCCCAGGTCGTGGCTCTTAACGGCGTGGTTCCCTCTCCTCTAGACGCCCGCTCACTCGACGAGCAAGACACCTTTACGCGCGCCCTGGAGTACATGGACCTCACGGCCGGCACGCCAATGCGCGAGATACCCGTCGACGTGGTCTTCATCGGCTCGTGCACCAACTCGCGAATAGAAGATCTACGAGCCGCGGCCACGGTCGCGCGGGGTTCTCACGTACACGAGGGCGTGCGTGCGCTCGTGGTCCCGGGATCTCGGCGCGTGAAGGAGCAGGCCGAGAGCGAGGGCCTCGACGCGATCTTCACCGCCGCCGGATTCGAGTGGCGAGAGCCCGGATGCTCGATGTGTCTGGGCATGAACCCGGACATCCTCTCTCCGGGTCAGCGCTGCGCCTCGACGTCGAATCGCAACTTCGAGGGCCGCCAGGGCCGTGGTGGACGCACCCACCTCGTCTCTCCGGCCATCGCGGCGGCGACCGCCATCAAGGGTCGCTTCGCCTCACCCGAGGAGGTGGGCGCGTGAACCCCGTGAGAGTCGTCGAGGGCCGCGCCGTGCCGCTGGAGCGCTCGGACGTCGACACCGACCAGATCATCCCCTCGGAGTGGCTCAAACGCGTCGAGCGCACGGGATTTGGTCGCGGACTCTTTAGCGAGTGGCGCGACGACTCCAACTTTGTCCTGAACCGCGACGAGTACGCCGGAGCGAGGATTCTGGTGGGCGCAGCCCGATTCGGAACCGGGTCCTCGCGTGAGCACGCGGTGTGGGCCCTCATGGACTACGGCTTCGCCGCCGTGATCGCATCGTCTTTTGGCGACATCTTTCGCAACAACTCGGCCAAGCAGGGCCTGGTCACCGTCCAACTCGACCCCTCCGACATTGACGAACTCACGCAACTGGTAAAGGACGATCCCGCGAGACTGGTCGTGGTGGACGTGGGGAACCTGGCCGTCGAGGTGCCCGAGGTCGGTTGGCAGCGCCGTTTCGCCCTCGACCCCATGACCCAGGAGCGACTCCTACAGGGCTGGGACGACATCGGGCTCAGCCTGCGCCGAGAGCGCGACATCACGCGCTTCGAAGCGTCCCGGCACGCGCCGAGCCTCCAAGGAGTGTTCGACGAGAACGGCCGCGCCGCTCGCTCCTAGATCATTGAGGCGCGAGGCGCAGAGCCTCGTCCCAGTGCCGCTCGGCGCACTCACGTCGCGGCGGACCGCGGGGAGATCATCGCCGGGTTCCGGGCGCCGCCGGATCGATGAGCCACTTCTGCATGAGCGTCACGTCGCCCCGCTCGTATCCAATCGCGTCGTAGAACTCCAACGCGTCGTCGTTGCCGGATCGAACCATCAGCTGAACCTTGCGGACGCCGCGCTCGACGAGCCACGCCTCGCCCGCGCGCACCAGACCACTGGCGACTCCACGGCGGCGCGCGGCAGGATCGACGGCGGCGTAATAGAGCCAGCCCCGATGTCCGTCGAAGCCCACCATCATCGAACCAACAAGTTCGTGCTCGCAGAACACGCCGAGGAGAGTGGACGTGGGCGTGCCCAGCGCCTGGCGAAAGTCCTCTTCGGGATCGTTCCAGGGACGGACCAGTCCCGCGCGACTCCACAAGTCAATCGTGCGAGCCTGATCGTCCTCGACCAGTTCGACCACGTCCACTTTTGACGCTCTAGCGCCGTCGATTGGCCGCAGAGATGACGGCCTCCAGCGATGCGTCGAGAATCGAAGAGCTCATCCCCACCCCCCACCACGTGGCCCCCCCGCTCTCGGCCTCCACGTAGGCGACGGCCGAGGCCGATGACCCCGCGGTCAGGGCGTGTTCGTGATAGTCGCGCACGGTGAAAGTGACGCCCAACTCGCTGTGCAGTCCCGCAACGAGTGCGTCGATGGGTCCGTTTCCCTCGCCCTTCACGGTCACGTGCTGATCATCAACGACCAACTGGGCAAAGATCCGAGTTGACGTGCGATCGGCTGCCACTTCGCTGGTGAGCAGCTTGATCGGTGGATTCTCGGGTTGATAGGTGGTGGTGAAGACCTCCCAGATCTCTGAGGGTGTTACCTCGGTGCCCTTGGCTTCGCTCAACTCTTGGACCTGCTTGGAGAATTCGACCTGCATGGCCCGGGGCAGGTCGAGTCCGTGCTCAGCGTTCAAAAGGTACGCCACCCCGCCTTTTCCCGATTGAGAGTTCACCCGAATGATCGCCTCGTAAGTGCGCCCGGTGTGTTTGGGATCGATGGGCAGGTAGGGCACCTCCCAGTAGTCGTACGTATCGCCGATGGCGGCCATACCCTTTTTGATCGCGTCCTGGTGAGAGCCGGAGAACGCGGTGTAGACGAGTTCACCGACGTAGGGGTGTCGCATGTGGATCGGCAGGCGGTTCGCATACTCGGCGACGTGTCGGGCCTTGTCGATGTCGCAAATGTCGAGTTCAGGATCGATGCCCTGAGAGAAAAGATTGAGGGCAAGATTCACCACGTCCACGTTGCCGGTGCGCTCGCCGTTTCCAAACAGCGTGCCTTCGACGCGATCCGCGCCGGCCAGGACGCCCAATTCGGCGGCCGCCACGGCCGTGCCGCGATCGTTATGGGGGTGCAGCGAAAGCACGACCGCGTCGCGCCGATCCACGTGGCGCAAAAACCACTCGATGGCGTCGGCGTAGAGGTTCGGCGTGTACATCTCCACCGTGGCGGGAAGGTTCACGATCAGCGGTCGATCGAATGTGGGTTCGATGACCTTGATCACCGCGTTGCACACGTCCAGCGCGTAGTCGAGTTCGGTACCGGTAAAGCTTTCCGGCGAGTATTCGTAGAGGAACTCGGTGTTCGGAGACGTGTCTTCGAGGGACTTGCATAGCGCGGCGGCGTCGGTGGCGATCTTTTTGATGCCGTCTTTGTCCAGATCGAAGACGACGCGGCGCTGCAGGGTTGACGTGGAGTTGTAGAAGTGCACAATGGCCCGGTGCACGCCGTGCAAGGATTCGTACGTTCGGCGAATCAGATCCTCGCGACACTGGGTGAGCACCTGGATGGTGACATCGTCGGGTATGCGGCGCTGCTCGATGATGTCGCGAACGAAGTCGAAGTCGGGCTGGGAGGCCGAGGGAAAACCCACTTCGATCTCCTTGAATCCCATCTCGACCAGGTGGGCGAACATCACGCTCTTGCGCTCGGAGTCCATCGGATCGATGAGGGCCTGGTTGCCGTCGCGCAGGTCGACGCTGCACCAGCGGGGCGCTCGGGTGAGGCGATGGTCGGGCCAGGTGCGGTCCGGCAGCTCGACGGGGACCGTCGCGCGGTACTTGCCAAAGGCCATGGGGCTCGGTTCTTGGGGAGCTGACCTCATCACATTCCTTTCGTCGTCGCCAGAGAATAAAAAAGGCCCCCGCGATCGCGGGGGCCAGGGCGAGCATGGGCTCGCCCCGTTACAGCAGCAGTTCGCTCTGGAGACATGTCACGGCTCCTATTGTACCGCCGTGCTACCCGGTGTCCAGGGGCGAGTGGCGGCTATCCTTTCCGTGCGTGGGCGTCTTCAAGATTGTGCTGAAACTCGCCGTTGTCCTGGGCATTGTGGGGGCCATCGGGGTCGCGACGGGAGTGATCAAAGTGAACTTCCGACCGATTGAGCGACCAGCGCCCAGCGAATGAGGGCGAGCCTCCGCGCACTAACGTAAGTCGTCGTGAGCCTCTTCAAGACCCTTCTCAAACTCATGGTGTTGCTGGCCGTTGGCGCGATCGTGACCGGCGTCATCATCGCCGTGAAGCGCCAAAAAGACGCCAGTCCCATCACGTTTGACGAGTGGCCGAGCGTTCCACGCAACCCCGACGTCTAATACGTAGCGACAAAAGGAGCCGCAATGGCCGAAATGGAATACCGACGTCTCGGACGCTCAGGACTCAAAGTGAGCCTCCTCTCCTTTGGCAGCTGGGTCACCTTCGGCAACGCCAACCAGATTGACACCGCCGAACAGGCGGCCGAGTGCCTCAGCGCCGCCTTCGAAGCCGGCGTGAACTTCTTCGACAACGCCGAGGCGTACAGCCAGGGCGAATCGGAGCGCGTCATGGGCGCGGCCATTCGCGGTCTCGGCTGGCAGCGACACGAGTACGTGATCTCCACGAAGCTCTTCTGGGGGCTGCACGAAGTTCCCAATATGCGCAACACGCTCAATCGCAAATACTTGGCCCAGGCGATCGGCGGTTCCCTCGAGCGCCTCGGACTGGACTTCGTGGACCTCGTCTTTTGTCACCGCGCCGACGCGGCCACTCCGATCGAAGAGACGGTGTGGGCCATGAGCGACATGGTCGACCGCGGCGAGGCTTTGTACTGGGGAACCTCGGAATGGAGCGCGGACGAGATTCGCGCCGCCTGGGACATCGCCGACCGACACCATCTGCACAAGCCCGTCATGGAACAGCCCCAGTACAACATCCTCTCCCGCACGCGCGTCGAGCAGGAATACGCTCGGCTCTACGAGGACATTGGTCTTGGCACCACGATCTGGTCGCCCCTCGCTTCGGGCCTGCTCACCGGCAAATACCTCACGGGCGTGCCCGAGGGCTCACGGGCGACGCTGCCCGGGTACGAGTGGCTACGACGCATGCTCACGGACGAGAAATCGAACGCCAAAGTGGCGGAACTCAAGAAAATCAGTGACGAACTGGATGTACCCCTCGCTCAATTCGCCTTGGCGTGGTGTGCCAAGAATCCACATGTGTCGACCGTTATCACCGGAGCTTCCACGGCTGATCAAGTGCGCGAAAATATGGGCGCGCTCGATGTGCTCCCACTTCTTTCAGATGAAGTCATGGAGCGTGTG
>DASXFG010000026.1:0-30481 GCA_036489715.1 Acidimicrobiales bacterium | reverse complement strand
TTCCTAAACCGTGTGCGCAGGTTCGAATCCTGCCGGGGGCACCAAAGAGGCACGATTCGCGCAGAAGTTAGCGACGCCGAGTCTGAGGATTGTCATAAGTGATCCTTTTTCCGCCCTGGTCCGTATATGTCTCTGAAAGGCACCGGGCGATCGACGAAAGCGAGTGCAGCGTGAAGATATCTCTTGACCGGATCCGAGGCCGCGCCGTCGGTCGAGTGGGTGAGGCCAGCGCGAGACGAAGCCTTCGAGCCGTCGCCGTTGTGAGTCTGGCGGTGGGCCTCGGACTGATGGCTACTCCGTTACTTGTCCTGCCCGCCGGGGCCGCGTCCGCCACGGTGATCACCGTTACGCACAACGCGAAGTGGGGCAAGATGCTCGAGTTGAGTAACGGCGATGCCGTGTACCGTCTCACGAGCGACCCCGCGAAAAAGAGCGTGTGCACGGGATCGTGTGCCGCCGCGTGGCCGCCCGTGCTGTTAGCGCCGGGCCAAACGAAGCCCAAGGGCGTGGGCGTCGCCGGCTTGAGCACGATTAAGCGTGCCGGCGGCAAGCTCCAGGTCACCTTTGAGGGCATCCCGCTCTACCGCTATTCCGGCGATCACGCCGCGGGCCAAGTGAATGGGAACTTCAAGGACAAGTGGGGTCAATGGTGGGTTGTGAATCCCACGAGCCCCCACAGCGCTCCCACTCCGACCGCCGGTGGAGGAACCGGCACGGGCTCGACGACGACGAGCGTCGCCTACTGAGATGCAGATCGACGCTGACACCCTCACTGCGCGTCAGCCGAGCTCCGAGCCGGCCCCCACATACCCCGCCCGGAATGGGGGGCCGGCTCGGTTCCAGTGGACTCATCTGCTGCCCTGGGCGGGGGTGCTCGTTACCAGCGGTCTCGCGGCCACCCTGGGATGGGTGGGCTACTCGGATTTGGTCAGTGCGGGTGACCTGCGAGGGGCGCTCGCAGTGGCGAGGGGCGTGAGCGTCGGTCCGGCGGTCATCGTTGTCGTCGTGCTCTTGTTCGTCGCCGAGCAAAAGTGGCCCGCGGTGTCGCGTCCCGCGTTCGCGCGCGCTCACCTCGTCGATGCCGCCTACTTCGGCATTTTCGCCATCCTGGTTTTGCCGATGCTGACGCTGGTCCAGACGGGCTTCGCGCTCGAGATTGAGCGTCACGCAAGCTTCTTGATCCTCGGTCATCTGTCCGCCGCTCCCCAGGTCGCGGTGGTAGGCGTGATCTTGGTCGCGATGGATGCGATGAACTGGCTCGCTCACTTGGCCAACCATCGCTTCGAGACTTTGTGGCGCCTGCACGCGCTGCACCACTCTCAAGAGGACATGAGCGTCTTTACGACTTTTCGCACCCACCCTCTGGTACACGCGTCGTACTTGCCCTCAGTGCTGCCCGCACTCGTGTTGGGAGCGAGCGGCACAGTGCCGGTCGTCGCGTTGGTGATCTATGGATGCCTCGTCACCGCGCCCCACGCCAACGTGCGCTGGACGTACGGAGCTTTGGGCGGGGTCGTGGTGAGTCCGGCGTATCACCGTGTACATCACGCTCGGGAACTCAGCGATCCCTACGGGGCCGTGAATCTCGGATTTGTCCTCGTGACCTGGGATCGATGGGCGAGGCGAGCGGTGTTTCCTACCGGAGAAGTCATCCCCACCGGAATCGCGGGACGTCCCGTTCCCGTCGAGCAGGCGGTCTCGCCGACGCGCGCGATACGCGCGCAACTCGCACAGCCGTTTCGGTTCCGAGCCTTCGCGGGGAGGGACGATGAGCTCGTTGAACACCTCGCTTAGCTCACCCCGACGTGAGAGCGCCGCGCCGCGCGGAAGCGTGCGCTCGCGGCTTCAAGATTTGGCTGACCGCGTTCGATGGACTCGAGAATCGGGCGTCGCTCGCGACGGGGCACTCTTGTCGGCACGCACGGGGCTCGCGTGGATATTTGTGTACCACGGGGCGGTCACCTTGTTTGGCGCCTTTGGGGGTGGAGGGATTCACGCCCAAGCCCAATACTTCGCCTCCGTGGCGCATCTCGAGCCCGCGACGTTCTTTGCGGTCGTGGGGGGAATCATTGAGTTCTTCGGCGGGATCGCGGTTGGCGTGGGATTCTTCGGACGACTGGCCGCACTCGGCTTGGTCGGCGACATGGCTATGGCCATGGCCACCGTAACGTTCCGCGACGGCATCGTCTCAAGTGCGGCCGGCTCGGGATACGAAATTAATGTGGCGCTGGCGACTCTCGCCCTCGTGGTCGTGTTCCTGGGCACGGGACGATACTCACTCGACTATCTCGCTCGGCGTCTGTTCGCACAACGTCGGGCCCGAACGTGACACTCCAGGCGTCAGCGACATACTGGGGGACAGTGGAATCAAGTCACCGAGATGATCCCTCGAGGGAACAAGGAGAGAACGCGGCGGTGTCGATATATCGGTCACACTCGGGAGAAGAGTTGTCCGACGAGGCGCTCCTCGCGGGGATGGCTGCGGGTGACGACCGAGCGGGGGCGACCTTCATTCGTCGCCACCAGGGCCGGGTCTACGGTGTCGCGCTGGCCATCACGGCTGACGCCGCCGCCGCCGAGGACGTTGCCCAAGAGACGCTGATTCGCGCCTGGCGTCACGCCGACGTCTTCGATCCTCGACGGGCGTCTGTTTCTACGTGGCTCGGATCGATCGCCCGGAATCTGGCGATCGACGCGTTGCGGGTACGACGCGCCGTCCCCGTCGACCCGGACAGTGTCGAGTGGCTGGGCATGTTCGACGACCGCACCGCGCCCGATGTCGCGGCCGAACGCGCGGAGTCTCTTGCGGTGGTTCGGGCCGCGCTCGACGCGCTGCCAGTCGAACAGCGCAGAGCTCTCGTTCGTTCGGCCTACTTCGGTCAGACGGCGACCGAGATCGCGGCGGCCGAGGACATCGCGGTGGGTACGGCCAAAAGCCGCGTGCGCCTGGGCCTCGCGAGGGTGCGCGACCTTCTCGCCAGTCGCGAGACGCGTGACGGCGTCGAGAATCGAGGAGAGCGAGAATGAGCGATTCGACTCCCCGATGTGCGCATTTCGAAGACGACCTGGCCGGGCTCGCAACCGGCACCTTGACGGGTCGCCCGCGGTCCGAAGTGCTAGAACACCTTCAGAGTTGTCCCGCGTGTGCGGCAGAGCTTGACGCGCTATCGCTCACGATCGACGCGCTGATGACCCTGGCTCCCGATGTCCAGCCGCCCGCGGGGTTCGCGGATCGCACCATTGCCCGCATGAAGGAGGAGGCTCCGGCGCTCGGCGCAGACTCTCTCACGGAGAGAGGCGGGTCGCGCGAGCGTTCGCGACCGGGGCATCTACGCCTGGCGCGCCCACTGTTGGTAGCCGCGGCCGCGTTGCTTGTCGGTGTGGGAATCGGCATGGCCGCGAGTACGAATAAGGCACCGGGCGCGTCAACGACGACCGCGGTGCGAGTGGCGAGTCTGCACTCCACCGACGGGACGCGCGGTGAAGCCGTCCTCACGTCGGGTCATCCGGGACTATTGATGGTGAGCGTCGACTACACCGAACCGTGGAGTCGAGTGACCTGTCAGGTGACCTTGAGCAACGGTCACCGCCGCGTCGTGGGACGCTACGCGATGTCTTCGGGGTACGCCTCGTGGGCGATTCGTCTGCCGGTCTCGGCCACCTCGGTGCGTTCGGTGCAACTGCTCGATACCCAAGGTGCGACGGTCGCCTGGGCGCGACTGCCAAAGACGACCACTAGTTAGGCCCAACCATCCGGCCTGGGTGCGACCGGGGAGGGTGAGCTAGGCGCCGACGTAGTACTTGTCGGCGGCGCTCAGCACGCGATCAAGTCGAGAGAGCCCGTCGCGTGCCTCGTCCTCGCTCACCGTGCAGGGCGGCACGACGTGGAGTCGGTTGTAGTTGGTGAAGATCAGCATCTTCTCCGCGCGGCTCGCCGCGGTGATCTCGCCCATCGCGGGCGAGGTACCGCCATAGGGGGCGAGGGGCTCTTTGGTGGCCCGGTCACTCACCAGATCGAGTGCGAAGAAGACGCCCAGTCCGCGCACGTCGCCGATGATGGGGTGCTTCTCGGCCAGTTCGAGCAGTCCCGGGCGCAGTACGTCATCGCCGATGCGGCGCGCGTTCTCCACGATGTGCTCGTCCTGCATGGCTTCGATGGTCCCGACCGCTGACGCGCAGGCTAGGGGATGCCCCGAGTAGGTGAGGCCCCCGGGATAGACCCGGTCGTTGAAGGCCGCGGAGATCTCTTCGTTGAGCACGACGCCGCCCAGGGGGACGTAGCCCGAGTTGACGCCCTTGGCGAAGGTGATGAGGTCGGGCCGGACGTCGTGGTCCTGAAAGGCGAACCACGAACCGGTACGACCAAAGCCGCACATCACCTCGTCGGCGATGAACACCATGCCGTAGCGATCGCAGATCTCTCGCACCCCGCGCAGGAAGCCCGGCGGTGGAACCATGATGCCCGCCGTACCGGGGATGGTTTCGAGGATGATCGCGGCGAAGGCGTTCGGGCCCTCAAACTGGATCGTGCGTTCGAGGCTGGCCAGGGCGCGCGCGCTCTCCTCCTCGGGAGTCGTGGCGCCGTACGCGGAGCGATAGAGGAAGGGGCCGAAGAAGTGAACGGTGCCCGCATTGCCGTAGTCGTTGGGCCAGCGTCGCGGGTCGCCAGTCAGGTTGATCGAGGTGGCCGTCGCGCCGTGATAGCTGCGATACGCCGAAAGAACCTTGTAGCGACCGGTGTGCACTCGAGCCATGCGAATCGCATGCTCGACCGCCTCGGTACCCCCGTTGGTAAAAAACACCTTGGCCGCACCGTCAAAGGAATGGTCGAGAATCAGCTCGGCCGCGCGATAGCGAGACTCGTATCCGTGCTGGGGAGCGATGGTGCACAGACGTCCCGCCTGTTCTTGGATGGCCCGCACCACCGAAGGGTGTTGGTGCCCAATGTTGGTGTTGACCAGTTGAGAAGAAAAGTCCAGGTAGGTGGTGTCGTCAATGTCGGTGACGTAGACGCCCTGGGCGTCTTTGATCATGAGCGGTGAGAGAGAGCTCTGAGCGGACCACGAGTGAAAGACCGAAGCCTTCTCGCGTTCTTGGGGGCTTAACGTCGATCGATCGCTGGACATGACCTCATTTCTAGTTCCTCCATCGGATGGTGAGAAATAGCCGCGAAACCGCGGTCTAGTATCCAGACTCGTTCGGGTGTTTGAGCGAACGACAGGGGAACAGGGGTGCGCATGAGCCAGTCGGGTGGGTCGCGAGAGATAGTCCGAGCGGCGCTCGTCCAATCGAAGTGGACCGGCGACAAGGAGTCGATGATCGAGTCGAACGTGGCGCTCGCACGCCAAGCCGCGAACCAGGGTGCCCAAGTGCTCTGCTTCCAAGAGCTTTTCTACGGCCCCTACTTCTGCCAGGTCCAGGACGCCGAGTACTTCTCCTACACCGAGTCGATACCCGGACCTACGAGCGAGCGGATGCAGGAGTTAGCGCGGGAGACGCACATGGTCTTAGTAGTGCCGATCTACGAAGTCGAGCAGGAAGGTGTCTTTTACAACACCGCCTTCGTGATCGACGCCGACGGCACTTATCTCGGCAAGTACCGCAAACACCACATCCCCCAGGTCAAGGGCTTCTGGGAGAAGTTCTACTTTCGACCCGGCAACCTGGGCTACCCGATCTTTCACACCGCCGTGGGGCCGATCGGTGTCTACATCTGTTACGACCGCCACTTTCCCGAAGGCTGGCGCGCGCTGGGGTTGGCCGGGGCCAAGATCGTCTTTAATCCCTCGGCCACCAGCCGGGGGCTGTCTGCGTACCTGTGGAACTTAGAGCAGCCCGCCGCGGCCGTCGCGAACGAGTACTACGTCGGGGCCATCAATCGCGTCGGAGTGGAAGAACTCGGCGACAACGACTTTTACGGCGGTTCGTACTTCGTCAGCCCGCGGGGTCAGATGGTGGGCGAGGTCGCCTCGGACAGCGACGATGAAGTGATTGTGCGCGACCTCGACATGGGCCTGCTCGCTGAAGTTCGCCATACGTGGGCCTTTTATCGCGACCGACGCCCCGACAGCTACGGTCCCCTGGTCGCGCCGTGAAGATTCTCATCAGCGGGGGAACGGTGGTCAATTCGACGGGCCCCTTCGCGGCGGACGTGCTGGTCGATGGCGAGCGCATTGAAGCCCTCGTGGACCCGACCTCGGCGGCTGGAGCGTCCTGGAGAGAAACGGCCGAGCGCGTGCTCGACGCCACCGGTCTATACGTCGTGCCCGGCGCGATCGACGCACACACCCATATGGAGATGCCCTTTGGCGGGACCCACTCAGTCGACACTTTTGAAACCGGCACGCGTGCGGCCGCCTTTGGCGGCACGACGACGATCATCGACTTTGCCATTCAGTCCAAGGGCCAGAGCCTGCGCGAGGGCCTGGACAAGTGGCACGAGAAAGCTGACGGTAACTGCGCCATCGACTACGGATTCCACATGATCGTCTCGGACGTCACCGAGTCCTCGCTCAAGGAGATGGACCTCGTCGTCGACGAGGGAGTGACCAGCTTCAAGTTGTTCATGGCCTATCCCGGTGTGTTCTACTCCACCGACGGACAGATTCTTCAGGCCATGCAGCAAGCTTCGGGCAACGGCGCGACCATCATGATGCACGCCGAAAACGGCATCGCCATCGACGTGCTGGTCGCCCAGTCGCTGGCGCGCGGCGAGGGAGATCCACGATTTCACGGCGCGACGAGGCCCTCACTCTTAGAGGGCGAGGCGACGAATCGCGCCATTCAGCTTGCTCGGGTGGCCGGCGCTCCGCTCTATATCGTGCACCTATCGGCCGCCGAGGCGCTCGAGCAGGTGGTGGCGGCGCGAGACCGCGGCCAGAACGTCTTCGCCGAAACCTGCCCGCAGTATCTCTTCCTTTCCGAAGATGACCTCGCGCGCGAGGGCTTCGAAGGGGCGAAGTTCGTCTGCTCGCCGCCGCTGCGCGCCAAGCGCCACCACGCGGATCTGTGGCGGGGACTTCGCACCGATGACTTGAGCGTGGTCTCCACCGATCACTGCCCCTTCTGCTTTAAGGAGCAAAAAGAGCTGGGCGTCGGCGACTTTTCGAAGATTCCCAACGGCATGCCGGGCGTCGAACACCGCTTTGACCTGATATTCCAGGGGGTGGATCAAGGCGAACTCTCCCTCGAGCGCTGGGTGGAGGTGACGTCGACGACGCCTGCGCGACTCTTTGGACTGTTCCCGAAGAAGGGCGTCATTGCCCCGGGCTCGGACGCCGACATCGTGCTCTACGACCCGCGCGCGACCCAGGTACTCTCGGCGGCGACCCACCACATGAACGTGGACTATTCAGCCTACGAGGGCATGAGTCTCACGGGCCGGGCCCATACCGTGATCTCTCGCGGCGAGATCGTCGTAGAGAACGGCGAGTACGTAGGCACCCCTGGGCGCGGCCAGTTCCTCGCGCGCGGGCGCAACGCGTACTTGCGCTAAGGCCGACCAGCGAGAGGTGGAACTATGAATTTCGGTCTCGTGGCTCAGACCAACGCTCCGGCGCGCGAGGTCATCGAACTGGCCCGGCGCGCCGAGGACGCGGGCTTTACCCACTTCTGGACGTTCGATTCGTGCGTACTGTGGCAGGAGCCGTTCGTCATCTACTCCCAAATCCTGGCGCGCACCTCGTCGCTGATCGTCGGGCCCATGGTGACCAACCCGGTCACCCGCGACTGGTCGGTGACCGCGTCGCTCTTTGCCACCCTCAACGACATGTACGGGAACCGGACCGTCTGTGGAATCGGGCGAGGAGATTCAGCTCTGCGCGTGATCGGGGCCGCCCCGGCCTCGCTCGGCACGCTGGGTGAGTCGATCGGCGTCATCAAGGCGCTGGCGGAGGGTCGCGAGGCGTCAATTAACGGACACCCGGTCACGATCCCGTGGGTGAGGGAAGGCCAGCTCGACGTCCTGATGGCCGCCTACGGGCCCAAGGCGCTCGCGGTGGCGGGAGAGAAGGCGGACGGACTGATCATGCAACTCGCGGACCCCTTCGTCGTCGGCTGGGCGGCGGAACAGGCCCGAGGCGCTCGCGCTCGCGCCGGTCGGGACGCGCAGGGATATCAGATTGTGGCGGCCGCGCCGGCCTACGTGGGCAGCGACCTCGCTCACCAGCGCGACCAGACGCGCTGGTTCGGCGGGATGGTGGGCAATCACGTGGCCGACATCGTCGAACGCTACGGCGCCGAGTCCTCCTTCGTGCCCCCCGCCCTCACCGATTACATCGCCGGGCGCAAGGGCTACGACTACTCCCATCACGGCAGGGCGGACAACCCCGACGTGGACTTCGTGCCCGATGAGATCGTGGACCGCTTCTGCGTGCTCGGCGACGTGGGCGCCCACCGCGAGAAGTTGAGCGAACTCGGCGAACTCGGCGTCGATCAGTTCTCGCTCTACCTCATGCACGACGACCCGGCGGGCACCATTGACGCCTATCGCGACCACATCGTCGGGCGGGTCTAGGCCGCTGCCTCCAAGGCGGTGTCGCGGCGATACTTAAGGACGATGGCGGCCGAGCGGATGATCGACTCGGCGATGGCGAGCCCGATGAGCGCGGTGAGCGCGTAGGTCGCAAAACTGTTGTGTAGATGGTCAATGGACGACTCCGCTATACGTAGGACTAGGAGAAGGGTGAGCAGCCCGTACTCCATGGCGCTACGGCGAAAGACCACGCTCTTGGACTCCTTAACCGCTCGCACGTACATCACGTTGGCGCGCGCGAGCCCGATGGGTATCGCCAAAAGTGCGCCAACGAGGACGGCCAGCACGCGGGCATCGTTTCGCGAGACCAAGTCCCACAGCACCGGACCGATGAGAACGATGCTGACCACCGGATCAAGAGCCGTGATGGCGAGAGGGCGGAGCCGTTCGCGTTTTTGTAAGACGACGTCGCGGTTCTGTCGAATGCTGCGCGAGCGCATGATCGCCATCGCTACCAGGATCACCAGAACGAAATAACTGGCGTCGCCAGCGCCGTTTGAAGAACTGTTCACGGACTGGTGACTACCAGCGTCGGTCGGCGTGAAGTTCTTTGACCGCTCTCCAGTACGAGTGCCAGCGCTCGGCCCGCTGGTCGGCGCGACGGCGCTGTTGAGCGGCCAACTTCTTGGCCACCTTCTTGAGTTGGGGCTGTTCGCTGGCGACGTCGCGGAACCAGTTCGACGCAATCACGAGATCGTGCTGCTTGCCCAGATACTTCTGCATGACATCTAGTCGCCGGGCCAGCTCCTCAATGGGAGAGCCGATGACGTCGGAGAGGGCCTGAGATGCGTAGAGCATTCGCTTGGCCGCGAGTCGGGTGGCGTGCAGGTTCTTGTCGCTCGGGCGTTTCTTGGCTTGCTTTACCTCGCGTCGCAGGTCTTTCCAGGCGACGCGTAACGCGCGGTGGGCCATCGGCGTAAGGGTCTCACTGGACGTGAAGCGAGTGGGCAGAGAGGTGCGGAACTCGCTGATCTCGCGCAACGTGTCGTGGTACTTGTCGGACTTTAAGAGGTCGTCACTCTTGTGCTGCAGATTGCGCCGGGTGCGAGCCGCGATGTCCATGAGCTGGCGGCCCGACGTCGAAGTAACCCGGCCGCCCAGCGCTTTGATCACACTCGCCTCGAGTACCTCGGCGTCGCGCAATCGCCCGAAGAGTCGACCCACGTCGCTAAGGCGTTCGATCAGGTCGTCGGCGCCGAGTCGCGAATCGATGCTGGCCATGGTGGCGAGGCGATACTGCACGCGTCGAAATGAGAGGCGTAGTTTGCGCGTGGACTCGGGATCGTCGGGCGCGCCGTCGCTTCGATTGTTACGCACGATGAAGTCGGCGAGTTTGATGTCGCTCTCTGCGACGCTTAACAGTTCACGCGTGAAGGCCTTGACGATATCTTGGTCGTGACGGCGTTTTTGCTTCTTGGTCATCTTGCCCGGACCCCTACCTTCCATCAGCGCGTTGACCTCGTAGCGTAGGCAACTCATCGCGGGACGCCGAAAGCGCAGAGAAATAGCGGACTTTGGACGTGCCGGGGCGCCGCGTCGGCCCCTGTGGCTCCGCGGGCGCCGACCACCGGCCGCGCGGGCTCGCGCTCTATCCCCACTCCGAATCCGATCATCGACTCGTCGCTCCCGCCTGGGCCGAAACGTCGCCGGCCCCGGCGAAATGCAGGCGTTCTCTCGATTTTCGCGTCGGTGAGGAACATTCGTTGACTCACGAAACAACGGTATCGTCGGCGACTTGGGTTTTCGGGCATGCTCGGCTACTCAGTTCAGGCGCCACTAGTGTGGGTCACTCCATTCGCTTACTTGGAGCGCCATGCGTCGAATTATCCCCATCGTGTCCGTGCTGTGCGTCGCGCTGTCGAGCTGGACGGCCGTCGCGGGCGCCGCCACCAAGTCCGCCGCGCAGATTCTTGAACTCAGCGTGGCCAATATGAAGGTCGAAGGCAGCTTTCATTACGCGTCGACCTCATCAATTGGGGGCAAAGTGGCCCTCACTCTCGCCGCCGACAGCGCACTCACCTACGGCACGCAAACCGAGAATCTCGGTGGCGGCATCGAGACCACGCGCCTCATCGGGACCAAACTCTTTATATTCGCGGACGCCACGGCCTACGACGAGGACTTTGATCTTCCGAAGTCAAAACTCGCCAATCGTTGGGTGGAGGTACCGGCGTCGAACAAAAACTACGGCAGCATTGCCGACGCCATCTTGGTGAAGTCGGTCATGCAGCAACTCCTTGCCATCGGCAAAGTCAAATACGGAGGTACGGTCACGATCAACGGCCAGGCCGCCTACGCCCTCGAGCGAGACGCGGGGACGAGCGGCTCCGAGGTGATCTACGTGTCCGAGGCGGCGCCCCACCTGCCTATCGCGCTGACGATTCACGCGTCCTCGGGTGGGCGAAAGATCGTGAACAAGTTGGTCTTTTCGAAGTGGGGCGAGAAGTTCCGCGTGCCAACGCCCCCGTCATTTGTCGTAGCAACGCAGAAAACGCTTCCCTAAGACCAACCTTTATGATTCGGTCATGTCCGACTATCGCGACGCCACGATCACGTGTGACCCAGGGGGCATCGTCATCAAGGGGTACTACTTTCCTTGGGGCGCGAAGCGAGTGAAGTGGGGAGACGTGACCGGCCTCGAGCGGGTCTCCATGGGCACGTTCACGGGCCGGTGGCGGATCTGGGGAACGGCTAATCCGCACCTGTGGGCCAACTTGGACCCGCATCGTGCGAAGAAGTCCACGGCCTTCATACTCGGCAACGGAAGAAAAGTGCGTCCCTTTCTCACCCCCGAGGACCCTGACGCCTTTGAGGCGCAGGTGCGCGAGCGCGCGCACCTGCCCGCCGGCGGCGGAGAGTCGCCCGCTCCCTTCATTTAATTCAATTTTGCCCCACCAACCTGGTGATCTCGAATGGATCTCTGCGTCGTGGTGGCCACCCAAGGCTGCGCGCCGCGCAAGTAGGGTTCGGCGTAACGCGTGGCGGCGCGGCGAGGACAGTGAGCCAAAAGGAGTCCCATGGACATCGATGCCAGCACGATCACCGTTATTGGAGCGAGTTGGTGCCCCGATTGTCGGCGGGCCAAGACCTTCCTCAACGAGCAACGCATTGCTTATGACTGGATCGACCTTGAAACCCATCCCGAGGCGACTGAGGTTGTCGAGCGCTTCAACGACGGGCGCCGCGTCATACCCACGATCATCTTTGCCGACGGCTCACACCTCAGCGAACCCGGAAACGACGAACTGGCCGAGAAGCTCGGCCTCTCGCGCTCGGCCAAGTGCGAGATGTACGACGTCATCGTGGTGGGCGGCGGTCCGACCGGACTCACCGCGTCGATTTACGCCGCGAGGGAGAACGAGAGCGTCCTGATTATCGAAAAGTCGGCACCCGGGGGGCAGGCCGGTGTGACCGAGCGCCTCGACAACTACCCCGGGTTTCCCGACGGCGTGGCGGGCCATGAGCTGGCGGATCGAATGCGCCGTCAGGCCGAGCGCTACGGCGTCGAGATCCTCCAGGCGGTCGCGGTGACCAACGTCGACGCCCAGGGAGACCGCGTCGCTGTCACGGTCGCCACCGGTGACGTCTACGTCGCCTCCGCGGTGCTGGTCGCCACCGGCTCGCTGTACCGGCGCACCGGAGCCGACGGCGAGTCCGACCTCATCGGCGCCGGAATCCACTTCTGTGCCACGTGTGATGGGCCCTTCTATCGTGGCGCGCCCGAGGTGCTGGTGATCGGTGGCGGCAACAGCGGACTCGAGGAGGGATACTTTCTGACGCAGTTCGCCGATCACGTCACGATTGTGGAGTACAACGAGAAACTGGGCGGCAGCAAACTGCTTCAGGATCAGGTCGCCCAGAATCCCAAAATGTCCGTGCTCACGAACACTAGGGTTGCGGGCTTCGTGGGCAACGACTCTGGCAAACTCGACCACGTCGAGTTAGAGGATCGCGCCAGCGGCGAGAAAACCTCACATGCGGCCACGGGTGCGTTCGTGTTCATTGGCCTGGACCCGAACACCGAATTCCTCAAAGGTGTGGTCGAACTCGACGAGCGGGGATTCGTGGTGAGCGATGAGCAGTTTCGCACCAACATGGCGGGCGTCTTCGTGGCCGGTGACGTGCGTCGCGGATCCACCAAGCAGTTGGCCTCGGCGGTGGGCGAGGGGGCGGCGGCGTCGATTCAGATCCGCTACTACTTGGACAAGTTGGCTGCGGCCGAGCACGTGCTCGCTTAGCCCGAGGTCCTCACACTCTGGCCGACGCGAAACTCCTCGCGGCCCTTCGCGCTGAGCCGCCAGACGCTGGCGCGACCCTGGACTGTCCAATCGGAAGGTCCGCCCACCAGGGCGGTCTTTTCGTCGATGCCGTACACCGAGACCTTCGACTCGTCGGGCAGTACGAAGCGCGCGAACATGTCGGGAATACGTTTGGCAAATGCGTCGAAATGCGGAATGATCCCCAAGTTGGAAAGCAGACCGAGCCCCGCCGTCGCCGCGTCGCGCGGGTGACGTAGCGAGGGAATCCACGAGCCCAGGGCCATCGCCCCCGCGCTGCATCCTGCGAGCGCGGCGCCCTGGCGCCACGATTTTTCGATCTCCGTCCACACGAGCGTGTCGCGCAGGGTGTTGGCCAGATAGTGCGGGTCGCCGCCCGAGAGGTAGATGAGCCCGGCCCCGGCGACCAGCGACGCCATCGCGGGGCTGTTCGCGTCCTCTCTGGTGTTGACCGGTACGATCACCGCCTTGACGCCGATGCGCTCAGCCTGGGCGATGCCCATCTGATGCCAGTGCTCGACTACTTCGGGTCCGTCGTGAAACGCCGCGGTGGCCAACTGCACGTAGCGCGGGGCGCGACCCTCGATGAGCGCGGCTTCGACGTCTTGCATCTCGGGCAAATACTCGCCCGAGCCCACCAGGGCGAGTGGTCCCGGTGCGTTCTCGATGCTCACTGCGTTCTCCCTCTCACCATGCCGTCGCGTTACGTCACCGTAACGTACCGGCGAAGAAAGTCCGACGTTCTCGATAGGTTGAGACGGTGAGAGGTCGACGCGCCGCGCTGTGGTTCGGCTACGACGCGCTGGTCGTTCTGGTCTTCGTCGTTATTGGGCGCCACTCTCACCATCACGGCGAGACAGTGGGCGGCGTTGCCGCGACCGTCTGGCCCTTCGCCGTCGGCCTGGGCGTGGGATGGCTCGGATTATGGGTTCGACGGCGCAGGGGATCGAGTGTCCGTGACGCTCTCGTCGTGTGGATCTCCACGGTTCTGGTGGGCATGGCGCTGCGCGTGTTGGCTGGCCAAGGCACCGCGCCCGCGTTTATCGCGGTGGCACTGGCCTTTAATGGCGCATTGATGGTAGGCGCACGCGGGCTGGTCCAGTTCCGCGCCGCGCGAGGGGTTAAAAGAAGGCCGCGCAGAGGTCGTAGATCTCGCGCGGAACCTGGCGCTGACCGGCGGTGACCGTGGCGAGATCGGTGAGAACGACGGTTGCGTCGCGCACCACCGGGATCGTGCCGAACTTGCCCGCCACCACCGCTTCGTAGGCCGCCGCGGCGACTCGCGTGGCGTAGATACGATCATGCGCGGTGGGACTGCCACCGCGCTGGAGGTGCCCGAGCACCGTCGTGCGAACTTCGAAGCCGTGTTGTTCAATTTTGGAGGCGACGAAGTGGCCGACCCCGCGCGTCGCGTGGCGCACCCCGGTCACGCCGTCAGAGGGTGCGTGGGGCGAGGTTCGTCCATCGAGAGTGTCGAGGTCGATCCCCTCGGCCACCACCACGATCGAAAAGACCAGCCCCGCGCGGCGGCGAACTTCGAGATGGGCGAGGATGTCGTCGATCGTCATGGGAAATTCGGGGATCACGATCATGTCGGCGCCGCCGGCGAGCCCACCCAGGGCCGCCACCCAGCCCGTGGAGCGTCCCATGGTTTCGACCACGATGACGCGGTGGTGCGAGGCGGCGGTCGTGTTGAGCCGATCCAGGGACTCGGCCACGATGCTGATGGCCGTGTCGAAGCCGATGCAGTAGTCCGTGCCGGGCAGATCGTTGTCGAGGGTCTTTGGCACGCCCACGACCGGGGCCCCGCGCTCGGCCAGCCAGTGAGAGATTCGTTGGGTGCCGTCGCCCCCGATCGCGATGAGGGCGTCGACGTGCTCTTCGAGTGCGCGCAGCACGCTTTCGCGGCCCCCGGCGGGGTCGTCGAGGTTGTAGCGGCGCGTGCCGAGCAAGGTTCCGCCCTGGCCGATGATGCCCCGAAGGTCTTTGGCCGTGAGCGCAACGCCGTCAAAGTCGCCGACCAGACCGGCCCAGCCGTTGGCGATGCCGATTACTTCGTGGCCGTCGCGCAGGGAAAGATCACCGATCGCGCGAATAGCCGCGTTCAGTCCCGGGGCGTCACCGCCCGCGGTGAGAACACCGATGCGCATTCTCGAAACCTCCTCACCCAACCCGCAGTCAGTCTACGAGGGTTGAGAAGAATCGAGAGTCGATCAGGCGAGGGACTCCTCGCGCACGACTTCGCGACGCCCCGTGGCGATGGTGAGCACGAAACTAAATGCCAGGGCGATGATCACGCCGAGGTTGGCGTACGCCCACGCGCCGCCCTTGCCGCCGAGCCCGAAGGGAGATAGGAGGTAACCCTGCCAGGTAAGCCAGGACGCCGCGGCGTTCGTGACCAGGCCCCAACCCAGCGCACTCGCCGCGACGGTGATAACGAGAGGAGATAGCCGAACGTCGCCGTAGCGACCGCGCGTCTCGAAGAGCTCGGACTCGGCGTAGTCCTTTCGACGTAACGCCAAATCGCCCAGGAATGTGCCGCACCAGGCGGCGATGAGCACGCCCACCGTGGTGAGGAAGCCTTCGAACTGATAAAGGAAGTCCTGCTTGAAGAACACGATGTAGATGGTGCCGATGAGCATGATGACCCCGTCCACCCCGGCCGCCGCGAACCGGGGGATGCGCAGGCCCGCCGAGAGCAGCGAGAGCCCCGAGGAATAGATGTCGAGCACCGCGCCGCCGATGATGCCAGCCAGAGCCACGATGACAAAGGGAACGAGGAACCAGGTCGGCAAGAGTGTCGCGAGTGCCCCCACGGGGTCGTTGCCCACCGCGGTACTCAATGAGGACGACGACCCCGCGAGCAGGAGGCCAAAGAACAACAGAATCAGGGGCGCCACCGAACCGCCGAACGTCGTCCACCAGACGATGCCGCGATTGGACGCGCCACGAGGAAGGTACCGCGAGTAGTCGGCCGCGACGTTGACCCAGCCCAGGCCGAAGCCGGTCATCACGAACACGAGCGCGCCGATCGTGGACTGGAACGTGCCGGAGTGCACGTGGCTCACGACGTGCCACTGCACGTGCTTGAAGGTGAGAGCGATAAAGACGACGGTGAGCACCCCCGTGAGCACGGTGATGACGACCTGCATGCGCATGATGAGCGCAAAGCCCATTACGCCGCCCGCGATGATGAGCGCGGCCACGACCAACAAGGCGACGACTTTAGTGACGTCCCCGCCGCTCCAGCCGAGCCGGGTAAAGACGGTTGACGTCGCGAGCACCGCGATCACGGTGAGAGCCGTCTCCCAGCCCACGCACAGCAGCCACGAGATTCCTGACGGCAGCCGATTGCCCCGTACGCCGTAAGCCGCACGCGACAGGACCATGGTGGGGGCCGACCCCTTCTTGCCGGCGATGGAGATCAGTCCGCAGAGCCAGAAGCTAAAGACAATACCGATAGCGCCGACGATCACCGCCTGAACGAAGGAGATGCCAAAGCCGAGGACGTAGGCGCCATAACTGAGTCCCAGGACCGAGATGTTGGCGCCAAACCACGGCCAAAAGAGCTCTCGCGGCTCTCCTGTTCGCTCGCCTTCGGTGATGACGTTGATGCCGTTGGCTTCGACGCGCATCGCGTTCGCACTGGTGTCGACGACTTGAGTCACTCTTGCTGCCTCCCCGGACGCTCCCGCGCCCAATGGCAACGATTGTACGAGGCCACAGCGCACCGGCGACGACGCGGGCCGTCCTAGGGTGAGAGCGTGGCGCCGTCGCGGCTGTTCTGTGCAGACACGGTCTTGATCGACGTGGTGCTCACGCTGGACGCCTTGCCACCCCGAGCGGGAGACGTGCGCGCGAACTCCCAACTCATTGCGACCGGCGGCGGCTTTAACGCCATGAGCGCGGCCGCCCGCCACGATGCGCCGGTGGTGTACGCGGGCCGCCTCGGTACGGGTCCCTTCGCCACGCTCGCGCGCGCCGACCTCGCTCGCGAGGGCATCGCCGTGCCGATTGAGGTCAACGCCGAGGTCGACACGGGAGTGTGCATCGTGCTCATCGAGCCCGATGCCGAGCGAACCTTCATCACGACTTCGGGAGCGGAAGGAACGCTGCGCGAAACCGATCTAGAGAAACTTGACGTGGGCGGCGGCGACTACCTTCTGGTCTCTGGCTACAACGTGATGTATGACGATATGGCCCGGTCCGTGATCGGCTGGATCGAAAGTGTACCGGCAGACGCGGTGGTGGCCTTTGACCCCGCTTCTCGAGTCGGTGACATCCCCAGCGAACATCTCGAACGCGTACTTCGTCGAACCGACTGGCTGTTGTGCAATGCGGCTGAAGCGACCAGCCTGTCGGGAGTCGAGGACGCGCTCGCGGCCACAGCGATACTCACGGAGCGACACGGTGCGATCAACGTGCTCGTGCGTCGTGGAGCTGACGGCTGCGTAGTTGGGTCCCACGGCACGGACGCCGTTTCGGTTCCTGGATTCGCGGCGACTCCGCTGGACACGAACGGCGCGGGCGACGTTCATAATGGGGTTTTCCTCGCGGAGTTGGCACGCGGCGCCGCACCCCTTTGCGCGGCTCGATGGGCGAACGCGGCCGCCGCCATGGCCGTTGGCGTCGCTGGTCCGGCGACCGGACCGCGGCGTTATGAGGTAGAGGCCTTCATCGCCGAGTGCGAAGGCCCTGCTTCCTAGTAGTAGTTCTCTCCGATGTCCTCGCTCCAGGTCGGCACCCGCACGTCGCCGCGAGGGCCATTCCAGGAGAACACCGGCTTTATGTCGAGCACCGGCGTGTCGTTGAGCGCGTCGAGCCCGCGCACGACAAGCGCGCGATCCTGGACCCGCTCGAGCGCGGCGATCGAGACCAGTAGTCGATTAGGACGATCCTTATTGCGCTGAGCGAAGATACCGACGTCGGGCCAGTCGGGGTTGCCACGGGGCCGGCGATGCCACGGCCCCGGCGGCACGTCGTGGGCGAGTTCCGCAAAAAATACGATCTCGACGTGCGAGAATCCTTCCAGCCCTACGAGTGAGGACGCGGGCACGTCGTCGGCCAACTCGATGACCGAGGTGAAGTCGTCCCAGTTGTCGTCGACCAACTCTCGCCGGTCATTTCGTACGTAGGCCACGAAACGAAGGACGGTCTCCATCGGGCCAATTTAGAACGTCATAGGGCACGTCGAGTCGATCGGCCCGGGCGCGTCCAAGTATCGTGTGGTCCGGACAGTTACATGGCAGAACTCACATTTACCTACGGGACGATGGCCTCGGGCAAGTCGACGTTGGCGCTGCAGTTGTGCTGGCAACTGCGAGAGGGCCGTAGCGACGTAGCGCTGTGGACCTTCGGCGACCGCAGCGCGGGCGGAATGGTTACCAGCCGTATCGGCATCGAAGCCGCCGCTGAAGCGATAGAGCCCGGCGCGCCAATGTCACCCCACATCGAGTCGCTGCTCAAACGCGGTATTCACATTCTGGTGATCGACGAGGCGCAGTTCGCCAGCGTGGCTCAGGTGGATGAACTCGCGCGCCTGGTGGACGATCACGATGTTGACGTGCATACCTTTGGGCTGTCGGCCGACTTTTTGCTCAACGTCTTTCCCGCTTCGGCCCGGCTACTGGCCATCGCTGATTGGGCGCACGAACTTCCCCTCACGTCGTCGTGCTGGTGCGGGCAGAAGGGTCGCTGTAATGCGCGGGTCGTGAACGGGGCGGTGGCTCGAGAGGGCACGCAGTTCGTGACCGGTGACGTGAGTGACGGGGTCGTGCACTATCAGGTGCTGTGTCGCACCCACTATCGGCTCGGTCAGCTGAGCGCCCAGGCGTCCTGAAACCGCTGCGCCCAGCCCGGGTGCGTCTGACAAGTAGAAGCGCGACACCCGCCCCGCCTCGCCAGACGTGAGAAGTAGTGCCCGTTGTGGAGAATGTCGGCAATCTTCGTTGAATTCTTTTTCATTTCACTTGCCGCGCGATGGCAATTCACCTGCCGTTTACCTTCCATTCCTAGGTTGCAGATGGCGCTGCGTTCGACTCCGAATGGTTGCGCCGACACCTTTCTTTAGGAGGAAAGTTCAGCATGAAGAAATCAATCAGACTGATCATGGCGATGTCATTCGCCGCGACCGGTCTCCTCGCCGTGGCAATCGTGCCTGCGGGCGCGACCGCCAAAAAGGTCACGTGCTATCGCTTGGTGAACAACAAGTTGCACTCGGCCACGTTTGCTCGTGTGTGCCACAGCCCCTGGTCCAAGGCGAAGCCCAAGCCCAAGCCCACGGCCGTCACCAGCGTGCAGGGTACGAACAAGTCGGGCGACCCTGACCTCAGCGTGCCGAGCAACGTCAACCTCGCCATCAACGGTTCGTCCTTCGACGCGCCGCTGGTGGGCGTTACCACTTCAGGCTCCTCGGCGTACACGGCGGGGGGGAAAGTCTCCTTCAGTTCGTATCCCGCCGCAGGATCTGGCTCAGGTCGTACCGGTATCACTAACGGTTCGCTCAACATTGGCTTCACGGACGTGCCGATGACCGCGGCCGCGGGTACGTTGCCCAGTGGCGTCACCGAATCGAACTACGTCCAAGTGCCGTACCTCTTGGGTGGTGCGGTCGTGGCCTACAACCTGGGCTCGGGATTCGACAACGTGAAGTTGACGGCGGCCGAAGTGTCCGCCATCTATAACGGCACGATCACCCAGTGGTCGGACCCCCAGATCGTGGCGACCAACGGCGGTGCGAGTTCCTCGGTGGGCAAGGCGCTCGCCACTCTAGGCAGCGCGAATGAGCCCAAAGACACCATCAAGGTCTTTTACCGCGCGGCTAGTTCGGGCACGACGGAGGCCTTCACCTACTGGCTCTACCAGGCCGGCAACTCGGGCATCGCCCCGAACGGCGGCAACGTGATGGAAGGCGGCGGCGGCGCGTGGAAGGCCAAGAACATCGACGGCGTGGCGAACAACGCGGCGATGGCCCAGGGAGTGGACCAAACACTCGGAGCGATCGGCTACGTGGAGTACAGCTACCTCTTGATCCCGGGCAACAGCGCGATCCAGACTGCCCTGCTGCAGGACAAGAGCGGACAGTGGCTCGCGCCGAACCTCACGGATATCGCCAACGCCGCTCAGGCCGCGGGTACCGCAGTGAACCCAGACAACTTTGCCATCACCGATGAGCCCGGCAAGAACGTGTGGCCCTTTGCCACCTACAGCTGGGCGGTTGTCCCCACGTCCATCTCCTCGGCGGCGACCTGCCAGGCAAGCGTGAAGTACCTCGACTGGGAGTCGCACTACGGACAGAGCGCGTTTGCCAAAGCGGAAGGCTACGTGCCGCTGCCGAGCGCGATCCAGGCCTACGCGCGAACCCAGCTGTCCAAGGTGACCTCGGGCGGCACGGAGTGCCTCACCCAAAAGTAAGTAACAACTAGACAAGCAAGGAGCGATCACTAGATGTCTCAAGACCCGGTCGTGGCCTTGCTTGAGTACGAGGAAGTGGTGGCAGAGCCCGTCTCTGCCACCACTTTTGGTCGTTCGTGGTACCACTATCTGCTACTCGGCGCGGCGCTCGTGTTCACCGCCGTCAGCGTTACCTTCGTGGGATCCATCGCGTGGAGTTCCTGGCCCGACTGGATTCACCACGGCTGGACGTTGCTCTCGGGCACGGGGTGGTCCTCGCCCGATGGGCCCTTCGGCGGTCTGGCCATGATCGTTGGGACCGCCGAGACCTCGCTCATCGCTCTGGCCATCGCGGTCCTGATTGGCTTGGGCACTTCCATATCGATCGTGTTCTTCATTCCTCGCCGGTTTCGCACCGTCGTAGCGACGCTGGTAGAACTTTTGGCCGCGATTCCCAGCGTGGTGTACGGCCTATGGGGACTTCTGGTTCTCGCCCCCTGGATGCAGAACACCGTGAACCCGTGGCTTAACACTTGGCCCTTCGCCAAGGCGATCTTCGGTAATCCCGGTCAGGAGTTCGGCACCTCGTTACTCCTCGCCTCCGTCGTGCTCGGCATCATGATCCTGCCGACTTTTGTGGCTATTAGCCGCGAAGTCATCGCGGTCGTCCCCCAGGATCTCATGGAAGCGAGCCTTTCGCTCGGCGCGACGCGCTGGCAGATGATTCGCGAGGTGGTTCTGCCGACCGCGAAGATCGGCCTCTTTGGGGCTACGTTTCTCGCACTGGCGCGCGCGACGGGCGAGACCGTAGCCGTCGCGCTGGTGGCGGGCAGCGTCGCCAACGTGCAGTGGCACTTGGCCTACCCGGGCACGTCGATTGCCGCCTGGATCGCCACGGAGTTTGGCGAGTCACAGGGCAACGAGGTGTCCGCTCTCATGGCGCTCGGCGTGTTGTTGATGTTGCTCAACGTGGGGCTCGCTCTCATCAGTCGTTCTCTCGTCTCTCGCCAGCGCAAGGCCCTGGCCCGCGTATGAGCGACGTGATGGAGCTCGAACCCTCCCACACCGGTCACGAAATGCGTGAGCAGATCCGCCAAAGCGCCGATCGAAACCGCTCGCGCCGACTCGCTGTGTCGCGCGTCATGGTCGCGCTGTGCAGCGCGGCGATCGTTCTCGCCGCAGTTCCCCTGGTGTTGTTGATGTACCAGTTGATCAAGCAGGGCGCAGGACAGATCAGCTGGAAGTTCTTCACGACGCTGCCCACCACGCCGACCCTGCTCGATCCCACCGCAACGGGCGGCATCTCCAACGCGATCGTGGGCACCTTGGCGCTCACGCTGTACGCCTCGGTCATGGCCATTCCCCTGGGAATCATCGTCGGGATCTACCTCGCCGAGACCCAGTCCAAACTGGCCACGACGCTGCGGGTGATCGCCCAAACGATGGCCGGCGCACCGTCGATTCTGATGGGCCTCTTCGCGTTCAGTTTCATCGTGCACGACTTGAACGTGGGGTTTTCGGCGATCGCGGGGTCCTTTGCCTTGGCGGTGCTAATGATGCCGGTCATCATCATCTCCACCGAGATCGCGGTGCGCAACGTGCCGGCCACGCTGCGCGAGGCGGGTCTCGCGCTGGGCGCGAAGTCCCACAAAGTCTCGCTCAAGGTCGTGCTGCCCTCGGCGCTGACGGGCATCGTGACCGGCGTGATCCTGGCGATCTCTCGAGCGATCGGCGAGACCGCACCGGTAATGCTGGTGATTGCCGGCGGCTTCATCAACTCGTGGAAGCCGCTCTCCCCGGTCTCGGCCATGCCCCTAGCGATCTACGAAAACGCCAAGTCCGAGTGGCCGAGCCAGCGAGCCCAGGTCTGGGGTATCGCGCTCGTACTGGTGGTATTCGTTTTCATTCTTAGTCTGAGCGCCCGCATATGGGCTTCGAGAAAGCAGCAGGTTAGATAGTCATATGGATCAGGAGCTAGAAGCCATGGTTGAAGTGCAGGCGAGAGTCGAAGCCGAAACACCCAAGGAGCGCGGGGCCACGGCCATGCAGCTCACCAACGTGGCCGTGGCGTTCCACGGCCGCACCGCGGTTCGCGACTGCACCTTTGACGTCACGAAGAACACCGTCACCAGTTTGATCGGCCCGTCGGGCTCGGGCAAGACCACGTTGTTGCGCGCGCTCAATCGCCTCCACGATCTCACCCCAGGCGCCAAGGTCAGCGGCACCATCTTCCTCGAAGGAACTGACATCTACCGCGGCGACATCACGGTGACCGAACTGCGCACGCGTGTGGGCATGGTCTTTCAGCGCCCCAACCCCTTTCCTACGATGTCGATCTACGACAACGTCGTCTCGGGCCTGCGCTTTAACGGCATCAAGAAGAAGGCGCTGCTCGACGAGGCCGCCGAGACCTCCTTGCGCTCCGCCGCCCTGTGGGACTCGGTATCGAATCGCCTCAAGGTGGCCGCTTCCAATCTCTCGGGAGGCGAACAGCAGCGCCTGTGCATCGCGCGCGCCCTGGCCCTGGACCCCGAGGTGCTGTTGATGGACGAGCCCACTTCCGCACTCGACCCCATCGCCACCCTGCACATCGAAGAGCTCATGAAGACGCTCAAGAGTCGAGTGACCGTGATTATCGTGACCCACAACATGCAACAGGCGGCGCGCATCTCTGATGACTGCGCCTTCTTGCTCATGGGAGACGATCGGGCCGGTGAGCTAATCGAATTCGACACCACTGAGAAGATCTTCAACAACCCCGAAGACAGTCGTACCCTCGACTACACCCTCGGCCGATTCGGCTGATCCCGCCCCGCGGGGGTGAAAGACTGCTCGGAGGTCCGAGAGGGGAAAGTCGTGGTTGAACTGTGGCGCGAGTCGGCGCTGGCGCTGGCGCAACTCATTCGACGCGGCGACGTGAGCTCGCGCGAGGTGGTTGAGGCGCACCTCGCGCGCATTGACGACGTGAACGCCACGGTGAACGCGATTGTCGAGGTGCGCCCCGAGAGCGCGCTCGCCGACGCGGACCGAGCGGACGAGGCCCTGCGCAACGGTGCCGCGCTGGGGCCGCTACACGGCGTGCCCTTCACGACCAAGACCAATATCAACGTGGCCGGCTTCGCCAGCACCCAGGGCTCCTTTGCTCTGGCGGGTCTCGTGGCGTCAGACGACTCGCCGCTGGTGGAAAAGATGCGCCGCGCGGGCGCGGTGATGCTGGCGCGCACCAACATGCCCGACCTCGGACTTCGTCTGAACACCGAATCCTCCCTCTATGGATCAACGCACAATCCTTGGCGGCACGGATATACCGCGGGCGGCTCTTCGGGCGGCGAAGCCGCAGCACTGGCCACGGGCATGACGCCGATCGGATTCGGCAACGACGTTGGCGGTTCCCTGCGCAACCCGGCCTTTTGCTGTGGCATCGCGTCCATCAAGCCGTCGCGAGGCCGGGTGGCGGCTCAGGACGACAGTGCGATCTTCGAACACGGAATCGCCGATCAACTGATGTTGAGCGACGGAGTTATGGCGCGCCACGTGGCTGACCTGCGCCGCGGACTTGAGATCGTCATGGGCGCCCACCGCGCCGACCCCCAGTCGATCGACGTGCCCCTGCACGGCCCGCCGGTCTCGAAGCGGGTGGCCCTCGTGCCCGAACCCCCGGGCGGCGAGACCGACCCCGAGATTGCGGCGGGCGTGCGCCGCGCCGGGCGCGCACTCGAAGAGGCCGGGTACGAAGTCGACGAGGTCGAACCGCCACGCTTACTCGAGATTTATTTGGGATGGACCGAGCTCATGGCTATGAACTTCGCCTCCAGCACCGTTCCCTTCGAGGCCGTGCTTGGGGCGGACGCGCTGCGCTTCCTCGAACTCGCGACCGCCAATTTCGCGACCGCGTCGACGTTGCAGTCCGTGTCTCTCATGCACGAGGCGCGATTCGCGTCGGCGCGTGCTTGGCGCGAGTTCTTTCAGACCTATCCCGTGATTGTCGGGCCGACGTGGTCGTTGCCGCCGTTTGCACTGGGCTTCGACATTCAAGACGAGGAGTCGACTCTACGCGTCTTTGAAACGGCGCGCTTCGTGCTGCCCGCCAGCTTGCTCGGGCTTCCCGCGGCGTGCGTGCCCGTCGGCTTGGCGAACGAACTTCCCACCGGCGTACAAGTCATCGCCGACCTCTTACGCGACGACCTCTGTCTGAACGTCGCCGAGGCCATCGAGGCGAGCGTCGGAGTCCTCGCGCCGATCGATCCCCGCTAATCAGTGGACGTTCTCGTTCGGCCTCTCGCGCGCGACGAAGTGCGTGCGGCGGTACGGGTGATCCTGGGTGGCTCGCTCAGCCCCGAGGGTGAAGACGAGACTCAGGTCGATCGCTACTGGGAGGCGGTCGAAGAGACGCGGCGACGTAGAGGCGACGTGCTGGTCGCGGTGCGCGATGACGACGTGGTGGGAGTGTGCCAGGTCATGATCTTCCCGCACTTTCAGCACACCGCGGGGTGGTGCTGTGAACTCGAAAGCGTGCACGTGCGATCCGACCAGCGCAGCCAGGGCATCGGTGCGCGCCTGCTCCGGGCCGCCGAAGAACTAGCGCGCCAGGCGGGCTGCTACCGGATACAACTCACCAGCCGCAACGTGCGCCTCGACGCTCATCGCTTTTACGAACGTGAAGGCTACGTCGCGATGAGTCAGGGCTTCAAGAAGTTGCTGTAGGGTACGGTGATCTCGCGTAGCTCTCCGTCGTCGACGTCATAGACGAAGCCGCGAATCTCTGAGTCGCTCAGAAATGGACTCTCGCGCAGCGTACGCACCGTCTGGCGAACGTCTTCGTCCACGTCGTGGTACGCGCCGAGGCGAAACGGCGGTCGCACGCGAAGTTCCTCGGCGATCTCATCGACGAGCGTCTCCTCGTCGAACGTTTCCAGACCGCAGCGCGTGTGATGGATGACCATCACTGAATGCGTGCCCAGGAGCCACTGGCTGAGCAGTAGTGAGCGTATGGCGTCGTCGGTGGCGATGCCGCCCGCGTTGCGCACGAGGTGCGCTTCGCCTAACGAAAGATCGAGTGCGCCAAAGAGATCGAGTCGCGAGTCCATGCAGGTGAGAACGGCGAGGCGCAGCGCGGGTTCAGTCGGCAGGACGCGGTGCCCGTGCGAGGGGACGTACGAGCGATTGTTTTCCACGAGATTGTCGATGGCGCTCACGCTCAACATCTTAGAAAGCCTCCATGAAGATCGCACGTTCGCGATCACTACGCTCGTCTGTGAAAACGAGTGGAGGTCGACAATGGAAAGTATGGAGAGTATTCGCGAAGAGTTACGCCAGCCCGCGCGCGATCTTCACGAACTCATTCCGGAGGTGATGCGCGCATACACCGCACTCTCTAGCGCCGCGATGTCCGACGGTGAACTTTCAAGCGCGACGAAGGAACTCCTGGCGTTGGTGATCGCGGTTACCAGGGAGTGCGACGGGTGCATCGTGGCCCACGCGCGCGGAGCGCTCCGCGCCGGGGTCACGCGCCAGCAGATCGCCGAGGCGTTAGGCGTCGCGATCTCGATGAACGGCGGTCCCGGCACGGTGTGGGCGCCGCGGGCGCTTCGTGTCTACGACGAGGCTGCTGCGGCCCGAGGGGGCACGTACGCGTGAAGACACGGCAGACTGGAGCCGTGGAACTTACCGACAGCGAACGCTCCCAGCGTCTTTCGGCGCTGAACTCTCTGATGGAGTTGATGAGGCCCTCGGTCCAGGCCGACGGGGGAGACCTGGTACTCGTGCGCTGCGACGTGGAATCGGGCGTGGTGCAGGTTCAACTCTCGGGCGCCTGTTCGAGCTGTGCGATATCGAGCGATACCCTCCAGGGCGGCGTAACGCGCATTCTGAAAGATCGTCTCTTCTGGGTGACCGAGGTCATCGGCGACATCGACGACACGATCGATCCCGAAGAGTCCTCGTTCTTGGGTACGGGCGGCTACGTGCCGCGATACCGCTCAGTGGACTGAACGACCTAAGCGCGGGCGGCCCGGGGCTCTTTGGGCAGCCCCAGCGCGCGCTCGCCAACGATGTTGCGTTGGATCTCTGCCGTGCCACCCCAGATGGTCTCGGAGCGCGAGAAGAAGAACGAGGCCTGGAGTTCTGAGACGGGGTAGTCCTCTCGTCCACGGCGAAAGGCTCCCGAGGGTCCGGCAACCGGTCCGTCCCCGGTAAGGATCTGCGCCTCCATGCCCAGTATGTCCATCGCCAGGTTCATGTAGGAACGGTGCGTTTCGGACCAGAACATTTTGTTGCACGCACCGAGCAGGGCGGCGTGGTGGGTGTTGTTGAGTGCGTCGGTCAGTGCGCGATATCCGTTGATCTCCATGATCTTGATCTTGGACCAGGCTCTCACGAGGTCGTCGCGCACCAGATCGTCTTGCGCCTTGTGCACTCGTTGGGCTTCGCGCACGATGGCCTCCCACTCCTTGAGGAAACGGCGATAGCCCGTAGTCGAAGAGGAACCCCGCTCAAAGCCCAGCGTGGTCATGGCGATCTTCCAACCGTTATTGACCCCGCCCACCACATTGCCCCTGGGACAGCGCGCGTTGGTGAAGAACACCTCGTTGAACTCCGCCGACCCGTCCACCTGGGTGATAGGTCGCACGTCGACTCCTTCTTGGTGCATCGGTACGAGCAGGTAGCTGATACCCGCGTGCTCTTCGGCGGCCGGGTCGGTGCGGGTGAGCAGGAAGACGTAGTCCGCGTACTGGGCCTGGGTCGTCCAGACCTTCTGGCCGTTGATCACCCACTCGTCGCCGTCGAGCACAGCCGAGGTCTTGAGGCTCGCCAGGTCCGAGCCGGAGTTGGGCTCGGAAAATCCCTGGCACCACGAGATGGTCCCGTCCAGGATCCCCGGGATGAACTCCTTCTTCTGTTCGTCGCTGCCCCACTGAAGAATCGTCGGCCCGACCAGCGTGTCGCCGAAAAAGTCTGCGCGCATGGGCGCGTTGGCCTTGGCAAACTCCTCGTTGAGGACCACCTGTTCGATCAAACTGAGCCCTTTGCCCCCGTACTCAACGGGCCAGCCCGCACAGATCCATCCGCCCGCGAACAGGGTGCTGGGCCAGTTCAAGTTGAAGTCGCGACGCTCGTCGCTGGTCATAGAAAAGCCGGGGTCGAACCAGCCTTCGGGCAGGTTCTGCTCCAACCACGTCCGGATTTCCTTGCGAAACGATTCGGCCTCGGCGGGGTAGGTCAGGTCCATACCGCGAGCGTAGCCAGGAATACGGGGCGGTTTGTGTGCCCGGAACGAATTGGGGGAGAATGGCAGACCGCCTGACTAGGAAAGTTGACCCGTGGCCCCTTCGCTTCGCGAGACCGTCGCTCAGACCAGGGAGTCCTGGGGCCGGAGTCGATCGATCGTCCTGCCCGAGCGCGTACCTGCGAAACCCGCGGACCCGGGTAAGTTGCGCGTCGCCTTCCTGATCTACCGGGGCAACCCGCGCTGCGGCGGCCAGGGCGTGTACACCCGGCACCTCACGCGCGAACTGGTCGCCCTCGGCCATAGCGTGGAAGTCTTTTCGGGGCCGCCGTGGCCCGAACTTGATGAGGGGGTGGGCTTCACCCCCGTGGCCGGTTTGGATCTCTACCGCGACCCCGATCCCTTCCGTATTCCCGCACGGCGGGAGTTCACCTCGCTGGCCGACGTGGCCGAGTTCGCGGTCATGATGAGCGCGGGATTTGGCGAGCCCCTCGCGTACTCAATGAGGCTCGCGAAGTTCTTAGATCACCGACGCGACGAGTTCGACATCGTCCACGACGACCAGTGCATCGGCCCGGGCATCTTGCGCCTGCACCGTCGCGGCTGGCCTCTGCTCGAAACCTTGCACCACCCGATCACCGTGGACCGTTCTATCGCGCTCGATCACGCGACCTCGGCGTGGAAACGATTCACGACGCGACGATGGTTTGGGTTCCTGCGCATGCAGATTCGCGTGGTCAAGCAGCTGCCCGCGGTCTTGACGGTCTCGCACAACTCCCGGGCGGATATTCACGACCAGATGGGCGTCGCCCTGGAACGGCTCACGGTCGTGCCGGTGGGAGTCGATCACGAGGTCTTTCGACCCTACGAGGACGTGGTGAAAAAGAAGGGCCGTCTCATGGTGACCTCGAGCAGCGACGTGCCCATGAAGGGACTCGTGCCGCTCTTAGAAGCGATCGCCAAGCTACGGGTGGAGCGCAACATCGACCTGGTCGTGATCGGCAATCCCCAGCCCAAGGGGCGAGTCGCGCGCACCCTGGAGCGACTCGGACTCAATGACATCGTCAGTACCATTTCGGGAGTTAGCGACGAGGAACTCGCCCGCCTCTACGGCGAGGCGGAGGTGGCGATCGTGCCCAGTCTCTACGAGGGTTTCTCACTGCCAGCCATCGAAGCGATGAGCTGCGGGGTGCCCGTTGTCGCTACCACCGGGGGAGCGCTGCCCGAAGTCGTCGGCGTGAGCGGCGAGACCGGGCTCTTGGTCGAACCTAATAACCCTGAGGCGTTGGTCGGGGCCATCGGCCAACTTCTCGACGACGCGGCGCTGCGGGCCCGACTGGGCGCCGCCGGCCGCGCCCGGGTGATCGAGCGCTTCACCTGGCAAGTGACCGCGCGCGGAACGGCGGCCTGTTACGACGCGATCCTGAATCACCGCGCGTTGCCCGATGCGACGAACTTCGACTGATGCTCACCGCGCGTTACGAACGACTGGGTCTGAGAGATGGAGATCGCGTACTCGACCTGGGCTGTGGTTTTGGCCGCCACGCTTTTGAAGCCGCGCGCCGCGGCGCCGACGTCGTGGCCCTCGACGCCGGAGCGGACGAGGTCAAGGGCGTAGCCGCCACCTTCGTAGCCATGGTCGAAGCCGGTGAACTGGTTCCTGGGTCACTGCGTGCCGCGGTGGTTCAAGGAGACGCGCTGGCGCTGCCTTTCGCCGGGGCGACGTTCGACCGCGTGATCTGCTCTGAGGTGCTCGAGCACATTCCCGATGACCTGGGTGCGATGCGCGAACTCACTCGCGTCCTGCGACCGGGGGGGACCATGGCGATCACCGTGCCGCGCTTCGGGCCGGAGCTCGTGAACTGGGCCCTGTCCGATGAGTACCACAGCGTGCCCGGGGGCCACATTCGCATCTACCGCAAGTCCGTGCTCGAGGACCGACTGACGTCCACGGGACTCGAACTGCGCGGGCACCACTACGCCCACGGACTGCACAGTCCGTACTGGTGGCTGAAGTGCTTCGTGGGCACCACCAACGACGAGCAACCTCTCGTGAAGCTCTACCATCGGCTCCTCGTGTGGGACATCATGAAAAAGCCGCGCACCACGCGCTACGCCGAAGCCGTGCTCGCCCCGGTGATGGGCAAGTCCATCGTCGTCTATCTCCAGAAGCCCGCGTGAGAAGCACCCTCTTTTTGCGCGACGTGCCCGACGTCCTCAGCGCGGAGCAGATCGATGCGAGCGCGCGCTACCTCGCGTCCCTACAGCGCCCCGATGGGCAGATCCCCTGGTTCGAAGGCGGGCATTGCGACCCCTGGAACCACGTCGAAGTCGCGATGGCCCTGAGCGCGTGCGGGTATTTAGAGGAGGCCCGCGGCGCCTATCGCTGGCTGGCCCGCGCGCAGCTGGGCGACGGCAGCTGGTTCAATTACTACCTCGGCAACCGGGTGAAGGACGCGCGCTTGGACACCAACGTGTGCGCCTACGCCGCCACCGGCCTCTACCACTACGTGCTGGTGAGTGGCGATCTCGACTTCGCCGCGACGCTGTGGGAGTGCGTCGAGCGAGCGATCACCTTCGTGCTGCGCTGGCAGGCCGACGACGGCACGATTCGCTGGTCCTTGGACGCGCAAGGGCGGGCGGAGCCCTACGCGCTGTTAACGGGATCGTCGTCGATCTTTCACTCGCTGTGTTGTGCGGTCGCGCTGGGCGAACTCCTCGACTTCTCGCGCCCGGAGTGGGAGTTGGCGGCTGCGCGGCTCGGACACGCCGTGGCGCATCACCCCGGCGCCTTCGCTCCAAAGAATGAGTTCGCGATGGACTGGTACTACCCAATCTTTTCTGGAGCTCTGCGCGGTGAGCGGGGGCGAGCGCGCATCGCCGATGGCTTCGAGCGCCACGTGATGGAGGGGCTCGGCGTGAGATGCGTGTCCACGAACGACTGGGTGACCGCCGCCGAGACGGCGGAGTGCGTGCTGGCTCTGGACGCGCTCGGACTCACGAGCCAGGCCCTCGACCTCTTTGGCTGCACCGAGCTGCACCGGCGCCCCGACG
>DASXFG010000007.1:0-87082 GCA_036489715.1 Acidimicrobiales bacterium | reverse complement strand
ACGGGCGTGTCGGCGACCACGGTGGTGGGATCGATCCCCTCGTACCAGATGCCGACGTGGTCGTCGGTGGCAAACGCCAGCGGGCCGAGCACTCCTTCTTTGATGAGGCGCTGGAGCAACGGTCGGCGCTGTTCTTCAGAGTCGTAGTGCACGCCGTTGGCGTAGGGCAGAAAACCCAGCGCGTTAGTGACGGGGCGTAGCTGGGGCCCGAAGGAGTCCGTGGTTCCGCCGTCGTGCCAGCACAGACTGCCCGCCGAGACGCCGCCCAGGATGACACCGCTCTCCCACGCCGCGCGCATCGCGTGATCCACTCCGTGCAGTCGCCACAGAGCCAGCAGATTCGCTACCGAGCCGCCGCCGACCCACACGAAGTCACATGCGGTGAGGCGTTCGGTCGGATCGGCCGACGGCTGGGTGAAGAGTTTGAGTTCCGTGACGTCACAGCCGGCCGCGTTAAAGGCTTCGTAGAGAGCCGCGTACCACTCACTCGGGTCGCCGCTGGCCGTTTCGACCAGACAGACGCGCGGTCGATCCTTCTTGGTAAGGGCGAGCGCGCCCAGGATCATCTGGCCCAACCGGGCGGTGCCCTGCACGGGCCCCGGGACGAACCCTCCGGACGTGGCGAGAATGCGTCGAGTGGTCATTGCACCTTTCTAACCGACGAAGGGCGAGTCGCGTTCTGCGTAATATTCGAGGCACACCCCCACAGAGGAGAGACATGTCGTCGAGCGAGGTTGATGTGGATGCGCGAATCGATGAACTGCTCGCTCTCTACCCGCCCGCCACGACGGATGCGGTGACGTTCCTCGGTGCGCAATTTGACCGGGGATTGGCCTGGGTGCACTTTCCCCCCGGTTGCGGCGGGCTCGGTCTCACGCCCGCCGATCAACTCCACGCCATGCGGCGCCTCTCTAAGTCGGGCGCGCCGAGTGCGGGAATGCGCAACATCATCGGGTACGGCATGGTCGCTCCCACCATCGTGGCCCACGGCACCGACGAGCAAAAGTCTCGTTTCCTGCGCCCACTCTTTAGCGGCGAAGAGATTTGGTGCCAGCTGTTCTCCGAGCCCGGTGCGGGCTCGGACGTGGCGACGTTGTCGATGAGGGCCGAGCGCGACGGCGATGAGTGGGTTCTCAACGGCCAAAAAGTCTGGACGACTCTGGCCCACATAGCGGCCTTCGGGCTCATCATCGCGCGCACGAATCCTGACGTGCCCAAGCACAAGGGCATCACCGCGTTTCTGGTTGATATGCACGCACCCGGGGTGGACGTGCGCCCGCTCTTTCAAGTGACGGGCGAGGCCGAGTTCAACGAGTGCTTCTTTAACGACGTCCACGTCCCCGACACCCGTCGACTCGGCGGGGTCGGTGAGGGCTGGGGCGTCTCGATCACCACGCTCATGAACGAGCGCGTCTCCATTGGCGGAACCGTACCGCCGCGCAACTCCGGACTGATCGGCGAGGCGCTCAAGATCTGGCAACGCAAATGGTCCGATCGTCGCGACGCCGAGGCCATGGCGGTGCGCAGCGACTTGCTGCGCGCTTGGGTCCGCAACGAAGTCGGTCGACTGACCAATTGGCGCGCGAGTGACCTGCGACGCGCCGGCACGCCCGGACCGGAGGGATCGGTGGCCAAACTGGCCTTCGCCGAGGAAAACCAGAGGACGAGTGAGCTGTGCGTCAATCTGCTCGGATCCGAAGGCATGCTCTACGGGTCGAACTACCCCCAAATTCGTCCTAGCGAGTCTGCGATGACCGGTGGTGATATGCGCAAGGCGTTCTTGCGCATGCGCGCCAACTCCATCGAGGGAGGAACCAGCGAAGTAATGCGCAACATCATTGGCGAGCGAGTGCTCGGCCTCGCGGGAGAGCCGCGCAACGACAAGAACGTGGCGTGGAAGGACGTGCCGCGCAGTTAGAGGCGCACATCCACGAGCTGGGCGTCGAGGAATTCGCGGGTGCGCTGCCCCGCATCCCTCGCGGCGTCGGGGTTGTAGGCGTTCGGGCGCGCGTCGCAGTTAAAACCGTGGCCCGCGTTGGGGTAGCGAACGACTTCGCTCACGACGCTTAAGGAGTCGGTCAGGGCGCGTAGCTCCTCGACGTCCGAGATCGCAATGCCGTGATCGAGGTCGCCATAGAGGCCCAGCCAGGGTGAGATCAGAGACTCGGCCACCTCGAGCAGCGGAGGTAGTCCCATGCGCGCGCCTCTGATCCCTCCGCCGTAGTAGGTGACGGCCGCGCCCACGGTGGCGAGGGTCGCGGCGAACAGTGCCACCGAACCACCCATGCAAAAGCCCACCACCCCAATGGCGCCGGGTGTAAAACCGAGGCCCGCCAAAAAATCAGTCGTGGCGTTCAGGTCGTTGGTGAGTCCCTCTCGAGTGAGGGTGGCCATCAGGGCGATCGCGGCATCGACGTCGTCGTAGGAGACCTCGGGCGAAGCACTGCGATGGTAGAGGTGCGGGGCGACAACGAAGTAGCCGTCCTCGGCGTAGCGATCGGCGACGGCGCGGATGTGAGCGTTGACCCCGAAACCCTCCTGGAGCACGATGAGCGCGCGCGCCGCGTCCGTCGAGCCCGTCGCGTAGAGAGGAAAGCCCGGAGAGTGCGGGACCATGCTCACGAAAAGGAGGGATCCTCAGTGCGCGAGCGTTTGAGTTCATAGAAGCCCGGCGTGCTCGCCACCAGCATCACGCCGTCAAAGAGCTTGCCCGCCGCTTCGCCTTTGGGCGCAGGAGTTACGACGGGACCAAAGATGGCGACGTCACCGACGTGGATGACGGGCGTTCCCACCTCGTATCCCACCGGATCCATGCCCTGGTGGTGACTTTTTCGCAGAGCTTCGTCGTACTCCTCAGAAGTGGCGGCCAGCGCCAGGTCGTCGTCCAGCTCGACGTCGGCGAGCGCAAGGGCGATGACCTCGTCCCAGTTCTTGAGGCCCTCGACGTGGTGTCGAACGCCCATGGCGCTGTAGAGCGGCTCTAGAACCGCGTCGCCGTGGCGCTGCTGGGCGGCGATGAGAACTCGCACCGGTCCCCATCCGACGGTCAACAGTTGCTTGTACCCCTCGGAGAGTTCCTCTCGACCCTCGTTCAGAACGGTGAGGCTCATCACGTGGAAGTCCACTTCGAGGTCGCGCACGCGGGCCGCTTCAAGAAGCCAGCGCGAAGTGAGCCACGCCCAGGGGCACAGCGGGTCGACCCAGAGGTCTACGCGTGAAGTCATGTCGGTCCTTACTTGTTGGCGTGTGCTGCCAACACGGTAACGACCATGTTGGTCACTCCGACCGCCATGGGCAGGTCGAGCATTTCGTCGATGGCGTGCGCGTTCGACTCCGGCCCGTCGACACCGGTGGCGACGAACTGCACGCCGGGATAGCGAAGCGCGAGCGAGCCGAGAAAGGGGATGGACCCGCCCTCACCCGTGAAGCCCACCGAACGTCCGTAGTAGTCCTGGGAAGCCTGCTCTAAGGCCGGTGCGAGCCAGGGCGCTAGCTCGGGCGAGACCCAGCCATTGCCAGGCTGAACATTTGTAACCTTGACCGTCGCGTGCGAAGGGACGTCGCTCGTAAGGACTTGGCTGATGATCGGGGCGACGGCGAAGGCGTCCACTGTGGGCGGAAGTCGAAAGGACAAGGTCGCCGTGGTAAAGGGGCGCAGCACGTTGCCCGCGATATCCGGGCTGGGTATTCCTCCCATGCCGATCACCGACAGCGTGGGATACCAGTTGCGCCTGAGGATGCGCTCTTCGGCGCTGTCTCCCATGAGTTCGAGACCGGGGAGCGTGGGGAACTCCTCGGCGAAGAGATCGCCGAACTCCCCGGCGATGTCGCGGGCGGCGCGGACGTGGGAGTCGGGAATCTCCGCGTAGAGCTCTTTGATCAAGATCTCGCCCGTCGTTGCGTCTTCGAGTCGGTCCAGGAGCTGTCGCAGGATGCGAAACGATGAGGGAACGATGCCGCTCGCCGACCCGCTGTGCCGCCCGTCTTCGAGAACGCCGACGGTCAATTCGAGGTTGACCACGCCGCGCAGGGAGGAGGTGACCCAGAGCCGGTCGTAGCTAAGGGCGCCCGAGTCGAGGCAAATCAACAGTTCGACGTCGCCTAGGTGCTCGGCGAGATCATCGAGATACGCCTCTAAGTCGAGGCTCCCGCTCTCCTCGCTCGCCTCAATGAGCACGACGCAACGACCATGGGGGAGGCCGTTGACTTCCATGGCTTCGATGGCGGTGAGCGCCGCGAAGCACGCGTACCCGTCGTCGGCCACCCCTCGCGCGTAGAGGCGATCGCCCCGGCGAACCGGCGTGTAGGGAGCCAGGCCCTCAGACCAGTTGCCCAGCGGTGGCTGCTTGTCCAGGTGGCCGTAGAGAATGACCGTCCCGGTCTCGCCGGCAGTTGAGGGAACCGTCACCACGAGCATGGGCGTGCGGCCCTCGAGCTCGCGGATCTCGATGTCCACCTGAGCCAATTGGCGCTCGCGCGTCCAGTCAGCCAGAAGTTCGGCGGCTTGGACCAAGTAGCCGTCCTGGGCCCACTGCGCATCGAAGTTCGGTGAGAGGGAAGGAATGGTGGCGAAGCGTTCGAGGGTCGGCAGCGCGACGCGTTCAAAGTCTTCCAAAGAGATCAGTGACATAGGAGCGAGATTACCGTTCGCGCGAAAGATGCACGGCTTCCCAGCAGTACCAGGCAACGTCTGATCGAACACCGCAGAAGGCGTCGCCGTGTCGGCGCAAGTCTTTTTCACTCACGATCTCGTTCAACTCGTGCACCAGTGTCCAGCCGTTTCTCACTCCGAGGTCGCCCGAGGGCCACACGTCGTGTCGCCCCAGATTGTGCATGAGGTACATCTGGGCCGTCCACTCACCGATCCCGCGCACGGCGACAACGTCGGTGAGAACGTCGCGATCGCTCATGCGTCCGTGCCGTGCGAGATGGATGCGTCCGTCGCGCGCGCGTTCGGCCAGGTCCAACATCGCGGCGGCCTTGGCGTTCGAAAGGCCCACCGCGCGCAGGTTGGCGTGGCCCGCCTTCGTGATTGACTCGGGGCTCACCTCGCCGCCGCAGGCGTCGATCACGCGCTGATGAATGGTGTTGGCCGCCTTCGTGGCGAGCAGTTGAAAGGTGATGGAACGTGCGAGGTAGGAAAAGCGCTGCGCCACGGGCGCGCTGCGACGTGGCGGTGCAGGTCCGATAGTTGCTACCAGTTGCGCGAACGCGGGATCGAAGTCAACAATTGCGTCAGCTCGTTCTCGGGGGTTCATCGTCGTCGCAGCCACGAACAAGGACTATTGCATAAAGGTGTACGGCACATTCTTCATTACGTCGTGCGCTGCACTAACTAGTTCTGGAGATCCTCAAAGGTTTCTCCCACCGAGCGGGACGTCGGTTTGGCTAAATTCAGAACAATTGGTTCGCTAGAGCGTCGACTGAGCGGAGACGTCCTGGTGGCGGCACTCATTCCGCTCGCGGAGGCGACGGAACATGAGTAGCGCGGCAGAGACAGATTCATCCACCATCTCTACGCTTATTCCTGCGCGCATCGACCGGCTGAAGTGGTCGAAGTTTCACACGCGCATGGTGATGGCTTTGGGCATCGCGTGGATCCTCGACGGTCTCGAAATCACCTTGGCCGCCGACGTCGCGGACATCCTGGAAAAAAAGCAGACCCTCGCCATGTCGCCGCGAGCCGTGGGAGACATCGCGAGCGTGTATCTCATCGGCGAGGTGTTCGGGGCGATTATCTTTGGCCGGCTCTCGGACAAACTTGGGCGAAAGCGGCTATTCCTCGTCACCCTGGGCGTCTATCTCATCGGCTCGGGGCTCACCGCAGCGACCTTGGGACACGGAACGGGGTGGGTGACGTTTCTCTACGCGACCCGATTCCTCGCGGGCATGGGAATTGGAGGGGAGTATGCGGCAATCAACTCCGCGATCGACGAGATGATCCCGGCGCACTATCGCGGACGAGTCGATATCGGCATCAACGGCACCTACTGGGGTGGAGCGCTGATTGGGACGGTCGCCGAGTACTACATCTTGAATCACTTCGGCGACACCGTGAACTGGCGCATCGGTTTTCTAATCGGACCGGTGCTCGCGCTGATCGTTCTCTACGTGCGACGAAATCTTCCTGAGAGTCCGCGATGGCTCATTATGCACGGGCGAGAAGCCGAGGCCGAAGAGGCCATGAAGCGCATCGAGCAGCTATCGCACGAGCAAGGCGCCCCCGAACCCGATCCGTCCAAGGCGATTGAGATCAACCCGCGAAGCGACATTGGCTTCTTCGCCCTGGCCTGGGTGCTGTTTCGCCAGATGCCCAAGCGCAGCATCTTGGGCGCGTGCTTGATGATTTCCCAGTCCTTCCTCTACAACGCGATCTTTTTCACCTACGCGCTGGTATTGGGCACCGTGTATCACGTGAGCTCTGGGACAATTCCCCTCTACTTCATCGCGTTCTGCGTGGGAAATCTCGCCGGACCCTTGCTCATCGGGCCGCTCTTTGACACCCTCGGACGCCGCTTCATGATTAGCGCGACGTACCTGCTTTCGGGAGTGCTATTGGCCGCCACCGCGTGGGCCTTTGATGCGAACCTGCTGAGCGGCTTGACCCAGACGATGTGCTGGTCGGTGGTCTTCTTCTTTGCGTCCGCCGGGGCGAGCGCGGGGTATCTGACGGTGAGTGAGATCTTTCCTCTCGAGGTCCGGGCCAAAGCCATCGCGGTGTTCTTTGCGATCGCCCAATGCTTCGGTGCGTTAGGACCCAATATCTATGGAGGACTGGTCAACAGCCACCGCGGGCTGTTCTTCGCGTACCTCGTGGGCGCGGGGGTGATGATCGTGGGCGGTCTCGCCGAGGTCTTCTTGGGCGTGAACGCCGAGCGCCAAGCCCTCGAGGACGTCGCGACGCCGCTCTCTGCGCTCGATCCCGCTAGCCGCCGCGCTCCGGGGTCTCCTCGGCCGGGGTTTGCTCGCACGGGCGCGCTCGATCCCTCCATGACTCATCGCCTGCATCGCTCGCGCCCACCCGATGAGAGCGAGACGAAAACTACGTAGGCAGGTAAACGCCGTCGGGGGGGTTGGCGGCGTGGGCCACCACCTCGCGCAGCAGCGCATGAATTGCTCTCACCGGTGCGGAGGGAAAGCCGAAGCGCCGACTCGCCAGCACCACGCGGCGCTTGGCGATGTTCTCGATCGGCAGTCCGACGAAGTTCGCACGCAGGTGTGGCGAGAGCATGGTGGCGGGGAGAATCGAGGGACCGTGACCGTCGAAGGTCATCGAGGCGATCGTGCGAAGACCGTCGAGCTCGACGAGGGGATGTAGTTCGACGTGGGCGAGTTTGGCCGCCTCGTCTATCTCGCGGCGAATGGGAGTTCCGCGCATGGGCAACAAAATGTCGTGCTGGGCGAGTAGCGAAAAGGGGAGCGGCCCTGGGTACTGGGTGAGGGGGTGATCTCGGTGGGCGATCACCACGAGGTCTTCGGTGAAGAGGTCGACTTCGGTCAGTTCATCGGCGCGCACCGGCCAGGCGAGAACGGCGAGGTCGAGTTGGCCGTTGACCAGACGCGGTTCGAGCGCAGAGTTCGTGCCCTCGCTGATTCCTAGGTTGATATGGCGGAAGGTCTCGCGCAGACTCTCGAGCAGAAGTGGCACGACCCAGCGACCGGCGGTGCCGATCATGCCCAACGTGACTTCGCCGCGTATTTCGGAGTTGAGTTCGGACACGTCCGAAGCGATCGCGCGCAACTCGCTGACGATGCGGCGCGCTCGCTCGAGCACGATGAGCCCCGATTCACTGAGCGCCCCGCTCGAACGATTGACCAGCGCGGTGCCGAGCTCGGCCTCCAGGCGGGCGATTCGATTGGACACATTGGACTGCACCGTGCCCAGGGACTCTGCCGCGCCCGAGAAGGTGCCATGCTCGGCGATGCCGATGAGGGCCTCTAACTGGCGGATCTCCATGTATCAATTATACAGATGGAAACTATTCATCGTATTCACTTGAAAGATATGCGAGGAGGGGGCATACTGGTTCCAGCCTGAATTAACGGTTACCCCCCAACCGGTAATCCAAGGGTTTTGCAGAAGGACCAACCACCCCCCCGGTTGGTCCTTTTGCCTTTTCTGGGGCAATTAGCGTCTGTGGCGTGACGCGCGCCCTTTCTTTGCGAGATGCGTTGGCCGTACGAGTCGTGCGCGCCGTCAACTTCGTGTCGCGAACGACCCGGGGGGGCTCAGGAACCGTCATCGGCGGTCGCGTGGGGCTCGCGCTCTCGCCCCGGTTGCTCGAGGTTCTAACCGCTTCTCGCTCGGTTGTCCTCGTCAGTGGCACGAACGGCAAGACCACGACCACGGCCATGATCGCGGCGGGCTGGGGTGCCAAGGTGGCCTCGAACGAGACCGGATCGAATATGCCCCCGGGTCACGTGGCGGCGCTGGTCGCCTCACAAGACTCCGCCGCCGCGCTCGAGGTGGACGAGGCCTGGCTCGAACACGTGATGGCGGCGACGCGTCCTAGCGTGGTGGTGCTGTTAAACCTCTCTCGCGACCAACTCGATCGGGCCAATGAGGTTCGCCAATTGGCCGAGCGCTGGCGTGCCGCGCTGTCTAGTCAAAAAGACGTCACGGTGGTCGCCAACGCGAACGATCCACTCGTTGTCTACGCCGCCGAGCTCGCGAGTGATGTGGCGTGGTGCGACGTGCCCTCACCGTGGAACGCCGACGCCGCGTCGTGTCCGCACTGCACCCTTCCCCTCGTCTTTCGTGATGGCTCATGGTGGAGTGAGTGTGGATTTGCCAAACCCACCGAGCTCGCCACGACGTTGGACGAAGAACTCGTCGTACGCGGAACACCGATGGCTCTGGATCTGCTGCTGCCTGGAGAGTTCAACAAAGCCAATGCGGCCCTTGCTCTCACCGCGCTGTCGTATTTCGGTGTGGATCTTGGCCGGGCGATCGCGCGGGTGAACCGGCTCTCGAGTGTGGCGGGGCGCTTTAGCCTGCGCAGCTGGCGGGGTCACGTGCTGAGACTGCTGCTCGCGAAGAATCCCGCGGGTTTTGCGGCCATGCTCGGCACGATTCCCGACGACGGCAGTGACGTGTGGCTCAGTATTAACGCGCGCGTCGCCGACGGCCGCGACCCTTCGTGGCTCTACGACGTGCCCTTTGAACGACTGAGCGGGCACCGGGTCTACTGCTTTGGCGAGCGCCGACTCGACGCGGCCACTCGACTCGACTACGCGGGCGTCGAGTACGAGGTGGTGAGCGATGAAGCGCTGCTTCCTTCTTCGCCCCAGCCGGTGCACCTTCTCGCCAACTACACGGCCTTCCAGGAATGGCGCCAACGGACTGCGCCGTGTTAAAGATCGCCCTGGTCTACCCCGAACTCCTCGGGACCTACGGAGACGGCGGGAACGCGTTGGTTCTTGCGCGGCGCGCTCAGCGCCGTGGCGTGCAGGCCGAACTCGTGAGCGTCAACATCGGTGACGAGGTTCCCGAGGCGAGCATCTATCTCCTGGGCGGGGGCGAGGATGGTCCCCAGCGCCTGGGGGCGGACTTGTTGCGCGAGTCGACATTCTGCTCGCGCGTGGGCGACGGAGCGTACGTGTTCGCGGTGTGCGCGGGACTGCAGATACTCGGTGCCAGTTTTTGCGTCCAGGGAAACGACGAGTACGAGGGGCTGGGTCTAGTGGAGGCTACGACCCGGCGCGGGCTCACGCGCTCCGTGGGAGAACTACTGGTGCGCCGTGGTCACCAGGTCCTGGTGGGCTTTGAAAACCACGGCGGGCGTACGGAGCTCGCGGCGGGAATTGAGGCGTTCGGACTAGTGGAGCGCGGACGCGGCAACGACGGTGAGGTCGACGGCTTTGTTACCCCTCGCATGTGGGCGACGTACGCACACGGCCCGGTGCTGGCGATGAATCCGTGGCTCGCCGACGAGATACTCTCCCAGGTGCTGGGCTACGAGTTGGAGCCTCTGGCCACGGTTGCCGACGAACTCTACGCCGAGCGCCGTGCTGCGATCTCTCACTCCGCTGCTTCGGACCGTCCGTAGTTCGAGTCGCCACTCACCTCGCGACCGAGGTCCGCGACCGCCTGTTCGATGCGCGCCCCAAAGTGGCGCATGTTCTCTCCGTCTCCGCACGTCATCGCGGTCCCGAAGGCGACCACGACGTGGTGTCGGCGCTCGTCGGCGTCGACGTAGCGAGGGGCTTTGGCGTACTTCTTGCCATTCACGTAACCCGACTCGTGAATGTACGTCGGGATGACCGTCGCCTTCGTTCGTTCTGCGAGGTAGGCGGCGCCACCTTTGAACTCTTGAAGTTCACCGTCGGGGGTGCGGCCTCCCTCGGGGTAGATGACTAGGTTCCAATCGTCTTCGATGAGTTCGAGGGCGAGTTGCGCACTGCGCCGATTGACCTTCAGTCGATCCACAGGAATGGCGTTGAAGTACAGCACTGTCTTGAACGCGGACCAGTAGTCCATGAAGAAGCTGTCCATGGCGGCCGCTACCACGGTGCGACGCCGTTCTTTGGCGGGCAGCGCCGTGAGCAGGAGAATGGTGTCGGCGTGGCTCGAATGATTGGCGACGAAGATGTAGGGCCGATCGCCGCTGACGTTCTCGGTGCCACGCACCTCCAGTGTCGAGAGGTAGCGGGCGTAGGGGCTCATTAAGCCGTTCTGGATCGCTGATCGGGCGAAGCGGGCGCCGTATCCGCGTCCCCACTTGGTAGGAAAATCCAGTCCTAATTTGGCCATGGCTTAACGGCGCTTGGGTGGGGGCTTCTTTGGCGTGTATCGCTTCGAGGCTCCGGGGCGCGTCGATCCCGAGGTCGAAGACTTCTTCGTGCTGGACGACTCGCCCGCCGACCCGTCGTGGAACTGTTCGAGATTGGGCGCTCGCCCCTCTCGTTTGGCTTTGGCCATTTCTCGAGCCGCTTGATTCGACCCCATCATGGTGGGTACGCCGTAGCGCTGGAGTCGGTAGGCGCGGATCATGAGCCACGCCCCCAAGAAGAAGAAGACGAGACCCGCACCCACCCCCACGCCCAGCCCGAGGAAGATCGCGAAGCACATCACCCCCGCGCGTTTGCGGCGCAGCGCGAAGTAGAGGATGCACAGCCCGACTAGGACAATAAAGAAGAACTTCACTTCCCACGCCGAACGCGAAGTGTGCACCACGTGTTCACACAGCGTCGCGTGGCGCGTGTAGGGAGCCTTGCAGCCGGTCTTCTTCACCCACTTGTACGATTCGGTGGTGGGGGTATTGCGGTCCCACTCGATGCCCGTAACGAGCGCGAGGATTAGCGCAATGGAAGCGCCAAAGAGGCTGATCCCTCGCTCGAGCGGATCGAGTCCGAGGACGACTTCACGAGGGGCCATCGACGAACGTCGAGACTTTCTGAATCGCGACGGCCGCCCCTCGGTCGTGTCATCGTTTTCCGGCACAGGTGAAGGCTACTGCGCGCGACAATTCTCTACAGGAGTCCGTGGCAGTAGCATGGTTGCTCCGGGCGCTTAGCTCAGTTGGTTAGAGCGCAGCCTTCACACGGCTGAGGTCAGAGGTTCGAGTCCTCTAGCGCCCACTCGCGTTTGGGTCCGACAACACGCGAGCGACACCCTTAGCGGCGCCGAGCGTACTTGTTGTCGACGTACTCCTGCACCCACGCGAGCGTGCTTCTCCACTTGCCGTCGGCGCCTTTCTGGGCGTGCAGGCGCCCCCGTTCAATCGCGGTGCGAAGGGCGGTCGTCTTGAGCTCGGGAGTAGCTAGATCGGAGAGGGGAAGAAGCGCCTGCCCATTTGACGAGGGGGCGGGAGCGAACCGACCAAGTGTCTCGGTAAGGCTGCGCGCCATGAGTTCAGCCAGCACCCACGGCTCGCCGTGTTCGGCCCGACGCATTGCTGTGGCGTATCGTGAGCGATCGCGGGTATAGAAGATCGCCGGGGGATATCCCAGTCGAACCAGAAGCACGTTGAGCACCAGGCGACTCACACGCCCATTCCCTTCGCCAAAGGGCTGAATGCTCGCGAATCTCGCGTGGGCGCTGGCAAGGTCTTCGAGCACGAGTGCCGAGGGGGACATGTCGCGCAGCGACTCGATCCACGTCGCCAGCGCCGCGGGAACTTCAACCCACGACGGCGGCGTGCTCTTTCCGGACCGGAGGCGTTGGTCGAGGTGTCGTAGTTCGCCCGGGACTCCTGAGCCAGTCGGATCCGACCGCGGAGCAGCAAAGACGGGCGCCAGCGCAAGTTCGTGCAGATGCAAGATCTCGTTCACGCTCACCAGGTCGAATGCGGTTACATCACCGGGCTCACGGATCTGTGCGTAGACCCATCTTGCGGCGCGTGCGTATCCCACGACCGCTAAGTACTCTCGCAGATCCTTGTTCCCAAGAGCCTGACCGTCGTCAAGAAGCGCCTTCACCAGCGAAGGGGTCAACGTGTTGCCCTCCAGAGCGGTCGAGTGGTGGCTGTCTTCGTAGAGGATGGACCGCCACGGTGTGTCGCGCTCTTCGACAGTCGGCAGGGGACCGCAGAGAGATAGCGCTTCGTGCACGCGGAGATAGACGAGCTCGCGGGACAGGCCGGTGCCGGTTCGGTTGTTGTGCTCCACCGAAAGTGACGGTAACACGACAAAAGATAAGTGTTGTGGATGGCGAGTATTTCATCTCACACAACAACTATGTAGACTCCGCCGCGCTGGCAGACTCGACGAGGGTAAGGATTACTCTGGCGCGGGAGGCACGATGGCAACGGTTGTGGGCTCGCTCACCATGTCCTTAGACGGCTTCGTCGCACACGACGACGACAGCGTCGGGCATCTCTTTGACTGGTACGAGGAGGGGGACGTGGCCCTTTCGTGGCCGGGAATGGGCATGGTCTCTCACGTCAGTGCGGAAGATGCGGCGTATCTGAGAGAGGTCATTGACTCAATCGGAGCGATTGTGGTGGGACGGCGCGGCTACGACTACACGGGCGGCTGGGACGGCAACCATACGCTGGGCGTGCCCCTTTTTCTCGTGACTCATCATCCGCCAGCGCAATGGCCCCGTCCTGATGCGCCGTTTACCGCGGTGCCCGAAGGCGTGGCGAAGGCAATCGACCTGGCAAAAGACGTGGCGGGATCTAAGTCGGTTGCGCTCGCCGGACCCAGCATCATCCAACAGGCCCTCGACCTAGATCTGGTGGACGAGTTGGCGATCGACCTAGCTCCCGTTCTATTGGGTTCGGGCGTGCGATTCTTCGACGAACGATCCAGAGTCCTGCTCCTGGAGGACCCGACGGTCCGAGAAGGAACGCGGGTAGTTCACCTGCGTTATCGAGTGCGGCGGGGTTAATTAGGATTTTTAGAACCAATCTTTACCATTGCCGACCCCGCTGGAGTGTTAAGAAAAGTTCATGTCATCTTCAGAGGGAGAGCCCGACCCGAACGAGCGACGCTCGAGCGAGCGTCGACACGGCGATCGTCGCAAGAAGGATGTGGGGCCCGGTGACGGCGCGGAGCGGCGTCGAAAGGATCGGCGCTCGGGCGAGCGGCGAAAAAAGTAGTCGCGCAGCCTCACTCCAAGAAAAATCTCCACGGGCGCTCGATAGCTTTGGTGATACCCACCCGCGTCGACACGCCGATGCGCACTCGTGTGGGCGCGCGGGGCTGAAAGAAGATCCGCCCCGGGGGTGACGAGCAGACGTCTTGTCCGTTGTCCTCGCCCGTGATGCCCAAGGCTCGAGTGAGAAGACCCGGCCCGCCCATTCGCTCGAGGCGAGAGTCGGCGTCCGTCGCGCTCGCTGCGCGCAATAGGACGGCACTCGCGGAGCCGGTGGGGCCAGTGACGATGTTCATGCACCAGTGAATGCCGTAGCTCTTGTAGACGTAGACGAACCCTGCGGGACCGAACATGATGGCGGTGCGCGGCGTAGATCCGCGATAGGCGTGCGAGGCGGGATCGTCCTCTCCCGCGTAGGCCTCCGTTTCGGTGATGCGCGCGTGGAGGGAAGTTTGATCATGAGAAACCACCATGACGCAGCCGATGAGGCCGCGCGCGACGCTCACGGGGTCGCGCGCAAAAAAGGGCCGCTTGAGGTGCTCGCTCACCGCTCTATTGTGCCCGGAGTTATCCCGGGTGCGGAATTGGTGATGGTACGCTCCGCGCGTGAGAGTCTCCCCGCGAGAGGCATCCACGCTGGTGCGTCGGCGTGCACGGATCGCGGTCGCGCTGAGCGCGCTGGCGCTCAGTATCGCCCCGCTCACTCCGCTCGCGGGCGCGGCCGGTGCGCCGCGGAGGATCACGATTCCCGGTACGAACTGTCCCGCGTTTCCCGCCGACAACGTCTGGAATACGCCGATTACGGGTTTGCCCGTGAACTCCCAGAGCACGACGTGGCTCGCCGCGATGGACGCGTCGAGCACCGACTTGCATCCCGACTACGGCCCGTCCGGCGATGCCGCGGCGCCCTATGGAATCCCCTGGGAGGTCGTGCCGGCGAACACCGCCTTCACGCACGTGGGCTTTGAGTACGCGTCGCAGAGCTACCGCGGCGAGTATCCCTTGAGCGCGAGGACGCCGATCGAAGGCGGTTCGGATCGTCACGCGCTGATGGTTGATCCCCGTCGCTCTGCTTCCACGCCGGCGTGCACGCTCTTTGAGACCTGGGATACCCAGTACCGCTCGGGAGGTCAGTCGAGCGCGGGCTCAGGAGCGCAGTGGAATCTGCGCTCGAACGCTCTGCGCCCGGCCGGCTTCACGTCGGCTGACGCCGCGGGCCTGCCCATCCTGCCCGGACTGGTGAACTACAGCGAAATCGCCGCGGGGGCGATGGATCACGCCATCCGATTTACCGCCGCCTGCACCCAAGAGTCGTATGTATGGCCCGCGCGACACGAAGCGGGCCAGAGCGACACGAACTGCCCCCCGATGGGCGCGCGGTTTCGATTAAATGCGTCATTTTCGCTCTCGGCGTCGGAGTGCAGCGCCTTTTGCCAGCGCGTGATCACCACGATGAAGACCTACGGTCTGATTCTCGCCGACAACGGCAGCAACTGGTACTTCCAGGGCACGGCCGATCGGCGCTGGACGTACAGCGAAGTCGACCAGCTCAAGCAGATCCCGGCTAGTCAGTTCGTTGCGGTCGACGAGTCCTGTTTGATGATCTCGGTCAACTCGGGGGCGGCCCGGCAACCGGGCACGGCCAGCTACGACTCGCGCTGCTCGACTTAAGGGGTGTTCGAGGGACCGGTGCCCGCCGCGTTGCAGGCGCGGGGATCCCAAGGTTCGAGTGTCGGATTGTCGGCGCTGGGGGTCGTGAAGTCCGGGTTGTTACGCATGCCCGGCGGGGTGTAGTTGGTCGGGGCGGTCGTGGTGGTCGTTGTCTCTGCGGTAGTTGTCGTGGTCGCCGCGTGGTGCACGGTGGTGGTCGTTGTTGTGCTCGGTGCGGGTGCGACCGTCAAAGCGCTGCCGGTCTGGATCGTCACTTGGGCGCCGGCGCTGACTTCGCTGGGGTCGTATCCCAGAACCGCCGGACCCTGTAATTGCTCCAGAACCGATTCGGCGGCGGCTAAGTCGGGACTCGACCAGTCGCCGTTGGCGGGCGGCGGCGCTCCGCCGTACCAGACGACGGTTTCGCTCACCGGACCGTCGGGGGTGACGTTGCCGGTCGAGAGCACGTCAAAACCTCGCGCACTCAGGGGAGTAGAGATCGAGGCCGCTTGGTTGGCCACGCCCGAACCGTTCTCGACTGTCACTTTGACGCTCGAAGGTGCCGGGAGTGCCGCGCCCGTGAACGTGTCTTTGTTCGCGCTTACGCCAAAGATGGTGTCGATGGCGCGTTCGCCGTCGGGCTCGACCGGAAAGACGACGTCGCCGTAGTAGTAGCCCTGATAGAGCAACGAGCCGGTCTCCACGTCCGAGATCGGGTACGTGTACTGAGGGACGTTGGCGATGCTCGTGTGGGCGAAGGTCTCAGCCAGGCTGATCATCTTGTTCTCGGTAAATCCGCTATCGACCGTCAGGCTCGGCAGCACCGCGCGGGCGATGCCTTGGTCGGTGAGCGGATTGGTGAGACCGCGGGCGGCGACCTTGGCCGAGAGGACCCGCAGGAACTCGTGGGTGCGACGAATGCGCGCGAGGTCCGAGAGTGCTTCATAGGTCCACGAACGCGGATCGTGGTTCGCCGGGTCGGGCTGAATCTGCAGGTGGCGCGCGCGCACCACTTGGAGAGCGTGATAGCCGTCCAGGTTGTAGCAGCCCGTACGCTCAATGTTGAGCCCCGACTCGGCGTCGAAGATTGGCACGGGAAAGTACATTTTGATCCCGCCCAGCGCGTTGACGACGTTGGCGAAGGTGTCGAAGTTCAACTCGACGAAATTGTTGATCGGGACGCCGAAGTCTTCTTCGATGGCCTTGGTCAACTGGCTCGGACCTTCGTAGAGCGCCGCGTCAATCTTGTTGGCGCCGATGACGCGCGCATTGGGAACAAAGGTGTCGCGCGGAATCGAGAGCAGCGAAACGCTGTGGGTGTTGGGATCGAGATGCAAGATCATCACGATGTCGCTGTTGACTCCGGTGACCCCCTGGGAGCACAATCCGTAGGCCTGGTTCTGCTGGGCGAGTCCGCAGCGCGTCGTTGATCCGATCAAGAGAATGTTCTCCGAGGCTGCGGAGGATTGCTGGAGATTGTGGACGGTGATCTTGGTATCGAGCGATCCGAGGTAGTAGTAGTCGGCGATGACGGCGCCAACGACGAGTACGGCCACCACACCCAGGGCTATCAGTGTGCGGCGGAGCCAGCGCCTCTTTTTGGGGCGCGCTGTCCGCTTCGGAGACGCGCCCTGACGGTCGACGGACTGACCCATCGCCACGAGACGCTCGTGATTCGCGATCGGGGAGGAGGAGGCGTCGCCATCGCCGGTGGAACGCTTGCGAGGCACCAAAGAATCCTACCGACGCCTCATCTGACGCTTTGATGAACGGAGTGGTCGTTGCCGATTCTTAACTCAACTCATCGTCGTCGCAGTTACGGCGCAGATACAAATCGCTGGACGGACTCTGCGTGCAGGAACTGCGGACCCGTTTTGGCGCAGGCGATGAAGGGAAAGGGTACGACGGTGGAGTCTTTCTGTCCCGGTGGGTACACGCGCAGTCCGGCCGCGGTGATGGGCGAGCACTGTGCGCTCGGGAAGTTCTCGGCGACGGTGATCTGCACGATGACGGTGGCGGTGTTGTGCGAGGTGCGCTCGAAACCCTGGGCGGTGCGCCCGCTGGTCAAGGTAATGGTCGTTGCCGCGTGCTGCGCGTCTCTACCGGCGGAGGACCCCAGTTGGATGCCCGCCTGGGTGATGGCTGACACGCCCGGGTACCCGTAGAGGGTGCACGAACGCGGGGAGAGGTTCGTCAGATTCAAGTTGTAGTACGAGCTTCCGGCCGCTCCGTTGCCGGTCGTGTTAAGCCAGACATCCAGGTTGGCCGTGGTGCAGGCGCTGGTGGTGGCGGCGGCCGACGAGGGGGAGCTCTTACCCGCGACGCCCCACACGAAAAGTCCCGTGACGAGGACTAACACTCCCGCGAGACTCGCGACCGTCGTCGCTAACTTGTTGCGATGGACAAGGGAAAGTTGTCCCATCAAGGCACCTCCGCGCGCCGCGCGACTTGGCGAATGCGGTTTTGCACTCGCGTTACACCCAAATAATCGTAGGAGCGATGTTGGAAGAAAAACTTCGCTTTAGCTAGATGTCACGGAGATGTAAAGAAGTTGCGAACACGTTGCGCGAACCGGCCCGCGGACGGTTTTTTAGTGCGCATAAAGCTACTTCGGGCGACGGCCCTGATGCCCAAATGAGGTCCGTAGCCAAATTCCACCCAAAGTGGTCGAGAAGTCCACGAGAAGTACCCCGGCGCGCCGAGCGACGCGCGGGCTTTAGCGTCCGCGTCCGTTGCCGTTGAAGAAAAATATCTTGGTGCGCGTTCCGTCGGCGCGTCGCGGGGCGATCGACGAGTACTCACTCGGCTGCTTTTCGTAGAGGAACCGGTGAAGTCGACGACGAAAACTGAGTGGCGGGATCGGTACATCAGGTTCGGGCGCATCTTCATAGCCGTGCTCGGCGGGCTGGGCCAGAAAACGTCCAAGAGTTTCGTCCTCGTACGACGTTGCGTCCTCGTTAGCGGGACGATCTGATTGCGGTGCGTCAGCCATATCGACCTCCTCCTTTGATAGTAGGACCGTACCCCGGGGCCGGTAGCGTAACAACAGCAACGCGCGGGCGTTGAAACGGAGGGAGATGGGGTGATTAGCGGGGGTGATCTCGCCACCTTTGTGGTGGCGTCGCTGATCATCATTATCGTGCCCGGACCGAGCGTGCTGTTCACTCTGGCCCGCGGCATCGCCTGGGGTCGGGCCGTCGCAGTTCTCACCGTCCTGGGCAACTGCCTTGGCACCCTCACGCTCTCGGTGGTGGTAGCGGTCGGACTGGGTCCGCTGTTGGCCCACTCCAAGGTTCTCTCGGTCGTACTGCAACTGCTCGGCGGAGGATATTTAATGTGGTTGGGGCTCGACGCGATGCGTCATCGCGAAGAGCATGCTCGCGCCATGGCCGAGCGCGAGAATTCTCGCCCGCACAACGTCACCATCGTGCGACAGGGATTCACGGTGGGGGTATTAAATCCCAAGGCGCTGGTCTTCTTCGTGGCGGTGTTCCCGCACTTCGTGAATCGTTCTCACCGCGACGTCACGTTCCAGTTGTTGATGCTCGGAGTTATCTTCACGCTCCTTGCGTTCTGCAGTGATTCGACGTGGGGCTTCATTGCCGGCACGGCGCGCGAGTGGCTATCGGATTCACCCCATCGCCTGGTAGTCATGCGCACGGTGGGCGCCAGCGTGATGATGATTTTGGGCGTGGTCATCATCGTGAGCGCGCTGACTTCGTCGTAGTCGCGACTCAGACCGCGCCCTCGCTTCCTACACTGCCTCTTGGCGAAGGGATCAGATGAGCATGCGCGGCGGTGGCATGGGCGGGGGTGGGCGCGGAGGACTGCGCTCGCTCGCGCGCGATCGAAAGATTCTTGAGCACCGGATCAAAAAGGGCACGCTGCCGCGAATCTTGCGTTTCGCCCGCCGCTACCGCACGGCTCTGATCTTCTTCTTGGGCGTGGTTATTCTCGACGCCATCATCTCGTCAGTGTCGCCGCTGCTGTTGCGCGAAATCATTGACGTCGGCATCGCGAAGAATCGAGTGCACCTCGTGATATGGCTCGCCGTCTTGACTGCCGGCCTCGCCATCGCCGACGCGGGTCTGCAGATGTTCGAGCGACGGGTTTCCGCGGTCATCGGCGAAGGGTTGATCTACGACCTGCGCGCGGAGGTGTTTCGTCACATTCAAGAGATGCCGATCGCGTTTTTCTCCCGCACCCAGACCGGCGCGCTCATCAGCCGACTCAACAACGACGTGATCGGGGCCCAACAGGCCTTTACCGACCTCTTTTCCAACGTGGTGGGCAACGTGGTGCTCGTGAGCATCATTCTCGTCGTGATGTTCATCCTGAGTTGGCCCATCACGCTCGTCGCCTTGATACTCGTGCCGGTATTCCTCATCCCGGCGCGGCGCGTCGGACGGCGTCTGGGCACGCTGTTTCACCGCGGCATGGAGCTCAATGCCGAGATGAATATGGTCATGTCCGAACGATTCAACGTGGCCGGGGCGATGTTGGTGAAACTCTTTGGCCGGCCCAGCGAAGAGAGGTTGAACTTCGAGGATCGCGCGAGCCAGGTGCGTGATATCGGGATCCGCCAAGCCACTTATCAGCGCTTCTTCTTCATCTCCTTAACGCTCACCGCGTCGCTGGCGACGGCTTTCGCCTACGGTTTTGGCGGCGTGGAGGCGATCCACGGTGTCTTTGAAGTCGGCACGGTGGTGGCGTTGACCGCATACCTCGGTCGACTGTACGGGCCGCTCACTCAACTGTCGAGCCTCAACATCGACTACATGTCGGCAATGGTGAGTTTCGAACGGCTCTTTGAGGTGCTGGATCTCACGCCGATGATCACCGAGAGCGAACACCCGATAACGATCCCAACGGGCCCGGCCGAACTGCGCTTCTCGCACGTGAACTTTGCGTATCCCGGCGCCGAAGACGTCTCGCTAGCGTCGCTCGAAGCGGTCGCTCGCCTCGACGACACGCCGCGCACCGAAGTGCTCCACGACATCAACTTCGTCGTCGAGCCCGGCACGATGACGGCCTTGGTGGGTCCGAGTGGGGCGGGCAAAACGACGATCTCGATGCTGGTGTCGCGTCTCTACGACGCCGATGACGGCTCGGTCACGATAAACGGGGTGGATCTGCGCGAGGCCTCCTTCGCCTCTTTGAACGCCACCGTCGGGGTGGTCACCCAAGACGCCCACCTCTTTCACGACACCCTGCGCTCCAACCTGCTCTTCGCCAAGCCCGACGCGACCGACGAGGAGATCGAGCGGGCGCTCGCGTCGGCCCAGATTGCCGACCTCGTCGCCGCGCTGCCGCTCGGCCTGGCGACGGTGGTGGGCGAGCGCGGGTACCGGCTCTCGGGCGGCGAGAAGCAGCGCGTGGCGCTGGCGCGATTGCTGTTGAAGGCGCCGAGCGTGGTGGTGCTGGACGAAGCGACCGCTCACCTCGACACCGAGAGCGAGGCGGCGGTCCAACGTGCGCTCGACGAAACGATGAGTCAGCGCACGTCGGTGGTGATCGCGCACCGACTCTCCACGATTCGCAACGCCGATCAGATCCTGGTCGTCGACGCGGGTCGCATCGTCGAGCGCGGCACCCACGCGCAACTGCACGATCAGGTCGGGCTCTACCGAGACCTCTACGAAACCCAGTTCGCGGGCCAGGAGCGCTGAGCCGCTAGCCCATCGCGTGCGCGCCGCCATCCACGTGGATGATCGACGCGGTGGTCGCGCGCAGCAACGGTGAGAGTAGGGCCACCGCGGTGTCGGCGACCGCACTGGCATCGTGCACGTCCCAGCCGAGGGGAGCGCGCTCGCCCCACGTGTCTTCGAAGAGAGAAAAACCAGGTATCGATTTGGCGGCCATCGTGCGCACCGGGCCGGCCGCCAGCATGTTCACGCGAATGTGATCTGGTCCGACTTCGCGCGCGAGGTAGCGCCCGAGAGACTCCAGGGCCGCCTTCATTACGCCCATCCAGTCGTACATCGGATAGGCGCGCGAGCCGTCGAAGTCCAGGGCCACCACGGAGGCTCCGCCGTTCGCTTCGCTCTTTTGCAGCAGTGGGCGAAACGCCCCCACCAGGGCCGCGAGGGAGTAGGTGGAGGCGTGCATCGCGAGCGACACGTCCTCGTAGGGCGCGGTGAGCATCCCCGAGCCCAGGCAGCTGGGCGGGGCGTAGCCGATGGCGTGCACCAGTCCGTCGAGCCGGCCAAAACGCGAGGCGACCTCCTCGGCGGCGCCGGCGATCTGTGCGGGATCGGTCACGTCGAGCTCGATGATCTCACCCACGTCGCCCAACTTCTTGGCCGTGCGACGCGTGATCGAGGTTCCCCGACCGAAGCCCGAGAGTGCGATCGTCGCCCCTTCTTCGAGGGCCCGCCGAGCGATACCAAAGGCCAGAGAGTCGTCGGTGAGGACCCCCGTGATCAGGATACGGTTGTCGCTCAGGAGTGCCATGTCGCTAGCGTACTTCTAGGTTTTACGAGCACTGGGGACGACAATGACGACGCTGGGAGTCCTAGGTGGGACCGGTCCCGCCGGTCGAGGTGTCGCGCTGCGGCTCGCGAGCGCGGGCTATCACGTGACGATCGGCTCGCGCGAGAAAAGTCGTGCGCAGGAGAGCGCACGCACGCTGTCGCCCCGGGGCGCGGGCGTCGTAGAAGGTGGCACGAATGAGAGTGCGGCAACCTGTGACCTCGTGGTCGTGGCCACGCCCTTTGACTCCGCCGTCGCCACGGTGCGAGCGTTGAAGGATCAGCTCAAGGGCAAGATCGTCATCTCGATGGTCAACGCTCTGGTGCGCGAGGGAAAAGAACTCATCCCTCTCTATCCCGCTCGCGGATCGATGGCGGCCCAGATTGCCTTCGCCCTGCCCGAAAGCACTGTGGTGGGCGCCTTTCATCACTTGCCGGCCAGTGAGATGGAAGATCTCGACAGCGGCCTTGACGCCGACGTGCTCGTCTTTTCTGATTCGAGTGCGGCGCGCACGAGCGTGATCGAGATCGTGGACGCCATGCCCGGGCTCCGCGCCGTGGAGGCGGGATCGATGTCGCTCGCGAGTGCGATCGAGGCCTTTACCGCGGTGTGCATTTCGGTCAACATCCGCCACAAGGCGCACTCCTACGTGAAGTTGGCGGGACTCGACCACTGATGCAGCTCTACGACAGCGCCCGATCGGGCGTGTTTCCCCTGGACGTCGGACGCGTCGCGCATCTCTATAGCTGTGGAATAACGCCCTACGACGCGGCCCACCTCGGACACGCCTTCGTCTACTTGAGCTTTGACGTGCTGTGTCGCCGACTGCTCGACCAGGGAGTCGAGGCGCGCTGCGTACGCAACGTCACCGACGTGGATGACGACATCCTGCGCAAGTCGCGCGAGCTCGGCGTGAATTACCTCGATCTCGCCGCCCAGGAGATGGTCGTCTTCGAGCGCGACATGAAACTGGTCAACATCCTGCCCGTCTACTCCGAACCACGCGCAACGAGCGCGATCTCAGAGATACTGACCCTGATCGGTGAGACCCTCGAGCGCGGAGCGGCCTACGCCGTAGAGGGCAGCGTCTACTTCGAAGTGGCCAAGTTCCCTCGCTTCGGCCAAGTCAGCCACGAAAATCGCGCGCGCATGCTCGAACTGGCCGCCGAGCACGGCGGGCGACCCGAGGATCCCAATAAGAGAGACCCGCTCGACTTCGTGCTCTGGCAGCCCTCGCTCCAGGACGAGCCGGCCTGGGAGTCGCGCTGGGGACCGGGGCGACCGGGGTGGCACATCGAGTGCTCCGCTCTGGCGCTGCGTGAACTCGGCGTGACCCTCGACGTGCACGGGGGCGGGCGCGACCTGGCCTACCCGCACCACGAGTGCGAGGCCGCCCAGAGCGAAACGGTCACGGGTGAGCCCTTCGTTAAGCACTGGATGCACGTGGGACTCGTCGGCTTAGACGGCGTGAAGATGAGCAAGTCGCTGGGCAACCTCGTCTTCGTGCACGAACTGGTGGCTCAGTCTGAATCGGCCGCGGTGCGCCTCGCGCTGCTCGACCAGCACTACCGCGCCGACTGGGAGTGGCGTAGTGAACTGCTCGCGCGCGCCCAGTCGCGCCTGGCGACGTGGCGCTCGACGATGACCGGGCGCTCGTCGAGCGTGCTCGAGGACGCGCGCGCCGCCCTCGATGACGACCTCGATACCCCGGGCGCGCTTCGCGCCATCGACGCCGCGGCCCACGCCGGAGCCAACGTCACTTCGGCCGCGGCGCTGCTCGGCGTTACGCTGTAATTAGAGCGAAAGGTAGTGATGTCCGAGTTTTCCGTTGAGCTGCCTGACGGCAGCCTGCGCAGCCTGGAGGCCGGCGCGACCTCACTGGACCTCGCTCGTTCGATCGGCGCGCGACTCGCCAAAGACGCCATCGCCGCCCGCGTTAACGGCACGCTGACCGACCTCTCGGCGCCCCTCAACGAGGGAGATCGCGTGGCCATCGTGACACCCGCGAGCGAGGACGGCCGCGACGTGCTGCGTCACTCGAGCGCGCACGTGATGGCCCAGGCCGTGACGAGACTGTGGCCGGGGGCGCACTACGCGATCGGTCCGGCCATACGAGACGGGTTCTACTACGACTTCGAACTGCCTGGTGGCGGGCACTTTAGCGAAGACGATCTGGCGCGGGTGGAAGAGGAGATGCGCTCCATCGTGGCCGAGGACCAACCTTTTCGCCGCGAGGAGCACTCGATTCCCGAGGCTTTGGCGATCTTTGCGGATCAGCCCTTCAAGGTCGAGATCATCGAAGCCGTGGCGGCCGGAAGTGAGGAGGATCTGTCCGAGACCGGCGGCGACCAGGTCGTCTCCACGTACCAGAACTCGCCCTCCTTCACCGACCTCTGTCGAGGTCCCCACGTGCCCTCGACCTCGCGCCTCGGGCACTTCGAACTCACGCGCGTGGCCGGTGCGTACTGGCGCGGCGATGAGAAGAATCCGCAGCTCCAGCGCATCTACGGGACCGCCTGGGAGTCCAAGGACGCCCTGGCCGCCCACCTTGAGCAGGTAAAAGAGGCCGAGGCCCGCGACCACCGCAAACTCGGCGCCGAGCTCGACCTCTACTCCTTTCCCAGTGAGATCGGGCCCGGTCTGGTCCTCTTTCACCCCAAAGGAGGGATCATCCGGCGCGTCATGGAGGAGTACTCGCGCCAGCGCCACGAGGTCTCGGGATACGACTTCGTCTACTCGCCCCACATCACCAAGGCCGATCTCTTCGAAACCTCGGGTCACCTTACGTGGTTCGCCGAGGGCATGTATCCGCCGATGGTGCTCGATGAGGGTCAGCGCTACTACCTAAAGCCCATGAACTGCCCGTTCCACATGACGATCTTCAAGGCGCGCCAACGCAGCTACCGAGAGCTTCCGCTGCGCTTCTTTGAGTTCGGCTCGGTGTACCGCTACGAGAAGTCCGGAGTGGTCCAGGGCCTCACGCGCGTGCGCGGCATGACCCAAGACGACGCGCACATCTTTTGCACGCGCGAGCAGATGTCCGAGGAACTCACGCGCACGCTCAACTTCGTGCTCGACTTGTTGCGCGACTTCGGTCTGAACGACTTTTACCTGGAGCTCTCGACGCGCCCGCCCGGCAAGGCCGTGGGCAGCGACGAAGACTGGAACGAAGCGGAGGCCGTTCTGGCCGAGGTCTGTCGCAACGCCGGGTTGGAGTTCGTGATGGACCCGGGCGGCGGTGCGTTCTACGGCCCCAAGATCTCGGTGCAGGCTCGCGACGCCATCGGGCGCACGCACCAGATGTCCACGGTCCAACTCGACTTTCAGACCCCGAACAACTTTGACGCGACGTACGTGGCGTCGGACAACTCGCGCCCGCGACCGATCATGATTCACCGTGCGCTCTTTGGCTCCGTGGAACGCTTCGTGGCGATTCTGATTGAGCACTACGCCGGCAACCTGCCCACCTGGCTCTGTCCCGAACAGGTGCGTGTGCTGGGGGTGCGCGACGACCACGACGACTACGCCTATGAAGTCGCCGCCCTGCTCAAAGAACGCGGGCTGCGCGCCTCGGTGCAGGACGCGAGTGAGCCCCTCGGTGCGCGCGTTCGCAAGGCCAAGCTCGAAAAGATCCCCTACGTGGTCGTGGTGGGTGACGAGGACGCGGCTAGTGGCACGCTCGGCATCAACGCGCGCGGATCGAACGACCCCGAACGAGGGGTGAGCGTGGCGGAGTTCGCTCAGCGCGTTCTCGACGAGGTCGCACGTCACGCCTCGCCCGAGGCCCCCTAGTGGGGCTCGAGAGATTCTCGGCCGCGTGGCGCGAGAGCTACGTCTCGGGCGCCTTTAGCGGCGAGCACGACCGCGACGAATCGAGTTGCGTGTTTTGTCGGTTGGCGAGTGAACCGGTGGGCGAGTCGAGCGGCGTTCTGTGGCGCAGCGATCACACGTACCTGATCCTCAACGCCTTTCCCTACGGCTCGGGCCATCTCCTGAGCGTTCCCTACCGCCACGTGGAGAACTTGGATGATCTGAGCGACGAGGAGTACGGCGATCTAACGGGCGTGCTGCGACGCGCGGTGCGGGCCCTCGGAGCCGCGTATCACCCCGAGGGGATGAACGTGGGTATGAACCTCGGATCGGCGGGGGGCGCGGGCATCCCCAAGCACCTGCACGCCCACTCGCTGCCGCGCTGGAACGGCGATACCAATTTCATGACGACCATTGGGGAGACCCGGGTGCTCTCTGAGTCCCTGGAGGCGACGTGGCGCAAAGTCCATCCGCACCTGGGGAGCGAGAGTTACTGATCGGTAGGGGTAGAATGCGAGACGTGAGCCAAGAGGATCGATGTTCGACGGCAAATTCCGCCACTCGGTAGATACCGGGATGGCGCCCGTGGGGCGCGGTCTAGTTCGCATCGGCTTTTCGGCCGACGTCTTGACGACCTCGGGTCTGATATTCGCCTGCGCCACGGCGTGGGCGATCGGGGCCGGATACAACTGGCTGGCCATTGTCCTGCTCACCCTCACGGGCTTTCACGATCTGCTCGACGGCGCGGTCGCCAAGGCCAGCCAGCGCGCGAGCCAGCGCGGAGCGTTTTTTGACTCGGTGACCGATCGGGTGGGCGACGCGGTCTTGATGGGCGGGGCCGCCTACTACCTCACCGCGCACCACCACGGCCAACTAGTGCTCTTGCCCTTTGGCATTCTGGCGGCCACCTTTCTCATCTCCTACGAGCGATCCAAGGCCGAGAGTTTGGGCCTGGCCGCCAAGGGCGGACTCATGGAGCGCGCCGAGCGCCTCATCCTCCTAGGAATCGGGCTGGTGAGTTACAGCGTGTTCGTGCCGGTGCTCTGGGTCATGCTCGGCCTGACGGCGATGACCGCTCTGGGTCGCTTCTGGCGAGTGTGGCAGGTGGCGGCACGCCCCGCGCCGCCTGCTCCCGCGCCCCTTCGCACCCGACCCCATTCGAGGCGGCTGCGCCAAAGTCTGAGCCGCGCGTCGCGCCACTAGCGGTGGCCCACTCGGCGCGGGTCGCGGCCTTTAAGTCGCTGGGCGCACTCATGGAGTTGCTGCCCGAGAGATGGGACATCGCGCTCGGCGAAACCATCGCCCAGGGCCTGGGGCGCCGCGCCCACGCGGCGCGCGCGAACCTGGCCGATAATCTTCGCCACGTGCTCGCCTCGCCCGACTCGACGTTGTCCGAGGAACTCCTCGAGGAGTTCGTGGATCGCGGCTTTCGCGGATACGGCCACTACTGGGCCGAGGGCGCGAAGTTACCCGCGATGGCCCGTTCGACGGTGAGCGGGCGCTTCACCATCGCCGAAGGTCTCGAGCATCTGCACGCGGCCAAAGAGCGCGGCCGGGGCGTCATCGTGGCTCTTCCTCACATCGGCTCGTGGGAGTGGGGCGGGGCGTATCTTGACTCGATCGGACTGACCATGACCGCGGTGGCTGAAGAGCTCGAGCCCCCCGAGTTGTTTGCGTGGTTTAAGAAGAAGCGCGAGGCGATGGGCATACGCGTCGAAGCGCTGAACGAACGCGCGGGCACGATTCTGTTGTCCACTCTGCGCGAGGGGAAAGTCGTGGGTCTGCTGTGCGATCGTGACATTCAAGGAGGAGGCATCGAAGTGGAGTTCTTTGGCGAGGGCGTGACCATGCCGGCCGGGCCGGCGACCCTGGCCCTGCGCACGGGGGCGACGCTGGTGGCGGCGGCCTGCTACACCGGCCCAGGTCGCGATCACCACGCGGTCGTGACACCCCCCATCGACACCACGCGCACCGCTCGGCTGCGCCAGGACGTGGCGCGGGTCACTCAGGATCTCGCGCGCGAACTCGAAGGACTCATCCGGCGAGCCCCCGAGCAGTGGCACGTACTTGAAGCGAGGTTCGCCTCGTGAGCGCGCGTCGCGTCGCGTTGGTCTCGGCCTACGCGCTGAGCGTGTACGGGGGAGTGCAGGAGCAGGTACTCGCCATGAGCCGCGTGCTCGGTGCGCGCGGGCACGAGGTGCTCGTCGTCGCGCCGCACTCCGCCGACACCACGCACTACGACACCGCCGCAGAGGTGGTGCGATTTGGCGCCAAGGTGTCGGTCTCGGCGAACGGTTCGCGCGCTCCTCTGACGCTGTCGCCGCTGGCCGCGCTGCGCGCGCGACGCGCGATCGACAAATTCTCTCCCGACGTGGTGCACTATCACGAACCCTTCGCCCCGCTGCTCGCCTGGGCGAGCGTGCGCGCCCACGTCCATCCCGCCGTGGCGACCTTTCACCGTGCGGGGGGCGGCCCCGCTCTTCGCTTCGGTGCCCCCGTCATTCGCTCGCTCTCGCGCGGCCTCGACGTTCGCGTCGCGGTCAGTCACGCCGCGGCGGAAACCATCGAGTCGGTCACCGGAGAGGAGTGCGACGTGCTCTTTAACGGATTCGAGACCGAGCGTTTCCTCGGTCCCGCGCGCGAGCGCTCCGTCGAGGTCGTCGTGCTCTACGTGGGTCGCCTCGAAGAGCGCAAGGGCGTGGCCACGCTGATTGAGGCGACCCGGGAGCACAACGCCCGCGGCACGCGACCCTGGAGACTGGTGATCGCCGGAGACGGACCCGACCGGGCGCGACTCGAGGCGCTCGCCGCCCGAGACGGCCGCGTGGTCTTTCTGGGTCGAGTGAGCGACGCGCAGAAGCGCTCGTGGCTGCGACGCGTGCACGTGCTGGCGGCACCCTCCACCCATGGCGAGAGCTTCGGGCTCGTCCTCCTCGAAGCCATGGCCGCCGAGACGTTGGTGGTCGCGAGCGACATCAATGGATATCGCGAAGCCACGGGTGGTCACGCGACGCTGTTCCATCCCGGCGACGCTCGAGCGCTCGAGGTCGCGATCGAGACCGCACTCGCCACCGAGAGCGAGGAAGGCGTGCGCGCCGCACGCCTGCACGCCGAGGACTGGTCGATGACCAAGTTGGTTGAGGCGTACGAGGAGCGCTACGACCTCGCCCAAGAACGTTTTGGTCAGCCAGTAGCCTAAGTAGGTGGCCACCAAGCAACGAACGCGTTCCCGGCGCCCGCACGTGAGCCGCGAGCGTGAGCGCTACGTCGCCCCAGTGCTGGACCCCAACTGGAACAACCCCTACAGCCCGTCGCTCGAGGAGCGCACCAAGAACGAAAAAGCCCTGCGCTCTTTTGCGCTGCGTCGGCGCCTGCCCCAGAGCGTGATCGTGGGCGTGATCGTGCTGGCCCTCATCGTGGGCGTGGTGGCCGTGGTCTGGCTGCCCGCCGTCGCGCTGGTCGTGGCCGCGCTCTACGCCTGGGACCTTCGCCGCAGTGTCATGTCCTGCGCGCGGCGCGGCGAGGGGCTGGGAGCGTCGATGCTGAGTACCTTTACCCCGGGCGGCACCCCGACCGAGCGCCTGCGACTAGTGACGGTGCTCGATCGCCTCGCCGCCACCTTCGGGGTCGACAACGTCTCGGCCTTCATTGTCGAGGACCACGGCTACAACGCGGCCCTCGTGCCCGACGCCGAGAAGTACTCGCTCTTCGTGACCTCCGCGGTGATGCAGGACTTCGAGCTCATCGAACTCGAGGGCGTCGTCGCCCACTGCCTGGCCCGTCAGCGTCTCGGACTGCTCGAGCGAGAGTCGGTGGCCGCCCTCGTCAGCGCGAGCGACCAGGCGCGACGCGACCTGGCGGGACCGGGACTGGCGTACCGCGCGGACGAAGTGGCGGCCGCCAGCATCCGTTACCCCCTCGGACTGGCCGGGGCGCTGCGTAAGTGTGCGCGCCAGCAGGTGGCGAGCGACTCGTTTTTCACCACGTCCACCTTTGCTCAATGGCGCTGGGTGTTCTTTAACCCCTGGAGCGACCGGCGAGGGAGCGATCTGTCGGATCTCGACGATCCCGAACTGCGCGCCCGCGCGCTCGAAGAGTGGTAATAACGCGCCAGTAGGCTAGGTGCATGAGTTCTTCATCCAGTGCACCCACGACCGGCTCACCCCTCGTCAAACGGGGGCTGGCCGACATGCTGCGTGGCGGGGTCATCATGGACGTGGTCAATCCCGAGCAGGCCAAAATCGCCGAGGACGCCGGGGCGGTTGCGGTCATGGCGCTCGAGCGCGTGCCCGCCGACATCCGACGCGACGGGGGAGTCGCGCGCATGAGCGATCCGCTCATGATCCAAGAGATCCAGTCCACGGTCACCATTCCGGTCATGGCCAAAGCCCGTATCGGCCACTTCGCCGAAGCCCAGATTCTCCAGGCCCTGGATGTCGACTACATCGACGAGTCCGAGGTCCTTACTCCGGCCGACGAGGAGAACCACATCGACAAGTGGGCCTTTACCGTGCCCTTCGTGTGCGGGGCGACCAACTTAGGCGAGGCGCTGCGCCGCATCGGAGAAGGCGCGTGCCTGATTCGCTCCAAGGGCGAGGCCGGGACCGGCAACGTGGTCGAAGCCGTGCGACACCTGCGTACGATCAACGCCCAGATCCGCCGGCTGCACTCGGCCGACGCCAGTGAGATCTACGCCCTCGCTAAAGACCTCCAGGCACCACTCGCGCTGGTCCAAGAAGTAGCCGCCGCCGGCGAGTTGCCCGTGCCGCTGTTCTGTGCTGGAGGTATTTCGACTCCGGCGGACGCGTCGTTGGTGATGCAGATCGGCGCCCAGGCCGTGTTCGTTGGCTCGGGAATCTTTAAGAGCGACGACCCGGTGCGCATGGCTGCCGCCATCGTGGAAGCCGCCACGCACTTCGAAGACCCCGGGGTCGTGGCCAAGGTCTCCACCGGACTCGGCGCTGCCATGAAGGGGTGGGAGACCGCCACGTTGGAGCAGCGGCTGGCCGAACGCGGCTGGTAATGACGCGCGTCGGGGTGCTGTCGCTGCAGGGCGACGTGAGCGAGCACGAGGCCGTGCTCGAAAGTCTGGGCGCGCACGTTACCCGGGTGCGCACCCCCGAGCAGCTCGATCATCTCGACGCGCTGGTGCTGCCCGGTGGCGAATCGACGGCCATCGCTCATCTGCTCAGCACCTCGGGGATCAAAGACGCGCTCGCCCTCAAACTCAAAGAGGAGTTGCCCGTACTGGGCACCTGTGCGGGGCTGATTTTGCTCGCGCGCGAGGTGCTCGACGGACGACGTGATCAGTGGAGCTACGGCGTGCTCGACGTGGCGGTGCGCCGCAACGGATACGGACGCCAGATAGCCAGTTTCGAAACCGAACTGGACGTCGCGGGCGTGGGAGCGGTGCCGGGGATATTTATTCGGGCCCCGCGCATCGAATCGCACGGCGCTGAAGTAGAGGTGCTGGCGACCTACGACCACGGCGACGGCGAGCATCCGGTGCTGGTGCGTCAAGGCGCCTTCTGGGGTCTGTCGTTTCACCCCGAGCTCTCGGACAGCGCGCGCGTACACGAGCTCTTTCTGCGCTCGCTCTAGTTTCGATTACCATGATCTGGCCCAATACGGGCAGGAGGAAACATGTCCGGCCACTCCAAATGGGCAACCACCAAGCACCGCAAGGGCGCCAAGGACTCGGCTCGCGCCAAGGTCTTTGCCAAGCTGATTCGCCAGGTCGAAGTCGCGGCGCGCGAGGGGGGCAGCGACCCCGACGGCAACGCCGCCCTGCGCACCATGTTCCAAAAGGCTCGCGAAGCCTCGGTGCCCCTCGACACCATTGAGCGCGCCATTAAGCGCGGCACCGGTGAACTCGAGGGCGTTCGCTACGACGCGGTGAGCTACGAAGGGTACGGGCCCGGAGGGGTGGCCGTCATCGTTGAGACCCTCACCGACAACCGCAACCGCACCAGCGCCGAGATCAAACATCTCTTTGGCAAAAACGGAGGAGCGATCGCCGAGCCCGGGGCGGTGTCGTGGCAGTTCGATCGCAAAGGCGTCATCGAAGTGGAAGGTCCCCTCGACGAGGATCAGCTGCTCGAGTGGATTATGGAGGCGGGGGCGGAGAACTACGAGGCCAACGCCGCAAACTACACCGTGACCACCGAGCCTCACGACCTCGCCGCGGTGCGCGACCAACTCGAGGAGCACCGTCTTAGGGTGTTGAGCGCGGATTTGACGCTGGTGGCTCAAAACACGATTCCCGTCAGCGACGAGAGCGAGGCCAAGAAGATCTTGCGCCTCATGGACGCGATCGACGAGCACGACGACGTCCAGAACGTCTACGCCAACTTCGACATCGACGACGACCTGCTCGCCGCCTACGAGGGCTAGTTCGGGATACTCAATCCCGAGAGGGTCCACCACTACAATCGAACATATGTTCGTACTCGGTGTCGACCCCGGCCTGACCCGCTGCGGCTTTGGTCTGATCGAGGGTAACTTCGACGGCGTCGAGTCCTTTCGCGCGGTGCGCGCCGGAACCATCGAGACCTCGCCCGAGACCCCGGTAGAGATACGGCTTCGCGAACTGCACGTCGAACTCGCCTCGCTGATCGCCGAGACGAATCCCGACGCCGTGGTGGTCGAGAGAGTCTTCTATCAGCGAAACGCGCGCACCGCGATACCCGTGGCCCAGGCGAGCGGCGTCGCGGTCGCCCTCGCGGGTTCGAATGGCCGAGCGGTGCGCCAGTTCACCGCTCAGGAAGTGAAGCTTGCGGTGACCGGATACGGGGCGGCGAGCAAGATCCAGGTTCAGGGGATGGTGGCGCGACTGTGCGGGCTCGCCGATATTCCCCGTCCGGCCGACGCGGCCGACGCGCTGGCGCTGGCGATTGCCTACTTTATGATCGTGCGCTCCGAGCGTCGCTTGAACGCGGGGAGCATGTCGTGATCGGTTGGCTCAACGGACGGGTGGTGAGCCAGTTCAAGAACGGCGCCGTGGTCTTGGACGTGGGGGGCGTGGGCTACGAGGTTCACCTCGCTTCTAACGAACTGCCGGCCTTCGAGGAATTGATCGAGCTTTTTATCTACACCGTGGTGCGCGACGACGCCATCCAGCTCTTCGGTTTCCCTAGCGCCGAAGAACGCGAGTTCTTCGAGTTGCTGATCGCGACGCCGGGAGTAGGACCCTCGACCGCGTTGGGTGCGCTGCGCACCATGAGCGTGAGCGAGTTGGCCCGGGCCATCGACCAGGACGACGTGAAAAAAGTTGCGACCATCTCGGGCATTGGCCCAAAGACCGCGAGTCGGATCGTGCTCGAGCTCAAGGGCAAGGTGACGAGCGAGATAGGCGCCCACGACCAAGAACCGGGGGAGCACATCGACGCCGCTATCGAAGAGGCCCTACGCGGACTGGGGTACTCCTCACACGAAGTGCGCACCGCGCTGCGCGACGTGAACTTGCCCAGCGACGAAGCGGACGCCTTGCGCACGGCCCTACAACTCGTGAGGCGCGCGTGAAACGCGAGATCGACTTCGAAGCGATGGCCGAGCACGTCGTGACCGTCCAGGCCAGTGAGCACGAGCGGCGCACCGAAGTCTCGCTGCGCCCCCTCACGCTGGAGGACTTCATCGGACAGCGCGATTTGGTGGGGCACTTGAGCGTCGTGCTCGGCTCGGCGCGCACTCGGCACCAAAGCGCGGACCACCTCTTGTTCGCGGGTCCTCCCGGACTGGGCAAAACCTCGCTCGCGACCATCGTGGCCAATGAGATGGGCGCGGGGCTGAGGGTGACGTCCGGGCCTGTACTCTCACGACCGGGAGACCTCGCCGCCCTATTGACCGATCTCCATGACGGCGACATTCTCTTCATTGATGAGTTGCACCGTCTACCGCGCGCGGTCGAAGAGGTCCTCTATCCCGCGATGGAAGACCTACGACTCGACGTGATGATCGGGCGCGGCCCCTCGGCCCGGTCGATTCGCCTAGATCTTCCGAACTTCACGCTGGTGGGCGCCACCACGCGTACCGGCCTGGTCGCTGCTCCCTTGCGCGATCGCTTCGGTTTCATCGGCCAACTGGACCTGTACGACGCGGGAGAACTCCAAGAGATCGCCGCGCGCTCGGCCAAACTCCTCGAGGTCGCCCTCAGCACCGAGGCGGCGGCCCTGATCGCCTCGCGCAGTCGCGGCACTCCGCGCATCGCCAATCGCCTGCTGCGCCGGGTGCGTGATTTCGCCTCGGTAAAAGGCCGCGACGAAGTGAGCGTGACGGTGGCTCGCGACGCTCTGGCATTGTTCGGGGTGGACGAGCTCGGTCTGGACAAGGTCGACCGGCGGATCTTGAAACTACTGTGCGACCAGTTCGCCAGCCAGCCGGTGGGTCTGACGACCTTGGCGCACGCGTGCGGCGAAGAGCCCTTCACCATCGAAGACGCCTACGAGCCCTACCTCTTGCGAGCGGGACTGATGGTGCGCACCCCTCGCGGTCGCGTGGCCACCGCTCGCGCGTACAACCACCTGGGCCTCCAGGCGCCCCAGGGCGGGCTGTTCTAACGCGATTATTCGCACCGAGTAGAGTTTCTCTGTCCGATAACGAAGGAATTCTCCATGACGTCCCTGTTTTCACACGCTCTTTTGTTGGCCACCACGGCCCCGAAGAAGTCCTCGTCCGGATTCTCCTACATCATCATCATTTACGTCGTGGTGATCGGTGGTTTCTACTACTTCTACATGCGCCCGCGAAACAAGCGCATGCGCGAGCAGCGCCAGCAGCAAAACAAAGTCGAAGTGGGCGAGCGCGCCCAGACCATCGGCGGTTTCGTGGGCACCGTAGTGCGCAGCGACGCCGACATGATCACTCTGCGCACCGACGCCGGGGTGGAGCTGGAGTTCGTTCATCGCGCCATCGCGCGCCGCTACGACCCGCCGACGGTTCCTGAGTCCAGCGACGACGTGACCCACGAGGAGCCGACGGAAGGCGACGACAAGTAATGCCGCCGCAGGTCGGCTCGCGACGATCGCTCGTCGTCAGCCTCTTCATCACCATCGTCATCGCCTTTGGATCGCTGGCGGCGACCATCTCGGTGGGCTGGGGGCCCAAGTTGGGTCTCGATCTCGCGGGAGGGCTGTCGGTGGTCTACAAGCCGGCCACCAAAGCGAGCCTCACGGACATGCAAGAGGTCGTTACGATTCTCAACAACCGCGTAAACGGGCTCGGCGTCTCGGGCTCGACGGTCAACCTTCAGGGTAAAGACGTGGTGGTGAGTGTGCCGGGCGTGACCGACGCCCGCAAGGTTCTACAAGTGGTGGGCCAGACCGCCCAGCTGCTTTTTCGCCCCGTCCTGTGCGAGGCCGAAGTGGGCGCCCCTTCGAAGGCGAAGTACGTCGCGCCCGGCAAGCTGCCCGCCTGCGGGTCGCAGTATCAAACGACCGCCGCCAACCTCGCCGTCAATACGTCCACCCAGGAGCCGACCAACAGCATCGGACCCGACCCCGCGTTTACGAACATCAAGACGACCAAGCCGGATCAGGACTACCGCAAAGATGAGGTGATTCTGCCCTACCTCGGCCAAAAGGGCGTGCGCTACGTCCTCGGACCCGCCGAACTGACCGGCCAAGCAGTTAAGAAAGCCACGGCCCAGCAGGACCAGGTCGGTGCCTGGGTCGTGAACTACTCGCTCACCAAGACCGGCAGCCCGGCGTGGGACGCGGTCGCCCAAAAGAACTTCCACGCGATGGTCGCGATCGAGCTGGACGGTGTAATCCAGTCGGCGCCGTTGATTCTGCCGGGCCAAGCGACGTTTACCAGCTTCGACGGCTCCGGTGAGATCTCGGGTTCCTTTAATCAGAGCACCGCCCAGACTCTGGCGCTGGCCATGAACTTTGGCGCACTGCCCGTGCGCCTCGTGCCCCTGACCACCCAAGCGGTGTCGCCGACCCTGGGGCATTCGGCTCTGGTGGCCGGCCTGGGCGCGGGCATCGCCGGACTTCTCCTCGTCCTGCTCTACACCATCCTGTACTACCGGGCCCTGGGCCTCGTGATCGTGCTCGGACTCGCAGTGACCGCGGCGCTGTTGTGGGCCATCATCTCGGCCCTCGGCCATACCGCCTTTGCGCCCAGCTTCGACCTCGCGGGGGTGACCGGACTCATTGTGTCCATCGGTATCACGGTGGACAGTTACATCGTCTACTTCGAACGACTAAAAGACGAGGCGCGTGCGGGGCGCTCCATTCGCTCATCGGTAGACCGGGGATTCCGCTCGGCGTGGCGCACGGTTCTGGCGGCCGACACGGTCAGTCTGCTGGCGGCGATTCTGCTCTACATCATCGCGGTGGGCGACGTGAAAGGCTTCGCGTTCTTCCTCGGTCTCTCCACGCTGATGGACGTGATCATCACCTGGTACTTCACCCGTCCACTCGTGATCTTGCTCGGACGACGCAGTGCTTCGACGACGTCGAAGCTGTCGATGGCGGCCGGTCTGCAGGCCGGACCCCAGCAGGTGGGAGCGGCTAGTGAGTAGCGCAGACGACTTCGCGCCCGTGGGGGACCGCCACTACGGACCCATCGGGCGCCTCTACCACGGCCTCACCCGGGTCGACTTCGTGGGCAAGCGCAAGATCTGGTTCAGCGTCTCGCTCACCATCATCGTGCTCGGCATCGCGTCGCTGGGTATTCGCGGCTTCAACTTCGGCATCGACTTCAAGGGCGGCACCTCGTGGGAAGTTCTGGCCCCCCACACCACGGTCGCCAAAATGACCTCGACCGTAGAAGCGGCGGGATTGCGGGATCCGACCGTCGAGAAACTCGGCTCCAAGACCTACCAGGTGACCGCGGACATTAACTCGCTCAGCCAGAACGCCCAGAGCGATCTATCGAAGAAGGTGTCGGTCGCCATGGGCGAGTTGGCCGGTGTCTCGTTTAACGACGTCTCTTTTTCCAACGTGGGCCCCACGTGGGGCAGTCAGATCACCGATAAGGCGATCGAGGCGCTCATCGTCTTCTTCATCGCGGTGGTCGCCTACATCAGCGTTCGCTTCGAACCCAAGATGGCTGCGGCGGCGTTCATCGCGATGATCCACGACCTGCTCGTTACCGTGGGCGTGTACTCGCTCTTTGGGCTGCAGATCTCTCCCGACACGGTGATCGCGATCCTCACGATTCTGGGTTACTCGCTCTACGACACGGTGGTGGTTTTTGACCGTGTGCGCGATAACACCGGGGGCGTTCTAAAGGGCGGCGACATCACCTACAGCGAGATGGTCAATCTCTCGATGAACCAGACGCTCGCCCGCTCGATTAACACCTCGCTCGTGGCGATCTTGCCGGTCTTGGCGATCCTGGTGGTGGGCGCGGACATCCTGGGCGCCACGACGCTGCAGAGCTACGGCCTGGCCCTCTTCGTGGGCCTGATGAGCGGAGCGTACTCGTCGATCTTCATCGCGAGTCCGTTGCTGGCGATGATGAAGGAGCGCGAACCTCGCTACCGCGACTTATCGTCACGCGTACTGGTGCGCAACGACCGCAGGGTGCTCACCGCAACCAGTGCCGCGGTGGCGGGAGCCCAGGCGTCGGCCGCCACGAGTGGGGCGCGGCCAACGCGCACCAGCTCGGTGAGCGGCACCATTCAAGCCCGCGCGCGCAAGCAAAAGAAGCGCTAAAGCGCCGGTAGGCTATCTACATGGATAGCCTCATCTCGCGCGGCACGGCCGATTCGGTCCTGCTGGGCTCCATTGAGCGCTTAATTGCCCGGTTTCACGAGCATCACGAGGACGGCGACGTGGAGTTAATCCGTCGCGCGGGGATCGTCGCCATCAACGCCCACGAGGGCCAACTGCGCCGCACCGGCGAGCCCTACGTCACCCACCCCATCGCGGTGGCGGCCATCGCCGCCGACCTGGGGCTCGACGAGGTAACGCTGGCCGCCGCCTTGTTGCACGACGCCGTAGAAGACACCGGGGTGACCACCCAGTGGCTCGCCGAAGAGTTCGGAGCCCAAGTGGCGGCCGTGGTAGATGGCGTCACCAAGCTCGACCGCCTGGAGTTCGATTCCAAGGAAGCCCAGCAGGCCGCCACGATCCGCAAGATGTTCATTGCTATGGCCCAGGATTGGCGGGTCCTACTCATCAAGTTGGCCGATCGGCTCCACAACATGCGCACGATCTCGGTGATGCCCATGCACCGCCAGCGCGCCATCGCTCAAGAGACCTTGGACGTCTACGCCCCCCTCGCGCACCGCCTCGGAGTCCAGCAGGTCAAGTGGCAACTCGAGGATCTCAGCTTCGCCACCCTGCACCCCAAGCGCTACGCCGAGATTGAGCAGATGGTCGCCGCGCGCCAGCCCGAACGCGAGGCGTATTTGAGCGAGGTCATGGACACGCTCGCCAAGAAACTCGCCGAGTTTGGCATCGCGGCCGACGTGCGCGGACGACCGAAGCACTTTTGGAGCATCTACGAAAAGATGGTGGTCGGGGGCAAGGAGTTCGACGATATCTTCGACCTGGTGGGCTTGCGGCTCATCGTCGAGGACGAGCGAGACTGCTGGGCCGCGCTGGGCGCGATTCACGCCCTGTGGTCGCCGGTGCAAGGCCGTTTCAAGGACTACATCAACTCGCCCAAGTTCAACCTGTACCAGTCGCTGCACACCACGGTCATTGGACCGCGCGGCAAGTCGGTTGAAGTTCAGGTGCGCACCCAGGAGATGCACCGGCGCGCCGAGTTCGGCGTCGCCGCGCACTGGAGCTACAAAGAGGGCGCCAGCGAAAAAGAAGTGGCGTGGATGCGGCGTTTGGCCGACGTGGAAGAAGAAGAGGCCGACCCCATCGCCTTTCTCGAAGCACTCAAGTTAGACCTCGGACAAGACGAGGTCTACCTCTTTACGCCCAAGGGTCGGGTCATAGCGCTCATCGAAGGGGTCACGCCCATCGACTTCGCCTACGCCGTGCACACCGAAGTCGGGCACCGCTGCGTGGGGGCCAAGGTCAACGGACGCCTGGTGCCCTTAGACACCGTGCTGCGCTCGGCCGACGTGGTAGAGATCGTGACCAGCAAGAACGACAACGCCGGTCCCTCGCGCGACTGGCTCAACATCGCCAAGTCCTCGCGCGCCAAGTCCAAGATTCGCCAGTGGTTCCAACGCGAGCGGCGCGAAGACGCCATCGAGGGCGGACGCGACGAGCTGACCAAAGCCCTGCGCCGCGAGGGACTGCCGATCGCCACGACACTCACCTCGGGCGCCCTGGACGCTGTCATCAAGTCCCTCGGACTCGAAGACCGTGACGCGCTGTTCATGTCGATTGGCTCGAGTCAGATCTCGGCGCTCGCCGTGGTTCAGCGACTGGACCGAGAGTTGCGCGGCGGCGACGCCGAACAGATGCCCACGACCGTCACCAAAGCGCCGCGAGCGGCGCGCTCGGGCCGCAAGACGGTGGGCGTCTACGTCGAGGGCCTCGACGACGTCATGATCCACTTGGCCCGGTGCTGTTCGCCCGTGCCCGGGGACAACATCATGGGGTTCATTACCCAGGGCCGAGGCGTATCGGTGCACCGCGACGACTGCTCCAACGCCGTCGCGCTGGCCCAACGACTCGGCGAGCGCATCATCGACGTCGAGTGGGACGGCTCGGTGGGCGGTCACTACCGCGCCGTTCTCGAGATCATGGCCTTTGATCGTTCGCGGTTGCTGCTGGACGTCTCTAAGGTGGTGGCCGAATACCACCTCAACATCATCTCGAGCTCCTCGACGACCTCGGGCGCGCGTATCGTGCGCATGGTCTTTGACGTCGAGCTCGCCGACCCCACTCACCTGTCCAGCCTGCTCGCCGCCTTAAAGGGTGTCGACGGGGTGTTCGACGCCTTTCGCCAACTGCCGGGTCAGAATAAGTCATCATGAGCGACACGTCCGCGCCGTTCCAGGCGCCTATTGGAACTCACGACGTCCTCGCCCCGGAGTCCGCCCAGTGGGAGGCGTTGGCCGCGATATTTGCCCAGACCGCCTATCGCTACGGGTTCTCCCTAGTCATCACGCCGATCTTTGAGGACGTGGGCGTCTTCGTCCGCGGCATCGGCGAAGAGAGCGACGTCTTTCGCAAAGAGATGTACACCTTTGAGGATAGGAGCGGACGACGCTTCGCCCTGCGACCTGAGGGCACGGCCTCGGTGGTGCGAGCGTTCGTCCAGCACAGTCCGATCACGCCGTGGAAGGCGTGGTACCTCACGCCGGCCTTTCGTTACGAGAAACCCCAGAAGGGCCGCTATCGCCAGCACTACCAGTTCGGCGTAGAGGCCCTCGGTACCGACGACCCCGCCGTGGACGTCGAGGTGATCGCCCTCGCGCACAACTTCTATCGAGCCATTGGCCTGCGCCGCGTGACCCTCATGATCAACTCCATGGGCCATCGCGAGTGCCGGGCGGCGTACGTGGCGTTGTTGAGCGAATACTTGGGCGCCCACCACGACGAGTTGTGCGACGAGCACCGCAGCGCGTGGCGAGACAACCCGCTGCGGGTCCTGGACTGCAAGCGCGACGAGTGCGTCGCGGTCACCGCCGCCGGTCCGATGCTGATCGATCACCTCTGCGAAGACTGTCGCACGCACTTTGAGGCGGTGGTAGCGGGATTGGCCGCGATCGGCGTCGCGACCACTCTCAACCCGCGCCTGGTGAGAGGGTTCGACTACTACAACCGCACGACCTTTGAGTTTGTGGCTGACGCCTTTGAGAGCGCGCAGAATTCGATCGGCGGAGGCGGACGCTACGACCAGTTGGCCGAGGAGTTGGGCGGCAAGCCCACCAGCGGCATCGGCTTTGGCAGCGGAGTGGAGCGACTCCTCCTGGCTCGAGAAGCCGAAGGCCAGAGCGAGGAACTGCTCAAGCGCACCCTCGATCTCTTCGTTATCGACACGACCGGCGACCTCTCCGTGGTGGCGCTCATCGAGGCGTTGCGCGCCCAGGGCTTTGCCGTCGATCGCGCCTACGACCAGCGATCAATGAAGGCGCAGATGAAGGCAGCGGATCGCTCGGGCGCGCGCTTTGCACTGCTGGTCGGCCCCGAAGAGCTCGCCGCCGGCGAGGTTACGATTAGGGACCTGCGAAGCCAGGACTTTGATCAGACGCAACAGCGCGTCGCTCAAGGGGCGATCGCTGCGGCGCTCGCCGAACTATTGACGAAGTGAAGTGATCATGTCGCCCGACCGTGAAGCCACCAGTTTGCGTGACCTGCTCTGTGGGAGCGTGAGCGAGAGCCATGTGGGCGAGCGAGTGAGCGTGTGCGGATGGGTGGCCAAGCGACGCGAGCACGGCGAGCACCTCGCGTTCCTCGACATTCGCGATCGCTCCGGAGTCGTCCAAGCTGTCGTCGAGGGATCAGTGGACGCGCGCAGCGAGTACGTGGTGCGCGTAAGCGGCACCGTCGCACCGCGTCCCGAAGGGACCGTGAACGATCGCTTGGCGACCGGGCGGGTCGAGCTGACCGACTGCCAGGTCGAGATCCTCGCTCTCGCCGATCCGCCGCCCTTCCAACTCGACGATCGCGTGGAGATCGACGAGGCGGTTCGTCTCAAGTACCGCTACCTAGATCTTCGCCGCGATCCGATGCAGGCCAACCTGCGACTGCGCGCCCGGGTCAATACGGCGCTGCGCCGTGCAATGGACGATCAGGGATTCTGCGAGGTTGAGACGCCCCTGCTGTGGGCCCCGACGCCCGAGGGCGCGCGTGAGTTCGTGGTGCCCTCGCGCCTGCACCCCGGCGAGTTCTACGTGCTGCCCCAGAGCCCCCAGATTGCCAAGCAGCTCTTAATGGTGGGCGGTCTGGATCGCTACTACCAGATCGCTCGCTGTCTGCGAGATGAGGATCTGCGCGCTGATCGCCAATTCGAGTTCACCCAGATGGACATTGAGGCGAGCTTCGTGACTCAAGACGACGTGCTCGGCTTCGTGTCGCGCGCGGTGCTCGACGGCGCCGAAGCCGCCACCGGCGAGCGTCCGGGCGAGATCGGCTCGATGAGCTGGAGCGAAGCGCTGGAGCGCTACGGCACCGACAAGCCGGATCTTCGCTTCGCCATGACGCTGTTCGACTTGTCATCGGTCTTTGCGACGAGTGAGGTCAAGGCGTTCTCGGCCCCGACGGTCAAAGCTCTGCGCGTACCCCAGGGGGCGAGTTACGCGCGTTCGCGTTTGGATCAACTGACCGAGCAGGCCAAGGCTCTCGGCGCCAAGGGACTGGCGTGGTTCCGGGTCACCGCAGAGGGCCTGGACTCGCCGCTCGCGCGCTTCTTGAGCGAGGACGAAAAAGCCGCCCTCGCGGGAGTGGACGGCGCCACCGAGGGCGATCTCATCCTCGTGGTGGCGGATGAGTACGAACGGGCCTGTCGGGTGCTCGGCGCGCTGCGAGTGGTCATTGGCGCTCCGCCGGTGGGCGAGGGTCCCCACCGCTACGTCTGGGTGACGGACTTTCCCATGTTCGAGGGCCAGGACGAAGACGGCAACCTCCAGGCCGCCCACCACCCCTTTACGATGCCTCACGCCGAGGACCTCGAACTGCTCGAGAGCGATCCCCTCAAAGTGCGCGCCCAGGCCTACGACCTGGTGCTGAACGGTTGGGAACTGGGCAGCGGCTCGGTGCGCATCCATCGCGCTGACATCCAAGCTCGGATCTTTCGCGCGCTGGGCATCAGCGACGAAGAGGCCCAGAGCCGCTTTGGCTTCTTACTCGGCGCCTTTAAGTACGGCGCTCCGCCTCACGCCGGATTCGCCTTTGGCATTGACCGCCTGGTCGCGATCTTCGCGGGAGAGGAGAACATCCGCGAGGTCATCGCGTTTCCCAAAACCCAATCGGGAGCGGACCTGATGACCGGCGCGCCCAAGAACATCACCGAGCGCCAGATGAGGGATCTCCATGTGCGCTTTGCTTCGAAAGCGACGTGATCTACGTCCTTGTTCGATGAGGCCGCCGGTGAGCGCCTGCGCGAGGCGGCGCCCTTAGCCGAGTTGCTTCGCCCGACATCGCTCGACGAGATCGTCGGCCAAGAACACCTGGTCGGCGAGAACGGCCCGCTGCGGCGATTGGTCGAATCGCGCTCGCTGACCTCGATGATCCTGTGGGGTCCCGCGGGGACCGGCAAGACCACCCTCGCGCGCATCGTGGCGCGTAGCGCCGGCTACGAGATCGAGAGCCTGTCGGCGGTCACGAGTGGGGTCAAGGACGTGCGTGAGGCGATTGGTCGAGCACGCGCGCGTTTAGGCGAACGCGGTGTGCGCACGGTGCTCTTCATCGACGAGGTGCATCGCTTTAACAAAGCCCAACAAGATCTCCTGCTGCCCGCGACCGAGAGCGGCGAAGTCGTCTTAATCGGCGCCACCACCGAGAATCCCTTTTTCGAGGTGAACGCCGCTCTCATGAGCCGCTCCACGCTGTGGAGGCTGCTGCCCCTCGTGGACGCGGACCTGGCGACGCTGGTCGGACGCGGGCTGGCCCTGCGCGACGGGGGAATCACCGACGAGGCGCGCGAAGCAATCACCTCCTCGGCCGACGGCGATGCGCGCAGTGCCCTCACCACCCTCGACACCGCCCTCACGCTCGCGCGTTCGAGAGAGGGTTCGGTCGTGGTGGAACTCGACGACGTCGCCCGGGCGCGAGACGGCCGGCTCTACCATCAGTCGGCCGATACGCACTACGACCAGATCAGCGCGTTCATCAAATCGGTGCGGGGATCCGATCCCCACGCGGCGCTGTACTGGCTCGTTTCCATGCTCGAAAGCGGCGAAAGTGCGCGATTCATCGCGCGACGGTTGGTGATCTTGGCCAGCGAGGACGTGGGGCTCGCCGATCCGAGCGGGCTTTTGGTCGCCGAGGCGACCGCGCGGGCCGTGGAGTTCATCGGCCTGCCCGAGGCCCGGTTGACCCTGGCGCACGCGACCCTCACCTTGTCGTTGTTGCCCAAGAGCAACTCGGTCTTTCGTGCGCTCAGCGCCGCCACGTCGGCCGTGCAGGCGGGCGGGGCTGAAGTACCGGCACACCTGCGCGATGCGCACTACGCGAGTGCGAAGAAGCTCGGCCACGGCGAGGAGTACCGCTACGCGCACGACTATCCCGGCGGGTGGGTCAACCAGCAGTACCTGCCCGACGCGTGGCGCGACGCTCACTTCTACGAACCCTCCGACTACGGACGCGAGGCCGGTCTCGCCGAGGGGTGGCGTCGTCGAACAATGCGTTCTCACCAGGACGAACCCGACGCGCCGGTAGAGTGACTCGGATGGAAGCGGCCCACCTGCGATCTCTGTTTTTGGATTATTTCGCCCAAAACGGCCACACCGTGGTGCCCTCGGCGAGCCTGATTCCCCACGACCCCACGCTGCTGTTCACCGTGGCGGGCATGGTTCCCTTCAAGCCGTACTTCACCGGCGAAGAGCCCGCACCCTACCGCCGCGCCGTCTCGGTCCAGAAGTGCTTTCGCGCTCCCGATATTGACGTCATCGGTTCGGACCAGCGCCACCTGACGTTTTTTGAGATGCTGGGCAACTTCTCCTTCGGCGACTACTTCAAAGAGGGCGCCATCACCTTCGCCTGGCAGCTGGTGACCGAGGGCTTCGGGCTGGATCCCGAGCGCCTGTGGGTGACCGTGCACGACGACGACGACGAAGCGGCGGGCATCTGGCTGGACGGGGTCGGACTGCCCGCGGCGCGCCTGCAGCGCCTGGGCGAAGAGAACATCTGGGCCATGGGCGACGTGGGGCCCTGTGGCTACGACTCCGAGATCTTCTATGACAAGGGTGAGGACTTCGGTGCGGACGGGGGCCCGGACGGGGGTGGAGAAGACCGCTTCGTGGAGATCTGGAACCTGGTCTTCATGCAGTTCGAGCGCCAGTTCGACGGCACCATGGTGGATCTTCCCAAGAAGAACATTGACACCGGGGCGGGATTCGAGCGAGTTCTCTCGATTCTCAACGGCGTGGAGTCCGTGTTCGCCACCGATCTCTTTGCGCCCCTACTCGACGCCGCCGCCGCCGCGCTCAAGACTCCCTACGGACGCGAGGAGTCGACTGACGTTCTCATCCGCCGCGTCGCCGAACACGGACGGGCCATGACCATGCTGGTGGGAGACGGCGTGCTGCCCTCTAACGAGGGGCGCGGCTACGTGTTGCGGCGCATCATCCGCCGCGCCATCCTGGCCGCCCGGCGCTCGGGATCGGACTCGTCGCTGATGGCGCCCCTGGTGGACGCCACCATTGAGAAGATGGGTGCGGCGTACCCGAACCTTGGAAACGAGCGCGACCTGATCGTCGAGATCCTCGAGCGCGAAGAAGCTGGTTTCGCGCGCACGCTGCGCACGGGACTTTCTCTCCTGGAGGAGGCGAGGGATACCGTAGAGCGCGAGGGTGTCAGCGTCTTTCCTGGTGAGGTCGCTTTTAAGCTGCACGATACGCACGGCTTCCCGGTGGAACTCACCAGCGAGATCGTGGCCGAGGGCGGCTTGCACGTGGATCGTGCGGTCTTCGACCGTGAGATGAGTGCTCAGCGCGAACGCGCGCGCGCGAGTGCCAAGACGCTGCGCAAAGCCGACGACGCGCAGTATCGAGACCTGATTGAAGCCCACGGCGCCACCGAGTTCGTCGGCCGCGATCTCTCTCGCTACTCCCTCGAGACCTCGGTGCTGGGAGTCCTCGAGGGCGAGGGCGGCGAGAGCGAGCTATTTCTCGACGCTACGCCCTTCTACGCCGAGTCCGGCGGTCAGGTCGGCGACGTGGGCAGCGTGGTGACCGAGACCGGTCGCTTTGAGGTGCTCGACACCCAAAACGTGGCGGGCGGCCTCTTCGCCCACCGAGGCCGTCTGCACGGAGAGATTCACGCGGGTCAGAGTGCGGTCGCGACGATCGACGCCACGCGGCGCGAGGCCACGCGGCGCAATCACACCGCGACCCATCTCTTGCACGCCGGGCTGCGCAGCGTGCTGGGCGAGCACGTGCGTCAACAGGGCTCCTACGTGGGCCCGGATCGTCTGCGCTTTGATTTCTCCCACGGCGGCGGGCTGTCGCGCGAAGAGACCGGCGAGATTCTCACCCAGGCCAATACCGACGTGGTGCTGAATGAGCACGTGGACACGATCCAGACCTCCAAGGCGCAGGCCGAAACCATGGGAGCGGTGGCCTTCTTCGGCGACAAGTACGGAGACCGTGTGCGCGTCGTGCGCGCGGGCCGACACAGCTTGGAGTTCTGCGGCGGCACGCACGTCGATCGCCTGGGCGACATCGGCCAGATCCAGATCGTGAGCGAGTCCTCAATTGGCGCCAACACGCGGCGCATCGAGGCGGTGAGCGGGCTGGGAGCGTATCGGCGCAGCTTCGAGATGGAGGCGGCGCTGGACGCGGTGGCGGGGCTGCTCAAGACGTCCCACGATGACGTGATACCCGCCCTCGAACGGCTCTTCGAACGTCAGCGCGAAGTCGAAAAGAGCGTGGCGTCCCTGCGTCAGGCGCAGTTGAGTCAGTTCGCGCGAGAGTTGCACGAGTCGACCGCCGACGAGATCGTGGTCGCGCGCGTCGACGGGTACACCGGCGAGCAGTTGCGCACGCTGGCCCAGGACCTTCAACGCCGGGGACGCCGAGCGGTAGTGCTCGCCGGCGCAGAAGGAGACAAGGTGGCCATCGCCGTGGCCAGCGACGGAACATTGGACGCGGCCGCGACCGTAAAGGACTTGGCGCACAAGGTTGGCGGCGGCGGAGGCGGCTCCGCCCAGCTGGCTCTGGCGGGCGGTCGCGACGTGGCGGGAATCGACGAGGTCATCCTTGCCGCCAAGGCGCTCTAGCGTTGGATGGTGCGGCTTCTCGGTATTGACCCCGGTACGCGACGCTGCGGTGTGGCGGTCACGAATCGTGACGCGACGATGGCCTTCCCGCGTGCCGCCCTCGTGAGCGACGCGCAGCTGGTGGCGAACCTGCGCCGACTGGTGGAAGACGAAGAGGTCGAGTGCGTCGTGGTCGGAAGACCCGTAGCTCTGTCCGGCAACGAAACCCAGAGCACGCGTCAGGCCGATGAACTCTTCGAGACTCTGGCGGGGGCGCTCGCTCCCGTGCGGGTGGTGCAGTGGGACGAGCGCCTTACCAGCGTCCAAGCTCAGCGCTCGCTGGCCCAGGCCGGTGTGAAGGCTCGCGATCATCGCGACCACGTCGACAGTGCGGCTGCGGTCATTTTGTTACAGAACTACGCCGAAGGTCACCGTGAGGATTAGGCGCTGGGTCCTAGCGCTCGTGAGTGTGGTGGCGGTACTCGTGATCGCCGTGCTGTGGTTGTTCTTGCAGGCCGAGCCGATCTTTTCGAGTGAAGGGCGTGCAGTGCTCATCACGGTTCACCCGGGCGAGTCGCTCTCTCAGATCGGCGACGAACTCGCGGCGCACCACGTGATCTCCTCGTCGTTCGCCTTTCACCTCGACGACATCGTCCAGGGTTCGTATGTCGTCCGTCCCGGTGCGTACGAGGTGCCACAGGGTTCGTCGTTCTCTCACGTACGCTCGATCTTGACCGGGCCCGGGGTACCCGAAGTGACCGCGTCGCCCGGTCTCACGCTGCACGAGGTCGCGGTGGCGGTCGCCAACCAAAAGGGCAACGCGTACGGCGACGCGTTTGTGAAGGACGCCGTCGCCGACATCACCAAGAGTCCCTTCGCGCAGGGCTCTTCCCTAGAGGGCCTCATCGGCGACACGACCTATCTCATACTGTCAACGACGACGCCCGAGAAACTGGCGAGTGAGATGGTGGCGAGCTTTAACAAGGAGGCGGCGGTCGCGGGCCTCACGCCCGCCACGACGCTGAACGGCCTGGACGCCTATCAGCTCATCACGGCCGCGTCCATCGTGGAAAAAGAGGGCTACTACCCTCGCTACATGCCCCAGGTCGCCCGGGTGATCTACAACCGCCTGGCGCGCGGCGGCCCGCTGCAGATGGACTCCACGGTCCTGTACTACTTGGGTCAAGATGGAGGGACCGTGACGCCCGCCATGTTGCAGATCAACACCCCCTACAACACCTATAAGCACACCGGGCTCACCCCGACGCCCATCTGCACGGTCTCCTCCTACGCCTTGAACGCGGTGCTGCACGCGCCCGCGGGCTCGTGGCTGTACTTCGAGGTCGTGAACAAAGACGGCAAGACCGTGTTCTCGGACACCTTCGCCGAGCAACTGCACCAAGAGCAGGTGGCTGCCAAGAACGGGCTCGGATGAGCTGGCGAGTCGGCGTGGCGGGCTCCCCGGTCGCTCACTCCCTCTCGCCCCAACTGCACGAGATTGGTCTGCGCCACGCGGGCCTCGCGGGCACCTCCACGCGGGTGGAACTAGACATCGAGCACGCGCGAGATTTACGCAACTTGCTCGGCACCGCTTTTGATGCGCTCTCGGTCACGAGCCCGCTTAAGGCGTCGGCTTTTGAGATCTGCGACGCGCCCAGCGAGGTGGCGATCCGAACGCAGTCGGTCAGCTCGTTGCTGGTGCGAGACGGGGTGCTCTACGGCGAGAGCACGGACGGCCAGGGCTTCATCGACTCGCTGTTCGCCGCCTACGGCAACGTCGTGGACAACGCGCACGCGGTGGTGCTCGGCGCCGGGGGGGCGGCCAGTGCCATCGTGGACTCCCTCGTGGCGAACGCGGTGCAGTCCGTAGTCGTGCACGGCCGCACGCCGGCCAAGGTCCAGGCTCTGGTTGCACGACACCCCAACGTGCACTCGTCGTCCTTGGTGTACCGTCCGGTCGATCTCATCATCAATACGGTTCCCGAGGCGGGACGCGACCGCGAAGCGACGGTGCTGCAGGGGGTCTACCACGACACCGTGGCCGTCGACATCGTCTACGACCCGCGCGAGACCGAGTGGCGTCGGCGCTACCGCGAGTCGGGATGTCGCACGATGAACGGTCTGGCGATGCTGGCCTATCAGGCGGCGCTGCAGATGCGCTGGTGGTGGGGAATCGACCTCGACGGTGCCCAACTGCTCGGAGAGCTGTCGTGACCGACACCCTGAGCGCGATCACCTCGCACATCCATAAACAAGACCGCCTGGACTATGGGCTCTTTTGGGGACTGGTCGTATTGGGCGTGACGGGCGTCGTGATGATCTACTCGGCCACCAAACAGGCGCTCATTCACGCCGGGGACAATCCCCACTACTACGTCGAGCGCCAGGGAGTCTTCGTGGTGATCGGCATCATCGCGATGTACGTGGTCTCGCGTTTCGACTACCGGCGTTTTGATATTTTAGCCACTCCACTGTACTTAATATCAATATTCGCCCTGATGGGCGTCTTCGTGATCGGCAAAACCGCCCTGGGGGCGGAGCGGTGGTACTCGGTGGCGGGCATCCAGATCCAGCCGAGTGAGTTCTCGGTGCTGGCTTTGATCCTGGCCATTGCGACGTTCTGCGGGCGGCGCAAAGAGGGCCTCACGATGAGAGACGTCATCCGCATCCTGCTCATGGCGGCCATTCCGCTCTTGTTGATCACCAAGGAGCCGGACCTCGGCACCGCGATCATCCTGGTGCTCATCTTGGGCGCGATGCTGGTGATCGCGGGCGTGCCGCCGCGATTCCTCACGCTGCTCGTCGTCTTGGGTTCGATTGGGATTACCGTCGCGCTCTACGCGGATCTGTTCCAGAAGTACCAGCTCGATCGCTTTAACTCGTTTTTCAAACAGGACACCACGAATCCCACGCCGGCCATGGCCCAGCTCATCTACGAGATTCAGCACGCCAAGACCGCCATCGGTGCGGGAGGGCTGCACGGAGCCGGGCTCTTTCACGGGGCCTTTACCGTCTTGGGCTACGTGCCCGAGCAGTGGACCGACTTCATCTTCACCGCCATCGGCGAGCAGTTGGGCTACATCGGCTCGGCCCTCATCATCGCGCTGCTCGCCTTCGTGTCGTTTCGCATGTTCATGATCGGGCGCAACGCGCGCGACGCGATGGGCCGACTGATCTGTATCGGGGTGTTCATTCTCTTCGCCTTCAGCACCTTTGAGAACATCGGAATGTGCATGGGCATGATGCCCATCACCGGCGTGCCGCTCCCGCTGCTCAGCTACGGGGGATCGGCCGCGGTGTGTTTTTTCGTCGCGGGCGGCATGGTGCTCTCGGTGTCGCGGCGCGGACCCGCCCGGGTGGGGCCGTGAACGAGGAGACCCGGGACCCGGATTCAGTCGCCGAGGACCCGGCGGTGCTCGGCGAGGAGGGCGACGACGAGATCGTCGTGGAGGCCAGCCACGACCCGACGGACCCGCCCGCTTCGGGCGAGGCGTACTCGACCTTTCGCGTGATGCACTTGGAGTCGGTGCTCTACGACCTCACCGACACCTCGCCGCTGGTTCATCTCATGGAGGCGGAGTCGCCGTATCGCTACCTGGCGATCCCCATCGCCTTGAGTGACGCCATTGCTCTGCACCACGCTCAGGGATCGATCAGCGCTCGGCGACCGAGTACCGGTGAGCTGATGACGACCATCCTGACGCGTCTGCAGGCCGAGGTGATCGCCGCGCGCATCGTGCGCTACGAAGAGGGAGTCTTCTACTCCGAACTCGACCTCATGACGCCCAAGGGACGCGAAGTCTTTGACTGTCGCACCAGCGACGCGCTGATCTTGGCCAAGCGCCAGAGGGTGCACGCGCCGATTCTGTGCGCCGAAGAGGTGCTCTCGCTCTACTTCGCCTGAGAGAGTCGCACCGCGACGATCTCGCCGCCGCGCCCGGTGACGCTGCCCTCGTCAGAGATCCGCAACAGCAAAGCGACGATGAGGTAGTTGGCGATCAGCGAATTGCCACCGTAGGCCATGAAGGGCAGCGTGATGCCGGTGAAGGGAACCAGCCGCAGCACGCCGGCCATGATGAAGAAGGCCTGGAGCCCGAGCAGGGCGGTGAGCCCGGTCGCCGCGAGGCGAACGAAGTCGGACGTGGCGCGTTGGGCGATGCGAAAACCCTCTCCCGCGAACGAGCAGTAGAGACAGACGATGAGCACCACCCCGAGGAAGCCGAGTTCCTCGGCGACCGCGGCGAAGATCATGTCGGAGGTAATAAAGGGGACGTAGGTGCCGGCGTGTCCGAGCCCGAGTCCGGTGCCGGTCATGCCGCCCGAGGCGATGTAGAACCAGCCGTAGGCGAGTTGGGCCGAGTGGTGCAGATTGGCCGCCGACCACGGGTCCAGCCACTCCGAGACGCGCAACTGCACCTGGGAGAAGAGTTTGTCGGCGATGAAGGCGCCCCCGACCAGCAGCCCCACGCCCAAGGCCACGTAGGACTTGAGGCCCGAGGAGACCCAGAGCAATGAGATAAACAGGGCGAAGATCAAGAACATGAAGCCGATGTCGTTCTCGGCGCCCAGGATCAAGATCGACACGCCCCACGCCACGAAGATGGGCACGAGCACGCGAGGCGCGACGAAGTTGCGCCGGCCGAGGCGCTGGGTGGGAGTGGACAAGAGGTCGCGGTTGGAGGCGAAATAAGACGCGAAGAAGAAGACCAGGAGAATCTTGGCGAACTCCACCGGCTCGAGGGAGAAGGCACTACCCAGATCGATCCACAGACGCGCCCCGTTGATGGTGGTTCCGATGTGGGGGAGCATGGGCGCGACCAACAGCCCCAGGGCGGCGATGAGCGTGAGGTAGCGGTACCGGTCGAGGTCGCGCACGCTCCGCACGATCTTGAGCGTCAAGGCGAGCCCGACGGCGCTGACCAAGAACCACATGGCTTGATCGCGGGCGTAGGGCGGATCCCAGCGCGCGATCTCCACGTACCCCACGCCGTTGAGCAGTATGGCGATGGGCAAGAGGAGCTGGGACGCGCGCGGAGCGTAGCGCTGGATCGAAACGTGCATGAGCAGCGAGATGAGCACGAACCCGCCCAAGAAGAAGTCAAAGCGCGCGGGCATCTTGCCGTGGGAGCCGAGCGAGGCCAAGACGTAAAACGCGGTCGTGATGACCCAGGCGATGATGAGAAGTCCGAGTTCGGTCGAGCGATATCCCGGTGAACGTTCGGTGACGGGAGCGTGAAGTGCCCGCGGGGGCGCGCTGCGCGTGGCGTCGGGTGCGCTATTTCTCGCCACAATTCAACAGTACCTCTACGATGGTCCCATCCACTTCACCGCCTAAGGGAATAATTCTCGTGACCGATTTGTCGTCGTTTGGACCAGAAAGGTTCTCGAGTCGCGAACTTTCGCGACTCGAATTCGGCGCGCGGTTGCTCGATCTTGGTGGGGACGACAGCCTGCCGATACTCGATCGCTGTAAGTTCCTGGCGATCTTCGCCGACATGATTGACGAGTTCTTCCAGGTCCGAGTGGTCAGCCTCCAAGACAAGGTGGCCGCCGGCGTCCAGTCACCCTCCATCGACGGCATACGACCTCGTCAGCAGCTCGAAGCGATTCGCGAGCGCGTGCTCGAGCTCATGGAACGCCAGGACCGTTTGATGCTGGAGTCGATCCTGCCCACGCTGGGTGAGGCCGGGATTGACATCGTGCCCTACGACGAGGTGAGCGCCGCGTCCAAGGCGGCCCTCGCGCGCTACTTCAATGAAATCGTGTATCCGGTATTGACGCCGCTCGCCGTCGACCCGGGCCATCCCTTTCCCATGATCTCGAACCTTTCGCTCAACATCGCGGTCACGGTTCATGACGAGCTCACTCACGAAGAGCGCAGCGCGCGCGTCAAGGTTCCCAACTCGCTCCCGCGATTCCTGCCCGCGGCCGACGGGGAGTGGATTCTCTTAGAGGACCTCATCATCGCGCACTTAGGACAGCTGTTTCCGGGCATGGTCATCGGCCAGGCCGACCTCTTTCGGGTGACGCGAAACGCCGACCTCACCCTGGAAGAGGACGAGGCGGACGATCTGCTGGTCGCGCTCGAAGTCGAACTGCGCCGGCGCCGCTTTGGCGAGGCGCTCCGCGTAGAGATCCAGCGCGGCATGTCCGAGGAGTTCCTCAAGCTGCTGGTAGACCAGCTCGACCTCGACCCCGAGAACGTCTACGTGTCCGAAGCCATGCTCGGGCTGAGTGATTTGTGGAGCTTGTACCGGATCGATCGTCCCGACCTCAAGGGGGAGAGCTGGTCGCCCCTCACGCCCAAGCGCCTTTTGGATGGAGAGCACGTGGGCGACGTGTTCGCCGCCATCCGCGAGGGCGACATCCTCCTGCACCACCCCTACGAGTCCTTTACCGACTCGGTGGAGTCCTTTACGGCCCAGGCCGCGGTGGACGAGAAGGTGGTGGGCATCAAGCAGGCGCTCTATCGCACCTCGGGCGATTCGCCCATCGTCGCCTCGCTCATCCGCGCCGCCGAGCGCGGCAAGCAGGTAGTGGCCCTGGTGGAGTTAAAGGCGCGCTTTGACGAGGCGGCCAACATCGAATGGGCCAAGGCCCTCGAAGACGCGGGGGTTCACGTGGTCTACGGGGTGGTGGGCCTTAAGACCCACTCCAAGATCACCCTGGTTCTGCGCAGCGAGGGCGACACCACGGCGCGTTATGTCCACATCGGTACGGGCAACTACAACGACCGCACCGCGCGCATCTACGAGGACTTCGGCCTGCTCACCAACGACTCGGTGATCGCGCGCGACATCGGCGAGCTGTTCAACTTTCTCACGGGCTTCTCGCGTATCGGCGCGTACGAGAAACTGATCGTGAGCCCGCTGTCGACGCGCAGCGGCGTGGTCGATCTGATCAACACCCAACGCGACCTCGGGGCGCGCGGGCGCATCGACATCAAGGTCAATGGACTCACCGACCCCACCGTGATCGACGCGCTCTACGACGCGAGCATCGCGGGCGTAGAGATCCGCCTGGTGGTGCGCACGCTGTGCTCGTTGCGGCCCGGCGTGGAGGGACTCTCGGAGAACATCAGCGTGCACTCGCTGGTGGGTGAGTTTCTGGAACACTCGCGCATCTTTGTCTTCGGTCGAGCGGGCGACGAGCACTACTCGGTTCACATCGGCTCGGCCGACCTCATGGAGCGCAACCTGGACCGACGCGTCGAGGTCATGGTGCCCATTGAGGACGAAGGATTGCGCGACGAACTGGTCGGCGCCTTCGAGGTGACCTGGCAGGACGATCTCTTTACCTGGGTGTTGGGCACGGACCGGCGCTGGCGCCGCCTCCAGCCGGTGCGCGGCTTCTCCGCCCAAGCCGAGTTCAAGCGTCGAGCGATGGATCGGTCGCGATCTCTTTCGCAGGTCTGACCTCGTTGGGGCGGCGCCACTGCAGGCTCGCGTAGCACGCGCCGCCCACGGGGATGGGTAGCCAGAAGTTGATGAGCCGGTACGCCAGTACCGCGAGGATGGCCTGGCTGTGGGGCACGCCAAAGCCCACCAGTGAGGTGATGAGCACCGTCTCGACGACCCCCAGGCCGGCCGGGGTGATGGGAATCGCGGCGAGCACGTTGGCGAGGCCGTAGGCGACGAGCAGGTCGATGGGCGACACCACCGAGCCAAAGGACCACAGAAACACCCAGAGACAACAGGCGTCGAGGATCCAGTTGAGCGCCGCCCAGGCGAACGCCCACCACAGTGTGCGCCGATTCGAAATGAGCAGGGTGATGCGCCCGGCCACCTTGGCGAGCACGGTGCTCACGGCGTCGGGCTTGACCGAGGGAACGCGCCGCGCGACGGCGCGCAGCCAGATATCGGCTCGTCGCTGACCCCTCGTGATCAGCAGAATCGTGCCAAAGAAGGCCATCAGGAGGAACACTCCCGCGAGCGCGGCGAACCCGTAGAGGGGGTCAAACCCATTGAGGGGGATCGAGATCACCAGCGCGATCCAGAAGATGAGGTTCAGCACCACGGCCGATCCCGCGCCCTGGGCCGCGAGGCCGAAGGCGTTGGTCTCCTTGGGCACGCCCATCTCGTTCAGGATCCGATACGACAGGGCGCCGGCCGGCGCGGTGCCCCCGGGCACGACGTGCGAGATCGCAAAGGCCGCCATGTCCACGCGCAGGGTGTTGTAGCGACTCGGTGCGTAGGGGTACAGCACGGTGCGAGTCAGCTCGACATAACACAAGATTGCCGTCGCCTCGAGGGCCACCGCGAAGACCACCAGCCACGGGTTGACCGATCCGAGCAGCGGCAAGGAGTGACGAGCCGCGCCCAGTTGAGGCAGCACGAGGTACTCAAAGACGAAGATCAGCGAGCCCAGGCTCAATATGAGGCGAATCTCACGGGGAAGAGTGAATTTCTTCTTCGCGCCGGATTCAGTCATATGGTCCTTTTGAACGCGAAAGTGTACGCGCGCAACTCAACCGAGCAAGTCTATCGACGTCGTAGAATTACCCGAATGCGCACGCTCGTGGTTCTGCCCACGTATAACGAAATTTCCAACGTGGAACTCATGCTGCGCACCCTCAACGAGGTCGTGCCCGAGTGTCACGTGCTGGTCGTCGACGACGGCAGCCCCGACGGCACCGCCAAGCTCGCCCACGCCGTGGGGGCCGAGTTAGGCAACGTCGATCTGCTCGAGCGCCGAAGCAAAGACGGACTGGGCGCGGCGTACCGCGCCGGATTTGCCTGGGGCCTCGAGCACGAGTACGACCACTTCGTAGAGATGGACTGTGACTTCTCCCACGACCCGCGGGCGCTACCCGCGCTACTCACGGTGGCCGAGGACTACGACGTGGTGATCGGATCGCGCTACGTGCCCGGCGGCCAGATGCCCAACTGGAAGCTCTCGCGACAACTCCTCTCGCGCGGCGGCAATCAGTATGCGTCGATCATGCTCGGGCTGAAGGTCACCGACTCCACCGCGGGCTTTCGCGTGTACTCCGCCGCGGCGCTCGAGACGATCGGCTACCGCAGCGTCACCGCGAGCGGATACGGGTTCCAGATCGAGATGACCTATCGCGCGCGCACCAACGGCGCCTCCATCATCGAGGTGCCCATCACCTTTAAGGACCGTCAGCGCGGCGAGTCCAAGATGTCCCAAGCCATCGTCGTCGAGGCGCTGGTGCTGGTCACGCGCTGGGCCGCCGAGCGTTGGTACGCACGGGGCCGAGCCTTCGCTCAGCGCCGCAAAGCAAAGCCCTAGACGCCGTCGGACAACAGCGACGAGAGCACGACGGCGAGTTTGGTACGCGTCTCTTCTCGTTCGGCGATCGGATCAGACTCACTGACGATGCCCGCCCCGGCCCAGGCCTCGAAGCTAACGCCGCTTAAGAGCACGCCGCGCAGTCCGATCCACCACTCGCCGTCCCCGCGGGCGTCCATCCAGCCCACCGGCCCCGCGAAGGCCCCGCGGTCGTGCTGTTCGAGGCGCTGGATTAGGTCGTAGGCGGGTTCGCGCGGGATGCCGCCCACCGCGGCGGTGGGGTGCAGCAGGCGCAGGACGTCGAGGGCGTCTGGAGCATTGGCGAGGGTGGGGTGGCGCGCGCTCACGTGCGTGCCCAGGTGCGCCACGGTGCGCAGCGCGACGATAGACGGTTCGGGGTCGGCGTAGATCTCTTCGTAGACGTGCGCCAGGTTGAGGACGATCTCGTCGACGACGACGGAGTGTTCGTGGAGGTTCTTGGTGCTGCCGAGCAGCCAGGTCTCGTAGTCGTCGGGCGCGACATTGGGCGGCAGCGTGATGGTGCCCGCCAAGGGATGGCACGAGATCTCCGCGCCGCGCCGGCGCACCAAGAGTTCGGGGCTCGCGCCCACAAATCGCCGCCCGAGTGAGGTCGGGATGCTGTAGAGCGTGCAGACCGGCTCTCTTTGCTTGAGTCGCTGAGCGATGGCGGCGGCGTCAATGACCTCGGGCACCGTGCCGAGCACCGCGCGCGCCAAGACGACTTTGTCGATCTCCTTGCGGCGCAGGATCTCTACCGCGAGGGCGACGTTGTGCGCGTACTCCTCGGGCGTGGGCTGGTAGGTCAAGGACCGCGGACTCTGGGTCTCCTGAGTCGGGAGCTCGCTCGCCTCGTAGAGAGACCTCCAGGTAGCCGAGTCCTCGGCCGCTGTCACCCACGTCTCACCGCTGGCGTACTGGGTCACGCAGTACTCGGGGACCTCCAGGCGCCCCGGGGCGTTGCGGTCGAAGGCCAGAGCGCCAAAGGCGATGACCCCGGTGCCTTCGGGTCCCTCATCGCCCGCGAGGTCGTGGCGCGCGAGTGCCGCGGTGGCGTCACGGGTAACGCCCAGACCGGCGGCCAGTTCAACGGTGTCGAGTACCCGACCGAATCCGGCGCGCAGCACCTCGGGGGTCTCGATCAGCCACCCGGTGCGAGCGCCCAGCGCACGCAGGTGCGCGCCCGAGAGCGCCTCGTGACGATGGCGCGTAAATCTCACGCCGACCTCGTGGCGAGAAACTGTTGGCTGAGCCCGCCCATGATGCGACGCTGGTTAACCGCGCTGAAGCCGGCACGATTCAACATCGCGATGAGTTCAGGGGTCTCGGGCAGGTACGCGGTCGAGGCGGGCAGGTAGCGATACGCCTCGCGGTCCGAGAAGAGGGCGCCGAGGGCGGGCACGGCCCGGCGGAACCAGAGCCGAAACCCGGCGCGCCACAGCCCGCTGCGCGGTTCGGCGACTTCAAGGAGCGAGAGGCGACCGCCCGGGCGAAGGACCCGGGCCATTTCCGAAAACGTCTTTTCTAAGTCGGTGAAATTGCGCAGCGCGTAGCCGCACGTGACCCCGTCAAAGGACTCCCAACGAAACGGCAGGTGCGAGGCGTCGGATTGGACGCGCGGATCGACGCCGTGCGCGGAGCGCAGCATGTTGAAACTGAGGTCCGTCGCCACGGGGCGATGCCCCTGACGGGATAGTTCGCGCGCGAAGTCTCCGGTCCCGGCCGCCACGTCCAGGACCACGCTCGCCGGGGCGAGGCGCAGGTCGCTCACCGCGCGACGTCGCCAACGCGCGTCCAGTCCCACGGTCATGATGCGATTGAGCATCTCGTAGCGCGGGGCAATGGAGTCGAACATCGCGCGCACCCGCGCGGTCTTCTCGTCACCCTGGGGTAGCGACGTTGCGCTCATGTTCAAAAGTAGAGGCGCGAGAGCGTCTGGGCGACGCACGCGGGCTTCTCTGCTCCTTCGATCTCCACCACCACGTCCAGGGCTACCTGGACTCCACCGGCGACGTCTTCGACGGAAGCGAGCGTCGCCCCGGCGCGCACCCGCGAGCCCACGGGTACCGGGGAGGTGAAGCGCACACGATTCGACCCGTAGTTGACGCCCATCACGACGCCGCGCACCGCGAGCAGGCCGCCGCTCATCGCGGGCAGCAGCGACAAGGTGAGGTAGCCGTGGGCGATGGGATGTCCGAAGGGGCCCGCGGCGGCGCGCTCGGGGTCCACGTGGATCCACTGGTGGTCGTCGGTGGCGTCGGCGAAGAGGTTGACCTGCTCCTGGGTGATCTCGCGGTACTCCGAGTAGCCCAAGTGTGACCCGACTAGAGCTTTGAGCTCATCGATCCCGGCGACGTTCGTGGTCATGTCCCACCTCCAGGTACAACTTATCTTTAGGTCGCGCTAACACGTCTGGGAGCACGCGCGCCGATAGGCTCCGGGCGTGAATTCTGCGCTCGTCGAGCCTCACCACCGACAGGTCAGCGACGGAGGATTCCGCGCGGCCCTCTTCGGACTGCTCGACGGGCTGGTGACCAACGTCTCGCTCATTCTGGGATTCGCCGGCGCCAACCCCGGACACGACGTGGTGCGCCTGGCGGGCCTAGCCGGTCTGGTGGCGGGGGCATTTTCGATGGGCACCGGAGAGTACCTCTCCATGCGATCCCAAAAGGAGCTCTACGAGTACGAGATCGGCGTCGAACGTCGAGCGCTGGCGGAAAATCCCGAGGACGAGCGCCAAGAACTCAAGGCGCTGTTCCTCGGGCGCGGCATCGACGAGGAGCTGGCCGAGCGTCTCTCGGTCGACTTGATGAAGAATCCCGATCTGGCGCTACGCACTCACGCGCGCGAAGAACTCGGTATCGACCCCTCGGCCACGGGATCTCCCTGGACGGCCGCGATCTCGTCGTTCCTCTTCTTTTCGGTGGGCGCGTTCTTGCCCCTCGTTCCCTGGATCATCACGTCTTCGGGCAACGTGATGTGGTGGTCGATCGGGGTCGCGGGCGTGGCCACGCTCGTCGTGGGCGCCTCGGTGGGTCACTTCACGCGCCGCGGCGTGCTCTATTCGGCGCTGCGCGCTCTGGCGATCATGGCGCTCGCGTCGGCCGTCACCTTCGGTGTCGGCCACGCGGTGGGCGCGGGTTAGTCGCGCGAGAATCGCACGAGGCGGTCTTCGCGCTCCAGACGAAAGCCGAGCGAGTCGTAGAGCTTGAGGGCGGGCTCGTTGGACTCATCGACGAAGAGCACCGCGTGGGTGACGCCCTTGCGAAAGAGCGCGTGAAGCCCCTGGGTGACCATGACTCGTCCGAGGTGATGACCTTGAAAGTCCGGGTGCACCGAGATCACATAGATTTCGCCGAAGCGGTCCGGGTGCAGCTCGTGCACCTTGGTCCAGCACGACGCGGCGAGGCGGCCCTCGAACTCGAGCACCAAGAAGCCCGAGGGATCGAACCAGGGCTCGTGGGTGCGCTCGTCGAGGTCGGCCATGTGCCAGTGCCCCTGCTCGGGATGGTGGGCGAAGGCGGCGTTGTTCTCCTCCAGCCACGCCTCTTCGTCGCGGTGCGACTCGAAATTTCGCAGCGTGAAGCCGTCGGGAACCGCGTCCACCTCTACCGGCAGGGTCACGCCCAATAACTTGAGCATGCGAATCACGGTGCCGCGCACGTGCTGACAGGGCTCGGGTCCGCGGGTCCACCAGTCCACGAGCTCGTGCTCGTCTAAGAGGTGCTCGAGCAGGTCGGCGTCGGTGTCACCCCCGGCCATCTCGACCGTGGCGTGCTCGTCCCCGCTGGCCATGGCGTATTTGGTGAGCGTGTCGTCGTCGTAGAAGAGCCAGTGCTCCGCGCCCCAGCCGTGCACCACCACGCGCCGGCGGCCCTCGTCGATGGCCTCACGACCGAGAGTGACCTCGATGCGGTCGAGCAGGTGCAGTACGTCGAGTCGCTGGGGCGCGCTGAGGGAGGTCACCCGCGACCACGAAGAACTCATAGCCGAAGGTTATCGGGAGGGATCTAGCGAACTCGAGTGGACACGCGATTGAGTCGCCGCAGTAATGCGCCCAGGGTTCGCTCGGCGGCCACCAGTTCGCTGTAGATGTCCGGGGCCATGTCGGCGCCCTCGGCTTCGACCAAGGCGGTGATGCGCGCCGAGAGGTCCGTCATCGTCGAGGTGATGGTGTTGAGTTCGGTCTGCACGCTCACGAAGCGACCTCCGGCGGTGTCGTTGGTAACGGGCCTTAGAGTAATAGGCCATGGCGAACCTGGTGGAGAACGAGACGCTCACCTGGTCGCTCATCGCGGCCCGGGGCGAGGACGCGTACGACTTTTGCCAGGGTCAACTGAGCCAGGACCTCGGCACCGCGCGCGACAGAGGAGCCTGGACACTCGTGCTCGCCCCCGACAGCGTGGTGGTGAGTGTGGGAGTTGTTCGCGTGTATGACGAGGGGGTCGACCTCGTGGTGCCGAGTGAACTCGCCGAGTCCACGCGCGCGCGACTGGCGCGATTCCTGCTGCGTTCGAAGTGCACGCTGGAGTTGCGCGCAACGAGCGACGCGCCCTTCGTCACGACCGCCGAGCAGGTCGCGGCCTCCTGGCCGGGGGTGCGTGAGATTGCGCGCGGCCTTACGCCGCACGCGTTCGGTCGACACTTCGTGGATCAGACCGTGTCCTTTACCAAAGGCTGCTTCACGGGACAAGAGCTCGTGGGCCGCCTCGACGCGCGCGGATCGAGCGTGCCGTGGCGCCTGGTCCGCTTCACCGCACAGGGCGCGGAGCAGGTCGACGCCTATCTGCGCTCGAAGGGGCCCGAGGGCCCCCAGGGGGTAACGAGCGCGGTCTCGCTCGAGAACGAGGTCCACGGACTGGGCATCGCGCATCGCACCTTGCTCGGCGCGGCGGCTCCCCAGGGCATCCTCGTCGAATAGGTTGCCTGAACCTCGTGAGTAACGTACAACGCATGGTGAGGGCACGTGCGCTTCGTCGTTGAGGGACTCTTCGTCAAGATCTCGGGCATCACCAGCGAAGAGGACGCGCTGTTCTCGGTCGCCCTGGGGGCCAACGCGGTGGGCTTCGACTTCGCCCTGGGCGAGCGCCAGATCGACGTGAACCTCGCCCACGACATCGTGCGTCGTCTGCCCGCGGGCGTGCTGACCGTGGGCACCTTTCGCAACGAGATGCCCCAGCGGGTGGCCGAAGTGGCCAACACCATCGGACTCACGGCGGTGCAGATCGAAGGCGCCATAAGCGGGGACGAACTGAGCTACGTCACCCAGCGAGTCAACACCGTTATTCGCACCGTGCCGCCCGGGGTCGAAAAGCTCGCGTTGTGGCAGGGCGTGGACTACCTGGCGCTGCCCGAGCTCGATGAGCGTCGTGCTCTCCAGGACAGCGTCGAACAACTCTCGAGCACCTCGGCGCGACTGCCCCTGATCGCCTCGGGGGGACTCACGCCGACCAACGTGGTCGAAGTGGTCCAGCGCTTGGGCGTCTTTGGGGTGGAGGCTCGCTCGGGCGTGGAGAACGAGCCCGGCAAGAAGGACCCGGTCAAGCTCGGCGAGTTCATCGCGAACGCCCGTTGGGCCCACGACCACAGCCTGGTCGAACGTCCCTACAACGAGTGGTCGCTCTAAAACTCCGCGCGGCGAAAGATGACGCTGCCGTTGTGGCCGCCAAAGCCGAAGGAGTTTGACAAGATCACGTCCACCGTCGCTGCTCGAGGCGCTCCGATCACCACGTCTAAGTCGACCTCGGGGTCGATCACGGTGGTGCCGGCGGTGGGCGGGATCATCTGGTCGCGCAGCGTGAGGACCGAGGCCACGCCCTCGAGTGCTCCCGCGGCCGCGAGGGAGTGGCCCAGGTGTCCCTTAATGGAGGTGGCGGGCGGGGGAGTGTCGCCAAAGACGCGGTGCACGGCGCGGGCCTCGGCGAGGTCGTTAAGAGGAGTCGAGGTGCCGTGGGCGTTGATGTGCGAGACGTCCTCGGGTCGCAGTTCGGCGTCGGCCAGGGCGATCTCCATGCACCGAACCGCGCCACTGCCGCTGGGATCGGGCGCGGTGATGTGGTGCGCGTCGGCGGTGGAGGCCGCACCCACCACCTCGGCCAGGATCGTGGCGCCGCGCGCGAGGGCGTAGTCCCACTCTTCGAGAATCAAGATGCCGGCTCCTTCGCCCATGACGAAGCCGTCGCGATCCACGTCGAAGGGGCGCGAGAAGTTGGTGTTGGAAAGAGCGGTCATATTGCGAAAGCCGGCTTCGGCCAGATCGATAATGACCGCTTCGGCGCCGCCCGCGACCACGATGTTGCACCGTCCCGAAGCGACGAGTCGTGCGGCGTTGCCGATGGCGTGGGTTCCCGCGGCGCACGCCGTGGTCACCGTTTCGGCCGGACCGCCCAGGCCGTAGCGCATGGACACCGCGGCCGTGGCGGCGTTGGGCATCAGCATGGGCACTAAGAAGGGCGACACGCGATCGGGCCCCTTGTTGAGCAGGACGCCATCTTGTTCAAGGACGGTCTGGAGGCCCCCGATGCCGGTCGTCACGAGGCTGCCGGCGTCTTCGAAGGGACCTTCCAGCCCGCTTTCAAGCCAGGCCTCGTCCGCCGCCATCAGGGCGTACAACGCGAAGGGATCGAGGCGGCGCAGCTCTTTGGCGTTGCCCAGATGGCTCGCGTCAAAGGCCGCGATGCGCTTAGAGGGCGGAGCCTCGGGGCTCTGGAGGGCCGACCACAGGGCCTCGACGCCCACGCCAGCGCAACTCAGCGCGCCCAGTCCGGTCACGGCGACTCGGCGACCTTGAATCGGTCCCGAGGGGGAGACGGCGACGCGCACTACAGCTTGGCGTAAATGAGATCGAAGGCCTGACCGACGGTAGTGATCTCCTTGAGCTCGTCTTCGGCGACTTCAATATCGAAAGTCTCCTCGAGCGCCATCACGAGTTCTACGAGGTCCAGGCTGTCCGCGCCGAGGTCGTCGGCGAAGGACGCCTCGGGGGTGACCTGGGAGGGGTCGACGGCGAGAACCTCCACCGCGTCGTCGGTGAATTTCGCGAATGCTTCGTTACGCTCCATGGTGTAGCCCCACTTTCTGTCGCTCCATCGTAGTCAACGGGGTGCGTAATCGTGAACCTCTAGTGGCCGAGGGCGAGGCCCCCGTCGACCGGAATCACCGCACCGGTGATGTAGCGAGCGTGGTTACTGGCGAGAAACCCGACAACTCCCGCGACATCGTCGGGATGCCCCGCGTGGCCGAGTGGAATCATCGAGAGCATCGCCTCGCGCGCGGCGCCGAGCTCGGTGGTCATGTCGGTGTCGATGAGCCCCGGGGCGACCACGTTGACCGTGATCGAGCGCGAGGCGACCTCTCGGGCGAGCGCGCGGGCTAGACCGAGGAGCCCCGCCTTGGCGGCCGCGTAGTTCGCCTGTCCGGGCACGCCCACGAAGGGCGAGATCGAGCCCATGAAGATCACCGAGCCGCTGCGCGCGCGCACCATGGAGGCGAGCGCCGCGCGCGCGGTGAAGAAGGCGCCATCGAGGTTGATCGAGAGCACCTCGCTCCACTGCTCGTCCGACATGCGTAGCGCAATGCCGTCACGCGTCACGCCCGCGTTCACGACCGCGACGTTGAGCGGCCCGAACTCGGCGACGGCCTGCTTGACGGCGTCGTTGACCTGGGCCGAGTTGGCGACGTCGACCTCAAAGGACTTGGCCGTGCCCGAGGGGGCGACGTTGGAGCGAGACAGAGTGGTCACGGTGTCGCCCTCGGCGATAAAGTGGCGCGCGACGGCCGCGCCGATGCCCCGGCTGGCTCCGGTGACGAGTACGTGTCGGCTCACGGTTGACTCTCCTGTAGTTCGTCGAGGCTCGCCGGGGCGAGCTGGCTATCGAAGTCGCGGATGCGCTTGGTGAGTCCGGTGAGCACTCCAGCGGGCGGCATCTCGATACTGTGGCGCACGCTGTCGGGCAGCGCCAAGGTGGCGTCTAAGAACTCCACCGGCGAGGTGAGCTGTCGGCGCATCAGGGCGCTCCACTCGTCGCGAGCGTGCGCGCGGCCGTCCACGTTCGATATCACCACCGCCTCACTCTCCCCCCAGGTGATCTTCTCGAGGGCGTCGTCGAGTTCGGCCTGGGCGGGAGCCATCAGCGGGGAGTGGAAGGCGCCCCCCACCGCCAGGGGCGTCGCGCGGCGCCAGCCGAGGTCGCGGTGCTGCTCGAGTAGCGCGTCGAGGCCCGCGCGCGTGCCGCTCAGCACGATCTGGCCGGTGCCGTTGATGTTGGCGACCCACACGTCGTTGAGCGCTTCTAGGTTCTTTCGAGCCTCGAGGTCGCCGCCCATGACGGCCACCATCGATCCCTCGCTCATCGCGGCCGCTCGGGCCATCGCCGCCCCGCGCACGGCAATGAGGTGGGCGCCTTGCTCGAGGCTCAACAGACCCGCCGCCACCAGGGCGGAGAACTCTCCGAGGCTGTGGCCGAGCAGGTAGCGCGGACGAACCCCGAGCGCGAGGAGATCGTGAAAACCCACGAGGGAGAGGGCGAAGGTGGCCAGCTGGGCGTTGTCGGTGCGCACGACCTCGGCGTCACCGGCTTCGAGGAGCAGGTGTTCGACGTCGGTGCCCGAGACCTCGCTCACGCGAGAGACGATGTTCCAGTGAGGAGAGGACCGCCAGTTACGACCGGCCCCCACGCCGAGTGAACCCTGGCCCGGGAAGAGCGCGACGATGTCGTCGCGATACGCCCTTACGTTCTCGTCCATGTCGTTAAAAGTAACGGACCCCGTAGGGCCAAGGGTGCCCGGAGTGGGACTCGAACCCACACACCCTCTCGAGTAAAGGCTTTTGAGGCCTCCGCGTCTGCCAATTCCGCCATCCGGGCTGCGGCGACCACCGTACCAGTAACCCTAGGGTGACCACCGTGGATGCGACGGTGTACCGCGAGGAGATCGAACTGCGCCACGCGGTGCGCGCCAGCGGCGAACGACACGCGACGCGCGCGCGTTTGTACGTGAGTCTGCGTCACGAGGGGAGTGAGGGATTCGGCGAAGTCTCGCCCCAACCCCACGCCTTACACGGAGATCCCGGCGAGGCGCAGGTGCGCTCGGCGATTGAACGCGCCCTGGCGCGCGTGCGCGAGGTCACCCTTCGCGAAGGCGACGTGCCGCACTGGGCCCGCGCCTCGCGTCTGGGTGATGGGCGAGGAAGCGACAACGTCGCGTACGCCCTTATCGAAATGGCCCTGCTCGATCGCGACCTGCGCCGTCACGTTACGTCGATCCGCGACCTCTGGGGGCCGGTCAATGACACTCCCGTGCAGTCCACGGTCTCGGTGTTGGACGACGAACCCTGGGAGATCGACGAGCGCGCGGCGCGGGTGCGCGTCAAGTGCGCGCCGGGCTCTCTGGGGGGGCGGGCGATCCAGCGACTGGTCGAGTTGAACCTGCCCGTGCTGCTCGACTTCAACTGTTCAGCGACCAACGACGCTGAGGTTCTTGAACTTCTCGACGCGGTATCGCGCGTGGCGAACGTCGAGGCGATCGAGCAGCCCTACGCGGTGGGCAACGTGGTCGACCACGCCCAACTGGCGCGCCAGCTTGCGGTCCCGCTCAGTTTGGACGAGGGCGTGCGGTCCCTGCGCGACCTCCACCAGATCGTTCGCTATCGGGCCGCGCAGATGATCTGCGTGAAGCCCGCGCGCGTGGGAGGACTCGCCAACGCGCGCACCCTCATTGGGCGGGCCGAGGGTCTCGGGCTGCGCGCGTACCTGGGCGGGTTCTTCGAGTCGCCCTACGCGCGGGCGGTGCATCGCGCGCTCGCGGACAGCTGCGTGCGCGAACCAAGCGACCTGGGCGAGGTGGTGGTGCGACACCCGCGTCCGGCCGCGTTAGTGAACGCGAGTTTCGGGAGGGAGCCCTCCCTCGAGGGGCTCCCGGTCGTTTTCGAGATGTAAAGAGCGGGTCCTAGACTGCCCCCCATGGGTTCGGGACTTACCAAAAGACGCCTCGGGGACCTCCAGCGCCAGTTAGCCCAGGCCCGCGAAAGCCTGGCCGTGCTCGAAGAACAGGTGGCGGTATGGAACGACGCGCTCGACGACGCGCGCATTCGCGCCCTGGTCTCCGAGACCCCGCTGCAGTCCAAGGACTATGAGGACCTGGCGCGTCACGTGGCCGTGGCCAACGCCGAGATGACGCGGCGCCTGAGCGACGTACAAGAGCTGGTCGCCAAGCGCGACGAACTACTGAGGGCGTGGTCGCCCAAGGACGAACATGGATAGGCGCGTCGTCATCGCCGACGACGAGTCGATCATTCGCCTCGATCTCAAAGAGATCCTGGAAGCAGACGGCTATCTCGTAGTGGGCGAGGCCGCGCGCGGCGACGACGCGCTGGCGATGATCAAAGAGCACGAGCCCGACCTCGCGCTGCTCGACATCAAAATGCCCGGCCTGGACGGTATCGAAGTGGCCCGCGCCCTCAAGGGTTCCCCGACGGTCGTCGTGCTGCTCACGGCCTTTAGCCAGCGCACGCTTATTGAGAGTGCGCGCGACGCCGGGGTGTCGGCGTACCTGGTTAAGCCCTTTCGCTCCAGTGAGCTCCTGCCCAAGTTGGCGGCGATCCTCAATCCGAGTACCGCAGAGCCGAGCGACGAACACGCCGCGCCGCGTGCGGACGACAAGATCGAGACCCGCGAATTGGTCCAGCGTGCCAAGGAGCAACTCATGAGCGAGCGCGGGCTCGACGAGCCGGCCGCCTTCGAAGTGATCCAGCAGTCCGCCATGCGCGCGCGCTCGCGCATGCGCGACGTGGCCCAGCAGATTCTGAATGGAGAGTTCGTTGGCTGAGCCGACGACCCCGGCCGATCGCCGGCCGCTGGTCCTGCTGGACGGCATGTCGCTCGCTTTTCGGGCCTTTTTTGCCTTGCCCACGGACATCCAGACCTCGGCCGGGGTGGTTACCAACGCCCTGCACGGCTTTGCCTCAATGCTGGTGTCGCTCGTGGGATCCCAGAACCCCCGCGCGCTTGCGGTCGCCTTCGACTTGCCCGGGGGCACGTTTCGCGACGAGATGACCGAGGACTACAAGGGCGGGCGCGACGCCACGCCGCCCGAGATTGAGCACCAGTTCGATCTGATCCGCGCGATGTGCGACGCCCTGCACATACCCGTTCTCGGGGTGGAGCGATTCGAGGCCGACGACGTCTTGGCCACGCTCGCCACCATGGGTCGCGACGCCCAGATCCCGGTCGTGGTGGTCTCGGGGGATCGCGACACGTTCCAATTGGTCGAGGATCCCTTCATCAAGGTTCTCTACAACCGGCGCGGGGTCTCGGACTACTCGCTCTATGACGAGAGCGGGATCTTTGAGCGCACCGGCATTGAAGCGCGCCGCTACCCGATGCTCGCGGCGCTGCGCGGCGACACCTCGGACAACTTGCCCGGCGTGCCCGGGGTGGGGGAGAAGACGGCCGCCAAACTCTTCGCGCAGTTCGCCGACATGGACGAACTCTTTGCCAACCTCGACACTCTCACGCCCAAGTTGCGCGAGAACCTCTCGAACTTCGAAGACCGCGCGCGCAACAACGAGATCGTGATGCGCCTCATACGCGACGTCCCCCTGGCGACGTCGATCGAGGACCTCACCCTGGGCGGCTGGAACCGGGCTGAGGTGAACGCCTTCTTCGAACGCTTCGAAATGAACTCGATGCGCGCGCGCATGGGCAAGCTCATGAGCGACGGGCTCTTAGGGGTCCCCGCCCAGGCCGAAGAAGTCCCCGCCGCACCCGCCAAGGCGGCCGGCAAGTGGATCGTGCTGCACCCGGGCAGTCCCCTGGCGAGTGTGCTCGATGGCGATCACGTTCCCGTGGTCGCCTATAACCACGAACGCGTGGCCGTGCTCAACATGATCTCGGGCGCCCTTGCGGTGGTGCCGCTGGCTGAGTTCTTTGCGGCCGCCAGCGAGGTGCGCGTCGCCGGTCACGACCTGCGCACGCTGCATCGCCGGGCCGGAGAGGCGGGATTCACCCTCGCCGAGCCGGCCGACGACACCTCGATCATGGCCTACCTAGTGGACTCGATCAGCGGTCACTACGAACTGGCCGACGTGGCCGAGCGCTTCCTCGGCGAAGCGCCCGAGGAGGGCCAGACGTCGCTCTTTGGAGGATCGGACGACGAGGTCCTCACTCACGACGTCGCCCAGATCGGGCGCCTGCGCTTCGTGCTGCGCGCCGAGATCGACTCCTGGCAGCTCAACCACATCTACGAAAAGGTGGAGCTGCCCCTGGTGCGGGTGCTCGGGCGCATGGAGGCGCGCGGCGTGCGCGTCGACGCCGCGATGTTGCGCACCATCGCCGAAGAACTGGCCTTGGAGGTGCGCGAACTCGACGCCGCCATCCAAGAGATGGCCGGACACGAGTTCAAGGTCAACTCTCCCCAGCAGCTCCAGGTGGTGCTCTTTGACGAACTGGGACTCACCGCGGTGAAGAAGATCAAGTCCGGGCGATCGACCGACGCCGCGAGTCTTGAGGCGATCGAAACCGAGCACGAGATCGTCCCGTTGATCCTGCGCTATCGCGAGATCGAGAAACTACGCAGCACCTATGGCGCTCCGCTCATCGACACCGTCCAAGACGACGGGCGCATTCACGCAATGTTCACCCAGACCGTCGCGCGCACCGGTCGGCTCTCCTCGGAGAACCCGAACCTGCACAACATCCCGGTGCGCTCGGCCCAGGGCCGGCGCCTGCGCTACGCCTTCGTGCCCAGTGAGGGCTGGCTGCTCGCGGTCTCGGACTACAACCAGATCGAGCTGCGCATCCTCGCTCACCTCTCCCAGGACCAGGGGCTGTTGAGTGCGTTCGCGAGCCACGAAGACGTGCACCGCACCATCGCCGCCTCGGTCTTTGGCTGTGCGCCCGAGGAGGTCACCAACGAGCAGCGCGAACGCGCCAAGGCTGTGTCCTACGGTCTCGTCTACGGAATGGAGGCCTTCGGCCTCTCGCGGCGCCTGGGCATCTCGGTCTCCAGCGCCAAAGAGATCATGAACCGCTACTTCGAAGGCTTCCCGAGTCTGCGCCAGTACTTAGACGAGGTGATCAAGGAGATCCGCTCCCAGGGCTATTCTCGCACCGAACTCGGCCGGGTTCGGCCCTTTCCCGATCTGATGAGCGCCACGGGCGCCCAGCGCGCCGCGGTCGAACGCCAGGCGATGAACGCCGGCATCCAGGGTCTGGCCGCGGACATCTTTAAGTCCGGGCTGGTGCGCCTCGATCACGCACTGCGCGAAGAGGGCCTCCAAGCGCGACTCATCCTTCAAGTGCACGACGAGGTGGTGGTCGAAGCTCCCGCGAGTGAGAAAGAGCGCGTGGGCGAGATCGTCCTCGACGCGCTTACCAACGCGGCCACGCTCAGCGTCCCCTTAGAGGTCTCGCTCAAGTGGGGAGAGAACTGGGCCGAGGCCAAGGGCTAATCGACTGCTAGCATTGACCCCTGGGTTAACACCGGTAACCCCGCCCTATCGCCTAGTCAGACCCCGGTGTGGTCATCGAAAGTAGTACCCATGACGGACGGCACGAGCCTCCTCTCCTCCCAGCAGATGGGAACATTCGACGAAAAAGGGAACTACATCCCGCGCGTCATCACCGAAGACGACCTGGTCGGCACCGACTTAGCAACCCTGGTGGGCGACAGCGTCCTGGAGTTCGAGGACGGCGACCTGGTGGTAGGCACCGTGGTCAAGATCGACCACGACGAGGTCCTCTTGGACATCGGCTTTAAGTCCGAGGGCGTCATTCCCTCGCGCGAACTCTCCATTCGCAACGACGTCGACCCCTCAGAGATCGTGTCACTGGGCGAGCGTGTCGAGTGCCTGGTGCTGCAAAAAGAGGACAAGGAGGGACGACTGGTCCTTTCTAAGAAGCGCGCCCAGTACGAAAAGGCGTGGGCCAACATCGAAGAGCTCAAGAACCGCGACGAGGTCGTCAAGGGCGTCGTCATCGAGGTTGTCAAGGGCGGGCTCATCGTCGACATCGGGTTGCGCGGCTTCCTGCCCGCCTCGCTGGTGGAGCTGCGTCGCGTGCGCGAACTCCAGCCCTACATCGGCAAGACCGTCGAGGCCAAGATCATCGAACTCGACCGCAACCGCAACAACGTGGTGCTCTCGCGGCGCGCCTGGCTCGAAGAGACCCAAAAAGAGCAGCGCGGCGATTTCCTGTCCAACCTCAAGCCCGGCGAGCGCCGCCACGGCGTGATCTCCTCAGTCGTGAACTTCGGCGCCTTCGTGGACTTAGGCGGCATGGACGGCCTCATCCACGTCTCGGAGCTCAGCTGGAAGCACATCGACCACCCGAGCCAGGTGGTCTCGGTGGGCGACGAAGTCGACGTCGAGGTTCTCGACGTGGACTTTTCCAAAGAGCGCATCTCGCTCTCACTCAAGGCCACCCAGTCCGATCCCTGGCAGGTCTTTGCCGACAGCCACGCCGTGGACCAGTTGGTCTACGGCCGGGTCACCAAGTTGGTGCCCTTTGGCGCCTTCATCCAGGTGGGCGAGGGCATCGAAGGCCTGGTCCACATCTCAGAGATGGCGGCCCACCACGTCGAGTCGCCCGACCAGGTCGTCACCGCTGGAGAAGAACTGTGGGTCAAGATCATCGAGCTCGACACCGCGAGGCGGCGCATCTCGCTCTCGATTAAGCAGGCCGCCGAGGGCGGCGAGGTCTCCGAGGAGTACCGCGAGGCGTTCGGCTCCCACGCCTACGACGCCGAAGGCAACTACATCGGGACCATCGAGTACGGCGAGTTCACCCCCGAAACCGAGGCGCAGGCCGCCTGGGCCGAGTACGCCACCGAGATGACCCCCAAGCACGACGAGACGGGCGACGCGGTCGAGCCCGACGTTTCATCTGAAGCCGAGCCCGAGGTTTCAGGCCAAGCCGAGCCCGAGGCTCCAGCCGAAGCCGAGCCCGAGGTTTCCGCCGAAGCCGCGGTCTCTACTGACGAAGCCGAGGACGCGCCGAGCGAGTAGCTAGGCGCGCTCGAGGGAGATCGAGAGAGGGTAGTGGCAGGCCACCTGGTGGCCGGGCACGATCTCTTCGAGGGCGGGCTCTTCGTTTTGGCACTTGTCGGTGGCGTAGGGGCAGCGCGTGCGAAATCGGCATCCACTGGGCGGATTGAGCGGGCTCGGCGGTTCGCCCGCGAGGACCTCGCGGTGCTCGGGCGCGTCGGGATCGGCCTCCAGGGCTGCTCCCAGGAGAAACTTGGTGTACGGGTGCTCGGGAGTCGCGTAGAGCGTGTCGGCCGGTCCGATCTCACAGATCTTGCCCAGATACATAACGGCCACCCGGTCCGAGACGTTCTTTACAACCGCCAGGTCGTGGGCGATGAAGAGCAGGGTCAGGCCGTACTCGTTCTTTAGGTCCTCGAGCAGGTTGAGGATCTGGGCCTGGACTGAGACGTCTAGGGCCGAGACCATCTCGTCGCAGATGAGCAGTTTGGGGCGCATCGCGAGCGAGCGCGCGATCGAGATGCGCTGGCACTGGCCGCCCGAGAACTGGCGGGCGTAGCGATTGCCGTACACCTCGGGGTCGATGCCCACCTTGGTGAGCAGGTCGTTGACCAGGGCCAGGCGCTCGTCGCCCTCCACGCTCTTCCAGCAGTCCAGCGGTTCGGCCACGATGTCGCGCACGCGTCGGCGCGGGTTGAGCGAGCTGATGGGATCCTGGAAGATCATCTGCATGCGGGTGCGCAGTTGGCGAAGGGCCGAGCCCTTCTTCTTTGTGATGTCCACGCCCTCGAGTTCGATCGAGCCCGCACTGGGCTCCACGATGCGCATCAGTGCGCGTCCGGTCGTGGATTTGCCGCACCCCGACTCACCGACCAGGCCGAGCGTCTCTCCTTCGTAGATGTCGAAGCTCACGCCCGCCACCGCGCTCACCTTGCGGCGATGTCCGAAGGTGACCGACAGGTCGCGCACGCGCAACAAGGGAGTGCGGGTCTCGCTCACGCGGAGGCTCCTTGGGTGACGGGCAGGGGGTTCCAGCAGGCGAAGGCGTGGCCGGCTTCGTCACTCTCGCGCAGTTCGGGCCGCTCGCTGTGGCACTGGGCGGTGGCGTAGGGGCAGCGCGGCGCGAAGGCGCAGCCCGCGGGCAGGTCGAGCAGGTTGGGGGGGCGCCCGGGAATGGCGCGAAGACGCGTGTGGGCGGGACTGGAGACCTTAGGAGAGCTCTCGAGCAGCGCGCGGGTGTAAGGCATGCGGTGGCGATAAAAGACGTCGCGGGTCGAGCCCGTCTCGACGATCCGCCCGGCGTACATGACGATGATCCGCGAGGTGCGCGTCGCCACCACCCCCAGGTCGTGGGTCACGAGCACCACCGACATCGCGAGTCGCTCTTTGATGTCGTCGAGCAAGTTCAAGATCTGGGCCTGGATCGTGACGTCCAGTCCCGTGGTGGGTTCGTCGGCCAGGAGCAGCTTGGGCGACCCGGCCAGGGCGGTGGCGATGACGACGCGCTGGCGCATGCCGCCCGAGAGTTCGCCCGGGTACACGCGGTAGCGCTCCTCGGGAGAGGAGATCCCCACCAGGTCCAGGAGTTCGATGGCGCGCGCCTTAGCCTCGGCCCGGTTCATTCCCAAGCGCACGCGCAAGATCTCATCGATCTGCTTGCCCACGCGCAACACCGGGTTCAGCGAGGTCATGGGATCCTGAAAGACCATGGCGACTTCGGTGCCCCAGATCTTTCGCTTGGCCCTTTCGCTGGCGCCGACCACTTCGAAGTCGTGCAGGCGCACCGAGCCCGAGATCTCGACGTTGGTGCGCGCCTGGAGGCCCATGACGGTGCGCGAGAGCACGGTCTTGCCCGATCCCGACTCTCCCACGATGCCCAGGGTCTCGTTGGATCCCAGTTCAAAAGAGACACCGCCCACTGCGGGCAAGGGCCCGTGGGGGGTGAGGAAGGTGGTGTGCAGGTCCGAGACCGCGAGCAGGGGCGCGTCGCTCATAACTTGCTCTCGGCAATGTCGAAGTGGGCGCGGAGGCGATCGCCGATGAAGTTGAGCGAGAGCAGGAACAGGCACATTGCGGCCGAGGGGAAGATGGCCAGCCACGGGTTGGTCTGGAGGTTGGCCAGGCTCTCGTTGATCATGTTGCCCCACGACGGGGTGGGCGGCACCACCGAGAGGCCGAGGAAGGCGAGGGTGCCTTCGAGGGTGACCACGGTGGCGATGCCGATGAGTAAAAACGACACGGCGACCGGGGCGATGTTGGGCAGGAGCTCCTTCATCAGAATGCGCCGGTCGCTCGCGCCCTGGACTTTGGCGGCCAGCACGTAGTCCTGGGTGGCGCAGGCGAGGGTGGCGCTGCGAATGACGCGATAGACGAGGGGAATCGCGGCGACGCCGATGACCAGGATGATCTTGAGCATCGAGCGCGGCGTCCAGAACGACAAAACGGCGATGGTGGCGATGATGGCGGGAAAGGCCAGAAAGACGTACATCAAGGTGGTGATCGAGGTGTCGAACTTTCCGCGGCGATAGGCGGCGAGCATCCCCGTCGGCATCCCGATGCCAAAGCCAATCGCCATGGCCCCCAGACTCACCAGAATCGAGACCCGCGAGCCAAAGACGATGCGCGAGAGGATGTCGCGGCCCAGGTCGTCGGTGCCCAGGAGGTGATGCCAGGACGGCGAGGAGTTGACGAAGTTGAAGTTCTCGTAGTCGGGATTGATCAGGGGCAGCACGTTGGCGAAGATCGCGCCCACGACGTTGAGCCCGAGCCACCCCACGCAGGTCCAAAACAGGACGCCCAGGCGGCGCTTGCGCAGCACCTGGGTGCGCACGGTGTGCTCTTCGACGAGCTCTTCGGCGAAGGAGGGATTACTCACGGCTAATCCTTGGATCGATGACCGAGATCGCCAGGTCGAAGGCGAAGTTGATCACAATCACCCCCACCGAGACCACCAGGACGATGCCCTGGACGACGAGGTAGTCGCTGCGTCCGATGGCCCCGAGTAGCTGATAGCCGAGTCCCGGGATCGCGAGCAGGTACTGGACGATGAAACCGCCCGCCAGCAGACCGCCAATGTTGACCCCCGCCGTGCCGAGCAGGGAGACCGATGACGGACGCAGCGCGTGACGCCACATGATGCGTCGCTGACTGATGCCCTTAGAGCGCGCCATCGTGATGTACTCCTCTTGGAGGGTGGCGATGAGGTCGCTGCGCAACACGCGGTAGTAGAGGACGAAGCTGCCCACCGCCAACACCGCCGAGGGCATGGCCAGGCTCTCTAAGTTCGTGACCCAGTCCGCGCTGAAGGAGACGTAAGACGCGGGTCCGGTGTGGGGTACGCCCAGGTGGATGGCGATCACGAGCACCAGGACCACGATGAGCACGAAGGAGGGGATGCTCAGCAACGTAAAGCTGCCCGCTCCCAGGACCCGGTCCACCACGCCATCGGGGCGGCGCGCGCTGCGCATCGCCACGGGCACGGCCACGACGAAGGCCACGATCTGGGAGATGATGATCATCTCTACGTCAATGGGCAGGGCCGCCTTGATGGTGGTCCAGACCGAAGTCTCGGTGATGAAGGACGTGCCCAGATTTCCCTGGAGGACGTTCTTGATCCAGATCCAGTACTGCTCGACGATGGGCTTATTCAGCCCGAGTTGGTGATAGAGCCGGGCCCGGTTGGCCGGGGTGTCGCCGGTGCCCAGGATGACGGCCGCCGGATCGCCGGGAAGAAGGTGGATGAGGTAGAAGGCGCCCACGGTGATCACGAACACGACGCCGATCAGCATGATCAGGCGTCGAAGCAAATACCGTGCCAAATTTCCCCCCGAGAAGACTTGTAGCGACACTACCTAAGCGGGTCCGCATTCTTGGAACACCGCAGCGACCGGGCTGTAACAGTCGCTCGGTAGCGTGGGCGCGTGAGGAGTGTGGCCATCGCGGGGGGAATCGGGTCAGGGAAAACGGCGGTGACCGATAAACTTGCTTCCCTCGGTTTTTCGGTCGTGGATGCCGATCTCATTGCGAGAGAGGTCGTAGAAAAGGGCCAGCCCGCGTGGCGCGCCCTAATCGACGCCTTCGGCAGCGCGGTCCTCACTCCCGAGGGCGATATCGATAGAAAGTTTGTAGCGGACGTGGTCTTTCACGACGCCAGCGCCTTGCGCCGGCTCAATCACATCACCCACGGGTACATCGAGACGGCGATGCGCGCCCAGCTCGACGCCGCCTCGGGCGACGTCGTGTTCGTCTCGATCCCCCTGTACCGCGACGAGATGCGCGCCGAGCTCGGTCTGAGCGAAGTCTGGGCCCTCGAGGTGGACCCAGAGATCGCGGTGTCGCGGCTCACGTCGTCGCGCGCGATGAGCGAGGACGACGCCCGCGCGCGCCTGAGCACTCAGATGAGCAACGAGCAGCGTCGCTTCCTGGCCGATCGGGTAATTGAGAACAACGGAACCCGCGAGGAACTGAACACCGCAATTGAGCAGATCCTGGCCGAGGTGGGCGCGTGACCGACTTTCTCGTCGAGTCGCCCTTTCAACCCGCGGGTGACCAGCCCAGCGCCATCGCCGCCCTCAGCGCGGGAGTGACCGACGGACTGCGCTACCAGACCCTCGAAGGCATCACCGGCAGCGGCAAGACCGCGACCATCGCCTGGCTCATCGAACAGGTGCAGCGCCCGACGCTCATCCTCGAGCCCAACAAGTCCCTGGCCGCCCAGCTCGCCTCAGAACTGCGCGACATGCTGCCCAAGAATCGCGTGGAGTTTTTCGTCTCCTACTACGACTACTACCAACCCGAGGCCTACGTTCCGCGCACCGACACCTATATCGAAAAGGACAGTTCGGTGAACGAAGAGATCGATCGACTGCGCCACGCGGCCACGTCGTCTCTGCTTACGCACCGCGACACCATCGTGGTCGCCTCGGTGTCGGCGATCTACGGCTTGGGCTCCCCGCTGGCCTACCGCGAGCACATGTTGCCCTTCGAGGTGGGGATGCAGTTCGATCAACGAGCGTTGCTGCGCCGACTGGTCGAGATGCAGTACACCCGCAACGAGCTCGTGATCGAGCGCGGGACCTTTCGCATGAAGGGCGACACCCTCGAGCTGCAGCCCGCCTACAGCCACGAGGCGGTGCGCATCTCCTTCTTCGACGAGACGATCGAGGAGATTTCCTTCTTCAATCCGGTGACCATGGAGGGTCGCGGCGTGGTGCGTGAGTTCACGCTCTTCGCCGCGTCGCACTACGCCACCAGCAACGCCACGCTCCAGCGCGCCTGTAGAGGAATCGAAGACGAACTCCAGCGCCAGCTCGCCGTCTTCCAGAGCGAGGGGAAGTTGCTGGAGGCCCAGCGCCTGCGTTCGCGCACCGAGCACGATCTTGAGATGCTCGAACAGACCGGCGTCTGCGCGGGGATTGAGAACTATTCGGCGCACTTGGACGGACGCAAACCCGGCGAGCGGCCCTACACGCTGCTCGACTTCTTTCCCGACGACTTCTTGGTGGTGATGGACGAGTCCCACGTTGCGCTGCCCCAACTGCGCGGGCAGTACGCGGGCGACCAGCAGCGAAAGTTCACCCTGGTGGAGCACGGGTTTCGCCTGCCGAGCGCGCTCGATAACCGCCCTCTGAACTTCGACGAGTTCATGGCCATCGTGCCCCAGATCGTCTTCGTCTCGGCCACGCCGGGCCCCTTCGAGATCGAGAACTCCGACCAGGTGGTCGAGCAGGTCATCCGACCCACGGGCCTCTTGGATCCCACGGTCACCGTGGTGCCGACCAAGAACCAGATCGACGACCTGCGCCTGCGCTTAGACGCGGTGGTCGAACGCGGAGAGCGCGCCTTGATCACCACGATGACCAAGCGCATGGCTGAGGACCTCAGCACGTACTTGACGAAAGCGGGCTATCGCGTTCAGTACCTGCACAGCGACATCGACACCATCCAGCGCATCGAGATTCTGCGATCCCTGCGCCTGGGCGAGTTCGACATCCTGGTGGGCATCAACTTGTTGCGCGAAGGATTGGACCTGCCCGAAGTCTCGCTGGTGGCGATCCTCGACGCCGATAAGGAGGGATTTCTTCGATCGCGCAGCGCGCTCATACAGACCATCGGGCGAGCGGCGCGCAACGCGAACGGCGAGGCGATCCTCTACGCCGATCGCATGACCGACTCGATGCGCGCGGCGATCTCGCTCACCGAGCGGCGTCGTCTGGTCCAGCACGCTCACAACCAAGAACGCGGCATCGAGCCCCAGACGGTCAGCAAGAACGTGGCCGACATCTTGAATCGCCTGCGCAGTGAGGCCCCGCGCGAACCTAGCGACAAGGTGCACGGCGTGTCGTCGCTCGAAGCCATGGCGCCCGATGATCTCAGCCTGGAGATGGCGCGCGTGGAGAGCGCGATGCTCGCGGCCGCGCGCGACCTGCGCTTCGAAGAGGCGGCGGTACTGCGCGACACGCTCCAGAACCTGCAGCGCCAGACGGGCAGTGCACCGGCCAGTTATCTCGCCGAAGACGAGCCGGTAGATTCCCTCTATGTCTAAGTCAATTCGGGTGCAGGGCGCGCGAGTGCACAACCTGAAGAACCTCTCGGTGGAGATTCCCCGCGACCAGTTCGTGGTCTTTACCGGGCTCTCGGGTTCGGGTAAGTCCTCGCTGGCCTTTGACACCATCTACGCCGAGGGGCAGCGACGCTACGTCGAAAGCCTCTCGGCCTACGCCCGTCAGTTCCTCGGCCAGATGGACAAACCCGACGTCGAGTTCATCGAGGGACTCTCGCCCGCGATCTCGATCGACCAGAAGACCGCGTCGCGCAACCCGCGCTCCACGGTGGGCACCATCACCGAGATCCACGACTACCTGCGCCTGCTGTTTGCGCGCGTCGGCGTGCCGCACTGTCCCACCTGCGGCCAGCCCATCACCAGCCAGACCCCCCAGCAGATCGTGGATCAGGTGCTGGCGCGTCCCGCCGGCCAGCGCTTCTTGGTGCTGGCGACGGTGGTCGAGGGGCGCAAGGGCGAGTACAGCACGCTGCTGACCGAGCTCGCCGGACAGGGTTTCTCGCGCGTGCGCGTCGACGGGGTCGTCATGGAGCTGGCCGATCGCGAAAGCCTCACCCTCGCGCGCTACGAGCAGCACACCATCGACGTGGTGCTCGATCGCCTCAGCGTCAAGAAGTCGAATCGCCAGCGCCTCACCGAGTCGGTCGAAGCCGCGCTCAAGCTCACCAAGGGCCTGGTGAAGTTCCTGTTCTTGGATCCCGACGAGACGGTCCAGTTCTCGGAGAAGATGGCCTGTTCCACCTGCGGGATTAGTTTTTCGGAACTCGCGCCGCGCGATTTCTCCTTTAACTCGCCCTACGGGGCGTGCCCGGTCTGTACCGGGCTCGGCACCCGCTTTGAGGTCGCCCCGGACCTGGTCGTGCCCGACGACACCCTCTCGCTCGCTGAGGGCGCCTTAGCGCCGTGGTCGGGCGCGCGCTTTAAGTACTTCGAGCGACTCATCGAGGGCATCGCGACCCTGGGCGGGTTCGACGTCAACACGCCGTGGAAGAAACTCAAGGTGAAGGACCGCAAGCTCGTGCTCTACGGCGTGGACTCTAAGTCGGTGCCGGTCAAGTACCGCAATCGCTACGGACGAGTGCGCAGCTACGAGACGAGTTACAACGGGATCGTGGAGTGGCTCGAGCGCAAGCGCAGCGAGGCCGAAGGCGACTGGACGCGCGAGCAGGCCGAGCAGTACATGCGCGAGGTGGAGTGCACCGCCTGTCACGGCCAGCGCCTCAAGCCCGAGGTGCTCGCGGTGCGGGTGCACGACCACAACATCGCCCAGGTGAACTCGATGACCATCGACGAAGCGATCGAGTACTTCGCCACGCTCAAACTCACCAAACGAGAAGAGACCATCGCGCGTCAGGTGATCAAGGAGATCGTCGAGCGCCTGACCTTCTTAATGGACGTCGGACTCGACTACCTCACCCTCAGTCGCGCCTCGGCCACCCTGTCGGGCGGCGAGGCCCAGCGCATCCGCTTGGCCAGCCAGATCGGCAGCTATCTAGTCGGGGTGCTCTACGTGCTCGACGAGCCCTCCATCGGTCTGCACCAGCGCGACAACCGCCGTCTCATCGCGACCCTGGAGCGGCTGCGCGACATCGGCAACTCGGTGATCGTGGTCGAACACGACGAAGAGACCATCCGCTTGGCCGACTTCATCGTCGACATCGGCCCCGGCGCGGGGGAGTACGGCGGTGAAGTGGTGCACGCGGGCAGCTACGAGTCGCTGCTGGCGAACGAGAAGTCCCTCACCGGCCAGTACCTCTCGGGCAGAAAGTCGATCGCGGTGCCCGAAATGCGGCGAGCCGGTGACGGCAAGACCCTCACCATCAAGGGCGCGCGCGCCAACAACCTCAAGAACATCACCGTGGACATCCCTCTGGGCGACTTCGTCGCCGTGACCGGGGTGTCGGGCTCGGGCAAGTCTTCGCTCATCAACGCGATCCTGCTCGCCTCACTCGAACGCCAGATCAACCGGGCCAAGACCACCGTCGCCGAGCACGACACCATCGTGGGCGTCAAGAACCTCGACAAGGTCGTGGCCGTCGATCAGCAGCCGATCGGACGGACCCCGCGCTCGAACCCCGCCACCTACACCGGGGTCTTTGACAAGATTCGCAAGCTGTTCGCCGAGACCCAGGAGTCCAAGGTCCGCGGCTACGCGCAGGGTCGCTTCTCCTTCAACGTGAAGGGCGGACGCTGCGAGGCCTGCGCGGGCGACGGCACCATCAAGATCGAGATGCACTTCTTGCCCGACGTCTACGTCAACTGCGACGTGTGCGACGGGGCTCGCTACAACCGCGAGACCTTAGAGATCCTCTATCGCGGAAAGTCGATCGCCGACGTGCTCGATATGCCCGTCAGCGAGGCCCTCGAGTTCTTTGAACGCCAGCCCCAGATCCTGCGCCACATCCAGAGTCTCTCGGACGTGGGGCTCGGCTACGTGCGCCTGGGCCAACCCGCACCCACCCTCTCGGGTGGCGAAGCCCAGCGCGTCAAGCTGGCCACCGAGTTGGCCCGTCGCGCCACCGGCCACACGTTCTACGTGCTCGACGAGCCCACGACCGGCCTGCACTTCGAAGACGTGAACCGACTGCTGCACGTATTGCACCGCCTCGTCGACCAGGGCAACACGGTGCTGGTGATTGAGCACAACCTCGACGTCGTCAAGACCGCGGACTGGGTCATCGACCTGGGTCCCGAGGGCGGGCGGCGCGGCGGCGAGGTGGTGGGCGAGGGGACGCCCGAAGAGATCGCCGAACTGCCCACCGCCACGGGCACCGTTCTACGAGAGGTGCTCGCGCTGCACGGACCGTCCTGATGCTCGCCAAGCCCACCGGCATCCCGCGCGAGAGCGGGTGCTACCTCTTTCGCAACGAGCGCGGCGCCGTGATCTACGTGGGCAAGGCCCTGGTGCTGGCCCAGCGTCTCTCGAGCTACTTTCAGCGAGAGTCGGGACTGAGCGAGAAGACCCAACTCCTCATGGCCGAAGCGGCCAGCGTCGAGTGGATCGTCACTCCCAACGAGGTCGACGCCCTCATCCTTGAGAACGAGTTGATCAAGGCGAATCAGCCCCGCTACAACATGCGCCTCAAAGACGACAAGAGCTTTCCCTTCGTCGCGCTCGACTACCGCACGCCTTTCGCCGCCCCCTACGTGACCCGTGCCGCCCACGCCAAGGGCGTGCGCTACTTCGGGCCCTTCGTGGACGTGCGCGCACTGCGCGCGACGATGGACGAATTGCTCCAGGCGTTCCCGCTGCGCTCGTGCTCCAAGCACAAGTTCCTCTACCAACAGCGCATCGGGCGTCCCTGCCTGCTCTACGACATTGGTAAGTGCTCGGGGCCCTGCGTGGGCAAGATCGACGTCGAAGGATACGAGGGGCTGCTGCGCTCCTGGGAGCGGTTCTTCGAAGGCGACGTGCGCCCGCTGCGCGATCGGCTGCGCGTCCAGATGCGCGACGCGTCCAGCGCCCAGCACTACGAAGCGGCCGCGGCGGCGAGAGACGGCCTCGAGGCCCTCGAACGCGCGGCCAGCACCCAGAGCGTGGTGCTCGACACCCACTCGAACTTAGACGTGATCGCCATCGCGAGCGCGGGCTCGCGCTCGGCGGTGGTTCGCTTCCGGGTGCGATTCGGTCGCATCATCGGACGCACCGTGCACCTGGTCGATCGCTCGATGGACGAGGGCGATCGCGAGGTCTTAGAGAACGCTTTGACCGATATGTACCTCGACGCCGAGTCGGTGCCGGCCGTGGTGGTGGTGGAGAAGCCCGAACTCGCCACCGACCTGGTGCGCGACTACTTGAGTGAACTGCGCGCCAAGCCCGTCGAGGTGGTCCTCGCCCAGCGCGGGCGTCGGCGCCGCGTGGTCGAACTCGCCGTACACGACGCCGAGTCGGTGATCGCGCGCGACTCGCTGCGCCGCCAGGCCGACCACAACGTGCGCTCGCGCGCTCTCCAAGAACTCGGCACCGCCCTCGGGCTCGAGCAGCCGCCCTACCGGGTGGAGTGTTTTGACATGAGCCACTTACAGGGCACCAACTACGTGGGTTCGATGGTGGTCTTTGAAGACGCCCTGCCGGTCAAGAGCGAGTATCGCCACTTCAACGTGCGCGAGGTGTTGGGCAACGACGACGTGGGCGCGATGGAAGAGGTCGTGCGCCGGCGCCTCACCCACTGGGAGGAGCACCAGGACGACACGAAGTTCCGCCGCGCCGATCTCATCATCATCGACGGCGGGCTGCCGCAGTTGCACGCGGCCGAAAAGGCGGCCCGCACCCTCGGCCTGGGCGGGCTGGTGGAGTTCACCGCGCTGGCCAAGCGCGAGGAGCTGCTCTATCGGCCCGGGAGTTCGGTGCCCATCGCCCTGGAGCGCGGCTCGGAGAGTCTCTACCTGGTCCAGCGCATCCGCGACGAGGCGCACCGCTTCGCCATCACCTTTCACCGCTCCAAGCGCGGCAAGTCCATGGTGGCTTCCTCGCTCGAGGGCGTCGAGGGCCTCGGGCCGGCGCGGCGCGAGAAACTGCTCGGCGCATTCGGTTCGCTCAACGCGTTGCGCCAAGCGACCTTCGATGAGCTGCGCGCGCTCAGTTGGCTACCCGAAGAGGTGGCGACCAGGCTCTACGATCACTTACGGGCGCCGAGCGCGCCGCGACCCACGAAGGACAGCGACGATGAGTGAGGTCTTGTTAGTGACGGGCATGTCGGGGGCCGGGCGCTCGACGGTGGCGAGCGCGCTCGACGACCAGGGCTGGTTCCTCATTGACAACCTGCCCCTCGAGCTCGTGACCCGGGTGGGCGAACTCGCCTCGGCCGACGCCCACGAGTACCCGGGCATTGCCTTTATCGTCGGGCGCTCGGGCGGGTTCGAGCCCGAGGGCGTCCTGGCGGTCCAGCGAGAGCTGGCCGCGCACCACGGGGACGCCAAGATTCTCTTTCTCGACGCCCCCGACGACGTGCTCATCCACCGCTACGAGGGCACGCGCCGGCGCCATCCTTTGGACGAGGCGACCCTGGCCGAGTCCATCGCGCACGAGCGCGCCCTGCTCACGCCCATTCGCGACGCCGCGGACTTCGTGATCGACACCGGCTCGATCAACACCAATCAGTTGCGCCGACGCATCGTGGAGATCTTCACCAACGTCGACACGATGGAGTCGCTGCGGGTCTCGCTCGTCACGTTCGGCTACTCCTACGGGATTCCGAGCGACGTGGACATCGTCTTTGACTGCCGTTTTCTGCCCAACCCGCACTGGATTGACGAGTTGCGCCCGCTCACCGGGCTCGACGCGCCCGTGTCGAGCTACGTGCTGGAACAAGATCAGGCCCAGCACTTCGTCAGCGACGTGGTGAGCATGCTCGAGTGGCAGATTCCCGCCTTCGCGGCCGAGGGCAAGTCGTATCTGTCGATCGCCATCGGCTGCACCGGAGGGCGGCACCGCAGTGTGGCGATCGGCGAAGAGATCCGGTCGCGCCTCGGCCTCGACACGCCCGTCTTTCATCGCGACATCTCTCGATGAGGCTCGTCGCGGTCGGCGGCGGACACGGCACCGCGGTATCGCTGCGGGCGATGAAGTGCCTCTCGGGCGAGGTGACCGGGGTCGTATCGGTGGCCGACGACGGGGGATCGACGGGTCGGCTGCGCGCGATGCTCAACGTCGCGGCGGTAGGGGACCTGCGCAAGTGCCTGGTGGCCCTGGCCGATCCCGATAATCCTCTCACGGCCTCCTTCGAGCACCGCTTCTCGGTCGGCGAGCTCCACGGCCACGCCGTGGGAAACCTCTTGTTGGTGGGCCTCATCGACGCGACCGGCGACCTAGAGGAGTCGGTACGCGCCCTGGCTCAGGTGATGGGCGTGAGCGGGGTGATCGTGCCCGCCAGCAGTGAAGGCGTCGTGCTGTTGGCCACGACCGAGGAGGGCGACACTCGCGGCCAGGCGCGGATTGCCCAGTCCTCCTCGATTCGTCGCATCAGCCTCGAGCCGGCCTACGCGGCCGCCCCGATCGCCGCGGTCGAGGCCATTGAGCGAGCGGACGTGGTGGCGATCGGACCGGGATCGCTCTTTACCAGCGTCATCGCCGCCTGCGTGGTGCCGGGCATCACCCAGGCGCTGGCCGGCACGCGTGCCACGAAGATCTACGTCGCGAACCTGCGCCAGGAGATACCCGAGACCGAGGGTTTCGCCCTCCAGGATCACCTGGACGCCCTCGAGCGCCACGGGGTAAGCGTCGACGTGGTGCTCGTCGACGAACGATCTCCCTTCTCGCGCCATCGCGCGACCGTTGCGACCGCGGTGGCGGACCTCGCGGGCGAAAATGGACTCGTGCACGATGTGCAAAAATTGGCGGTGGCCCTCGGCGCGTACGCGACGGCCTAGAAAAGAACGAAGGAGACGCCAGTGGCGACACGGGTTGCGATTAACGGTTTTGGGCGCATCGGACGAGGGTTCCTACGCGCCGCGCTCAACAACTCCGACGTGGAGGTCGTCGCCGTGAACGACCTGGTCCCGACGTCCACCAACGCCCACCTGCTCAAGTACGACTCCACCCAGGGGGTGCTCGGAGTCGACGTCGTAGCCGCAGAGACCAGCCTCCGGGTGGGGGAGTCGAGCATTCAGGTCTTTACCGAGCGCGACCCCGCCAACCTGCCCTGGGGCGAGGTGGGCGTGGACGTGGTCATTGAGTCCACGGGCTTTTTCACCTCGCGCGAGGCCGCGGCCAAGCACCTGGCCGCCGGCGCGCGCCGGGTCATTATCTCGGCGCCGTCGCCCGACGCCGACGCCACCTTCGTGATGGGGGTGAATGAGGACACCTTCAATCCCGACACGGACCTGGTGATCTCGAACGCGTCGTGCACCACCAACTGTTTCGTGCCGATGGTCAAGGTGCTCGACGACGCCTTCGGCGTCGAGGCGGGGCTCATGACCACGGTGCACGCCTACACCAACGACCAGAATCTGCTCGACGTCGCCCACAAGGACCTGCGCCGGGCGCGCGCGGCCGCGATCAACGTCGTGCCCAGTGCCACCGGGGCGGCGCGGGCGACGAGCCTGGTGCTCACGGCGATGAAGGGCAAACTCGACGGCACCTCGCTGCGCGTGCCCGTTCCCGTGGGATCGATTACCGACTTCACGGCGGTCCTGCCGAGCACCAGCGTCGAGGCGGTCAACGCGGCTTTCGCCGCGGCCGCGGGCTCGGGGGCCCTGGCTTCGTTCCTCGTCTACACCGAGGATCCGATCGTCTCCTCGGACATCGTGGGCAGCCCCGCGTCGTGCACCTTCGACTCCCTCATGACCATGGTGCTGCGCCTCGACGACGCGCGCAGCCTGGTCAAGGTGTTTGGCTGGTACGACAACGAGTGGGGCTACTCGAACCGCCTGGTTGACCTGGCTCAGCACGTCTCGCGCTAGTGCCCGCCCCCCTGCCCACCATCGACGCCTTCGGCGATCTCGCCGGCAAGCGGGTCTTCGTGCGCGTGGACTTCAACGTGCCGGTCGCCGAGGTCGACGGCCTTTTGAGTGTCACCGACGACTTTCGGATCCGCGCCGCGCTGCCGCTCTTTGCCACGTTGATCGAACGCGGCGCCAATGTGGTGGCAGCTACCCACTTCGGGAGACCCGAGGGACGAGTCGATGAGCGCTATCGCGTCGAGCCCGTTCGCCGGCGCCTACACGAACTCTGCCCCGAGGCAGAGCTGTTAGAGAACCTGCGCTTTCACCCCGGCGAGGAGGCGAATGATCCCGCCTTCGGAGCGGCGCTGGTCGAGGGATTCGACTACTACGTGAATGAGGCCTTTGGCGCCTCGCACCGCGCCCACGCCTCGATCATGGTGCCGCCGGCGCTGATGCCGAGTGCGGCCGGACCGAACCTGGCGCGCGAGGTGGGCACCCTGCTCGCGCTCTTGGAGAACCCCGAGCGGCCCTTCGTGGCCGTCACCGGCGGCGCCAAGGTCAAAGACAAGCTCGGCATCATGAAAGTGCTCGCCGCCAAGGCCGATCTGGTGATCGTGGGCGGGGGCATGTCCTATACCTTTCGCGTCGCCGAGGGCCAGAGCATCGGCAGCTCGCTCTTCGATGAGCGCTACGTGGAGGAGTGCCGCGCTCTCTTAGAGGGCGGCAACGTCCTGATCCCCGTGGACGCGCGCGGGCTGAAGGACGGCGCGCCCTTCGGTCCCGAGGGAGGCGACGACGACGTGGTGGAGTTTGGTGCGAATATTCCCGACGGCTTCGAGGCCTTCGATATCGGAGCGAACACGATCGAGATCTTCGCCAGCGCGCTCGCCAGTGCGCGCACGGTGATGTGGAACGGCCCGATGGGGGTCTTTGAGGACCCGCGTTTCGGCGCGGGAACGGAGGCGGTCGCTCGCACGATCGCCTCCTCGAATGCGGTGAGCGTGGTGGGCGGGGGCGACTCGGTCTCGGCCCTCTTTCAGTACGGACTGAGCGACGACATGAGTTTCATCTCCACGGGCGGGGGAGCGTCGCTCGAGCTGGTGGAGTTCGGCGACCTGCCCGGTCTGCGCGCGTTGCGCGAAAGTCCCTGGTCGTAGCGGTGGCGAACGCGAAGCGGCCGCTCGTGATCGGCAACTGGAAGATGAACCTCGACTTCGTCGAGGGCTTGCATCTCACCCAGCAGATCGGCGTCGTGCTCAAGAACCGGCCCCTCGAGCACACCGACGTCGTGCTCGCTCCGCCCTTCGTGGACCTGCGCAGCGTGAGTTCGGTCATTGAGTCTGAGCGCCTGGGCGTGGGCCTGGGGGCGCAGCACGTGAACCCCCACGAGAACGGACCTCACACGGGAGAAGTCTCCACCTCGATGCTCGCGCGCCTCGGCGTCAGCTGGGTGATCGTGGGCCACTCCGAGCGCCGCACGCACTACTTCATGAGCGACGAGATCGTGGCGTCCACCCTGAGTGCGGTGCTGCGCGCAGGACTGCACGGCGTGCTGTGCGTGGGCGAGAACCTCGAACAGCGCGACGCGGGAGAAGCCCATGAGCTGGTGCGGGCCCAGCTAGAGAGCGCGCTGCAGGGGCGCGACGCGCGGTACGTTGACGCGGTGGTGGTCGCCTACGAGCCCCTGTGGGCGATCGGCACGGGCGTGACCGCGACCTCCGAGCAAGTGCGCGAGATGACCGCGTTCATCAAAACCACGCTGGCCGCTCTCCAGTTAAAGGACTCGCGCGTGCTCTACGGCGGATCGGTCACGCCGAATAACGCCTCCGATCTAGTGCGCGAGGGCGGCGTGGACGGGTTTTTGGTGGGCGGCGCCTCGCTCAAGGCGGAGTCGTTCTGCGCCATTCTTCAGGCGTGTGACGACTGCTACGCTGTAAAGCGCTAATTCGGAGGACCCCCATGTTGACTTGGGTAATGATTGCTGTAGAGACCGCCGCCGCGGTGGCGTTGATCTTTCTCGTGCTCTTGCACTCGGGTCGCGGCGGGGGTATTTCGGACCTCATGGGGGGCTCGTTGGGTGCGGCGGCCACCGGATCGACGGTGGTGGAGCGCAACCTTGACCGCATCACGATCGCCGTGGCGTTGGTCTTCACCTTCGCCACGCTGGCGCTCGACCTACGCCTGCAGTAGGGGGGATGCTCTCGCGCCGTCGCGGGCTGGCCCTGGGCGCGGGCGCCTTCTGCCTGGCGGCGGCACTGTTGCCCATCGCCCACTCGGGCGCGACCTCGACGCTCAACGAGAACTCTTCGACGCTCCAGCTCTCCCTGCCCGGGCCCTTCACGGGCTGCTCGTACCTCGATCCCGGCGCCACGGTCACCTCGGACGCGATACTGGACCTGGTGCGGCCCTCGGCGTTCCTCACCAACTTCAACGGCACCCTCGTGGGAGCTGGCGGGGCGATCGCCTCGGCCGAACTCATCTCGCTCTCGCCCCAGACGGTGCGCTACAACCTGAGCCCCGAGATGGTCTGGAGCGACGGCCTGGCCTTTAACGGGGCCGACCTGGTGGACTGGTGGCAGCGCGCGCGCGCCCTGGCGAGCGTCACCAGCGACGGGTACCGGGCGATCAAGTCCCTCGT
>DASXFG010000051.1:0-67964 GCA_036489715.1 Acidimicrobiales bacterium | reverse complement strand
ATCTGGCCCTGGTGGGCGCCCAGTTCCAGCGTGCCGCTCCAGCGCGAGCCACTCGAAGAAACGACCGACACGCTCAGGGTGCGCGGATCACCGGCCGTGTTAAAGAACGAGACGCGGCCGCTGGCGCCGCTGGTGAGTCCGGTGCAGTACAGGGCCGTCGACTCGGCGTTCGTCGTTACTCCCAACCCGGTCTGCAGTGAGCTGGGATTGGTGGGCGTGGACGACGAGGCGAGGTATCCCACTAGGGCCACGAGGACCGCGAGGACCGCGACGAGAGGTACGCGGCGGCTCTTCATCGATCCTCCCTGGGCGCCGCGCGCCGGCGCCGACCGGTCACGAGCCATTCGAGTCGCTGGATCCAGCCGAACCCGAGCCAGACGAGGAGCCACATCGCCAGCGTGAAGCCCGCGAGAATGCCGTCAAGGGGAAAGCGCTGGAGCACCAACGTCGCGCTCTGGGGGTGGGCGCTGGTAGGTACGCGAAAGTACGACAGCCACGATCCCTCAGTCGAGTGCGGCGCCGCGGCACCGTCCACGTCGAGGGCAAACGCGCTCGCGGGCGCCAAGCCCGAGCGCACCGTTGAACCCGAGAGGACGACCGCGGTGTTCGAAGTGGTAGAGAAGAGCGGACTCAGCGCGCTCGAACCCGGAGAGACCACCGCCGTCACCCCGCGAAAGAGCGAGTTCGAAAAGACGTCGACCGCCGAGGATTGGAGTTCGAGTGAGAGGTCGCTCTGGTCGTTGAGCGCCGACGCGAGGACTCCGGGGGCGTCACGTTCGGGCACGCTTTGCACGCCCGCGATCTCGGGCGCCGCCGAGTTCATGACGACAATCGTCGAGATTCCCGCCGGCGCGAGAAGAGCTCCCAAGCGCACGGTGCGGCCGCTGAGCGCTTCGGACACCGCCTTCATGATGAGGTCGGCCGCGCCCGCATCGGGAGACGAGAAGAGTGTGGCGCCGCCCGGCAGGCCGTTGGTGGAGGTCGCAGCTTCTAGACCCGGCTCCACGGTCCAGCCCGGTAGCGGCACCACCGAGGGATCGCCGAGCCACAGGACCCGATATCCCCCCGCGCTCGAGGGGGCGAGCGTACCCAGGCTCGAGGCGATGCTCGTCGTGGGAAGGTCGAAGCGTCCACTACCCAGGCTTTCGAGGAAGGGCAGGCTCGCCACGGCCAGGATGAGCACCGAGGCCACCGCGCAAATTTGGCGCCAGCCAAAGCCCTCTCCGCGCAGATCGTGCTCGAGCGCACCCACGCCCAGGCCGATCATCGCCGCCAACGTCACGGCGTACAGCGCGAGGAGAACGTCAAGATCGGGCGAGAACGAGCCGAGCCAGTGCCGCGAGGCCAACGTCACGAGGATCAAGGTGAGAGCGGCGATCGTTGCCAACTTGGTCGCCACCCGGCGGCGGTCCCCTCGGCACAAGATGAGCGCGAAAAGGGCGGCGACGGGCAGTAGCCACCCCCACCACGAGGAGCCAAACGAGCCGTCGGCGTCGCGAAGAAGGGACAGAAACGTGGGCACCGACCACGGACCGCGCGGCAGCCCGAAGACCTCTATCGAGCGCCGTCCCGCGGCGGCCACGTCAATGGTCATCGGCACCAAGAACACGGCGACGTTAAAGACCAGCGATCCAAGGAAGCGCGCCGGTCCGCGAAACTGATTCTCGGGATCGGGCTCGAACACGCGCGAGAGCGCCACGCCCACCACCACGAGCGCACTCGCCACCAAACACGCCGGAGCGAGGGCGGTGGCGGCCGCGACGATCATAATCAGCGACATGCGCTGGCCGGCTTCGCTCACGCGCCAGCCTCGCTGACCGAAGGGGACCGCCGGACCGTAGGGGCGCCGACGAAACCCTGGCACGTCCATCACCTCAAAGATCCGCCGCACGATAAAAGGCAAACTGGCCACACTGATGATCACGTCCAGACGACCCTGGCCAATCGCGTTCATTCCTACCGGCATGGCCGCATAGACCAGCGCCCCAATGAGGCGCGCGCGATTAGAAGTACGGTCCTTGAGCAGGCGCGCCATTCCGAGTGCACCGAGGGGAACGCCCAGCACGAGGGCTAGGCGCACCAGGATTCCCATTCGGCCGATCACGAACGTGCCCGCAAAGGCGAGAAGCCCGTAACCGGGCATTCCCGGCGCTCCCGAGCCCACCCCTTGAGTCGACCACGAGGCGAAGAAGTGCCGCCAGGTTGACCACCAAGAGTCGAGTGGTGCGAGCCGACCGATCAAGGGCAACTGCATGGACAGCAGGTTGCGCGAGCCCACGAACCAGAGAATCGCTGCCACCACGATGAGCGTGGCCTGGGCGCGAAACGACGTCATCACGTGTGAGGGGCGCGTGCGGACCTCGAAGGCTTCGCTGTTCGCGATCTCGTCGAACTCCTCGGCTTCGGAGAACGCCGCCGCAAACCCGACCCCGGCCGCTTCGCTATCGCTCAGCACCTCCTCATCGCCCAACGCCTCGACGGGCAGAATGCCACGCGCACGGTCGTATCCATGGCGAGCCAGGGTCACGAGGAAGTGGCGCGCGCGAGTTACGCCCCCTTCTTGAAGCCGATGGAGCTGAACGTCGCTCAGCACGCGAGTCGCGTCGATCTGGCGTCGGCGTTGGCGCACACGGTGGCGATGCTTGAAGAGCCAGCGCCACGAACTGAGAATCGCTCCCGCGCGATCGGTGTCTGCGCCGATGAGCGCGACGCCCAACTCGAGTACGTCGAGGACCGCGAGCACGAGCAAGGTCCACCAGGCGGTGCGCCGGCGCCACCCCGAGGCCACCACGAGCAGTTGGTGACGGCGCTGAAGGTCCTGGCGGCTCGCCCGGCGGGCGCCCGATGCGGTGCTGGAGCGCTCACCCGTCAGAATGGTCTGGCGGTGGGCCACCGTGGCGAGAGGGGCCACCACGATGCGCGCGCCAGCGACTTGCGCGCGCCAGCACAAGTCCAGGTCCTCGCCGAGCAAGGAGATAAGCGGATCGAAGCCGTGCAGCGACGCGAACAAGTCGGCGCGCACCAGGGTGACTCCGCCGGGGGCGACGAAGACGTCACGTTCGAGATCCTGCTGTCCGTGATCGATCTCGCCGGGCTCAATGCGCTCGCGCACGACGCCGAATCGGTCGCTCGATTGACCCACGTGCAACAACGTGATGGGGTCTTCGTACTCGACGACCTTAGGCGTCACGATGCCCGCGTTCGTCCGATACGCGGCTTCCACCATTAGTTGGACGGCATCGTGCGCGAGACGTACGTCGTCGTGACAGAAGAGGAAGAAGGCCGACCCCTCGACCATCAGCGCCGCCTCGTTGCACGCCGCGCCGAAACCCCGGTTGTCCTCGAGGACCCGCACGAATGCGTGGGGGGCGACCGACGCCACCCGCTCGGCCACCAAAGCCGCATCGCCGTTAGCTACCACGAGGAGGCTCAACTGCTCGTAGTTTTGCGCCGCCAGCGACGCCGCGGCGGCTTCGAGTCCCGGTCCAGAGCCGGTGGTGACGATGACGGCAACGACGGCCGGAGCACGAGATTCCATCAGTTCACCAAGGCTAGTTTGCGCGGCTCGAGTTCCCGAGGCTCGCTAGCGATTCATCCCACGCGAGAATCGCGACTTTCGATATCGCTGATCACGTCGTTCAAGGTTCGATGTAGCGCAATCGACGGCTCCCACCCGGTGGCGACGTGCAATTTGTGAAAGTCGCCGCGAAAGACCGGAAGATCTATCGGACGTAGTAGCGCCGGATCAGTTTCGAGTGTCACGCCGGGCGCGATCTGTTCCACCAGATACTCCGCCACCTCGCGTACCCCCACGTCGCGGCCCGAAGCGACGTTGTAGGCCTCGCCGGTCAGGCCGTATTGAGCGAGAAGACGATAGGCCCGCACCACGTCGCGCACGTCGCAAAAATCTCGCCGGGTGGAGAGGTCGCCCACCGAGATCGAAGGCGCTCCGGTCTGCTGGGCGTCCAACAGTCGCGTCACGAGGGCGGGTACGAGAAAGTTCGACGACTGTCCCGGGCCCAGGTGGTTGAACGGACGCGCGATCAGCGCCCGCTGACCGCGCCGGCGTACGACGTCGTGCACGACGTTCTCTGCTTCGACCTTGCTCGACGAGTAGGGATTGGCGGGCGCGACCCGGAACGTTTCGGCGAGCGGGAGATCGGACTCACGCACAATCCCGTAGACCTCGGACGTAGAGATGACCACCGTCGTTGAAGTGGGTGAGGCCCCAAACGCGGCGTCTAGGACACGATGAGTGCCCACGACGTTCACGCGCGTGAACTCGTTGGCGTGCTCCCACGACTCACCTACGTGCGTGAGCGCGGCCAAATGGTAGATGACGTCGGGACGTACGCGACCAAAGACTTCGCGCATCGCGTCTTCGTCGGTGACGTCGTACTCGCGGTCGATACCGGTGATCTCGTCGCCGCACTCCTCAAGGTGTCGGGCGAGGTGCGCGCCCACGAAGCCGTTCGATCCGGTGATGAGAGACTTCATCGCGACATCGCCAACTCGTAGGCGCGTACGTGCTGAGAGAGGCAGCGATCCCAGGTAAAGACCTGGGCGCGAGCACGAGCGCGTTGGGCGAGCACGCCGCGCGCGCCGGCATCCTGACTCAGCGCCCGCATCAGCGCACGCGTCACCTCGCCCACGTCACCGGGGGGGCTGAGGAACGCCTCACCCCCGGCCACCTCGTCCATCACCGTGTCCGCGCTGGTCACGACACTCGCACCGCACGCCAACGCTTCGAGGACGGGCAGACCGAAACCTTCACCGCGCGAAGGGTACGCGACCGCTCGCGCGCCCCGATAGAGGGCCGGCAGCACATCGTCGCGCACGAAGCCGAGCCGCCTGATTCGCGCGGCGAAGGGATGCACGCTGAGGCGGTCCTCAATGAGGCCCTCGCCCCAGCCGACTTGTCCCGCCAGCCAGAGCTGAATGGAGTCGTCCTCGCCCGCCACGTGCACGAACGCGTCTAAAAGGACGTCGAGGCCCTTTCGAGGTTCGACCGTTCCCACGAAGAGTATGTAGGGCGCGCCGAGTTCAAGTCCGTGGCTCTCGAAGAGCGCCGCGTCCCGCGAGGAATCAAGGTTAAAGACCTCGAGCTCTACTCCGAGGGGGGCGATGACGATTGGCGCGTGCGAGGAGAACATCTCTTCGATGAGCCGTGCGGTGTAGTCGCTGACCGAGATCAGAATGTTCGCGCTCTTTATCGAATGCGTGATGGCGCGGCGAAAAAACGCGACTTTGGCGCGCTCGTGCCACTCGGGATTGGTAAAGAAAGTCAGATCGTGGATCGTAACGACGCAGGGCGAAGCGATGCGCCGGGGCATCGTGTAGTGAGGCGCGTGCCATACGTCGTTGTCGCGTGCGGTAGCGCTCGCACCTAGGAGATAGGCCTCCACGGCCAATCGCGTGGCGCGCGACGAGGGAACCAGCGGCGCCGTTCGCGCGTTCGGCGAGATCGTGGCCCATCTTTCGGTATCGTCGCGCCGAGTTACCAGCGTGGTGTTGACACCGTGCGCGGGAAGGCGACGCGCGACTTCAACGATGTAGCGACCCGCCCCGGCGACCTGCGCGGGCACCGCCGAGACGTCGAGGGCAACTTTCACTGCCAGCTCGCGAGGTGGTCGAGGGCGGCGTTGCGCCAGGTGAGATCCGCCACGCTGGCGCGGCGCGCCGCGCGCGCGGCGTCGTCGATCGTCAGCGCCGCGCCCGCGAGAAGGCCTTCTTCGATGGACCTGTCATCCAGCGGATCCACGACTACTACTTCGGCGTTGTGCGCAACACTCGGGGTCGTTCGACTCGCCACCACGCGGGCCCCCTGATGCAGGGCTTCGACCGGCGGGAGGCCGTATCCTTCGGCGAGCGGCACGTAGGCGACGACCGTGGCGTCGCGCAATAACGCCTTGAGAATCTCGCGGCGCACTACACCCATCACCACGGCCGAGCCCACTTCAATCTGGCCCCAACCGGACGGACCGACCAGGACCAGCGGACCGAGCTCGTCATTGCGCAGTCGAGCGCGCGCGTGCGCCGAGATAAGTCGTTCGAGATTCTTCCTCGGCTCGCGCGTCCCCGCGTAGAGGGTAAAGCCTCCCTCGACGCCGTGGGTCGCAAGTACAGACCGCAACTCGGCGCGCGACGAGGCGACCACATCGTCGTCATCAACACCGAACCGAGCTTCGAAGAGGCGTTCGGCCACAAAGTCGTCATCGAGCAGTCGCTGACGCAGCCCGGGCGCGGTGGTGATCACGCGGACGTCGCCGCGTCGGCGTAGCAACTGCAATCTCTTCTCGTGAAAGCGAATACCCCGGGGCGTGCTCGCCGTGGGCTCGTCGCGCCAGAGTAAGTCGTGCACGGCCACGCTGTGCACTGCGCCCGCTTGGCCGCCCCGATACGGACCGGCGAGTGAGGTGGCGTGGACGACGTCGCTGGATTCTGGCACGCCCGTGGCGAAATGCGCCCAGGCGCGAGTGAGAATCTCCACGGGCAGCATCGCGCTCACCTTATGCACCGCGAGGTCATCGATGGGCTGGCGCGGACGCCCCCTCGGAGCAATGCCGGTTAGGTGAAGAGAACCGTCGTCCAGGCTCGCGAGTCCCCGCAACAAACCTCGCGCGTACGTGGCCACGCCGCCGGGTTGGGGCCGAAAAAACTGGTCCAGCGTGATAGAGATCTCGCGCGCCACGGTTCTTAGCCTCGCACGGCTTCTCGATATAGAGCGACGTAGGCCCGGGCGGCCGTCGCCGGAGCGAAGTCCTGTGCGCGAGCGCGGCCGGCCGCCACGGAGATTGCTCGACGCTGAGAGTTGTCCCACAGGTCCTCTAGAAGCGGACGAACCTCGGCGTCGCTCGCGGTCAGCGCAGCGGCGCCGCCCAGCAGCTCGCGGTTGATGGACGTGGACCGGGCCACCGTCGGCACGCCGGCCGCTAAAGCGGCGATCGCGAAGGAGGGAAAGCGCGCGCCATCTGAGATATGTAGCACGACGCGCGCGTCTGCGAGAGCCGTGCGCGCCTCACTTCTGGTACGCAGCGTGATGTCGGGCGCGCGCGGGCCAATGCGTTGGGCGGCCTTGGCGCTCGTGACCGCCTCGACTCGCGTACCGCGCTCGCGCGCGAAGGATACGAGGTCGGGCGCCATGTCGAGGAACGGCTCGAGCACTCCGGTCAGGTTGACGACTAGAGCCGAACCCTCCGCCGTGGCGTCCACGAGAGGCACGGCCGGGGGCACCACCACGACGCGGCTGCGGTCGATCTTTAGAACCCGCTGCACCTCACTACTCGCGCTTCTCGAGGACGCCACCAGCAAGGCGCCGTGCGCCACCGCGCGCCGAAGCTGGTTGACTCGCTGGTGTTCACTCGTCTCTCCGCGCAAAGGACGCAGGTCATCGACCGAGACGACGAGTGGGGTCGCACGCGTGGGTGGCGTCGCACGGCCCGCCACGTGAATCACGTCCACCTCACCGAGAAGGCGGTCGAGTGAGGGCCCCATTCCACGTCGCCACAGTGGTCCCCACACGCCACGACCAGCGAGGTGCGACTCCTGAGCAGAAGGGGTGCTCAGAGTGTGGAATCGCACCAACTCGCACTCGCCCATCGCCGTCAGCGCGTCGGCGAGGTCGGTCATCGAATCGCCCAGCGACTCCAAGGAGCCGTCGAGGTCCAATCCGACGCGAAGAACTTCAGAACTCACGAAGCGAGGGCCAGGGCGCGCGCGGCGCTCGTCCATCGCGGCCATAGGTCCACGGCCCACGCGCCAAAGGGCTCGGTGCTCGTCGCCACCACGGCGAGCGCTTCGTCGACGTTCACCAGGACGAGCGCGCCGCTTTGGCCGAAGTGGCCGAAGCTACGCTCCGGCCAGTCACCCATCCAGTGCTGCTTGTCGCCGCGGATCTCTGGACCCATGCCCCAGGGGCAGGGGGCGAATCGGCCAAAACCCGGAACGATCCCGGCCAGGTCGGGTAAGTAGGGACGGATGAGCCGATCCCTAGTCTCGGCGGCGAGCAGATCGGAGCGCATCCAGGCCAGGGCGAAAGTTGCCATGTCGTTGGTGGACCCCTTGACGTCGCTGGCCGGTCGCCCCTCGAGCGACGTGGCGTTCATCCCGAGGGGTGAAAACACGCGATCCTCCAACCACTGCGAGGCAGAGTTCTCCCCGACAATCTTTTCGACCGCTAAGTCCACCGCGCAGTTCGAGTACACCCGCTTGGTGGCGATCGGCACCGCAGGGTCGTCCTTTTCCAGACCCAAACCGCTCGAGTGCGAGAGCAAGTTGGCGAAGTTGGCCCCGTGGGGTCCAACCATCTCGGTGTAACTGTGCAGGTCCCAATCCATTTCGACGCCGAAGGCCATCGACACCGTCAATTTAGATACCGACGCCCAGTCGCGCACGGCGCCTAAGTCGCCGTGCTCGGCCACGCGCTCCACCGAGCCCCCATTCATGCGCAGAATCACGTACGCGGGCGACCCGGGCCAGCCCTCACTCAGCTCACTCACCTTTCGATGTTATCTACGCGCCTCTAAGGTTCCTGAGGTGATAACGGTTCTCTCGGGCGGCGTCGGCGCGGCGCGGCTTCTGCGCGCACTCAGCAATGTCCTCGCCCCTAGCGAGTTGTGCGCGGTGGTCAATGTGGGAGACGACCTCGTCCTGCACGGCCTCACCATCTGCCCCGATCTCGACACCATCACCTACACCCTGGCCGGCCTAAATAACGACGAATTGGGCTGGGGGCTGCGCGGCGAATCGTGGCGCGTCATGGAGGAGCTCGCAGCCCTCGGGGGCGACGACTGGTTCCGCCTCGGTGACCGGGACTTGGCCACGCACCTCTACCGCAGTCAACGACTGGCCCAGGGTGCGACCAAGACCGAGGTGGCGCACGAACTCTGCCAGCGTCACGGCGTTAACGTGACGCTCCTTCCGGCAACCGACGATCCGATCGCCACCGAGTTCGTCACCGAAGTGGGCCGACTTAGCTTCCAGGAGTACTTCGTCCAGCACCGCCACGACGTCGTGGTGCGCGCCATCGAGGTCACCGGCGTCGGCACCGCGCGCGCGAGCGACCAGGTGCTGCGCGCGCTAAGCGATGCCTCGCGAGTGGTCATCGCGCCATCGAACCCGCTGATTTCGATTGACCCGATTCTCCAGATTCCCGGCGTGCGTGATGCGCTCGAAGCGCGAGAAGACGACATCGTAGCCATCTCACCGATCGTGGGCGGTTCCGCGCTCAAGGGACCCGCCGACCGGCTGCTGCGCGAACTGGGACACGAATCGAGCGCCCTCGGGGTCGTGGACTACTACGGCGATCTCGTGGGCTCGTGGATCATCGACGAGGCCGACGCGGACATAGCAGACGACATCAGAGACCGCGGAGTGAACGTAGAGGTCACCACCACCGTCATGGACAATGCCGAGGACGCACTGCGCCTGGCCCAGGCGGTGCTCGCGTGAGCGAACTGCGCCTCGTGCCCCTGGTGTGCGCGGTCATGGTGAGCGAGGGCGACGACCTGGTCGCGCTGCTTCTTGAGTCGCTGGAAAACGCGGACGAACGGCTGGAGTCCGGCGACCTGGTGGTGGTGACGAGCAAGGTGGTCTCTAAGTCCGAGGGCCGAGTTGTAGCGTTCGACGGCACCGAGCGGCACAAAGTCGCCATCGTGGAGGGTGAGTCCCGGCGGGTTCTTCGCCGGCGCGGCACCCTGCGCATCACCGAGACCTCCCACGGCTTTATTAACGCGAACGCCGGCGTCGACCTCTCCAACGCCGAAGAGGGTACGGCGATCCTCCTTCCCCACGACCCCGATCGCTCGGCCCGAAAGATTCGCGCCGAGGTGCGACGACGCACCGGCGTGGACGTCGCGGTTCTTATTACCGATACGTTTGGACGAGTGTGGCGCCAGGGAGTCACCGATGTCGCCCTTGGGTCAGCGGGGCTCAGACCGGTCCTCGATCTGCGCGGAACGAGCGACGCCACCGGTCGCCTCCTCGAAGCGACCGAGGTCGCCATCGCCGATGAGATCGCCGCCGCCGCCAACCTGGTGCTGCACAAAGCGGCGGCGACGCCTTTTGCGCTCGTGCGCGGACTTCACGCCTCCTTCTTTGGGGAGGGATCGATCAGCGAGAATATTGTTCGCTCGAAAAACGACGATCTGTTTCGCTGAGCCCGTGCCTCGAAGTGGCTACATTCCCCCAAGGCGAACGTCGCCGAAGAGGCGCGAGTCCGGAGCCACGTGCTCCTTGGCCCCCACCACGCAGGTCGGACCGAGCTGAGAACCCGAGCCGATAACGGCTTCGGGTCCGATGATCGACGAGCGAATCTCACAGCCACTCTGCACCACGGCGCCGGGTAGCAGCACGCACTCTTCGAGAATCACGTCGGCACCAACCACGCATCCGCGATCAACGACCGAGTGCGAGACCTTGGCGCTGGCGTCCACGGTCGAGGTCGACGCGCACCACGCCCCGTCGATGACGCCGCGAAACTCATGCTGGGTGTTGTCGCCCCTGAGGACGTCGATGTTGGCTTGCAGGTAGAGGCGCGGGGTGCCCGTGTCCAGCCAGTAGGCGTCGTCGGCCATCGCGAAGAGAGTTCCCGCCTCGGCCAGGCTTGGGAACGTCTCGCGCTCGACGCTCACCCGACCCTCTTTGGCGATGCGATCGAGCGCGCGCGGCTCAAAGACGTACGTACCCGCGTTGATGAGATTCGTGGGTGCTTCTTCACGCGGCGGCTTCTCGACGAAGGCGATCACTCGGCCGTCGGGGGCGGTAGGCACGACGCCGAAGTGCGAGGGGTCCTCGACGGGGTGCAGCGCGATTGTCGCTTCGGCGTCGTGCTCGCGGTGAAAGTCCAACAGTGCCGTGACGTCAAGGTCGGTGAGCACGTCGCCGTTCACGACCACGAAGGTGTTATCTACGCCGGCGAACGCGGCGGCAAAGCGTAGGGCGCCTGCGGTGTCGAGCGGCTCGGGCTCCACCGCATAGGTGACGCGCACTCCCGACACGATCCCCGAGGGGTACGCCTCGGTAAAGCGGTCGGGCAGGTAGCCCAGCGAGAGGACCGCATCGGTGATCCCGTGTCGAGCGAGGGACTCCATGACGCACTCGAGCATCGGCACGCCCACCAGCGGCAGCATCTGTTTGGGGGTCTCGTAGGTCAAGGGTCGCAGCCGAGTTCCCTTGCCCCCGACGAGTATGACCGCCTGCAATCTCAGCCCTTGGTTGTGGTCGTCGTCGGCGTCGTCGTGGTCGTGACACCCGCGGTCGTCGTCGTGGCCGGCGCGGTCGTGGTGGTGGTCGGCGTCGTCGCGTCCAAGAACATCTCGGTCTCGGACTTAGAGGTCGGCGCCAGCGGCGTCACGCCCGCGGGCACGAAGGCGAGGGTGACCCGCAAGCTCTTCGAGAAGTGGACCTTCTTGGGGTCGGACGTGAGGTTCGGGGTCTTCTGACCCACGGTGGTCCAGTAGGCGTAGACGACCTTGCCCTTCTGCCCCGCGTACTTGGTTCCGGTGGCGCAGGTCTCACCATTCTTAAACGTCGTCGCGGGATTCGCCACGCCGTCGGTCTTGGGCACGGCAATTTCGCTCGAGGTGAGCGTGAGTCCCGCGTACTCCTTCGCGAAGGTCGCCAGGTTCGCGTTATTGCCCGCGTCCGCGCTTGTTATGGGGCTCAGGCGAATGACGTTGTCGGCGCCGACCAAGAATCCGCCACCCTTGTACGTGGTGTCGGACTGCAGGTACGGCAGCAACGTGCCGCAGTTGTCAACGGCGATGGCGGCGTACTGGACCGAGCCGACCGCGGGGGCGACCGTCGGAGCCGACTTCGCCTTGTGAGGGTGTTGATACTCATAACGCGAAAAAGCGGTGAGGGCGAGTCCCAGCACGACGATCACGACCAGGGCGCCGTAGTAGTTCGCGGGACGTGATTTTTGGTAGGTCTTACCGCCGCCGGCCGCGCCGACGCGGCTTACCCACTTGCCGGAGTTGCTTTTCGCCACCCTACAACGCTACTAAAAAACGGCCGGTGTTCACGATGCGTAGGGGCGGAGGGACTCGAACCCTCACTGGAGGCGGTTTAAGCGCCCTGCCTCTGCCAATTGGGCTACGCCCCCGCGCAGCGTGGATGCGACGTAACGCTAATGCATTGTTACGATTTCGCCGAAACGACCGGATTTTTTGGATGCGCTAACTAGGCTGGTCGGGTATGTTGCGCGTGCGTCGTCGGAGCACGATCCGTATCCTTTCGCTCCTCGTTCTGGCCGTCCTGAGTAGTACCGGGACGCTCGTACCCACGAGCGCTGGCGCCCGCACGATCACCCAGTCCAAGACCGCCATGGCGGACTTGTCGGCCGCCTTAGCCCGCCAAGAGAAGCGCAGCGAGATCTCGGCGAATGAGTACGACGCCGACGAGGCCAAACTGAACTCCATCACCGGCAACATCCAAACTCTCGACGCGAACATCTCGAACCTCAAGTCGAAAGAGGCCAAAAAGCGCGCCCAAGTCCAGGTCACCAAACAGAAGCTCGTCGTCGCCGTGGTGCGCGCCTACGTGCTCGGCGCGTCCACCGAGCAGATGATCCAACTGTTCAACCAAAACGTCACCCAATCCAACGACGCCAAGGTCTATCAGCGTGAGGTGGTAGGCGACCTCGACTCCCTCAAGAACAAGTTGCAGCGAGAAAAAGCCTCATTAGAGCGCACGGTGTCCAAAGTCGCCGCCCAACGCGCCAAGGTCAACGCCCAACGCGCCAAAGCCTCACAGCAGACCTACGCGATGAAGGAACTGCTCGATTCGAATGTCGCGCTCGAAAACTCCACCCAGGCCGAACTCGCGAGCGTCACGGCCCAGTACCGGGTGCAACTCATCAATTACGAGATCGCCGTCGGCGTGGCCGCCGCCAAGGACAAGAACACCGCCGCCGAAGAGCAGGCCATCACCGCCGCCTCCGAGTTCGGACAGGCCGCGGCCAATGAAGTAATCGAAGCGGAGCAGGCCGCGGCGTCCACCCCCACCATCGCCGAGGTCGCCGGGACCGCGCAGGGCGCCGCCGCGGTCCGCTACGCCGAAAGCCAGATCGGCGTGCCCTACGTCTGGGGCGGCGAAACCTCGGGAGTGGGTTTTGACTGTTCAGGACTGGTCCAGTGGGCCTGGGGCAAGGCCGGAATCTCCATCCCTCGCACGACCGAGACCCAGTGGCCCGACATGGTCCACGTGGCGCTCACCGACCTCCAGCCCGGCGACCTGCTGTTCTACTTCAATCTCGACGGCGACAACTCCGTCGATCACGTGGTGATGTACGTGGGCTCGGGACCGTACGGCGTAGACACCACGATCGCGGCCCCCTACACCGGAACCGACGTATCCCTCGCCCCGATCTTTACCGCGGGACTGATCGGCGCCGCTCGACCCTAAGCAATGATCGAACTCACCGTAGTCATTCCGGCCTTTAATGAGAGCGCGCGGCTGCGCGACGGCTTTGAGCGGTTCGCCCCCGCCCTCGAAGTGATCGGCGAGTCGAATATTGAAGTGATCGTCGTCGACGACGGGTCCAGCGACGACACGTTGCATCGTGCCCGTGACGTCTACGGTCACCTCGAGCACGCGCTATTCCTTCAGCAGCCTGACAATCTCGGTAAGGGCGCCGCGCTGCGACTCGGGATGAGTCTGGCGAGGGGGCGATACGTGATCACCGCCGACGCCGACATGGCAATCGATCCCGTTCAGTTCTCGCTCTTCACCACCGCGCTCGGAACGAGTGACTTCGTGCCGGGCACGCGCGCCATCAAGGGGCGCATCGCCTACGCCTCGCCACTGCGCACGCTCGCGGGCGGAGTCTTTCATCGCTTTGTGCACCACTACACCCGCACCGCTCAGCGCGACACTCAGTGCGGATGCAAGGGCTTCGAGGTCGGCGCCGCTCGAGCGCTGGCGTCTTTTGCGATGGTGGACCGCTTTGCGTTCGACGTCGAACTTTTCTATTTGGCTGACCTACTCGGACTGAGGGTTTCGCCGCTACTCGTCACCTGGCAGGACGTGCCCGGGTCTTCGGTGCGGCCGATCCACGACGCGGCGGTGATGTTGCGCGACATTCGCGGTATTCGCACTACGAAGTACGAGAACATCGTCGTCGAAGTGCCCCGCGAGGTGAGTGTCGAACAGATCGCGCCAGTCGCCCGAGACGCGCGCCTCTCGGGTCTCGTGCTGGCGCGCGGAGATGAAAACTCCCTGCTCGTGGTGGGCCGCAACGGTGGTCCCGGCGGACTCGGCGTAGCCAAGGTATTAGACGGTCGGCTGCGCAGCGCAGACGTGAGCGAACTGCGCGGACGAAGCTTCGAGGCCGTCTAGCGGTGATCGGGCAGTAGCCAGCCCGTCACCAGTTCAGGAGCACGATCACTCCACTCTTCGGCGGTGACGGCGTAGCGGGCGTGATCCTCCCAGGCGCCGTCGATCTCGAGATAGCGCTCCGACACTCCCTCACAGCGCAGTCCGAGCTTCTCGACGACTCGTCTCGAGGGGGCGTTGCGCGGGATGATGTTGATCTCGACGCGGTGCAGCCGCAGTGATTCAAAGGCGTACTGCAGCATGATCACCACCGCCTCGGGCATCAGGCCGCGGCCGGCCACCTCCTGGTCGATCCAATACCCGACGAAGGCCGATTGCAGAGGTCCGCGCTGGATCGACGACAGCGTGATCTCGCCCACGAAGCGACTATCGACGAAGAGACCGAAACCAAACCCGGTCCCGATCTGGCGCTCGCGTTCGCGGATGGCGCAGCGACTCGCGAAACTGCGCCGATCCTCAGCCAGGTGCGACGCGCTGGCCGAGCGCGGCTCCCACTTAAGGAGCCAGTCGTGATTACGGATCCTCACTTCGTGCCAGGCCTCGTAGTCCTGCTCGCCCATGGTGCGCAGCACGACGCGCCGACCATGCAGGGTGATCGGCGAAAATAGGGCGCTTCGCGTGCTCACCATCGGAGACCTTTCATCTTCCTATCGTTACAGGTCGCCCCAAATCGCGCAATCTCAACCCGCCAGCAGCGTAGAAACGATGCCGTCGAGGATGTCGTTCTCGGAACTGACAATCTCGCTCACGCCCAGGCGTTGCATCACCGCGTCGAGGACGTACAGTCCAGCGCACAGCACGTCCTCGCGGCCCACCACCATTCCCGGGTGCGCCAGTCGCTGCTCGGGTGTCTCGCCGGCGAGCACGTCCCGCCAGTACTCGACCGTCTCGCGTCGCAGGACTCGATGATGCACCACGTCGCGGTCGTAGACGGCCAGGCCGGCGTCCATCTGCGCCAACGTCGCCACGGTGCCCGCCAGACCCACCAATCGAACGTGTCCCACCAGTGTGTCGAATTCGGGGCAGGCCAGAAAGGCGCGCGAGATCTCCGCATCGATCATCGAGCGCGTCGCGCCCTCGCTCGCCGCAGTGACCACACCGCGGCCCAGCGCGCGCTCGGCAATTCGCACGCACCCCAGCTGCATGGAGTAGCTCACCATGGAACCATTGATCTGCGCCGCGAGTTCCGTCGATCCGCCGCCGATATCGATGATCATGGTCGGCTCGCTCGCGTGCACGAGGTCCTCGGTTGCCCCTCGATAAGACAGCGCCGCCTCCTCGTTGCCCGCCAAGACCCTCGCCGGAACGCCAGCGATCTCCTGGGCGCGAGTGAGGAACTCCGCGCCGTTCGACGCGTCGCGCGCCGCCGAGGTCGCCACGAGTTGGCCACGAGCGACCCCGTGACGATCACAGAGACCGCGATAGGAACGCAACACCGCAAACGTCCTCTCCATAGCGGCCTCGCGCAGCGCGCCCGTGGCGTCAACGCCCTCGCTCAATCGAGTGATATTCATCTCCCGTGCGAGCGCTTCGCCCTTTGCGCTCGCGATGAGCAGCCGCGTCGAGTTGCTCCCACAATCAAAGGCGGCGACTGCTTCAGTCACGTACTGACTCCAATCCCACAATGCCGACGTCCAGCGACGCGGCAACGAGGTGGCCGACCGGATCATCGGCCCAGACCAAGTAATTGGCGAGGTGCGCGTGCAAACACTTCACGCCGCGGCGCGTGCCACCCACTCCCCCGCTGGGCGCCACGGCGTCGCGACGCACGATCGCGGCGTCACGTCGTTCGGCGTACCTATCATGGGCGCGGCGCAACTCAACCTCATCGACCAGCGTCTCGTAGCGATGCACCCCCGAGTCGCCCTCGAGTCGGCTGACCGCCGCATGGAGGCGGGGGTCGACGAGCCAGTACAGGGTGGGCATCGGCGTGCCATCTCTCAGGTGCGGTTCGTTCTCAATGACGATGGGACGTTGGTCGCGGTCGCGCACCACCACCGCGAAGCGTGCGCCCAATGGGCGTCCGAGAAGCGACTCGACGAGTAGTTGGTCCGAGGGTTCAGCGTCGCGAAAACTCAACGCCAAAACTCGAACGTACGCACGAGCCGCGACACAAATCCGCCGCGGTGATGGTGCGTCGCGCTCGACGCGGACGTGTTCGAAGTCGAGGTCGAGGTACCCGGTGCTTCGGCCGACGTAGGCGACACCAGGGGCTGAAATCCCGGATCCGCCGAGTTCGCCGACACCTCACCCGAGGAGTCGCCGGGCAGCACCTGGATCAGGCTCTGGCCCGGACTCACGAGTTGGTACTGCGCACGTGCCAGCTGCGTCGCGGCGGCCGAACTGTCGACCGACTTCGCCTCGTTCGTGAGCGTCGACTCTTGATGCTGGACCGCTTTGATCTCGCTCTCGGTGGTGTTGATCTGGCTCTGTTGGTGCCAGAGGGCTTTGGCCGGAAACCAGCCCACGAGCATGACGACGGCGACCACGAGGGCGAGAGGGAACATCCAGTGATTGCGATGCGCGGTAGTGACGCTATGGGTTGTGGACACCTGACGCTCCCGACAGAGACTTCGCGCCGACAAAACGCGCGGAGTCTCCGAGCTGCTCCTCAATTCTTAGCAATTGATTGTACTTCGCTACCCGGTCGGTTCGCGTCGGCGCGCCGGTTTTTATCTGGCCGGCATTCGTGGCTACGGCCACGTCCGCGATCGTTACGTCCTCGGTCTCTCCTGAGCGGTGAGAGATGACGCAGCTATAGCGATGAAGATTCCCAAGACGTACCGTGTCCAAGGTCTCACTCAGGGTGCCGATCTGGTTGAGCTTGATCAGTATCGAGTTGGCCACTCCGCGCTCTATTCCCTTTTCGAGGAGTTCAGAGTTGGTCACGAAAAGGTCGTCACCCACCAGTTGAACGCGGTCGCCGAGTCGTTGCGTGAGAGCGGCCCAGCCGTCCCAGTCCTCTTCGGCCATGCCGTCTTCGAGCGAGACGATGGGATAGCGCGCGCACAGGTCGACCCAGTAGTCGACGAGTTCGGCGCTGCTCAGTACGCGACCTTCGCCCTCCAGGTGGTACGCGCCGTCGCGAAAGAGCTCACTCGTGGCGGGATCCATGGCGATCGCGATCTCCTCACCGGGCACGCGCCCGGTCGCCTCGATGGCTTCGATCAACGCCTGGATCGCGGTCTCGGCGTTGGGCAGGTCGGGGGCAAAGCCGCCTTCATCTCCCACCGCCGTCGATAAGCCGCGCTTTTCGAAAATGCCCTTGAGCGCGTGGTAGGTCTCGGTGCCCCAACGCAACGCCTCGCTGTAGGTCGCCGCGCCGATCGGCATGACCATGAACTCTTGAAAGTCGATGGTGTTCTTCGCGTGCGCGCCGCCGTTGACCACGTTCATCATCGGAACCGGCAGTATGTGAGCGTTCACTCCCCCGAGATACTGATACAGCGCCAGATCCGACTCGCTCGCCGCCGCCTTGGCGGTCGCGAGCGAAACGGCAAGGATGGCGTTCGCCCCGAGTCTCGCCTTGTTGGCCGTGCCGTCAAGGTCGATCATCGCTTCATCCACCGCGCGCTGATCCACGGCGTCGTAGCCTTCGAGGGCGTCGTTGATCTCCCCGTTGACGAACCCCACGGCTGCCGAGACGCCTTTTCCGTTCCAGGCTGATCCGCCGTCTCGCAGCTCGACGGCTTCGTGCATGCCCGTTGAGGCGCCCGACGGCGCCGCCGCGCGCCCGACCGCGCCGGATTCAAGGTGCACTTCGGCTTCCACGGTCGGATTGCCCCGCGAGTCGAGAATCTGACGGCCCCGGACAAGTTCAATCGCGCTCATGTGCGTCTCCTCATTGTGACAACAAGGTTACTCGTCGCGTTTTGCCTCTTCGAAGGAGCGAATCTCATCGCGCAGCTGCGTCGCGCGCGCTCGCAGCACGCCTTCTAGGTCGACGCCCGCGTAGCGAGCGGCCGACACCATCGCGCTTATCGCCTCGCCCCACGCCCCGCGGGCGTTCGACGTCGACTCGGCGTCGCCGGCGGCCCGCGCCCCAAACTCGAGCGTGCCCAGGGCCTGGCGCGCTCGATCCCGCGCTTCCTCTCCCGACTCGCGTGCGAGGTCCAACGCCAGGGCTTTTCGTAGCAGCTTCGTGTAGAGCGTGAGAGCGGGCAGTTGCCAGGCGATCCCCTCGGTGATACTGCCACGGCCCTTTTCGCTCTGCTTGAGTACTTCCCAACGCGCCGCGACGTCGTCAGCGTCCGTCACCGCGATGTCGCCGAACACGTGGGGATGTCGGTAGATCAGTTTGTCGCGCTCGGCATCAGCGATTGTGGCCAGGCTGAACTGACCGTCCTCTTGGCCAATGACCGCGTGCACGACGACTTGAAACAACAGATCGCCGAGTTCTTCTTGAACGTGAGCGACATCGACCTCGCTCGCGCCACCGTCGTCCTCGGCACGAACGAGAACTTCCAGTGCGTCGAGTGCCTCGTACGCCTCTTCGAGCAAGTGGCGCGTCAGAGACGCGTGCGTCTGCTCTTGATCCCAGGGGCACTCCGCGCGCAGGCGACGCGCGATCGCCCAGAGTTCGCTCATCGCCTCACCCTCGTCGCGCACCACGTCCACCCACAGCGACGTCAGGTGATCCGCGTCAGCAAAGGAAGCGAGTTCGCCCACGGGAATCGTCGTGATCACCTCGTCCTTTAGGCCGAGGTGATGCAGGATCGTTGCCTCGCGTGCGCCCTCCAGGCGATCGGCGACGAGTGCGAGCACTTCGGGTGAGTACGTTTGGAGGATCAGTAGCGGTCCGGGCCCGCGCACCGGGCTACTCGCACCCAGCGCGTCGAGCACCCTGAGTCCCGCGCTCATGGCATCTCGTCCCAGCGCCGCGCAGGCAACGTCGATGACCGAGACGGCCGGCTCGACGATCAGGGTCACGTCGGATCTCTCGTGCAAGAGCTCGACCGTGTGCTCGGCCACGCTAGGAGAGCCCGGGACCACGTAGAGGACCTCGCCGCCTTCGGACTGATGCGCCAGTACGACCAGGTCATCGACAATGTCGCCGTAGAGAGCGTCGTAGGACTCAGCACGCTCGTAGAGATCGTCGTAGCTCTGGACCGCACCGAATCGCGCAACCCCGGGGTGGCGAGTCGTGCGAAAGCGCACCACCGGCGACTCAGCGATGAGTCGCGCCGCGCCCTCAGTGAGGTGTTGCGCGTTTCCCGGTCCGAGTCCGACCACGCGTACGACCGGGCTCACTGATACTTCGCGGCCCCCGCCGAGAGTTGGCTCGCTCCGGTGACGCCGGTCGCACGGGGGGCGCTGGGCGCGGCCACGATTGGGCCTTCGCTCGCCGACACGCCCCACTGGCCAAACGTCGGGTCCACGTAGACCGCGGCCTGTTCGAGCACCGTGTTCTTCACGGTGTTGGCGCCCTCGGCATTGATCTCCTTGAGGTCGGTGAGCACGGCTGACTCGGCGTTGGCGAAGGAGGTGTGGGAGCGCTTGGTGACGGCGACATATAACGCAGCTTCGGTGCCGTCAAACTCGGTCTCGGCGGGCTTGGTGGGGAACTCGTCAAGCGTGGCGCTGGAGGCGTCTTGTCGCACGGCGGCGTAGTACTCGCTCGAGGGCGCGTAACAGCCGTACGCGCCGCCCTTGGCCTTGGATGTGGCGTCGAGGGAGAACTTCTTCACGAGGGCCGTGACGCTGGCTCCTTGAGCCTGCGCTTGGCCGAAGGCGGAGATGTCGTTCACCGAGACGACCGCCACCGAGATGCAGAGCGTGTCGTAGTCGCTCTGGTGCGAGTGGTAGTAGGCCTCCATAGCCGACGTGGTCAGAGGGATCGTGTCGTTGAGCTTCTTCACCAGATAAAGCGAACTGGCCTGGGCCACAATCTCCGCGCTGCGCATCTCGGCGGGCATCGCAGCCACCGCCGAGGCCGCCGAACCGGGGCAAGTTTCGGAGTTCGCGGTGGCCTGTTCGGCGAGCTCGCTCACCAGAGAGGTCTTGGCGCTGGCGAGGTCAGCGGCGCTGGGGTGGTAGTGCCAGGTCGTCACGACGTAGTGATCGATAGCGAGGCCTTCGACGCGCAGGTCCACCCACGCGGCCGTCGCGCTCGACTTGAGCGTGTCGCCTCCCGCCCCGGCACCGTAGCTCGCGGGATTGAGCGCCTCGATGTAGCAACCAAGAGTTGGGTTCGTAGTGATCGCGGAGAGTTCTGCGTTCAAACTGGAGGCCGAGACGGACTGGTGATCCACGCTCACGCCCGAGGACCATCCGCTGAATCCGAACAGTGCGGCCCCGACGAGCGCGACCACGAAGAGGACCACGAGTCGACGCACCACGCCATGCTACCGAGTCACGCCGAGGGCACCGTCAGGGCGTGCAGGTCGTGTAGGAGGGTCACGAGCGCCCCGGGCGTGACCTCGCGAGCCTCGCGCTCGACGCGGAATTCGCGCGTCGATTCGTTGTAGGCGCCCGATCCGTACGTGCGTCGTACGCGCATCTGCTGGCTAAGGGCGAGACTCAGCGGGCTGACGCGCACCACGGGCCGTGAGCGCACGCCCGTGCGCGCGGGCAGCACTACCACCGACGTCACCGCGTACTCCAGGCACGCGAGTCGCAACGAGGCGAGTTCCAGCAGTCCGAGGGCGGGGCCGGGTAGCGCGCCGTAGCGGTCAACCCACTCCGAGCGAAGGTCCTCGAGTTCTTCGTGGGTCGTCACGCCCGCCAGGCGCCGGTACGCCTCGAGGCGGGCGTCGTCGGCCTCGACGTAGCCCTTGGGCAGATGCGCTTCGCCGGGAACGTCGAGGTTGACCGCAGTGACCTCAGGAACGTGGAAGCCCTTGGCGTCAGCCACGGCCTCGGCGACCAGTTGGACGTAGAGGTCGTAGCCCACGGCCGCCACCGGACCGGACTGATCGTGGCCGAGAAGGTTTCCCGCTCCCCTGATCTCGAGGTCGCGCATGGCGATTTTGAATCCGCTGCCGAGTGCGGTGTTGTCGCCGATGGTGCGTAACCTCTCGTAGGCGGTCTCGGAAAGAACCTGGTCGGCGGGGTGGAACAGGTAGGCGTAGGCCCGCTGGCCGCTGCGACCCACGCGCCCGCGCAACTGGTGGAGTTGGCCGAGTCCGAGGCGCTCGGCGCGATCGACGATGAGCGTATTTACCGAGGGCAGATCGATACCCGACTCGACGATCGTGGTGCACACCAGCGCGTCGTATCTCCGCTCCCAGAAATCGATCATCACGCGCTCGAGGGCGCCCTCGTCCATCTGGCCGTGCGCGACCGCGATGCGCGCATCGGGCACGAGCTGACCGAGTCGGCGCGCGACCTGATCAATGTCGGTGACCCGGTTGTGGACGAAGAAGACTTGCCCCTCGCGCAAGAGCTCGCGGCGGATCGCCTCGACGACGGCGGGCTCGTTGTACTCGCCCACGTGGGTGAGAATCGGGCGTCGATCGGCCGGCGGGGTGGTAATCATCGAAAGATCTCGAATGCCCGTAAAGGCCATCTCCAAGGTTCGCGGGATCGGACTCGCGCTCAGGGTGAGGACGTCCACGCCCACCGAGCGTGACTTGATTGCCTCCTTGTGCTGCACCCCGAAGCGCTGCTCCTCATCCACCACGAGCAGACCCAGACGCTTGAAGGCGACGGACTCACTGAGCAGTCGGTGCGTACCCACCACCACGTCGATCGATCCGTCCTTCAGACCCTCGAGGGTAACGGTCGCCTCGGCGTCGTCCACGAAGCGGCTGAGTAGGGCCACCTTGAGGGGAAAGCCCGCGAAGCGCTCGCTGAACGTGGCGAAGTGTTGACTGGCGAGCAGCGTCGTCGGTACGAGAATCGCTGCCTGGTAGTTGTCCTGCACCGCTTTAAAGATGGCGCGCAGCGCGACCTCAGTCTTGCCAAATCCCACGTCCGCGCACACCAGGCGGTCCATGGGGCGAAGAGACTCCATGTCCGCCTTCACGTCGCGAATCGCCTGGGCCTGATCAGCGGTGAGGGTATAGGGGAACAGTTCTTCCATCTCCGCCTGCCAGGCCGAGTCGGGACTAAAAGCGTGCCCCTCGGCCACGGTGCGCAACCGGTACAGATCGACCAGTTCCTGAGCCACGAGGAACGCGGCGGCACGGGCCTTGGCGCGCGTCTTTTGCCACTCGGCCCCACCCATGCGCGACAACGTGGGCGAGTCGCCTCCCGTATAGGGCGTGAGAGCGTCAATCTGCTCGGTCGGCCAGTAACTGCGTCCGTCCTTGAACTCCAGAATCAGGTAGTCGCGGGTAACTCCGTTGATGGCGCGCGTCGTGGTGCCCGAGAATCGAGCGACGCCGTGCTGGCGGTGCACCACGTAACTGCCCACGGACAGGTCGTCGAAAAATCCGTCGACGGTGCGCGCGCGCGTGCGCGTGACCCGGCGCTGCGAACGGCGACCGGTGAGGTCGCTCTCGCTCCAAACGACCAGTTCGGGATCGTCCAGGGAGAAGCCCGAGGGCAGGGCGCTTTCGAGCACGCTGATGCGCGCTTCGAGCACCCGTGAGGGGTCGGTCGTAACCTCGAGGCCCTCGCTACGCAACTGCTCGGCCATACGCTCGATCGCGCCGGCACTTTGGGTGAGGATCACGCCGCGCCGGGCCGCGGACCAGCTCCGAACGTGGGCGGCGATGCGCGCGGCATCACCCTGGACCACGGGAGGAGAGGTCAGGAGGGTTTCTGGCGCGCCCGCTCCCCCGTCGAGGTCGAGGCTGACCCGATTCTCGAGAGAGTGCGCGTATCCAACGTGGAGCAACGGAACCGAAGCGCCCGCCCGCCAGGTGGCCGCCACGACGTCGGTGAGCTCGCGCTCTTCGACGAGCAGCTCCTCGAGACGAGAGCGAACCCGGTGGCCCTCGACGAGCACGACGCGCGCGCCCGGCACTTCGTCGAGCAGTGTCGTGGGCTCTTGGACGAAGAGTTCCATCCAACCCTCCATGCCGTCAAAGAGCTGCCCCGTGGCCAGGCGCTCAAAGGTGGCCTGCGCCCAGGGAGAGCGCTGGGCGAACTCCTCGGCGCGCGCGCGCGTCTCTTCGCCCGGCAGCCATTCGCGCGCCGGCCCGATGACGATCTCATCGAGATCACGGGTGGAACGCTGGGTAGCGATGTCAAAGACCGTCAGCCGCTCGACCTCGTCGCCAAAAAAATCCAAGCGCACCGGCTCATCGGCGTGGGCCGGCCACACGTCCACGATCCCCCCGCGCACGGCGATTTCCGCGCGGTGCTCTACCAGTTGCTCGCGTCGGTACCCGGTGGCCACGAGTCCCTCGACAAAGGCGTCGCGCTCGACCTCGTCGCCCCGCTGAATCACGAAGGGGACGCGTATCGACTCGGGGGACAAGATTTGAGCAACGGCGCGCGCCGAGGCGACGATGATGCGAGGTCCGATACCTTCGCGCACTCGCCAGCGCAGCAGAGAGCGCTGGGCCATTACCAAGACGTCGGGACTGACGCGTTCGAGGGGATGGGTATCCCAGCCCGGCCACAGAGCGACCGACTCCGGGCCCAGCCACGCGACCAACGCGTCGTGGACGAACTCCGCCTCACTCGAGGTCGACACCACCGCCAGGAGACTCTCGGGCGCGTCGTCGCTGGCCAGGGCCGCTAATGCGAGGGGCGTGGCGTAACTGGACGGGATGAAGGATCCGGCGATTATCGACGCCCGCAGGCGAGGTGCGACGCGTTCGAGGACGCGCGAGAGGACGCCCGGGCTCACGTAGCGTTGACGCGCTGTTGGGCGTCCTCGAATTCGTACTCGATCAACGCCTCAATCGCGTCGGCGCCGGAGACGACGTCCAACTGGATCAACTCGCGCAGTTTCGCTCCCGGGCGCTTCAAGACGTAGTTGGCTCCCTGTTCTTTACTCGCGGGCTTGCCAATACCGATGCGCACGCGCGCGAAGTCGTGGGTGTTGAGCGCTTGGGCGATCGACTTCAGTCCGTTGTGTCCCGCCAATCCCCCGCCGAACTTGATTTGGACTCGGCCCGGCTCTAAGTCAAGTTCGTCGTGAACGACCACGAGACGTGCGAGATCGGCGAGTGACGTGCGCCGCACCAGAGGAGGTAGCGCTGACCCCGACTCATTCATGAACGTGCTCGGCACGGCCAGAGTGATCGCGCCGCGCGGGGTAGCAAAGCTCACGCTGTAGGAGCGCTGGCGGCGCTCTTGCTTCAGTGCCAGGCTCCGGCGCTGGGCCACCAATCTCACGGCGTCGCCGCCCACGTTGTGGCGCGAGCCCTCGAACTCAGATCCAGGATTGGCTAATCCGACAATAAGCAGTCGGCTCGACTGGCCGCTGCGCTCGTTCTCGCGCCGAAGCGCCACGCTGAACTACTCCGCGGCGGGGACGGCGGTGGTTCCGGGGGTCTTGGCCGAGCGGCCGACGTGCGTCGCGACCACGGACCCGTGGGGGTCGTTTTCGGCGGTGACGCCCTCGGGCAGCACCACGTCGGCCACGCGAATGGTCGAGCCGGGAGTCAAGTGCGAGATATCGACTTCGACGAAGGTCGGGATCCGGTCGGGTCGTGCGCTGACTTCGATGCTGAACATCTGCTGGTCGACTTCCCAGTCCGCGTGGCGCACCTCCACGGCGTCGCCCACTAGGTGCAGAGGCACCTCGGCGAGCACCGCCTGGTTGGGGTCCACGACCTGGAAGTCGATGTGCGAGACGGTCCCGCGCACCGGGTGGCGCTGGAGTTCTCGAGCCAGAACCGTGTAGCTGGTGCCATCTGCGCTCAGGTTGATCAAGGAGTTAAGTCCTTGGTCGCCCGAGACCGCAGTGCGAAACTCCTTGGCGTCGACCGCGATTGAAAAGGGTGACACACCGTGTCCATACACGACGGCCGGAATCGAACCGTCGCGGCGCAACCGACGCGACGACGAGGAACCTTCGGCGCGGCTCGTCGAAGCCTGCAGCGTGACCTGTGACATAAAAACTCCTCTAAAGATGGCTGGCGGCCCTGGGGCTGCGCACAGGGTAAACAGTCTACTGCGAGGCCGGACGACGACTCCAGTGGCCCACATTGCCGCTCTCCGCGAAGGGCGCCCCCGACGAGGAGCGAAGAAGTTCTGCTACGGGCGCTGAATCCACCACAGGCTAAAGCCCATCAGGATCAGAGACAAAACCACCAGGGAAGCCAGCTCGCACCACTGAAAACTCCAGTAGCGCGAGACGGGCTGATAGACGATGGACTCGTGCAAATGAAATGAGTCGATGCACTTATTCAGCGCCGCCCGCACGGCCTTGGGGGGTCCTGACTGGCTCCCTCCCAGGGATCCCGGGATCGTGTTCGGGCACCGTCCGACCCCGGCGAGCGCGACGACGCCCTTGCCGATCGGGCGAAAGTCAACGCCGTGGGAGAGCTGAGGAAACACTTTGCCAGCGGCGTTCTTCACCACGCTCGAGATTGTCCAATCGGCCTGGTTCGGTCCCGCGATGCCACTCACCCCTAGTCGAAAGTTCGCCATCCGGGGCGCGAAGTAGTGCGGGCGAATGTAGGCAATGAAGATGCCACTCACCCCCGCGAATCCCGCGATGGAGAGCACCATCGCGGGTATAACGCGTCGCACGACCGCTCCCAGGGCGACACCGAGGGCAAAGGCAAACAACGCGTAACCCACCGGAACAATGTCGCGAGTATTAAAGAGACTGAAGGGCGTGTCGCGAACTCGATCGAGCGGACTCGACCACCACGTGGCCATCAACGTGAATGCGCCCGCCGTTACGAGCGTCGCGAGACCGCCGACCAAGACCTTGGCTCCGAGCCACCCGCTTCGTGACACGCTCTGGGTCCAGGCGAGACGGAACGTGCCGGTATCGAACTCACGGGCCACGATCGGCGCACCCCAGAACATCCCAATCAATATGGGAAGAAGCGGGCTCTCGGTCAGCAGGTTCTGCAAGAAGGGGTACGCGGATAGATAACTGCCTTTTGCCGCCGAGCAGTCCCTTCGGGCCCGACAACCCACGATTGAGCTGTGATACGTATGTAAGAGGTGGGGCCCCGTCACCAGAAACGCCGCGCCCAGAGCAAGCAGCAACACCAGGGCGATGAGCGCCTGAACTCTGAACTGGCGCCACGCGAACCAGATCATGAGACGTCCTCGGGATCTGATCCTGCCCCCGAGCGACGCCCGCGACCCATATAGGCGAGCACGAGATCCTCCAGGCCCACCGACTCGACCGTCCAGCGCGCATCGGTGAGCGGACCGTCGGAGCGCACGAGCAAAGTACTCACGCGGTCGGTGAAACTCGAGTCCACCACTACCTGGCCATCGGGAATCGTCGCCGAGCGCGGTCCGATCAGCCGGTGGTGCGAAGCCAGTAGTTCTTCGACGTCGCCCGCAATCTGCACGCGAGACGCGACCAGAACGATCAAGTAGTCACAGACCCGCTCCACGTCACCTACGAGGTGCGAAGACAACAACACGCTCATCTCGCGCTCGACCACGGTCTCCATGAGAATTTGGAGAAACTCCCGCCGCGCCAGAGGGTCAAGACTGGCCACCGGTTCGTCGAGCAAGAGCAATTCGGGTTGCTTGGCGATGGCCAAAGTCAGGGCTAGTTGTGCGCGCTGACCGCCCGAGAGCTGACCAGCGCGTTGGTGAGTGTCGAGGCCCAGTTGATCAATACGCGATCGCGCCACGCTGCTATCCCAGCGGGGATTGGTGTGCTGGGCGAAGCGCAGATGATCGGCCACGCTGAAGCGCGAGTACACCGGGGTGTCCTGGGCGAGGAAACCGACGCGCTCGAGTTGAGTGCGCGAAGACGCGGGAGCCTCGCCAAAAACCCGCACGGAACCCGAACTCGCGGAGAGCACTCCCGCGGCAATATTCAACAACGTGGACTTGCCCGAGCCGTTAGGACCGACCAGGCCCACCACGCGTCCCGCCGGCACGCCGATCGTACATTCGCTTAGAGCGGTCCTTCGCCGATAGGCCTTCGTGAGACTTTCAGTTTCGAGAGCGTGGGTCACGTTATTTTCGCTCCCGCGGCGGATCGAAAGCATTCGCGCATCAACGCTTCGATGCTCTCGTCATCGAGACCGGCTCGACGCGCGTTCTCGATCCAGGTGCCCAGATCGTGGCGCAGCGGCGCGATCGCGGTGAATATCTGAGCATCCGTGGATCGGGCTACGAACGTGCCCACGCCGGTTCGCCCCTCAACCAGGCCTTCGTGCTCGAGCTCCCGGTAGGCCTTCGAGACGGTGTTGGGGTTTATGGCGAGTCGCGACACCACTTCTTTGACCGTGGGGAGTTGGTCTCCCTCCCCCAAGAGGCCAAGTTTTACCGCGCGGCGAACCTGCTGAGCAATCTGCAGATAGGGCGGCACCCCGGAGTGGCTGTCAATGTAAAAGTCGATCACGGTGTCTCTAGTTCACTAGGTGGCTAGTGAACTATATACCTTGCGACCTACTCCCGCAAGAGATCGCGGCGAATTTTGTAGTCCTCGGGATCGATCTCGCCCCGAGCGAAGCGCTCTCTGAGGATCTTCAGCGCGTCGCTGTGCGGGCCCGCACTCGCGCCCGAACTAGTCCCCGACAGAACTCCCTGGTGGCGCAGGTGCTCGTGACGCAACAGCACCACGGCCAGCGCGATAACCGCGATCAGGATAACGAGGGCGAAAAATGCGCCCAGCGGGAACCCAAACCTCGGGCCGCGGCCACCAAAAAATCGCGGCCCTAACGCCAAGTGGCCAGATCCCGGAACCTTGACAATCTTCACGGCGCCACCACCTTTCCACCTACGTTCTACCCCTCGCGACGGGACCGCGAGTTAACTCAGAGGAGGTTCTCGCCGCCGAAGATGTCCGAAACCGAGGTGTCGTCGAAAATCGCCGCGATCGCGTTGGCGATAATCGGGGCGATCGAGAGCACCTCGAGCTTCTCGAAGCGCTTCTCGGGCGGCAGGGGAAGCGTGTCGGTGACGATGACCCGGCTCACCGGTGCGTTGAAGAGCCGCTCGACGGCGGGCGGGGAGAACACCGCGTGCGTCGCCATCACCCAGATGTCCTCGGCCCCGTGCTCTTTGAGCAGGTCGCAGGCCGCCACTATCGAGCCAGCGGTGTCGATCATGTCATCGATGAGCACGCAGTGACGTCCGTTGACGTCACCGACGATGTGCCGCGCCTCGGCGACGTTCATCGTGCCGCGCGGACGCGTCTTATGCACGAGCGCGAGGTCACAGCCCACGTGCTGGGCGTATCGCTCGGCCACCTTCACCCGACCGGCGTCCGGCGAGACCACGACCAGTCCTCGGGGATCGGCGTTCGCTTTCAGGTACCCCTCAAGGACGGGGGCCGCGACCAGGTGATCGACAGGCACGTCAAAGAAACCCTGAATCTGGCCCGAATGAAAGTCCACGGACAAAACGCGGTTGGCCCCGGCCGTTTGGAGCATGTCGGCCACGAGCTTGGCGGTAATTGGCTCGCGCCCGGCGGTCTTACGGTCCTGTCGCGCGTACCCGTAGCTGGGCACAACCGCAGTGATACTGCGCGCCGAGGCCCGTTTGGCTGCGTCGATCATGATGAGCTGCTCCATCACGGCGGTATTCACCGGAGAGGCGTGGGTCTGCATGATGAACACGTGCGCGCCGCGTATGGACTCATCGATGCGGCAGTGGATCTCGCCGTCGGCGAATTCGCGCAGGTTGGCCTCGGTCAATTCGACGCCCAACAGGTCGGCGACGTCCTTAGCGAGGGCGGGGTGACAGCGCCCCGTCACGATGACGAGACGCCGCTTGGCCAGGGACTCCACGTAGCGAGCGTACAGGGCTGCGGGCGGGCTCAGTGAGAGCGATGGCTGAAGGGCGCGACGATTTCTCCCAGAGAGACGTCCGCCCCCGGCGAGAGCACGCTGAAGGAACCGACCTTCGCGTCGGCGCCCACGCGCGCGTGCGTCGCTTCGACTGTGCCCAGGGTTGCGCCTTCGCCAACTTCACTGTCGCGCAGCGTCGCGTGGGGTCCGATGGACGCGCCGCGAGCGATCACGCAGTGGCCCTTCAGAACCGTGCCGGGCAGCAGCGAGACTTCGGCGGCGAGTTCGACGTCGGCGTCGACGTAGGTGGTCGCGGGGTCCCACATCGTCACTCCTCGGGTCATCCACTGCTCGTTGATTCGCGCGCGCAGCACCGTCTCGGCGTGAGCCAACTGGCTCCGATCGTTGACGCGCAGCGCCTCCTCGGGATCTTCGAGTTCCCAGGCCGTTACGAGGTGACCCATTTCGGAAAGCTCGCGGACCAGATCGCTCAAGTAGTACTCGTGTTGGGCGTTGTGGCGTTCGACGCGACGCAAAGCTGGTCCGAGCAGGCTTTGACGCACCACCATGACCGAGGTGTTCACCTCGCGAATCGCTCGTTCGAACTCGTTCGCGTCGCACTCGTCAACGATGCGCTCGAGGGTTCCGTCTTTGGCGTGCACCACCCGTCCGTACCCCGAGGGATCCTGCGCGCGTGCGCTCATCACGGTAAGGGCGGCCTGGCGCTCGCGGTGCACCTCGAGCAGGCGCGCCACGCTCGCCGCGCGCAGCAGCGGCGCGTCGCCGGGCAGGATGAGTACGTCACCGTCGGTGTCGCCGATGGCCTCGTCGAGGGCTCCGAGCACGACCGAAACCGCGTGGCCGGTGCCCAACTGCTCGGTCTGCTCGATGAAGCTCAGGGGGCGTCGTGGCGAGGCCCCTTCGCTCAGTTCCTTCTCGACCCAGGTGGCGTGGTGTCCCACGACCACGATCGTTGAGCGCACGTCCTCGTGGGCGCCCGCCTCGAGCACGTAACGCACCATGGCGCGTCCGCACAGGCGGTGCAGGGGTTTGGGGCGCGCCGAACGCATCCTCGTTCCCTCGCCCGCGGCGAGCACGACCACACACGTAGGGCGCTTCACCTCTCTATCTCTAGCAGCGAATCTCGTACGCTTCGGTACGTGAACGACAATTACGATGAATTCTCCCTCTTTCACGAGAACATCGACGAGTGGAACCTTGACGTCGGACTCCCGGTGGTCCAGCGCTTCTACGTGGCCGTGGACGGGCTGCGCCAGGTGAGTGGTCTGCGCTGGGGCGAGAGTGAACCCGAGTTGGTCCTCGTCCACGGCGGCGCCCAAAACGCCCACACCTTCGACACGACCGCCTTGGCGCTCGCTCGACCCTTGCTGGCGATGGACCTTCCCGGGCACGGCCACTCGGATCCGGGCCCCGCGGGTAATTCAGCGATTGCCAGCCACGCGCGCGATCTCGAACGCGCGCTCGAGCAGCTGGCTTCGCGACCGCTCCCCCTGGTCGGCATGTCACTGGGCGGTCTCGCCTCGATCCTCATGGCGAGCGAGCGCCCCGATCTCGTGGAACGCCTGGTGCTGATCGACATCACGCCGGGCGTAAACGCCGACAAGGCGCGCCACATCACGAGCTTCGTAAACGGACCGGCGACCTTCGAGAGTTTCGACGAGCTCCTCGCGCGCACCGTCGAGCACAATCCCACCCGCTCGGTCTCCTCGCTACGTCGAGGCATCTTGCACAATGCGATCGCGCGCGCGGACGGCACGTGGGTCTGGCGCCATCAGCGACACTCCAATTCCCACATCGAAGCGCCTCCCACGGCCGAGCTGTGGGATCGATTGGGATCGCTCAGCGTGCCCGTCGACCTGGTTCGCGGCATGGCCGAGGGCTCGGTCGTCGACGACGAGGACGAAGCCGAATTGCTCTCACGCAACCCCCGGGCGAGCGTGACGCACGTGCGCGGTGCGGGCCACTCGATCCAGGGCGACCAGCCGGTGCTCCTCGCACAGATCATTGAGCGGACCTGCTTTCCCGCTCACCCTTGAGCATCGACGTGCGTTCACCACCGCGTCAGCCTCGTCGGGCATTCTGGAGTGTTGCCCAAAATCGGGCGCGGACGAGGTGAGGTAGATGGAACATTTTCTGGCGTCGTGGGGATACGTGGCGCTCGTGGGTGTCACGGCGCTGGCGGCCCTCGGGATTCCTGTGGGTTCCGAGATCGCTATCGGCTACGCGGGCGTGCTGTCCAGTGGCGCCGTCATCGCTGGGGCCCACCACCATCTGAACCTCGTCCTCGTCATCATCTTTGCCGCACTCGGCGAGGTGATCGGCTCGCTCATCGGCTACGCGATCGGGCACCTCGGCGGTCGCGCGTTCGTCGACCGAGTCGGCAAGTACTTCCTGCTGACAAAACGAGACCTCGATCGCGCCGAAGGTTGGTTCGAGCGACGCGGCGACCCGGTGGTCTTCTTTGGCCGCTTCATTCCCCTGGTGCGGTCCTTCGTGTCCATCGCCGCGGGCGTGGGCGAAATGCCGCTCGCTAAGTTCATCGCCTACTCCGCGGCGGCGAGTGTGATCTGGTGCGGGCTACTCGCCGGCATCGGCTACGGACTCTCTTCGAGCTGGCACCGCGTCCTAACCGACTTCAGCTACGTGGGTTATCTCGCGGCTGCGGTGGTGATTGTGGTCGTGGTGATCTTCTTCGTTCACCGAATTCGCCAGTTGCGACTCGAGCGCTCGCAATCGGAGTGACCGTCTCCTAGAGATCGACTCCTCGGGGCGCGTTCTCTCCCTCAACTCGGCTCCTGGGCCAAGAGATCATGACCCTCGCCCCGCCGTAGGGCGAGGCGGACAACATAATGTCGGCGCTCGTCGCGGCCGCCACGGCCCCGGCGATGGCGAGGCCCAAGCCCGCTCCCCCTCGCTCGGAATTGGCGCGGTGGAAGCGCTCTAACAACTCCTCGTGGTCCCCGTCACCGAAGCCGGGACCGTCGTCGTCCACCGCGACGCTCACGCGCTGCTCGTCGCTTACGACCCCCACCACGACCTGGCCACCGGTCCCCGCGTAGCGAGTGGCGTTATCGAGAAGCACGGAAAAAAGCTCGTCCACCCAGTCCACGGGAGCGAAGATCAAGGGATCAAGCCCCCCTTCGTCGGTGCGCGAGAGAGTGACGTCATGGCTGGCCGCCAGGGTGATGAAGCGATCGACGCAACTGTCGGCGATGATCGCCACGTCGACGAGTTCGTGTTGTTGGCCCTGGGGGATCGAATCGAGGCGCGCCAACCACAGGAGATCGTCGACGATTTTGCGCAGTCGGCGACTCTCGGCGCTCACGCGTTCCAGGGCGTCGCGGTACTGCTCGGCGGGACGCGAAGCGCTGAGCGCCAAGGTGACCTCAGCTTGAATCACACTGAGCGGCGTGCGCAACTCGTGCGAGGCGTCGGCCGCAAACTCCAGTTGGCGCCTCCGCGCCCGATCGACGGGGGCGGCCGCTCGCTGCCCGATCGTGACCGCCACCAGGTACAGCGCGAGCAGCGCTAGGGGCGCGAGGATCGATTGGATGACGAGCAGCGTGCTCACCACGTCGTCGTCGTCGGCGGTGCTCTCGCCCACGATCAGCCGCCCCAGCGTGGTCTGCTCTCCTTCGACCAGATAGGGATGCCCGTTAATCGAGCGCGTGCGCAGCGCCATGACGTGATCGTCCGCCTCGGGAAGCGCGGGCGTGCCGTCGTTGAGCGCCAACGGATGGTTGCCGGAGGGCACGAACCATTCGAGAAAGGTCGAGGCGTCAAAGTCGGGAGGATCGACGCCGGGCGTTTCGTCGCGATTCGCCGTGACGAAATGCTCCAGTGAGGGCGAGTACTCACTCATCAGCGTCGCCACGCGCGCGCCGATCGCGGCGTCCTCGGCGTGGGTGACCCGGTGGGCAGCGATGACGTCGGCCACCGCGCAGATGAGAACCCCCCCAATCAGTGCGACCAGGGTGGCGCGCAGGGCGATACGCCGCGCGTTGACGCGCAGCTGATTCGTTGTCGCGCCCCGCAGGGTGCGTTCGCCGGCACTGTTCACGACGCCGCCAGGCGGTATCCCACGCCCCGCACGGTCTCTACGCGCACGCCCGCGCCCACGAGCTTGGAGCGCAATCGCGCGATGTGCACTTCGATGGTGTTCGAGCCCACGGCGTCGGCCTCTTCGGGCCACGCCTGCAGCGCGATCGAGCGTCGCGTCACCACTCCGGGGCTCTTGCGCACGAGCAGTTCGACGATGGCGAACTCGCGCGGGGTGACGCGGATTTCGCGCCCTTCGACGTGCACCCGATGCGTCGAGGGATCGACCTCGAGTGCACCGCAGGAAAGTGTGGGCGAGCGAGCGTCGGAGTTGCGCCGCTGCAGCGCGCGCAGTCGTGCGAGCAGCTCACCGAAGTCAAAGGGCTTGACGACGTAGTCATCGGCCCCGGCGTCCAGTGCGTCGATGCGATCCTCGGGGGCGTCGCGCGCGGTCAGCATCACGATGGGAGTGCTGGTGTCGCGCACGCGCACTCGCGCGAGCACCTCGCGGCCCGAGAGCCCGGGCATGCGCCAATCGAGAATGAGCACGCTGTACTCAAGTATGTCGATGTAGCGCAGCGCCTCGTCGCCGTCCGGCACCGTGTCAACGACGTAGCCCGCTTCGACCAGTCCGTCGTGGAGTATCCGCCGCAGGCTGGCGTCATCCTCGGCCACGAGAGCACGCATGGCGACGACGGTACCAGCCGTTCACCGGATCGTCAGGGCCGGCTCCTAGCCTGGGAGATCATGAAGCGTTTGAACGTGCGCGGGGGGTTGCGCCCGCGTGTCTCCTTTGTACTCCCGGACGCTCAATGACATCGCGCGATCCTGAGCGGCCCCTGCGCAGCACCGCGTACGTCGCACGCGTTCCCATCGCTCAGGTGCCCCTCGTCGGACGGATCTTTCCCGCCCCCGTAGCGGCCAAAGTTCCCGAGACCATCGCGTGGTTTTGGGTCGCCAAGATTCTCACCACGGCCGGAGGGGAGGCCACCTCGGACTACCTAAAGACCTGGGGCAATATCAGAGGCGGCGCCACCGAAGTGTTGGTCTTCGTACTCGCCCTGGTGTGGCAGTACTCCACGCGCCGCTACCGCGCGTACAGCTACTGGTCCCTCGCCTTCGCCATTGCGATCTTCGGCACGGGGGTTTCGGACTTCTTGCACCTTGACGTCCACATCCCCTATGCGGGCACCACACTGCTCTGGGCGGTGATCCTCGCCGTCGTGTTCGTTCTCTGGTATCGGTGCGAACGCACCCTCTCGATCCACAGCATCGTCACCCAGCGGCGTGAGAGCTTCTACTGGGCGACGGTCTTTGCGACGTTCGCCCTGGGCACCGCGCTGGGCGACTTCACCGCGACCTCGCTCAACTTGGGCTACCTCGGGTCGGGCGTGCTCTTTAGCATCGTCATCCTCATTCCCGCGCTCGCGGGCTGGAAGTTCCACTTCAACGCCATCGCGGCGTTCTGGGCGGCGTACGTGGTCACGCGACCGCTCGGCGCCTCCTACGCGGACTACATCTCTAAGTCCCAGAGCCTGAGCGGCATCAACTTTGGAGACGGTCAGACCGCAGCAGTGTTCTTGGTCGCGGTGTTCGGCCTCGTCACCTATCTGGCACTCTCGCGCGTCGACATCCAGCGTCCGAGTCCCGAACACTTCGTCGCGCCGGACTAAATACCTCTTCCGATTCCGGAAGCTTCGGGTGGACGACGCGCGGCTACTCCATGCGCACGTCTTGGGGTCGGGTGAGACGATTGAGCAGGGGCAAGGTGAGGGCGATGACCGCCAGCGAGCCAGTGAGTCCGCCCGCCACGATGAGCGCGTAGGCGAGCCCCGGAGCGCGCAAGGTCAAACCCAACTGGGCCCGCAAGAACAATTCCGCTGTTAACAGCCCGAGCAACGCCGCCGAGAGTGAGATGACGACCAACGGCGCGGCCGTCTCGAGGGCCACCACTTTGCGCAGCGTGCGCAGCGGCACGCCCGCGACGCGCAATAACCCGAAGGGACGACGACGCTCACTCACTCCCGAAGCCATCGCGATCGCCAGGCTGCAGCCCGCGATGAGCAGACTCGCGAGGATCACCACCTCGCTGGAGGTTTTCATCTCGCTGAGCATCTGAGAAGTGCCGCCGCCAATCTCTCCAAAGAGGCTGGCTTCACTGGCGTAAGGGAACGCGGCGTCCAGAGCCGTCTCGGCGCGCGCCACCGCACTCACCGATCCGTTCGTCGCGACCGCCAACACTTGGACGGGGCGCGCGGTAGCAGTCGCCACCTCGGCGCGCGGCCACACCACATCGGCCACCTGTGCCACCGACTTGGTGAGGGGCATGAACGAGACATCGTCGTCGAGCGCGGCGAAACGCGCGCCGGACGAGCAGCGTCCGAGCGCCGGAGTGGTTCGCAGTTGACTACAACGAACGAGACCGTCTTGGATCTGCCCGCCCAGACCATTGATGTCGGACACGGGAGAGCTCGTGCGCATCCCTTTCGGCGCCCCGTAGACGACGCTCACCCCCGTCACTCCCTTGGTCGCGCGCAACGAGGAGACCAGGTGCGATGGCAGGGCGCGCAAGTCGGACCCGAAGGAGAAGTCGAACTGTTCAGTGACAGTCTTGGAGGCGGCGCTGCCCGAACTCGTCGAGCCATGATCAGTGAGCAAAGTAGAAATGACGCCCACTGACACGCTGGTCACGAAGATCGCCAGAATTAGGCCACTGACGGCGCGAAACGACGCGCGCGGATTGTCCGAGAGGCGCCGGCCCGCGATGAGCGAGGGCACCTTGTCGGTGCGCGAAGCGAGGAGCAGAGCACCCTTCATGGTGAGCCACGGTCCGGCCAGCACGAGTCCGACCATCACCAGCAGAAATCCCAGAAAATACCCCTCGATCTGGGATCCCGAGCTGGAGGGATGACCGACGGCCACAAAGTACGACAACTCGATCACTCCCGCCACCAACGGAATCACTCGGAACGCCCGCGGCGCGGTGGGAGTGACGCGCCGCGATACGCCAAGGGGCGAGATGCGAACACGCCGCAACGCCGCGCGAGCGACGAACGCGGTCGCGAGCGGGACGCCCAGGGCAACGATGAGCGCATCAGCCAGGTTGAGGGACACGTCTCCTGGATCAAAAGGCTGTCCCGAGAGAGGGATGTGAACGATAGCTGGCTCAATGAGCGCGAACACCGCGAAACCCACCGCCACGCCCACCACCGCAGCGAGCACCGCTTCGGTGGCCGCGATCATGGCCACCTGGCGAGTGGTGGCGCCCGCGAGTCGCATGGCGGCGTATCGCTGCTCACGACGGGCCGCCGACAGTCGCGTCGCGGTTCCGATGAAGACGAGCACGGGCAAAAGCAGGACGAGGCCGAGGATTCCCAGGATGATCTCGAGCCCAGTGGAGCCCAGAGAGTCGGGGCCGCCGTTCGAGGACGACGTGGCGAATCCGGTGATCTTTCCCGCGGCGGGCACCTTGGACAGAGCACCGGCACGATCACCGATGATGATGATGAGGTCGTGGGGAGAGGCGAGCGCGGAGGGCGAAATGCGGCCCACCTCGCGACCCGCAAATCGGTCACGGAGTTGGTCGGCGGGCGTGGTGCGCAACAGCGTGGCCAGTGCACCCGATACGTAGTACTGACCCGGGCGCGGTAGTCGAACGATCCCCGGAGGCACGAGCGAGTGAGCACTTTGGGCCGCGACGTCCACACGCACCACGACCTGACCGCGGAACTCTTCGGTGCTCACCAGCCACCAGAGGGCGTCACGCGCATCGGAGGGAGCCGCAGGGGGGCCGGCAAAGGGGGCCTGATTGGTGACCGCGGGCTGGGTGGCAAGCCACGCGCCGCGAGAGTTCTGCGCGCTCAGCGCGTTCATGATCGAGATCGTGGCGAGCAGCATGGCAACGCCCAAGGCGACGGCAAGAGCCATGACCACGAGCCGGCTCACCGACTCGCGGCCTCCCCGCAACGACAGTCGCAATCCGAAGCGGATCACGGCTCACCCAACGACGACACCACGCCATCGCGCACCACCACTTCGCGCCCGGCGTACGCGGCGACCCGCGGTTCGTGGGTGACGAGCACCACCGTCGTGCCGTCCTCGCGGGCGACGCCGACGAGCAGCTCCATGACGAGCTCGCCGGTCAGTGAGTCCAGCGAACCGGTCGGCTCGTCGGCGAAGAGCACGCTCGGATGCGCCACGAGACCGCGCGCGAGCGCTACTCGTTGAGCTTGTCCGCCCGAGAGCTCGCCAGCCCGGTGCGATTCGCGCCCGGACAGCTCCAGTCGCGCGAGCCACTCGCGGGCGCGGGCCATGGCGTCCGCGCGCCGCGCGCCGCCGAGCAAGAGGGGAAGCGCGACGTTTTCTTGCGCGGTGAGTTCGGGAACGAGTTGACCGAACTGAAAGACGAAGCCGAAGTCGTCGCGACGCAGCGCGGTGCGCTCTTTATCGTTGAGCACGTCCAACCTTCGCCCGGCGTAGAAAATCTCACCCTGGCTGGGGGTAAGTATTCCTGCCAGACAGTGCAACAGCGTCGACTTGCCCGACCCGCTCGGTCCCATCACCGCCAGGATTTCTCCGCGCTGCACGCTCACGCTGGCACGGCGTAACGCGGGCGTCTCGCCGAAGCTGAGCGCCACCTCGCGCGCCTCCAGTACCACGTCGTTGAGGACTTCGTGCGGGGAGGCGACGATGCTCACGACCCCACCGCCAGCGCCAGCGCGGGCAGGCGCGCGGCGGTCATGTCAATCCAGCGCAGGTCGGCCTCCAGGTGAAACAGGCCGTGGTCGGCGAGCAGCGCGTCCATGATTCCCTCGGAGCGCTTGAGCTCGGTGAGCTCGCGCATCCTCGTGAGGTGCGCCGCGCGCTGGGTGTCGAGATAGGACCCGGCCTCGCGACCCAGCATGAGGGCGAGTACGACTTTAGAGAAGAGAACCGTTTGGAGGTGGGGCTCGGGTTCTACGGGTTGGGCGAGCCACGTCTCAAACTCGACTCGTCCGTCGTCAGTGATGGCGTACCTCTTGCGATCCGGGCCTTCTCCCGCTTCCACCTGCCCCGGCGCTACTTTGCCGTCGCGCGACAGGCGCGCTAGCGTCGCGTACACCTGGCCAAAGGGCAGAGGTTTGTTGCGGCCGAAGTACGTGTCGTAGTCGCGCTTTAGGTCATAGCCGTGGCTCGGCTCGCGTTCGAGAAGACCGAGCAATGTCAAGGGAACACTCATGAGGGCAACTATACACTCAGTGTCTACTTTGAGCAAATAGTAGCCGGGGAGTTACTCCACGGGCTGGCGCGCCAGATTGCTCGGCTGGCGACCAGCGAAAACCCACCCGCCCAGCGCAGCCACCAGGGGCATGCCGACAAGGATGACGAGCAGATTGGTCGCCGGGACCGCGCTTAACGCCCCGAGTCCTCCGTTAAAGGAGTTCGTTCGAATGAAACCGGCCACGCCCACGTAGGCGGCGAAAGTCCCCAGGACCGCACCCAGCACTCCCAGCGCGCCCGCCGTGGTGGCCGTTAGCGCTCGACGAGTCCTCGAACTCGCCCCGGTGGCCGACAACGTGCGCAGGTCGCTGGCCGTCTCGCTGCGGATGAGACCCACGGACATGGCGAGCACGCCCAGAGCGAGGATGACGCCAAAGAACGTGGCCCAATCCACCACTTCGCCCGACGAAGGCAGGCTGTTCTTGCTTTCTATGGACATGCTCGCTGCCCCGGCGCTCAAACGAGCATTGGAGATTTGTGAGGCCTCGAGCGGCGCCGGTGCCTGGATCAACCAGCCCGACACGATGGGCTGCAAACCCAACTTGTGCACCGCGTACTCGGTAATCACCGTGTTGGGCGCCGAGGTCCCCGAGGGCAGGGCGCTCACCTCTTCGATGGCGGGATCGGCGTAACACCCTTGGCTGAGACGGCACGCCGCGGTCGGTCCCTCCTTGCCCTGGGTGGTGAGTTGCATTCCACTCAGTCCCGACAGGCCCGGGCGCATCGTGAGCACCTCGGTGTGCGGCGTGATCTGTGACGCCGTGATGCCAAAGAACTTCAACAGCGCCGGCGTGGCCACGTAGATGGGCCCCGACCAATTTCGCCCGTTCGCGTTGTGGTTCAACGACGCGCTCGTGGTCTCGAGTTCGAGGACCCGGTGAGAGCCGAGCGAGGCGGCGATGGCGTCGACCGACTTCTTCAGAGAGGTGGTTTGGGCGGCGCTGACCGTGCTCTGCGACCCAGCCCCCGGGCCGTTCGGGCCGTAGGGACCGTTGGCGGTGTAGACGTTGAGCTGGCTAGAGGTCAGGTTCGGCCCGGCGTAGTCGAGCACGTTGGCAAATCGCGCCGCGGAGACCAACGAGATCACCACCGCAATCAAGATGCCCACGCTGATCGCCGAAAGTGCCGAGCCGGACCGCGCCCGATAGCGAGACAGGTCGCGCAGCGCGAGACGCACCGCGACGGGTCCGCCTTTGGCTAATCGAGCGCACAGGGTCAACAAGAACGGCGCCAGAAGGATGATGCCCGGAATGAGCGTCACGAGACCCAGTACGAGCGCCGGAGTCCTCGGTTGCGCGCCGCCTCCCGCTCCCGCGTAACCGAGCAGAAGAAACGATGCGACAAATAGCACCACTCCGGGCACGGCGCTGCGGCGCAGTTGGCGAGGCGGGGCCGGTCGGCCCGTGAGAGCGGCAACGACGGGCACCTTGGTGATTGCACGCGCCGGGCGCGAGGCGGCAAAGTACGTCGCCGATATTGCGAGCACCACCGCCAGCACAACCACCAGCCAGGGGATGGCAAATAACCCGATCTCGTGGTGCGAGCTCTGCTCGAGGTGGGGACGGTAGGCCAGCCACAACACGAACGCCAATACCACACCCGAGACTGAGCCCACGACGCCGACCACCACTCCATTTGCGCGTACCACGTGGCGCACGTGGCGATCGGTGGCCCCCAACGACTCGATCATCCCGATGGAGCGAAGTCTCCTCTGGGCGAGGACCGTGAAACCTCCGACCGAGACGAGAGCGAGAAGCATCATGCCCAGAACCAGCGCGGCGATCGTGATCGTTTCGGGATTGAAGGCGTTGCTATCGGTCGCGGTGTTCACGTTCTGCACGAATTGACTGAGCGGCCCCTTCCTCGGCGGAGCGCCATCGAAGAGCACCAGTGTCTCGCTAGGCGCGGTGACCTGACCCGGAACAACGAGACCAAACTCGTCGAGCAGGCTCTGAGGATTGACCACGACGCCGACGACCCGTCGAGTTATCCCGTCCACGCTCACCGAACCCCCGAGGCGAGCGCCCAGATCACTCTCTACACCCGCGGTGAGCGCAATTTCACCCGCGTCGCGCGGGTACCGTCCGCTCGACAAGGCGAGCATGGGAGCCAAATACGTGCCGCGAGGATTCTCCGCGCGCAGCTGAAAGGTATCAATCGAACCAGGCACCGAAATCGTCTGATTCTCGATGACCTCGCTGTGTGCGTAGCGACTCTGAAGCTGAGATACGTCCTTTGAAATGGCGCTCGACGGGCCACCTTTGTCGGCGTGGGACTCAAAGACGGCACGATTCTGCGCGGTACCAAAGCCGAAGTCGGACGCCTGGGCCGAGTTGATCGAAACGGCTGCGCCCAGAATGGTGCCCGCCGTGGCGACCACCACCAGGGCGAGAATGAGGAGCTGTTGGCGCCACTCGCGTCGAAAGAGCCGCCACGCCCAGCGCGACATCGCGCGACGCGCGCTCGCGCCCCCATTACGGGAGCGCCCCGGTTCGCGCGAGTGAACCGTGACGACGTCGACGCTCATGCTCGTGGCGCAGGCGTGAGCAGCGATTCGGGCCCTGATTCTGGCATCGTTTGGTCCACGACTCGTCCGTCGCGCAAAAAGATCACGCGATCCGCCCAGGAGGCGAGCTGCGCGTCGTGGGTAACGACCACTGCGGCAACTCCGCGTCGGCACGCCGAGAGAATCAGGCGCATCACCGCTTCGCCGTTGGTCGAGTCGAGCGCTCCCGACGGCTCATCGGCGAGCAGGAGGTGACGTTGGCCCACGATGGCGCGCGCGATGGACACTCGCTGGCGCTCTCCCCCGGAAAGCTCGTCGGGAAAGTGAGTCGCGCGCTCGGCGAGGCCCAACTCCTCGAGCGCGGCGATGCCCGCCACCCGCGCTTTCTTCGCCGAAACCCCGTCTAACTCGAGAGGCAGCGACACGTTTTCAACCGCGCTCAGTCCGGCCAACAAGTTGTAGTCCTGAAAGACGTATCCGATCGCGCGGCGCCGCATACGCGCTTGCTCGTCGCGGGACATCTTGGAGAGCACGGCGCCGTCGAGAATGACGTCGCCCGTCGTCGGAGACTCCAAACTGCCCGCGATGGTAAGGAGTGTGCTCTTTCCAGAACCGCTGGCGCCCATAACGGCAACCAGTGAACCGGCGTCCACCGAAAGATTTATGTCGCTGAGGGCGTGCACCTGGTTCGGCGCCTCGCCGTAGCTTTTTGAGACTCCTCGAAGTTCTAAATAACTCACGATCGAATGTCTGCCTTTCTTCTCGTTAGGGGCATGGGCAGTCCCCCGGTCTTCACGGGCTCAAACTCCGCGCGCTTGAGGCGACCTTCGGCGCTGTCGAGCCACCGGATCACCGAGTCGAGCCGGAATAGTTCGGCGTCAACCGCAAGCGCAAACGACAAGTCGAACTGCGCCTCGTCCTCTTTCAGGCGCGTCCACTGCTGCATCAGTTGGACCAGGTAGCGACGATGACTTTGGATGACGTCATGCACATCCACGCCGGGCAACCGCACGGCGATCAACACCTTCATAACCAGTTCATCGCGCGGGGGCGCGGATAAGTCGGGGGGCGTCCGCAACCACTCGTCGAGTTCCACTTCCCCCACGTCGGTGATGCGATAGCCCTTCTGTGGACCCTCCTCGTCGGCGTCCTCGGACTCAATCGCCCCGTCTCGCTCGAGCCGCTGAAGGGTTGTGTAGACCTGACCCACGTTGAGCGGCCACACCTCGCCCGTGCGCTCCTCGAACTCTTCGCGAAGCTGGAGTCCGTATTTGGGGCCCTCGCTCAGCAGCGCCAGAAGTGCGTGTCGTACGGCCATTAGCGGTCCTCCATCGTGAGTTGCATACTCAGTATAGTACTCAGTGATCTTCTCATCGTCAAGACCGTTTCGGAAGAACTCAGTCGACCTTCACGCGACCTGAGCCACTCAAGTACACGCTCTGGGAAAGGAGGGGCGACGTGTCGGACTTGGGGCACCTGGGCGGAGTCTCCACCTCATTAATCGTGACCGTCATGATGAGCGCACCGCTGATGCCCGCGTACGCGCCCGTGCCAGATCCCTTGATGACCGTCGAGGCTGCGCTCGCCGACACCTCACCCGAACAGGTATGGGTATTCGTTGGAAAGTGACCGACGATCGCTCTATTGAGGTTGCTCTCCAAGTTCGAAATGTCGAGCTCGAAGGAGCCACGATCGAGCGACAGTTTGAGTTCCGTGTACTCGCGCGTCGACCCGGAAGTTTCGATGCGCGTGGCGGTGCCAAAGTCGGCGATGACTCCTGTGACTATGGCGCTCGACTCGGGTCCATCGTTGGTGCTGTAGCCGGAGAAGTTCACCACTCCCCCTCCCGCCGGCACGGCCGCGCCCACGGGCAGGTGGTGATGAGATATCAACGCGGAAGCCGCGGCCCCGACCGCACCCGCTCCCCACAGGGACGACGCCAGCGCGACCGTAACCACGATTCGCGTCCGGGTGCGTGCTGTTGCTTTCACGCTGGTGAACGTAGGCGAGTACCAACCTCGCGTCCATGAGGGATGACCCTGAAGGACGCCTGGGAATGGGCGCTGACTTCGGGGTTTGCCCCGACACCTCACGTCGCGTTGCTAGTCCTGCTTGGCTGGCGGGGGAGGGCTCGAACCTCCAACCTCCGGAACCAAAATCCGGCGTTCTGCCAATTGAACTACCCGCCACTGCTTGGTATGCGCCTGATTGCGCCAATCTTCCGAGATTCTTAAAGTATCCCTGAGGACCCTTAATACCAATCCACAACACTAGAGGTTCAGAACCTTCCAACCCGAAAGCCACCGTGTCTACTCCTTCAGTTCCCAACTCGTACGTTGCGATCGTCGATGACGACTTGGCCATTCGTTCAGCTCTGGGTCGCGCATTGCGTATGGAGAACTACGACGTGGAACTCTTCGAAGACGGTGGCAGCGCGCTCAAGGCGATCCAATTGCGAGCTCCGGATGCGCTCGTGCTCGATCTCCAACTGCCCGACATCGACGGGCTCGAAGTGTGTCGGCGCATACGCCGCTCCGGCGATACCACGCCGATTCTCATGCTCACTGCTCGCAACGCCGTGAACGACCGAGTCGAAGGTCTGGACGTCGGCGCCGACGACTACCTCGTCAAGCCCTTCGACTTGGCCGAGTTGCTCGCGCGACTGCGTGCCCTTCTGCGCCGCCACAACGTGAGCGACGTCGACGGCACGGTGCTGCGCTTCGAAGATCTCACGCTCAACCCTCAAACCCGAGAGGTTCATCGCGGCACTCGTCTCGTCGAACTCACCAAGATCGAGTTCGACTTGCTCGAACTCTTTCTTCGCCACCCCCGTCAAGTCCTCACTCGGGACCAGATTCTCGACCTCGTGTGGGGCTACAACTTCGACTCGGGCACGAACTCACTGGCGGTGTACATCGGCTATCTGCGTCGCAAACTCGAAGAAGACAACAAGCCGCGCCTCATCCAAACGGTGCGCGGAGTAGGTTACGCTCTTCGAACGTCGTGACATTTCGAACTCGCGTCATCGCGGCAACCGTGGCGGCGGCGGCCATCGCGGTCGTTCTGGCCTGCTTCGCTTCATACTTCACGACCCGTAACGCGCTCTACCACTCGGTGGACAATTCGCTTTTGGAGGCGTCGCACCAGCCACTCAACGACCACGACTACGACCGCGTTATCGGAGCGAGTTTTGAGTTAGTCCTACCCAACGGCGACACATTCCCGACGTCAAGCGGAGTACAGGTCGATTCAACGATCCTGAGTGTGGCCGAAGGCAAGAGCAGCCAGGTTATCCGTACGGTCGCCTTCAACAGTCAAGACTTTCGAGAACTGATCGTGCCGATGGCGGCCAACACCATCGAAGGATGCGCCGAACCCGGTGAGTGCCAGCCGATCACGACGACCTCCGCCGAACTCTACGTCGTAGAGATCACGGGCCAGGTGAACGAGCTCAATCAGTTGGTGAAGACCCTCATGCTGGTCGCCGCGGGCGGACTGCTTCTGGCCTTCGCTCTCGGACTTACCCTCGCGCGCCAAGCGTTGCATCCCCTTGAAGAAGTGACCGACGAAATCGAAACCGTCGCCACCACCAACGACCTCGAACGTCGCCTCGTCGAAGGTGACGAAGACGAACTCGGCCGTCTACGGCGCGTTTTTAACCGCCTGCTTCACTCCGTGCAAAGTAGTCAAAAACTCCAACAGCAACTCGTACTCGACGCGAGCCACGAACTACGCACGCCGCTCACGTCCCTGCGCACGAACGCCCAGGTCCTTTCGCGCATTGACGAACTCAACGACGAGGAGTTGCGCCAGATCAGCGACGACATGATTGCCCAAGTCGATGAGCTCGCCGCGCTCGTCACCGACCTAGGTGAACTCGCCCGCGGTGATCGATCCGAGGGAGAGTTACAGATCCTGCGTCTCGACGACTGCGTTGATGAGTGTGTTGACACCGCACGCACGTACGCGCGACCCAAGCACATCACTATCGACGTCGATGCGGAGCAGTCCCGCGTGCGAGTGCGCCACGACCGCCTCAATCGCGCGCTCTCCAACTTGTTGACCAATGCCGTCAAGTTCACGCCTCCGGACGGTCGCATCCTGGTGGCGTCGTCGCACGGAACAGTGAGCGTGTCGGACAGCGGCCCGGGCGTCAGTGACGAAGATCTCGAACACGTCTTCGATCGATTCTGGCGCTCGCCGGCTGCACGCGCCTTACCGGGATCGGGGCTGGGTCTTTCCATCGTGGCGCAGGTCGTCGCAGAATGTGGTGGAACGGTGGGCGTAGATCGAGATCCCGTTTTGGGTGGGGCGCGATTCACCATACGGCTACCGGAAATCTCTGAGTTCTAATAACTCGCACAATTTCAGATCTTCTTAAGGTCCAACCGATCAAATTTAAGGATCGACCGCGAAACTGGTTGCGTCCCTTTCTATGAGTACCTCCCCTCGAACCCCACATCAACGTGATGAGCGATTTGCGCGAGCGCGCCGCATAACTCGCGGCGTCTTCGTGGTCTCGGGAGTCTCCACGGCCGCCCTGGTCGGGGTGTTCGCTTCGAGTGCGACCTCGGACGTTCGCGGCGGCGCCGGAACCACCACGACGAGCACGACGAGCACTTCACCGAGAACCACGACCACCACCGCCCCGGTGACAACGACTACGACCACGCCGACGTCAAGGGAATCACCGAGCACCACCGCCCCGGTGACAACGACTACGACCACGCCACCCACCACGACCACGACTGTCCCAGTGACCACGACAACCGAGCCGACGTGTACCACGTCGCCCTCGGGCGTCCAGGAGTGCAGTTAACCGTGCGATTCATGGTCTGGGGAATGAGCGGCACGCTCGCCACCGAACATCCTGAGGATCTCGCCTTCGCCGCCGATCGACTTTCGTTCTGGCTCGACGAGATCGATACATCGGCCAATAGGTTCCGTGCCGATTCCGAACTTTCGATCCTCAATGCCCGTAGCGAGGCAATTGCCAGCTCCACATTCGAGCTCGCGCTGTTGAGCGCGCAAACCGCCTCGATAGCGACTGAGGGACTTTGTGATCCCACCGTCCTTCCCTCGCTGTTGGCACTCGGTTACGACGCCGACTTCGCAGACGTGCGATCTCGCCGTGATTCGCCGCTCCTACCTCGCCGCCCCGCGCCTGGCGTCGCGGCTCTTTCGATTGATGTGGCGAGCCACCGCGTCTCTCTGGCCCCCGGCGTACAACTCGACCTGGGGGCGACGGCTAAGGCGCTCGCCGCCGATCTCGTAGCCGATGACCTCGCGAAGCGCGGCGGCGTCCTCGTCGAGATCGGTGGAGACGTCGCGTTACGAGGTCACGGTCCCCACGGTGCGTGGTCGGTGGGTGTGAGCGACACCTTGAGCGTGCACGCTGCACAACCTCGCGTCAGCATCGCCGGCGGCGGCATCGCCACCTCCTCGCGCGCGTCGCGGACGTGGCGGGCGGGAGGTCGACACGTTCATCACATCATCGACCCGCGCACGGGTGAACCCGCCAACGGTCCCTATGTGGTAGCGAGCGTGAGCTCCGAGAGTTGCCTTCGCGCAAACGCGTTCGCAACGGCGGCACTGATTTGGGGTGACGACGCCCCCTACCACCTGGCCCAGGCGCGCTGCGCGGCGCGACTGGTCCGCAGCGACGGCACCGTTGAGTTCGTGGGTGGGTGGCCCCTTGACGAGGTGGCGGCGTGATCGCTCTCACTTCTCCCTATCTGTGGTACATCTCTCGGGCCACCGGTCTCGTCACGCTCGTCCTCTTTACCTTCGTTATCGTGCTCGGCACCCTCGTCTCTAATCGGGTGGGCGGCCGTCGGGTCGGCCGTTTTGAAGTCAACGAGCTACATCGCTCACTCTCACTGATCGCCATGGTGTTCCTTGCGATCCACGTGCTCACCACGGTTCTCGACACCTACGTCGCCACCGGGCTGCTCTCGTCGATTGTTCCCTTTGTGTCGCGCTACGACCGCTTCGGCGTCGCCGTGGGCACCGTCAGCATCGACTTAATGCTCGCAGTGTGGATCTCGAGCCTGGCAAAATCTCGCGTGCGACCCCAGTCGTGGCGCTACATACACTGGCTGAGTTGGTTGGCCTTCATCTCGGCGATCTTGCACACGTTCCTCATCGGCAGCGATGCCCGCGTCAGCTGGGGACTAGCGCTCTGTTCAGCCTGCGCAGCTGTCGTCGCGGCCGCCGTTCTGTGGCGGGCCTTCGCCCGGCCGCAGCGCGCGAGAGGTCGCACCGCGCTCTCCCCCTTGGACGCGCCGAACACGGACGCGGTGGGCGCGCGGGGGCAGCGATGAACAACGTCGGCCCCCCGCGACTATTGCGGGCGAGCCGAGGAACCCCGCTCAGCCTCTATGAGCACGACGCGGAGTTTTCTACCCCGAGCGCGTCGACGTCGCTCCTGGACGCGCTCGAGACGGCTGGTCTAACCGGACGCGGCGGCGCGGGATTTCCGACGTCCACCAAGGCTCGGCTTCTCCAGCGACAGCGCGGTCACCGCAAGGCCGTGGTGGTCAACGCCATGGAGGGAGAGCCAGCCTCTCGTAAAGACGCGACGCTGCTCGCCGCCAATCCCCACCTAGTCCTTGACGGCGCGTGCGAGTTGGCGGAGGCAATTGGCGGGAACGAGGTCGTCGTGTGCGTGCCCACCACCCATCGCGCGAGTGCCCAATACGTGAGCCGAGCGATCGAAGAACGCGCGGCGGCCCGTCGCGATCACGTGTCAATCTCTCTCCAACACCCGCCGGCCCGCTACATCGCCGGCGAGGAGTCCGCGCTCACCCACTGGCTAAACGAGCGCGCGGGAGAGCCGACGTACCGGCCCCATCGACCCACGGTGCTCACTCTTCGCTCCCAACCCGTCTTGATTCAGAACGCCGAAACGTGCGCCCACGTGGGACTCATCGCGCGCTACGGAGCGGAATGGTTTCGCTCGCTCGGCACCCACGCGAGTCCCGGCAGCACGCTCGTAACGCTCAGTGGCGCGGTTGAGCGCCCACTCGTTATCGAGGCGGCCCTCGGCACCCCGCTGTCACGCCTGCTCGAGGCGAGCGGCGCGCAGTCACGCCTGCGCGCCGTGCTCCTTGGAGGATACGGCGGAGCGTGGATTGCCAGCACGGCCCTCGACGTCCCCTACGCCAGCGAGGAACTGCGCCCGCTGGGCGCGTCGGTGGGCGCGGGCGTCATCGTGGCCCTGGGCGAGGACGGGTGCGGGGTCGCCGAAACCGCCCGGATTGCCGCGTGGATGGCCAACGAGGGCGCGCACCAGTGTGGACCCTGCGCCTTCGGACTGCCCGCACTCGCCCGAGACCTGCACGCCTTGGCCGCCGGCTCGCACGCGATGCGCGACGCGCCCGAGCGACTCGAGGAACGTTGCAGGATGATCGAAGGTCGAGGCGCGTGTCACCACCCCGACGGCGTCGCCCGACTCGTTCGCTCGATGTTGAGCGTGTTCGGCGAGGACGTGGCAGCGCACGCCTCGGGCCGGCCCTGCGCGGCGTCGATCTCGCCTCGCCGCTATGCGCGCATTCCCGGAGAGATGCGGGTCGAATCCCGGACATGAAAAAGGACGTCGGCTTTCTTCTGCGTGTTGATCCAGTGCTCTGTGACGGCTTTGGGCACTGTCACGAACTCGCCCCTGATCTCATTGACATCGACGAGTGGGGATACCCGATTATCCGCCCCGGCGTCACCCCGCTCCACGATCGCTCCGCGCTCACGTCCGCGCGTTACGCGCTGCGAGGCTGCCCGCGCCAGGCGCTGGCGATCGATCGCGTCAAGGGTTAGTTAGCGGCGTCGATGAGTTCGATGCGATTGCCGACCGGGTCGTCCACGTAACAGCGCCGCCGCCCTGGAATCGACTCATCAGCCCGCACCACGATCTCCGCCTCACCGAGGCGCTGGAGGAGTTCGTCGTACTCCCCCACCAACAGGGCCGGATGGGCCTTCGTAGCGGCGCGAAAGCTGGGATCGACGCCGAGGTGAACAACCGCCTCGTGGCGCTGATACCACCGCCCGCCGCGCGCGGCCAGGATGGGCGGCTTGTCGAGCACGCGAAATCCGAGCACGCCCACGTAGAACGCGTCGCAGCGCTCTTCGGATCCTGAGGGTATGGCGAGTTGAACGTGATCTATCGCCCACGACACGGTGATCCTCCTCAATTAGGGCCTAAAGAAGAACGTAGTAGTGTTCTTCAGGCCATGGGATCACTTATCAAGAAGCGGCGCAAGCGAATGCGCAAGAAGAAGCACAAGAAGATGCTGAAGCGCACGCGTTTCCAGCGTCGCGCCGCCGGTAAATAGCGGGATCTACGCCCCCGCGGGCGTGGTGATGGTTTGGCGAAACTGAACGACCCCCGCGGGACCCTGCACGTCCCAGGCGTCTACGCCGTGCTCGAGATGCCCCTCGACAAAGAGCGTGGAGCCGGAACCGGCCAGATGAACGCGGTCCCCCAAGGTCGCGCCCAGCCAGTCCATCGTCTCAGCCAATCGCGGCTCGGCCAAGCGGGCGGCCCGCTCTAAATGATTGCGGCCGTGGGGTCGCTCCCCCTGGGCCGCCAGTTCATCGAAGGCGCGATAGCACTGGGCCGTGTTGACGCCAAAGCTGAGCAAGATCAGGGTGACCGCGCGCTCCTCGTAGGGCTGAGCGAGGACGCGTTCGCCGATCCCTTCGACCAGGGCTCGACCACCTCGTTGGCAGAACGGCACGTCCCCGCCTAACGTCGCCGCGAGGTCGTCGCTCACTCCTCCCGCCCAACGCAGAATCGCCCCGGCGTCAGAACTTCCACCGCCCAGACCGCCCCCCGGAGGGATGTTTTTGTGCAGTACCACGCCGGCGCGGCGGCGCACGAGGGACAGCGCGCGCGAAACGAGGTTGTCCTCACCCTCAATGACATTCGAATACGGCCCCTCAACCCGCAGATAGTTGGCGTCGGGGTCTATCTCGAGCCGATCGGCGAAGTCCAGGCTCAGCATCTCCGATCGCAGCTCGTGCATGCCGTTAGGGCGCACGCCCGTCACCTCGAGGAACCACGTCAATTTGGCCGGCGCGAGCAGCTCACTCATCGAGAGGCCGCCAGCGCCGCAAACTCTTCGATCGTGAGTTCTTCGGGTCGGCGGGTCTCGTCCACTCCGGCACGCTCAAAGACGCCTTCGGTGCGCCACTCGGCCAACGACCGGCGCAGCATCTTGCGCCGTTGGCCAAAGGCCGTGCGAATTACCGCAAAGAGCTCGTCCTCGCCCACGAGGGCGGGGTCAATTCGAGGTCGCTCGCGCCGCACCACTTCGACGAGCACCGACTCCACGCGGGGCCGGGGTACAAAGACACTGGCGGGCACCTTTCCCACGATCTTGGCGTCGGCGAAATACTGCACGCGCAGAGAGACCGCGCCGTACGCCTCGTCGCGGGCCTGGGCCGCGAGTCGCTCGCCCGCCTCTTTTTGGACCATCACCAACATGCGTGACACTTCGGGGCGCGTCTCGAGCAGGTGCAAGACAAGCGGCGTCGCCACGTTGTAGGGAAGGTTGGCCACGACCACAGTCGCGCGAGCCCGCAGGATCGAGTCGTAGTCGGCCTCCAGCGCGTTGGCGTGAAACACCGTCACCCCGTGGGGTTCGACGACCGCGCGCAAGGGCTCGATCAAGAAGCGGTCGATCTCGAGGGCTCGGATCTCGGCGCCGGTTTCGGCCAGGGCCAGGCTCAAGGATCCCAGGCCGGCGCCGATCTCTAACACCTGATCACCCGGACCGACGTGGGCCAGTCGGGCAATGCGGCGCACGGTATTGGCGTCCACCACGAAGTTCTGTCCCAGCGCGCGCGAGGGGCTTAGACCGTGCTCGGCGAGCAGGGTCATCAATTCAGTGCGCGAATGGGTCACCACGAAACTTTGACACTTAAAACTCCCTTGCCGAGCGGCGCGAGTTGGGCGAACTGGGCCGCGTCGAGGTCCACGATGTGGCTGTCGACGTCGGCGTCGCGATCGGTGATGGTACAGGTGATCGAGCGACCGCTCGCCAGATCGAGCACCGTAATGACCGTGCCCTTGGGCAGGTACCAGGTGGCGCACTGCCCGGGCACGTAGTTGTACCAGGTGGCTTCGCCCAATTTGAAGTTGGCCCCGCTCACCACTTCGTCCGCGTCCGAGGTCGTCCCCTCGGGTGCGGCCGTCTTCTTCGCGGCGGTGGTGACGATCGGCGCGCGTGTCGTGACGTGCACGACCACGCTCGAATGCCAGGGAACCCGGGTGCCGGCCCGGGGCGACTGACTGACCGCCATCTTCCACTTTCCATTCGTGCTACCTGGTCCGACCGTAGAAAAGTACAGTTGTGCCGACTTCATGGCGGCGTAAACCGCAGCCCTCGTGCGCCCGGTGAGTCGGGGTACGAGCCGGCTGGCGCGCGCGGTGGGCGCCCCCGGGCGCACCGTGAGGCTCGCCTCGGAGTGCCAGGCCACCACCGAGCCGGCGCGCGGGCTCTGGCTCACCACGTCGTTCCAGCGAGCGTTCGAACTACCCGGACCGCGGGTCATGAAGTAGAGGCCGTCGTGGCGCATGGTGCGATAGACAGCGAGGCGCGAACGGCCCACCAGGTTGGGCATGTGAAGGTTGGGGTGCGCACTCGCGCCCGACACCCCCGGCGCGAGCAGCACCGCACCGCTCGCCAGTACGACGAGCGCCGTGCGCAGTATTCGCGGGCGCCAGGACGCCCCGCGTGGTGTAGTACTCAGCTCAATGCCCTCCGCCAGGACTACTGCTCGGTAAAACTGTTCCCTACACGCTAGGAGAGCCCAACGGCCTCGGCAACTAGCGGCCAGAGGCCTTATATTTACTGGCTTTTCTTCTCAGCGAGGCGATACACCAAAGAGGCGCGCCGAGTTCGTCGCCGTGGCCGCCTTGAGCTCCTCGACGTCCTCGCCGCGCAGGCGCGCGACGTACTCGCCCACCACGGATACGAACGCGGGCTCGTTCTTCTTGCCCCGGTGGGGCACCGGCGCCAAAAACGGACTGTCGGTCTCGACGTGCAGGCGATCAAGGGGAACGAGCCGCGCCGCTTCGCGTACCTCCTCGGCGTTCTTAAAAGTCACGATGCCCGAGATCGAAATGTCGCAACCGCGCTCCAAACATCCGAGGGCGTCACCGGGTCCCCCGGTGAAGCAGTGGATGACAGTGCGCGCGGGGACTCCCTCACTGGCAAAGATGTCGAAGAGGTCGGCGAAAGCGTCGCGCGCGTGCACCACCAGGGCCAGATCCAGTTCGCGGGCCAGGGCGATTTGGCGGGAAAATGCCTGTCGTTGTTGAGTTCGCGGCGAGTGTTCGTAGAAGTAGTCGAGCCCGCACTCACCGATTCCCACGAGCCGCTCGTGGCCGGTGCGCGCGAGAGCCTCGATGGGCGCGAGGTCTTCGGTTGCGTCATGAGGATGCAGACCGACTGTCGCAAAGACCTCGACGTCGCCGCTGAAGCTGGTGAGAGCGAGGGCCTCTTTTGAACTTCGCTCGCCCGTGCCGATCACGACCAAGCGGTCAACTCCCGCCGCCCGAGCGCGCTCCAGGGTGGCGGCGACCTCCGCGGCGGCCTCCGAGGTGTCGTCCAAGAACTCATCTTGAAGATGGCAGTGGGCGTCGGTCCAGTTGTTCACGAGTCGGCGGTAATGCGCGGAAAGAGCGGATCGCCCTTTTCAACCGGGCCGCCCGGGTACAGCCCCCAACGTGCCACGTCGGCGAGGATGTGCTCATCGGGCGCGCCGCTCAGTCCCACCCGGCGCCAGATCTCTGCGGCCACGCCGGGCATCGCGGGAGTAATCAAGATCGCGACCAGGCGAATCGCCTCCAACGCGTCGCCCATCACGACCTCGATCGCCTCGCCGGGGTCCATCTTCCACGGAGCGTGGGACTCGAGGTACGCATTCGTCGCGCTCACGAGATCGAAAGTGGCCTCGAGGGCGCGCTGGGGCGAAAAGTTCTCCCACGCCTCCGTCGAGCGCGCCACCGCACTCTCGGCGAGCGCGCGCAGCGTCGAATCTTGGTGGGGACGCGGTCCCACTCCGGCGCACTTAGAAGTGACGACGGCCGCGACGCGCGCTACGAGATTGCCCAGGTTGTTGGCGAGATCCGTGTTGTAGCGCGCGATGATCCCTTCGAGCGAGAACTCGCCATCGTTGCCGAGCGCGGTCTCGCGCAGCAGGTAGTAGCGCAACGGGTCAACGCCGTATTCCTCGGCCAGACCCACCGGTTCGATGTCGGTGATGCGTACCGCGCCTTCCGCCGCCATCGTCTTGCCGAGCTTCTCTCCCCCAATTAGTAGCCAGCCGTGCACGTGTACGTGGTGGACCGGGTCCAGCCCCGCGGCCATGCACATCGCCGGCCACCAGACACAGTGGAACCGGATGATCTCCTTGCCGATCAGGTGATTCGACGACGGCCACCAGTACTCGACTTCCTCATTGTCGCGGCCGTAGCCGATGGCCGTGAGGTAGTTGATCAGGGCGTCGTACCACACGTAAAAGACGTGGCCCGAATCCCAGGGCACGGGCACGCCCCAGTCGATTGAGGTGCGTGTGATCGAGATATCACGCAGCCCGCCCTTGACGAAGGCGAAGGCTTCGTTGCGCTTCGTCTCGGGCGTGACAAATCCGGGGTTCTGCTCGTACAGTTCGATGAGTCGATCCTCGAAGGCACTCAGGCGAAAAAACCAGTTCTCCTCCTGCATTTGAGTGAGCACCGAATGGTGTATCGGACACCTGCCCTCGTCGCTTGCCTCCAAGGTGTAGTAGTCCTCACAACTCACGCAGTAGAGGCCCTCGTAGACGTCCTTGTAGATGTAGCCGTTCTCGTAGATCACCGAGAGGAAGCGCTGGACCGACTCGTAGTGGCGTGGTTCAGAGGTCCTGATGAAGTCGTCGTTGGAGATGTTCAGCGCCGCCCAAGCGACCCTGAAGCGCGCAGAGACCTGGTCGGTCCACTCTTGGGGTGTCGCATCGTGTTTGGCCGCCGCATCAGCCATTTTCTGGCCGTGTTCGTCGGTGCCGGTGAGAAACTTGACCTCGTCGCCGGCCAGGCGATGCCAGCGCGCCAGCGCGTCGGCGTTCACCGTCGTATAGGCCGAACCGACGTGGGGCGCATCGTTGGCGTAGTAAATGGGGGTGGTGATGTAGAAACGGCCCATCGAACCAGGTTACTTATCGCTCCGGCGCGTCCCTTCGGGCGTCGAGGGCGAGTCGATAGACGTCGCGGTGGCTAATGCCCAGGGACTCCGTCACGAACTCCACCGCGTCGCGGGTGCTGAGCCCCGCGTCAAACTGCGCGCGCAGAGCCTCGAGGATAACGCTGTCGTGCACCGGTTCGCGTGGCGCGGCGCCCTCGAGAACAACACAGATCTCGCCCAGGACCTCGCGCTCGCTCAGTTCGCGCGACACCTGCGCCAACGTCCCGCGCAGCACTTCTTCGTGGATTTTGGTGAGTTCGCGCGCGACCGCGACGCGCCGAGCAGGGAAGATCTCGGCAAGTTCGGCGACAACCGCGGCCACGCGCTGGGGCGACTCGTAGAAGACGACGGTGCGCTCTTCGCGCTCCCACTGGCGATAACGCGCGGCGCGCTCGCCGTGCTTGCGAGGCAGAAAACCCTCCATGACAAATCGTTCGCTCGGCAGCCCGCTCACGCTGAGCGCGGCGATGACCGCGCTCGGTCCCGGAGCGGTCGTAACCCGCAGCCCCGCCTCGATCGCGGCCGCCACCGCTCGAGTTCCCGGATCCGAAATACCTGGCGTGCCTGCATCGCTCACGAGCACTACCAATTCGCCCGACGCCACTCGCTCGCAGAGTCGTTCGCTTTCGCTGGCCTCATTGTGTTCATGAAATGCGCGCAGTCGTCCCCGGGCGGGTATCTCGTTCGCGCTCAGAATCGTCCTCGAATGGCGAGTGTCTTCGCAATAGATAACGTCAGCTCGGCGAAGCAGATCCAACGCTCGCGCGGAGAGATCGCCCAAGTTGCCTAAGGGCGTCGCGACGAGCACGAGTTCTCCGCTGTTGGCCGCTTTATCCACTGTCCCTCATTTGGCTTGACACCGCTCGGTGCCACTAACATTGTCACCTATGTCAAAGCGGACCGTTAAGCGCAAGTTACGCGCAAAGAAGAAGGCCAACCACGGCAAGAGGCCCAACGCGGGCCGCGGCTAAGCCGTATTCGTTGACCTTTGCCGACTCTTAACCGAGCGGGCTCGTAGTTCACGTACTCGTCGTACAGGATTCGCGCCGTAGTTTCTGAACGCTCACTACACGTTTATCCCCGGGCTCTAAAAAATGCCCATGACCACACAACCACACCGTCGTATCCCCGCTTTGCGACTCGCCGTTTCGGCCGGTGCGCTCGCCCTATCCTTCGTCGGAATCTCGACAGCGGCCCACGCCGCCACTAATCCGGGCTTCGTCCTCTACTCGGCCCAGGGCTACGACCAGGCAACGGTCACCGCGTTCAACGCGACCAAGCCGGGATTCACCGTCACGCTCAACGACAACTCGACTGGTCCGCTGCTCCAGCAGATCCAGGCGGAGGGCGACAACCCCAAATGGGGTGCGCTGTGGGTGGATGGGACCGCCGCCTTCGCTGAGTTAGACGACCAGGGCATGCTCGTCAAGCACGTCGTGCCCAACGTCGCCTTCAATACCCTGGGCAAGCAGAACGTGCCCAGCGACGGCAGCTTCATACCCACGGGACTCACCGTCACCGGGGCGCTCTGCTACAACTCGGCCAAGGTCAAGGCCAGCCAGCTGCCCAGCACGTGGAGCCAGCTGACCGAGGCGAAGTACAACGGACAGCTCGGCATGAACGACCCGGCCCAATCCGGCCCCACCTTTCCCTTGATCGCCGGGGTGATGAACGAAATCGCCAGCTACAAGAGCGGCTCGACCGCGACGGCGGTCACCAAAGGCAAGACCTTCTTCGAAGCACTCTCGAAGAACGGGCTGTTGGTGAGTTCGACCAACGGCCCGACATTGGGCGCGATGGAGATCGGATCGATCAACATGGCCGTGGTCCAGAGTTCCGCGTGTTACGGCGACGAACTCAACGGCTCCTTCCCCGCCGTGCGCGTGAAGTACCTCAATTACTCCGTCGCGCTGCCCAGTGCGATCGGCATCGATGCCAAAGAGCCCAAGATCGTCCAGCAGGACGCCGAAAAGTTCGCCGACTGGGTCATGTCCAAATCAGGACAGCACGTCATGCAGACTGGTGACCCTCAAGGCGACTCGCTGTTTTGGCCCGTGCTGAACGGTGAAAACCCGGCCAACAAGATCATCCCGCCTCTGTCGACGACCCACGCGATCTCGATCAACCCCTACGTGTGGGGACCCCTGGAGTCATCGATTAACGCGTGGTTCGACAAGACCATCATCCCCGTCTAACCCTCGACTTCATCCTCCCCCGAAGTCGTCCCCCACCGTCCCGAGGCTTCGGCCTCGGGACGGTGGCATACAGAGGCGGTACTACGTGACAGATCTCATTGCGGCTCCCGAGGAGATTTCTGCGACCCCCGAGCCGCTCAGGGACAAACAGGTCAAGGAGTGGCGCCCGCGTCGATTCACCTTCGGGGGTCTCACCATCTGGCTGGTCCTGACCCTGCTCATCATCGCTCCGGTGACGTGCTTTTTGATCTTGGCGGTGAGCCCGCGAATGTTCTCCCAGGGGCCCCAGTGGTTCACCCTCACCTACATCCGCCAGGCTTTCGAGGGCTATACCTTGACCGGCATCCTCAACTCGCTGTGGGTCTCCTCGCTGGTGGCGGTGCTCGCGACGGCGGGGGCGACAACGCTCGCCTGGCTCGTCCAGCGAACCAATCTGGGAGCACGGCGATTGTGGTCAGTGTCGATGTGGCTGTTGCTGTTGATGCCGACCTGGATTATGGCTCAGGGCTGGACCGACGTCCTGCAGCCCTACGGCGTGGCCAGCGCCTTTGGGATCCGCCTGTCATGGCTGTACGGCGAGTTCTTTGGCCCTCTGGGCATCATCGTGGTGCTCACCTCGACCGCGCTCCCCTTCGCGTTCTTCATCGTCTCGGCCGGCCTGCGCGGACTGGGGCCCGAGTTCGAAGACGCGGCGCGCATCCACGGTGCGGGGCGCGCGCGCACGATGAGAACGGTGCTGCCGATCGTGGCACCGGCGATCTTGGGCGCCCTGGCCATTAGCTTTGCCGAGACGATCAGCGACTTTGGCGTCGCGGACACTCTCGGATACCACGCCCACTTTCCTCTGGCCACCTTCACGCTCTTTAGTGCCATCTCCAACTTCCCGGCCAACTTCTCCGTCGCGGCGGTCATCGCGGGCGTACTCATACTGGCCACCGTCCCCTGCATCGTCTTGCAGTCGATGGTGAGTCGGCGATCGAAGTCCTACGCCGTGCTCTCGGGACGCACGCGCGCGCCCCGGCGTCGCGAGTTTGGCCGCGCTGCGCGCCTCGCCGTCACCTCCGGGGTCGGCGTCATTGTCTTTGTAGCCCTCGGCGTGCCGGTCATCGGGGCCGTGGTGGGATCCTTCGTCCAGAACCTTGGCGAAGTGGGCGCCGCGCATATCCATTTCACGCTCACCTACTTCTCCCAGGTGTTTCATCCCTCGATCGAAGACGACGGGCTCGGCTCTCCCCTCACGCTCTCTAATCAGCTCGGCCTCGTCGTGGCGACTGCTACCGGCGCGCTGGCAGTCATCCTCGCGCGACGCATGGTCGCCTCGCGCGGGGGCTGGAGCCAGCGGGTGACCGACATCTTCTTGCTCGGCTCCATCGCCATTCCCGGGGTGGTGCTCGGGGTGGGGTACATCTTCTTCTACGACCTGGGCTTCATCACTCGCAACGTCGTGGACATCTACAAGACGCTGCCGCTTTTGATGCTCGGACTCGTCGCTTCGGCGGTACCGGGACAGACTCGCTTCATGGCGGGCCCGGTCAGCCAGATCCAGTCCTCGCTCAGTGAAGCCGCGCGCGTGCACGGGGCGGGTCGGTGGCGGACGTGGCGTACCACGAACCTTCCCCTGATGTCGAGGGTGCTCGTCTGGGGTTGGTTATTGACCTTCGCCAAAACCATCTCGGAACTGGCCCTGTCCCAGATCCTCTATCCCCCCAGCCAGGAGCCGGCGTCGGTGACCATCCAGTCCTACATCAACAACTTTCAACTCGGCACCGGCACCGCGATGACGGTGGCGCTCATGGCCGAGATGTTCGGCGTCATCGCCATCGCCCTCGGCCTCTATCGGCTCTTCGCGCCGGCGGGTTGGCGCCGGGTTGGCTGGAGCGTGGTGGACTGATGAGCAATTCGCCACTCGAACCGGTGCGCGTCACCATCGACTCGTTATCGAAGTACTTTGGCGACAAGATCGCCCTGCGCGAGGTGTCGCTCAGCATCGAGCCAGGCTCCTTCGTCGTCCTGCTCGGCCCCTCGGGTTCGGGCAAAACCACCACGCTGCGCTGCGTGGCCGGTATCGAGCGACCCACTAGCGGAACGATCGCCCTCAACGAGACGATCGTGGCGGGTCCGTCCATTTTTCTCAGCCCCGAAAAGCGCGGAGTGGCCATGGTCTTCCAGGACTACGCACTCTGGCCCCACCTCAGCGTGCGCAAGAACGTCGCCTTTCCCCTTGGCGGATCGACACACGCCAAGGATGTTCGCGCGGGTCGGGTCGAGAGTCTCTTAGATCGGGTGGGGATCTCGCATCTCGCCGAGCGTTACCCCAACGAACTTTCGGGTGGTGAGCAACAGCGCGTAGCCCTAGCGCGCGCGCTCGCCGCCGACGTCGGTCTCATCTTGTTCGATGAACCCTTGTCGAACCTTGACGCCGACCGCCGCGAGCAACTGCGCCTTGAGATCGCCACCTTGACGCGCGAAGCGGGGGCGACCGCGATCTACATCACTCACGACCAGAGCGAGGCCTTCGCGCTGGCCGATCGCGTCGGCGTCCTCGATAAGGGAACCCTGGTGCAGTTCGACACCCCTGAGAACGTCTATCGCCGCCCCGCCAACTGCTTCGTCACCCGATTTACTGGCGTAGCCGGCGAGTTTCCCGTTGCTGCGGTGCACGGATGTGATCACGAGCACGTAGAGGTGTCGCTGTCGTTTTCTGCCCGAACACGACTGCGTGCACGCCACAATGGTCACGACGAACTCCGCGGACCTCTCACCTTCTTCGTGCGCTCCAGCGGCGTAGCGCTCGCCGCGCCCACCAGCGATGACGGCTTCGAAGCCAATGTCCTCGACGTCGCCTTCACCGGACGTGGATACGAGCACGTCGTGACCCTGGGAGGGGGTGCGCGGCTCACCAAGATATTCTCAACGCATCGCTTCGATCGAGATAGCAATGTGAAAGTGCACTTCGACGCTGCAGAATGCTTCATTATGAGCGCCCAAGAAAGAGAGGACTAGGTGATAGCCAGCGTCAGCGCTTCCACGTCGACCGTGGTGCTGTGCGCGGCCGTGTTCTTGGCGGCCTCCGTGGAGATGATCGAGGCCCTGACCATCGTGGTCGCGGTCGGACATACCCGGGGCTGGCGCTCGGCCCTCGAAGGCACCGGGGTAGCCCTGTTGTGCCTCTCGGCGATCGTGGGCGCCTTTGGACCGGCACTAGTACGCGTGCCCCTCGGTCCATTGCGCCTCGTGGTGGGCTCCGTCCTACTCGTCTTTGGCCTGCAGTGGCTACGCAAGGCGATCTTGCGATCGACCGGATTCATCGGTCTGCACGACGAGGATGCGATCTACGAAAAGACGGTCACGGCGCTGCGCGCCGAAGGAAAGCCCGTCGGTCGGGACAACGTTGCTTTCGTCGTCGCCTTTAAGGGAGTGTTTCTCGAAGGAACCGAGATCGTAGTGGCCGTGCTCACCTTGGGCACTTCGGCGCACCGACTTGGACTCGCGGTGATCGTGGCGCTGGTGGCGGTGCTGGTCGTGGCGGGCATCGGAGCCCTGGTGGCCAAGCAGCTCTCCCAGGTGCCAGAGAACCTCATGAAGATGTCGGTCGGAGTCATGCTGATCAGCTTTGGCACGTTCTGGACCGGCGAGGGACTTCACGTGCGCTGGCCCGGGGGCGACACCATGCTGCTGGCCTTGGTCGTCCTCTACGCGTTGGTGGTGACGGTGCTCAGCCGCTCAGCCCGCGACCCCCGCGCGATCGAAGCGGGCCGCGCATGAAGTCCGGTCTCGCCTGGGTCGGCCGGCGCCTCATCGGCTTTCTTCGGTTCTGGTGGGACTTTCTCGTGGGCGACACCCCAGAGATCACCGTCGTGGTCCTAGTGGTGCTGGGAGTTGTTGCGCTAGCGAGCGAGAGCGCGCACCAAAACGTCCTTGCCTACGTGGCGCTGCCCGCGCTCGTGGTTGGCGGACTCGCGCTCTCCTTGATGCGCGCGCGCCGACGCATGAAGAACTAGCTCGACCCGAAACCGCCCCAGGCGACGCCCAGCCCACTCAACACCGACGCGAGTAGCCGGGGCCGATCGCTGATGAGGCCGTCGACGCCCAGGTGAACCAAGCGTCGCATCTCGTCTTCCTCGTTGACGGTCCAGACGTGCACCGCGATCCTCGCGCGATGCGCCGCTTCGACGAAGGATTCGGTGACGACCTCTATTCCCTGGGTGCGCGCGGGCACCTGAAACGCCACGACCGGCGGCACGACGGGCGATTCGAGGTGCGAAAAGAAGAACGCCGCGGTCTCATCGGTCGCCGCCGAGGTGGCCACGTGCGGCGCGAAATCCCGAAACTTCACGATCGCTGCGTCGAGAAAGGACGCCACGATCACCCGCTTGCTGAGGTCGAGGCGTTCGATCTCGTGCCCCAAGAGTTCCTCATACGGCTCGACCAGAGGCGCCGTCGCTTTGATGTCAAGGTTGAGCAGCACGCCAGGAAAGGCCACGGCGACCTCTTCGAGGGTGGCGATTCGGTAGCGAGGATCTCGCGGCGCGCGGCCCCGCACAAGGTACTCCTCCTCGTCTCGACCAGGTGAGACGGTGTCGCCCACTATCCACCAGTACGCGTTGTCGAGTTCACGCACTTGCGCGAGCGTCATCTGGGCGATTGCTCCTGCTGCGTTGGTCGTGCGATCAACCGTCTCGTCGTGGCAGACCACCAGGCGCCGATCGAGCGTGGCGTGAACGTCGAGCTCGATGGCGTCGGCTCCTACGCCGAGGGCGTGCTCGATGGCCGCGAGCGTCGATGAGGGGCCCTCGAAAGAGCCCCCCTGGTGCGCGAAGGCGATGACCCGCCGAGCGAGCCACTCACTCACCGGGCGACGGAAACTTTCTCGGGTAGTCCGTGAGGGTAGAGGCGCAGGCGCATTCGATGCTCGAGGTAGAACGCGAGCCCGGGCACGAAGCCGGCAAACAGCATGATGGCGATGAAGTAGATCGGCAGGCGGAACCTGAGGGTCAGGTTAAAGCACGTGACCATATAGATCGGGTAGAGGACGATGCCGTGTCCGATGCCCACGACGTCGACGAATAGATGAATGTGCTCCCACAGCTTCAGGTCCACGGTGTGAAGAAAAAGGGTTACGAACAGGATCAACAGCGTGGTGCCGGTGATGTACGACATCGCCCGGTACCGCCGGAATGTGGCCTCCATCTAGTGGCCCCAGAGTCGCTTCTTCGGCGTCTGGGAGAGTTGGGCGAGGTGGTCGTTGTAGGCCGCCAGGTTCGCGTCCTCGCCTTCGACGGCCGCGGCGTGCTCGCGCGCCTCCTGGGCTTCGGCGCGCATGCGCTCTTCGTACTCGCGACGCGCTTGCTCCTTATGCTCGGACACCTTTTCCATGTTGAGCATCGAGTACCACCCGACGATGCCGAGGATCCCAATGAGCGGCCACTCGATCGAATAGAGGAAGCTGAGCGCGTTGCCTTGGACGGCGCGACCCACCTGCCACCAGGCGGCGAGGGCGCACAGAGCGATCCAACAGATCAAAGTGATATGTAGCCCGATCGCTCGAGGCGTGAAATACTTTCGGAGCACCGACCCATCCTACTGAGAGTTTTTTCAGCGGAAAATTCCACCCGTAGACTGCGAGCGTGCCCTCCCCCATGATCGCACCGTTTTCCTGGCACCACCTGAACCACTGGGACCTGAGCCCTCTCGCCCTCATACTTCTGGCGCTGGCGGCAGCCCTGTACTACCGAGGGGTACGCCTGCACTCCACCCCCTGGTCCCGCGCGCGCAGCCTCTGTTTCGGCCTCGGGCTCGTCGTCACGTTCCTCGCCACCCAAACATTTATCGGCACCTACGACATGGAGTACTTCAGCGACCACATGGTCCAGCACCTCATGCTGATCATGGTGGCGGCGCCACTGTTCGCGCTCGGCGCGCCCCTGGACCTCGCCTACGACAGCGGCACCGCAGCCATTCGGCGATTCCTGGACGGTCGGGCCATGACCACGATCACTCACCCGCTCTTCGCCTTCGCCCTGTACTTCGCCTTCATCCCCCTCACCCACCTCACGGGGTTCATGAACCTGATGATGGCCCACATGTGGATCCACCACCTCGAGCAGATCGGTTTTCTCGTCGTGGGGTACCTCTTCTTTCGACCGGCCTTCGGACTCGAGCGTGGCTACCAGCTGCACCCGGGGCTGCGCCTGGTCTACGTGATGGCCGCCGTTCCCGTCGATACCTTCACCGGCCTCGTGTTGTCGATGTCCTCTCACGTCCCCTTTTCGAACTACGCGATGATGGCCCCGCCGGGCACCTCGCGCGCCTGGCAGCTCTCGGACATCAAGATGGGCGGGGGCATCATGTGGATCGGGGGCGACGCACTCATGTTGATCGCGCTCATCCCGATGGCGCTGATCTGGGTGCGCTGGGAGACCCAGCGCACCCGCGAACTCGACGCGATCCTCGACGCCCAAGGTATCTAGAGCAGACCCGCCTCGATGCCCAGCAGTTCAAGGTCGTTCTCGGGCCGCGCCCCTAAGTGAGTAATGATCTCGCCCGCGCACAGCGAGCCCAACTCGGCCGCCTCCACCGGATCGGCCCCGAGGGCGAGGCCGTAGAGAAAGCCGGAGGCGAACATGTCGCCCGCGCCGTTCTGGTCCACTACGTTCTCGACCTCGGCCGCGGGAACGTGGACCACGCCCGAGACCGTGGCGACCTCGGCCCCCTCGGGCCCGCGCGTCACTACGGCCAGGACGCCAATCTCGTCGAGCGCGGCGAAGGCGCGCTCGAGATCGTCGTACTGGAACAACGAGAGGATCTCGGTTTCGTTGGCGAGCAGTACGTCAACGTCGGTCGTCACGAGGTCCAAGAAATCGCGACGATGCCGCTGGACGCAGAACATGTCCGAGAGAGACAAGGCCACCATGGAGTCGGCCTCGTGGGCGAAGTTCACGACCTTGCGGATCGACTCTTTGGCCGGCGGTAAATCAAAGAGGTACCCCTCCACGTAGGTGATCTCCGATCGCGAGATGAGATCCTCACGGATGTCGCTGACCGTGAGGCGATTCGACGCGCCCAAGTACGTCGCCATGGTGCGCTGGGCGTCGGGAGTGATAAAGACGTGACAGCGCCCCGTCGCGCCTTCGTCGATCGTGGCCACGGCGAGATCGAGTTCGACCCCCAACGACTCGAGGTCGCGGCGAAACCGCTGACCGAACTCGTCGTCGGCCACCTTTCCGATGTACCCACAAGTGCCCCCGAGGGCGGCGACGCCGGCGATGGAGTTTGCCACCGACCCGCCCGACATCTGGATGGTCTCGCCCATGGCCGCGAAGAAGCGCTCGAGCTGGTCGACGCCGATCAGTTCCATGGCCGCTTTGACCAGTCCGAGGGAGGCGTAAATCTCTCGCTCGTCCTCGGTGATGATGTCGAGCATCGCGTTTCCGATGCCGGTCACCGCCAAGCGATTCGGTCCGGGTTTTTGGCGCAACGAAACGGGAGTGGGGGTGAAACTCACTCGTCGAGCGTACGTGAAATCGTTCTAGGGTGGTGCGTTATGAGCACTACACCCAACCCCTACCGCCTCGCGCGCAGCGTCGTTCCCTCGGCGTACCGGATCTTCCTCACCCCCGACCTCGAGTCTTTTACCTTTGCCGGTCGCGTCGAGATCGACGTGGAGATCACCGAAGTGGTGGACCGCTTTACTTTGAACGCTCTGGACTTAGAGCTGGGTGCAGCCACGGTGAGCGCCGATGGCACCAGCTACCGCTCGCTCGAGCACACGACGGACGAGACCTACCAGACCGCGACTTTCGTCTTCGAGCGCGAGCTGCCCGTGGGCCCGGCCATCATCGAAATCGCTTTTGACGGCACGCTCAACGACAAGTTGGTCGGCTTCTACCGCTCGACGTACACCGACGTTCACGGTGTCGACCACGTGATCGCGACGACCCAGTTCGAGAACACCGACGCCCGCCGCGCGTTTCCCTGCTGGGACGAGCCGGCCTTTAAAGCGACGTTCCAGGTGAACCTCACCGTGCCCAGCGCGTTAAAGACGTACTCCAACTACCCCGCGGAGTCTGACGTCGATCTGGGCAACGGGCTGCGCACCGTGAGCTTTCGCAACTCGATGATCATGTCGAGCTATTTGGTGGCCTTCGTGATCGGCGAGTTCGACGAGAGCGAGACCGTGGACGTCGATGGCATCCCCTTGCGCGTGATCACCCCCGTAGGCAAGGTGCACCTCACCGAGCTCGCCCTCGAGGCGGGGGCTTTCGCGCTGCGCTTCTTCGGGGACTACTTCGGCATCCGCTATCCGGGCGAAAAGTTGGACATGATCGCGATCCCCGACTTCCTCCAGGGCGCGATGGAGAACCTCGGACTCGTCACCTACCGCGAGAACGCCTTGTTGGTCGATCCCGCTACGGCCGCCCACACCGAGATCGAGCGCGTCGCCGAAGTCGTGCACCACGAGATCGCCCACATGTGGTTCGGCGACCTGGTGACCATGGAGTGGTGGGAGGGCATCTGGCTCAACGAGGCCTTCGCGACTTTCATGCAACTCATCTGCACCAACGCCTTTCGCCCGGACTGGCGCATCTGGGCCAACCAGGTGACCTTCCGCGACCTGGCCATGCAGGTGGACGGACTCAACCGCACCCGACCCATTGAGTACGAGGTCATCTCGCCCGACGACACCCAGGGCATGTTTGACGTTCTCACCTACGAAAAGGGCGGCTCGGTTTTGCGCATGCTCGAGCAGTACCTGGGTGAAGAGGTCTTTCGCGACGGCATCCGCCTCTACTTGGCCAAGCACAGCTACGCCAACGCCCGCACGACCGACCTGTGGGACGCTCTCGAAGAGAGCTCCGGCGAGCCGGTGCGTACGGTGATGGACACGTGGATTCTCCAGGGTGGCATGCCGCTGGTGAGCCTGGACGGCAACACCGTTACCCAGCAGCCCTTCGGCTATCACCCCAAGAGTGCGGACAGCAAGATCGGAGAGCACTGGCTGGTGCCGCTGATGACGCGCTCGCTCAACGGCGGCGCACCCTCACGCCACCTACTCGGCGACGAACCCCTCACCGTCACCGACGAGGCCCCGGTGCTCCTCAACGCGGGCGGCTCGGGGACCTTCCGCTCGCGCTACTCCTCGAAGGAGTCAGCAGCCGTGGCGGCGCGCATGAGCGAGCTCACCGAGATCGAGCGGGCCACGCTGTTTTCCGACGCCCTGGCCGCACTGCTGGCGACCACCATCACGTGGAACGACTTTTACACCTTGGCCAAGGGATTGGGAGATGAGAACGAGCCCAATCCGTGGGAGACCGTGGCGGCCGGGGTGGACACGGTCTATCGAGCCCTCAACGCCGAACAGCGCCTGGTCCTGGCCGATCAGGTACGCGCACTCTTCGCGCCCCAGTTCGCGAGACTCGGGTGGGATGCGAAAGAGGGCGAGGGCGAGCTCACGCCCATGCTGCGATCGGTGGTGATCTCCACGCTCGGCGTGGTCGGCGAGGACGCTGCGATCCGCGAAGAGGCGGTCAAGCGCTTCGAGGCCAATGAGCTGGACGGCGACACCGCGCGCGCGGTGCTTCGAGTCGTGGCCGTCCAAGATCGACCGGGCGATTACGACACCTTTCTCGAGCGTTCGCGCGCGGCGTCCACACCCCAAGAAGAGATGCGCTACCTGGCGGGGCTCGCCGGTTTCCGCGACCAGGAGGTCTCGCTCGACGCGGCCAGGCGCTGCTTGTACGAGTTCCGCAGCCAGGACTCCCCGCTCATCTTGCCAGTGCTATTGGCGAACGTCGCCAACGGGCCGGCGGTGTGGCGCTACTTGACCGAGAACTGGGACGAGACCATCGAGCACGTGCCCGCCCAGCACCTCTCGCGTATCGCCTTCGGCGCGTCCACCTACGTCAGTGACCCGGCCTTTGCCGACCAGGTTGAAGCCTTCCACGACGCGCACCCGGTGATGGGCGGCTATCCGGCCACCGCACCCCAACACATGGAGCGCATGCGTATCGGGCTGGCCTTCGCCCAGTACATCCGTCAGCAGTTCTAGCCCGCCATGAGCGTCGGGGCATTCCTCGGCATCTTTGCGGTGATGTTCGTACTCGAGCTGCCCGATAAGACCATGATCGCGACCATCGTGATGAGCACGAAGTCGCGCTCGTCCTCGATCGTGACCGGCGCCTCACTGGCCTTTGTCACCCAGATGGGCATCGCGGTCGGCGCGGGCGGCCTACTCACACTGCTTCCCGTCCACGTAAAGGACGTCATCGTGGCCGTCTTGTTCCTCGGGGGCGCCGCCTACCTACTTCTCTCCAAGGAGGAGACGATCGAGAGCCAGGGCGAGCACGAGGCGCGCCGCGAGCGCGGATCGTCGCGGATCTCGGAGATGGCTACGGCCTACGGGGTGATCTTTCTCGCCGAGTTTGGGGACCTGACCCAGATTCAGGCGGCCAACTTCACCATCAAGACCCACGACCCCTGGGAGGTCTTCTTCGCCTCGTCGCTCGCGCTCATCGGCGTCTCGTTCCTCGGCGCGTACGGCGGACAGCTCCTGCAGCGACTCGTGCCCCTTAAGTGGATCCGCTGGGGCGGCGGGCTCATCTTCCTCGGACTCGGGATCTACACGATCGTGAACCTGGCCACGTCGTGACGCGCCGCGAGGAGCTACTTCGTCTCGCCGATGAGGCCAAGGGCTTCATGCCGCGCGCCGAGGGCCTCGCGCTCTTTGAGGCGGCCCGCGGCGCCGGGCAACGGCGCCCCCAGGGCACGTGGCTCGAGATTGGCGCGTGGTGCGGCAAGTCGGCGACGTACCTCGGGGCGGCGGCCGAAGAGACCGAGTGCGTGCTGTACTCACTCGACCATCACCACGGCAGCGAGGAGAACCAGGCGGGTTGGGAGTACTTTGACGAGACCCTGGTCGACCCCGTCGACGGTCGTTTGAACACGCTGCCCTACTGGCAGCGCAGCATCGCCGCGGCGAACTTGGAGTCAACGGTGATCGGACTGGTGGGGCCCTCGGTGGTCGTCGCCGCGCACTTCGCCCAACCGCTCGATCTGCTCTTCATCGACGGGGGCCACGGCCGCGACGTCGCCTGGGCCGACTTCGAGCAGTGGTCGCCCAAGGTTGCGACAAGTGGACTACTCGCGATACACGACGTCTTCGAAAACCCCTCCGAGGGAGGAAGGGCGCCCTACGAGATCTTCCTCGCCGCGCTCCAGGGCCCCTTCGTCGAAGAAGCGCACGAGGGATCGCTGCGCGTGCTGCGCCGTCATCGCTAACGAAGAGGGCAGCCCGGTTCGGCCAAGTCGAGCGGCACCGCCAGCTCTGCGTGTCGAAAGAGACCCGCCGCGCCCGACGACGACGTGAGTGCGTCGGCGGCCAACAACACCGCGGCCGCCGTATACGACGTCGCCTCGTTCTGGGGGAAGGTGACCCGCTCGGGGTAGGCGATGCCCGTCCAGTACGCGCCGTCGGGGCGCCGGTGCAGCTCGGTGCAGCCAAAGAGGTCGAGGGCCTGGCTCGTGAGTCCGAGCGCGTCCAGAGCCAGCACGCACTCCGCCGTCTCGGCGGCGGTCACCCAGTCGTTCGTGGACACGCATCTCACGCCGA
>DASXFG010000047.1:0-36017 GCA_036489715.1 Acidimicrobiales bacterium | reverse complement strand
TTCTTCGACGAGGTTTTCGTGGTCCTCGCCTTCCACCCTCATCTGCTCGAACTGCGATCGCCACCGGTTCAACTGGCGCTCGATGTACCCGTCGTGGCGAGCCAGGGACGACAGCCCGGCCTCCTCGACGTCGACGTCGTGCAATTGGGCCAGCGTGGTGGCCAGGTGCTCGCCGACCTCGTGTCGCAGCGCGGGTTCAAAGGCCCGTTCGGCCTCCTCGCGATCGCGCAATATCGCGCCTTCAACGAATTCCATCACGTAGAAGGGCCGCTCGTTGACCTCGGGGTCGGTGCATAGCCCGAGGGGTCGAGCCACGGGGATGCCGAGGGGGTGCAGAGCGGTGATGATGGTGTGCTCGCGCACCATGTCGTGAGCGGTGGGCAGTACGTGGCTGACTGGCGGTCGGCGCAGGGCGAAGGTCGCTCCCGTTGCGTCGGCGACGCGAAAAGTCAGGTTAGATCGGCCCCCCGCGATGAGTTCGAAGTTCAAAGGAGCAACCGCTCCCACTTCGGCGACTATCCACTCGGTGACGTTGTCCTCGTGGATCCCCGTCACCGTCCCCATAGTGGCCGAGGCTAACAGTGAAACGTAACCCCTCCATTTCGAGCGCGTCGACAATTATGCTGACGCCGTGAAAGATGTCACCGACGCCACGTTCGCGATGGACGTCATCGAGCGTTCCAAGACCGTGCCCGTGGTGGTAGACCTGTGGGCGACCTGGTGCGGGCCGTGTCGCACGCTCTCTCCCATCATCGAAAAAGTGGTGGACGAGATGGGCGGCGCGGTGGAGTTGGCCAAAGTGGACGTCGACCAGAATCCCGAGATCGGCCGCGCCTTCCAGGTGCAGTCGATTCCCGCCGTCTTTGCCATCAAGGACGGAGCGATCGTCGACACCTTCGTCGGCGCGCTACCTGAGTCGGCGGTGCGCGAGTTCGTCGAGCGACTCGCTCCGGGAGCCTCGGTGCTGGACAAACTGGTGGACGCCGGAGACGAAGAGTCGCTGCGCGCGGCGCTCGAACTCGATCCCGCCAACGTCGACGCCGCGGTCGCCCTGGGCGACTTCCTGCGACAAGACGACCGACTCGACGAGGCCGAGGAACTTCTTACGCCCTTTTCCAACGTGCTCGGCGCCAAAACGGTGCTGGCGCGATTGCGCCTCCAGCGAAATGGCGTCAGCCTCGAGGGTGATCTCGATCTCACTCTTGAGCACTTGCTCGAGCAGTCCACGGCCCACGAGGCGTCCAAGGACCAACTCCTCGAGGTCCTAGACGCGCTGGGGCCCGACGATCCGCGCTACGTCTCGTACCGCCGGCGCCTCGCGAGTCGCTTGTACTAGTGGGGGCCTTTGTGCCAGACGGACCACTCGTGGTCGCTCTGGGATCTCGCCGTGCCGACGTGAGCGCTCGAGCCCTCGTCATGGGGATACTCAATCGCACCAAGGACTCCTTCTACTCTCCCGCGGCCACCTACGAGCTCGATGAGTTCTTCTCGCGCGCCGAACAACTCGTGGACGAAGGCGCGGACGTCCTTGACGTGGGGGGAGTGAGGGCCGGTCCCGGCGAGGAGGTGAGCGAGGACGAGGAGCTCGACCGCGTAGTGCCGGTGATCGCCGAACTCTCGCGGCGCTTTGACGTGGCGCTCAGCGTTGACACCTGGCGCGCAACGGTGGCGAAGGAGAGTTACGCCGCGGGCGCGGTGATCGGCAACGACATCAGCGGATTCTCGGATCCGGACTACTTGGCCGTGGCCGCCGCCGCGCGCGCCACGGTCGTGGCCACGCACATTCGACTACGACCACGCGTTGCCGATCCCGAACCGCGCTACGAGGACGTGACCAAAACCGTGAGCGAGTTTTTGCTCGAGCGACGTCGCTGGGCCCGGGACGCCGGGCTCACGCACGAACAGGTGATCTTCGACGCGGGCCTGGATCTCGGCAAGACCGCGCCTCAGTCGCTGCAATTGCTGCGCGATTCGCATCAATTGGCCGAACTGGGATCCCCGCTTTTGCTGTCGGCCTCCAACAAGACGTTTCTTGGCGCGCTCTTTGACTTAGAGGTCAGTGAACGCGCCTCCGCCTCGGTCGCCGCGGTCGCTCTCGGGATCGCACAGGGATGTCGTATCGTTCGCGTTCATGACGTGGCTGGGTCGATTCGCGTGCGTGACACGCTCGAGCGAATCATGAGCGCTCGGTGAGTTCCGCGACCCTCTGCGTCGTGGGCACCGACCCCACGATGGTTTATGACGCCGTGCACAACGCCATTACCTCGGCCCTGGGCGAACTTGACCCGTCCTTCGCACTCCAGGACTTCACCGCGAAGGACGTCACCCTGGGCGGAGACTCCTCGGTGCCCTCGGTGATGGAGGCGCTCAACACGCCCGCGTTCCTGGCGGACAAACGCGTGGTCGTCGTGCGCGACGCCCAGCTCTTGGTGGCCGACGAAGTGGCCCAGCTCATGGCGTGGATGAGTTCGCCCACGCCCGCGACCCAGTTGATCCTCGCGGTCGTGGGGGCCAAGAGCAACCGGCTCGCCAAGGCCGCCGATGAACTCGTCGAGGTCAACGTCGGCACCCGCGCGGCCGATCGAGTGGCCTTTATCTCCTCGAAGGCGGCGGAGTATCGGGTCACGTTGGACCACGCCACCGCCCAACGCGTGGCCGAAGTGGTGGGCGACGACGTCGCGCGCGTCGACGCCCTGGTGCGCACCCTGTCGTCGATATACGGCAGCGCCCCCGTGGACTTTCGCCATCTCGAGCCCTACCTGGGCGACGCCGGCGACGTGCCGGTGTGGGACCTCACCGACGCCCTGGACGCGGGCGATGCCACCACGGCGATCACGGTGGCGCGCCGAATGCTGGAGTCTCGTCGCCGCGCCGGGCTCCAGATCGTGGCCGCCCTCCAGCGCCACTACCTCAACATGAGCGCCCTCGAAGGATCTGGTGCGCGGACCAAGGACGACGCGGCGTCGCTTCTGGGGATCAACGCCTTTCCCGCGGGCAAGTCACTCGCCACGGCCTCGCGACTGGGACCCGAGCGCATCACCACGGCCGTGCACTGGATCACCAACGCCGACCTGGACCTCAAGGGCGCGGTGAGCTACGGGGGTAAGGATCTCGAGAGCGACATGGACGTGACCGAACTAACGGTCATCGAAGTGCTGGTGGCCCGCCTGGCGCGCCTGAGTTTTAGCGCTAAACGGGGATAACGGAGTCGCGCCCGCTAGTCGCGGGCGCTCGAGAGCAGCGTTGCGATCGGTGAGTCCGCAGCATCGGGCAGTGCGGCCGCGAGGCCCGCATAGTCGTCGATACTCTCTCCCAGGCCCGATGGGACAATGCGGCAGGCGGCCAACGACGTGGTCAAGCACTCTTGCTCCAGCACCTCGCGCATCGTGGGCTCCAGCAGATCGCGTTGACGATTAAAGATGCCGCCAATCACGATCACCTCCGGGTTCAAGAGATCGATGATCATCGACACACCAAGTCCCAGCTTGCTACCCACGTCCGCCCAGATCTGGGTCGCCACCGGATCGCCGTCGGCGCTGGCGGCGGCCACACTCGCTGCGGTAATGCTCTCGAGGTCGGAGAACTTGGGAGCAAAGTCGGCAGGCGTGCCGTTTTGAAGATGGACGAGAGCGATCTCCTGGGCCAAACGCGCGATGCCGCCGCCACTGCAGAAGCCTTCGAATGAGCCGCTCTTGCCGTAGCCCCGGGGACCCGTTTCGGCGAGTCGCCAGTGACCCACTTCGCCCGCATTGCCGCTCGAGCCTTGGAGGAGTCGGCCGTTGAGAAGGATGCCCGCGCCCATGCCCGTGCCCATGGTGAGATACACGGCGCTCGCCGCGCCCCGCGCGTTGCCCCAGGCCCACTCGGCCAGAACGGCGGCGTTCGCGTCGTTCATCAGTCGAACCGGCACCTGGAAGTGATCGCGAAACGGAGTGACCAGATCGAATCGGCCCCAGCCCACGAGATTCGGCGGCGACAATATGAGACCCGCGTTCTCGTCCATTGGTCCGCCACAGACGATGCCCACGCCCTGAAGGGTCATGGGCGAGTTTTCGCTCAGCGCCTCCTCGAGAATCCTCACCAGTTCGCTGAGCGCGCTCTGCGCCGACGGAGGAGTCACGAACGTCGAGCGGCTGAGCCAGGAGAACTCCTCTCCTTCATCGACGCCGAGAACGAGCGAACACTTGGTGCCGCCGATGGCGATGGAGGCGTAGGCCTTCTTCACGGCGCGTACCACCGAGCTTCGATGGCGAGACAGAGCGCGTGATACGTGCGTTGATGGGCGGTTTGGATCTCGGGCGTCGACGCACCCGGCAGACGAACCGTAACTTCACAGAGCTCTGCGAGCTCGCCGCCCTCGGACCCGGTAAAGGCGAGCGTGCGCAGGCCCATCGCTCGCGCGGTGCGCGCCGCGTGCACGGTGTTGCGCGAATTTCCCGACGTGCTGAGCGACCAGAGGAGATCTCCCTCTCGACCGTAGGCGACGACCTGCTGTGCAAAAATGAGGTCGCCCCCTTGGTCGTTGGCGATCGCGGTAATGAGCGCCGCCTGACTAACGAGGGGGAGCACCGGAAGACCGAGCTGGAGATTGTCGGCCAGATACCCGTCGTCTCCCGAGTCCGAAAGAGCAGTCCGGAGTTCGGACGTGAGGGGACGGGCGAGTGCGCACGGTTTCGCGAGCTCGCCGGCGATGTGCTCAGAGTCGGCGGCGCTGCCCCCATTGCCGCAAACGAGGATCTGGAGTCCGCTGGCGAGGACGGCCGTCATGATCGCTTCGGCCTGCTCAATCTCCGATCGACTGGCGCTCAGGGCGGGATTGTCCTGGTAGAAGGCGTCCCAGATCGAAGACGCGTGATCTTTAGAGGCCATGGTTAGCCGATGGTAGCGCCCCGACCATGGCGGGAACGACGAAGTGAACCCGAGGGAGGAGGCGGTCAAAGACGATGCTCGCAGCCCCTACCGCGCCGGCGGCCTCGCCGATGAGTGAGTGGCGGACCGTGACGGGACGCACCAGGCGACGCATTGTCAAATTGCGCACCGCCGATTCGATAGGGGGCAACATCCACGGGGATACCGATTGAAAGTGATGACCGCCGATGATGACCGCGTCCACGTCAAAGAGATTTACGGCGCCGAGGATCGCCCGGGCGAGCAACTGGCCCGAACGCTCCAAGACCGCCGCGATGCGCGGTTGGCTCGCGGCGGCAGCGACGACGTGGTCCAGGTCGCCCTCGACCCCCAGGTCGGCGGCCTGTCGAAGGATGGCGGCGACGGACGCCTCCACTTCGAGACAGCCCCGAGAACCGCAGTCACACGGGTTTCCGTCGGCGACGATGGGAAAGTGGCCCAACTCCAACGAGTTGCCCGTCGATCCTCGGTAGGTGCGGTGGTCAATCACAAGGCCGCCCCCGATTCCTACTCCCCAGTGGCAGTAGAGAAAACTGGCGACATCGTTCGTTGACTGCCACGCTTCTCCGAGCGCTGCGGCCGTGGCGGAGTTGTCGTAGAAGATGGGGAGCTGCCAACGCGTCGAAAAAAGTGAGCGCGGGTCGATCCCCTCCCAGTGCGAGAAGTTCGGAACGTTCCTGAGCGTGGAGGTAGCCGAGTCGAAGGGACCCGGCATGCCAAGTCCGATGGCGGGCAGAGCGTTGACCAAGTAGGACGCGGGCATCTCGTCGGTCAGTTGGGCGTAGAGTTCCTCCACCCGTTGGACCGTGCGCTGGGGATCCTCATTGGAGTTGATGGACAGAGACTGGCTGACCACCGGTGCGCCACTTAAGTCAATCCACGCGCCATCGATGCGGTCGCGCTCGATCGTGCAGCCAAAGGCGAGGGCGCCTTCGGGCCGCACCTTGAGCCCCATGGGATTGCGGCCCGCACCCGGGCGCGATTCGATGCCCGTCTCTTCGACGAGGCCCTGTTCGATGAGACCCGCGACGATGGTCCCGATGGTCTGATTGCTCATCCCCGTAACGCGTGCGAGTGACGCTCGTGAGATCGGGCCGCGCTGACGCACGAGGTGAAAGACTCGGCGCTCGTTGGTGCGTCGTTGTAGCTGCTGGGGGAGCACTTGGGGGTCGGGCAACAACTCCCAGGCATCGTCGGACTCATCGGAGAGACTCGCGTCCGTTGGCAATGACTGCTCGTCATGCGGGCGCATTGTCACTCCCAGGCCTCCGATTAATTAATTCCATCAATAGAGGAATATATCAATAATGGCCAATTTTCCCAGATGAATGGGGGATAAACGCAAAATCGGAAGACCGTGTACGCAAATATTTCCACCCTGCTTTGAAAATTTCAACAACTGATAGTACAGTCACAACCCAGTTGGCATGGCCAAGGTAACGACCAAGTCGGTACGTTGCGGAATTGAATGGGGGCAGTGCATGAAGAGCAGAAAGATTTTGCGCGTGGGGGCGCCCGTGCTCGCGGTAGGTCTGATGTGGGCGACGGTGGCCACGGCGCAGGCGGGTGCGGGTACGGTCCTGAACCCGGGTCAGGCGAACAAGTCGTCGGCCGCGCTCGTGAGCAAGCTCAAGGAGAACAAGTCACTGGCGAAGCTGGTTCCCGCTCGTATCCGAAAGAGCGGCACGCTGCTAGTCGGCGCCCAGATGGAAAATGCCCCCGACGACTTCTTTTCCGGGTCCTCGAAGGCAGCCGTGGGATTTGAAGTCAACTTAGCTTCTGGCATCGGCAAGCTCCTCGGGCTCAAGGTCAAGTACCTCCAGCTCCCGAACTGGGACACAATTGTGCCCTCGGTCCAGGACGGACGCGTCGACATGTCAATGACGGCCATGAACGACACGGCACAGCGCGAGCTCGAGATCAACTTTATTGACTACCTCGTTGACGGCGTGGGAATTCTGGTCAAGGCCGGCAATCCTGAAAACATCACGACACCGGCGAACTTGTGTGGCAAGAACGTGACCGACTCGGCCGGTACCACCCAAGAGGAGTACCTCGACTCGCTGAACGCGGCGGGCGGAACGTGCGCATCCAACAAGATCACCGAAGTGGTTGCCACGAGCACCGCGCAGGAGATCGCCAACCTGGAGACCGGCCGCGCCGACGCCATCCTCAACGACAACATCACGGACGCCTACGACCAGCAGACGTTGCCGTCGGAGGTCTACTCGGTGCCCTACGCGCCCATCAACAGCGGACCCTACGGCATTGGATTCCCCAAGGACGACAAGGGCCTGCTCAAGGCCGTTCAGGGCGCGCTCAAGTCACTGATGGCTGGTGGCAGCAGCAGTATCTACTCCAAGATCTTGACGAACTGGAACGTCGCCTCGGTGGCTATTCCGACCTCGGAGGCGGTAGAGAACGGTTGCGCAAGTGTGTTCAGTTCAAGTTGCGGCAGCTGATCGGTTCATAGATTTAAATAATCTTTGAACGAAAAGAGGTGCTCGTCCTGAGTTCTACCAACCCGGAACCGCAGATGAGTCTCACTGGTGAGATACCCATCGTCCCCCTTAGAACGTGGGGGCGATGGGTATCGGCCACGGTGATTCTCATCCTCGTTGGCGCAATCCTGTTTGGGTTAAGCCACGCCAAGCTCAAGTGGCGCGACATCCCCAAGTTCTTCTTCTCCTCAACCATGATCGAGAAGGGGCTGGTCGGCACCGTCGTGCTCGCCATCGCGTGTATGGCCCTAGGCATCGTCTTGGGGGTATTCATCGCGATACTCAGAAACTCCAAGAACCCCGTCGCCTCGTGGTGTGCGTGGTTCTACATCTACATATTCCGAGGATTGCCGACTCTTTTGCAACTCTTCATCTGGTTCAATCTGGCCTTGGCGTTTAAGACGATCGGAATTCCGGGCCTCTTTCACTGGTCGACGAACTCGGTGATGACGCCCTTTGTGGTGGCTCTCCTCGGGCTCGGGCTCAACGAGAGCGCGTACTACGCCGAGATCGTGCGCGCCGGATTTAACAGCGTGGATCATGGTCAGGTAGAGGCCGCGCACTCAATCGGCATGACGCCCATGAAGACCATGCGTCGGGTGATCTTGCCTCAGGCGATGCGCGTCATTATTCCTCCCACTGGCAATGACTTCATCAACATGTTGAAGGGCACGTCGCTCGCTTCGACCGTCTCGTACTTTGAACTGTTGCAGTCGGCGGCGAACATCTATTCCGCAAACTTTGAAATCATGGAGGCGCTCATGGCGGCGGCCCTGTGGTACATGATTCTCGTGTCCGTGGCGAGCATCGGCCAGCACTTCATCGAGCGTCGATTTGGCGCCGATCGCAGCAACGGAAACTCGATGGGCCAGTCGGTGCGTCGAGGGTTGAACCCCGTGGCATTCCTTCGACGAAACGCCGCGGTGCAAGTATGACCATCGACACCAAGCCCCTGGTGCGGGCTGTCAACGTCCATAAGAGTTTCGGTCGCTTGGAAGTACTCAAGGGCATCAACTTAGAGGTTCTCTCGGGACAGGTGGTGTGCCTTCTCGGGCCCTCCGGTGGGGGCAAGAGCACGTTTTTACGGTGCCTGAATCACCTAGAGAAGATCGATCGAGGTCAGCTGTGGGTGGCCGACATTCCCGTCGGGTACAAATACGAAGACGGAAAGTTTTACGAACTGCGAGACCGAGACGTCGCCAAGCAGCGCGCTCAGATCGGGATGGTCTTTCAGCGATTCAACCTCTTCGCCAACCGGACCGCGTTCGAGAACGTGGTCGAAGGTCCGATTCAAGTGCTCCACCACTCTCGCGAAGAGGCGACGGAACGCGCCAATCAGCTCCTCGAGCGCGTGGGGCTCAAAGACTGGGCCGACCGATACCCCGCGCAGCTCTCGGGCGGCCAACAACAGCGCGTCGCCATTGCGCGGGCCCTCGCCATGAATCCCAAGCTCATGCTCTTTGACGAGCCCACGAGTGCGCTCGACCCCGAACTAGTCGGCGAGGTCCTCGCGGTAATGCGCGATCTCGCCAATGACGGGATGACCATGATCGTGGTGACCCACGAAGTCGGCTTCGCGAGAGAAGTGGCCAACAAGGCAGTGTTCATGTTTGACGGCACCATCGTCGAAGAGGGTGACCCGCGGGTGGTCTTCGCGAAACCGGTTCACGAACGAACCAAGCAGTTCCTTTCGAAGGTCCTGTAGTTCATGGGCGAGACCATGGACCTGGAGGCCTATCGATCTCACTTCGAAGCGGTCCCGGGCTACCTGGACTTTGCTCGGTACGGTCCCCCGTCCCTCGACGTCGTGCACAACGCACGTACCGCGATGTCCCGGGTGATGTCGGGTGAGAACGACGTGGAGGAACTGCGCGAGTACGAGCGTTCGGCGTTGGCGAGCGTGGCCCGACTGACGGGTCGTGACGGACCCGACCAGGCGGTTTTCGCCTCCAGTACGAGTGCGGGACTGTTTCAACTTGCCTTCGGTCTTTCCGGCGCTGGAAAGTCTGAAATCTTGGTGTCGCCCTTCGAGTACCCCTCGAACTACTACGCCTGGGTTCGCGCCGCCGAGCGAGGCGGACCTCGAGTCACCTGGCTCCCGTGCAAAGAGGCGCGGGTCACGCCCGAACTGGTGGCCGACGCGATCACCGAGAACACCGTCGCCCTGGCCGTCAGCGCCGTCGACTTTCGCTCGGGATACCGGGCCGATCTCGCCGGTTTACGTGAAGTGCTGGGCGACCGACTCTTGCTCGTGGACGCGATCCAGGGTTTCGGGGTGGTCGATATGGATTGGTCGCAAAGTGACGCCACGGTCGTGGGGGGTCAGAAGTGGCTCCGATCCAGTTGGGGAACGGGCTTTGTATCTCTGTCGGGGCGCGCGTTGGATCGACTGGGGGACTCCTTGACCGGTCCGACCGGCGCGGCCGACTGGACGAACTTCGATGAGACGGTGCATCCGAGCTTGGCCACGGCGGGCAGATTCTCGATGACCAACGCGGATCTCGTGGCGGTTGCGAGACTGGCGGCGGGACTGGACCTAGTGGCCGGACTCACGCCCCAGGGAATCGACCATGCGGTGCAGCGTGTCGTGGGCCTCTTGTTCGACGTCATCGAGCACCACGGGGGGAGTCCGCTCATTCCTCTCTCACGCGAGGAGCGCTCGGGCATTGTGTCGTTCTCCTTGCCCCCGCACAGCGCTGAGGATGTTGGCCGTGCACTGGGGAGTCGGGGTGTGATCGCAACGGTCCGCGCCGATCACGTGCGCCTCTCACCTCACGCCACGACCCCCGAGGACATTGTGGGACGCGTGGACGACGCCCTCGGCTCACTCAACCTGGTGGCACATTGACGTGCATCGGAGTGTGAAATGACTGAGCGACTCAACGACTCCCCGGGGGTGAAGGCGCCAGCGACCTCCGCCGAGACGACGTCGGGTGCGCCGGCCGATGAACGCTTCGTGCTGGCCCGGGTGCGTCGAGCGAAAGCCGTGAATCCGGCGACGGCCGGTCAAGCAGTGGCCTTGCGCGACTCGCTGAAAACTCTCGGGGCGATAGTGCCCATGATCGCCCGAGCGATGGGACCATCCTGTGAAGTGATTCTTCACGACTTTGAGAGGTTGCCGAACTCGATCGTCGCCATTGGCGGAGACTTGACGCACCGCGCCGTAGGAGGTCCGATCAACGCCTTCGCGCTCGAAAAGATGAAGGAGGGCGCGTCAAAAGACTTCATAAACTACGAAACGCACTCTCCCGACGGAATGGCTCTCAGGTCGTCGACCATCTTCATTCGCAACGAAGCCGGTGAGGCGACGGCGTGCCTGTGCATCAACGTCGACGTCAGCGGTTGGCTCAAGCTTCGCGACGTCCTTGACGCATTCGTCGGTTACGGTGACGCGGCCCACGCGGTCGCCGATGACATCCCTGGCGTTGCGGGCTTTGAATCGGACGAGACGTTCCCGAGCAACGTGGAAGACGTGATGGTCGAAGCGGTCGCCCAAGCCATCGCTAGCGTCGGCATTCCCGCCGAACTTATGCATAAGCGCCACAAGAAAGAAGTCGTCAACGTCCTCGATGCGCGCGGGCTGTTCTTGATACGCGACGCCGTGGACTTTGTCGCGAATGAATTGGGCGTGACGCGCTACACGATTTATAACTACCTCAACGAATTGAAATCGGACGCCGAAAACGAGGTTCCGCCACGTCGTCGCTCACCTAAGGGCGTCGCGAGTGCGGACTAGTTCGGGCACGTCGGCCGCGCGACATCGTCAAAGGAAGGAAGATAACGAGTGAGTAGGCAACCAACGAGACAGGCGCCAGTGCCGGTTGGCCCCTATGCGCCCATCGTCGTCGCCGAAGGCGGCGGGGCATTGGCCTTTCTTTCGGGGCAACTACCCCTTGACGCGGTAGGCGAGATGTCGAGCGGGGACGTCGGGGTGCAAACAAGAGTCGCGATGAACAACGCCCTGCGTCTATTGAGCACCCGGGGGGCAACGGCGAGCGACATCGTCAAGATCGTGGTGTACACGACCCAGCTGTCTCAGGTCGAGCTCATCAACGCTGCCTACGTCGAAGCGCTGGGCGCGGCGCGCCCCGCTCGCACCATGGTCGAGGTCAGTCGACTACCTCGGAACGCCTTGGTGGAAATCGACGTCGTGGCGACGCTATCGCCGGATCGCGTCAGCGATATTTGATGGCGCGCCGCTACTCGCGACGGGCTGCGGACCAATCTGAGGTGATTGGCCGATGAGCGAATCCCGGATCGAAACCGCTTTGCTGCCCGGGGTCGTCTCGGTAGTGGCGGGAGGAAGTTCGGGCATTGGTCGAAGCGTCGTGGAGAGATTCGCCGAGAACGGATCGACCGTTGAGTTCATGTCCGTCGACGCGAGCGGCGTCGACGAGGTGCAATCGGCGCTGCGCGCTCGCGGGCTCAACGTGCGCGGCTCGATTGTTGACGCGGCAGATCCGAGCCAAGTGCGCGCTTACATGAACGAAATCGACGAGCGCCACGGCAAGATCGGGGTTCTGGTCAATTCTGTGGGCATCCAACGTTATGGAACGGTGGAGTCGACGTCCGTGGAGACCTGGAACGAAGTACTGAACGTGAATCTACGTTCCATGTTCCTCTTGTCGAAGTATGCGGTCCCGCTACTTCGCCGAAACGGCGGGGGAGCAATCGTCAACGTCTCGTCGGGTCAGGCGGTAGCCAGTCAACGAAATGTCGTCGCCTACACCGCGAGCAAGGGCGCCATCGTCGCCATGACGAGGGCGATGGCCATGGATCACTCGGGAGAAAACATACGGGTGAACTCGGTGTGCCCGGGTTCGGTTGATACCCCGATGCTGCGAGCGTCGGCGTCGGACGTCGATCCCTCCAATCCCGATCGCGTGATCGCCGAGTGGGGTTCTCATCACCCCATCGGCCACGTGGGCCAACCCCGAGAGATCGCCGACGCCATCCTGTTCCTGGCGAGCCCGTTGGCTTCCTTTGTGACCGGAGCGGACTTGCGCGTCGACGGTGGTGTGCTGGCCAGCGCCGCTATGTCCGCCCCTGAGCGCTCCAGCGATGATCGCGCCTCCTAAGAAAAGTCTCACGCCGTTAGCGCCACCCCTAGAAAGGACATTTTGATGTTGGATATTGCAGAGTTACTTTCGCCGACGCCCTCACCGTTGTGGAAACTGGTCAAGCAGGCCGGTGTCAACGAGGTAGTTAGTCTCCTCGACGGCGGAGAGCAGCAGTGGCGTTGGCCCAAAGACGGCACGCAGTACTTCACCAAATTGACCTACGAGGCCCCTCCACTCGGCGAGCGACCCTGGGAACTCCCTGCGCTTTCGTGGATGCAAAGCCAGTATCGCGACTACGGCCTGGAGGTAGCGGTGCTGGAAGATACCGCACCGATGGACGAAGCGAGGCTCGGCCTAGCGGGGCGTGACGAGCAAATTGAGTGGTTCTGCACGCAGTTACGGGCCATGGGTCGACTAGGCATCAAGACTCTTTGCTACAACTGGGTCACCATCACGAGCTGGGCGCGGACCTCTGCCGACGTCGTCCTGCGCGGCGGGGCGCTGTCGACGGGATACGACGACGAGGTGATGCGCCAAGCTGAGCCCCTCATCGAGCCGGGCAGCATTACCCACGAGCAGCTCTGGGACGCCTACGAGTACTTCATGGCGGCCGTGGTGCCGGTCGCTGAGGAGGCGGGTGTTCGCCTGTCCCTGCACCCCGACGACCCGCCCATCCCCTTCGTTCGCGGTGTTCCGCGCATCATGAACACGCCCGAGGCCTTCGAGCGAGTTCTCAACACCGTCCCGAGCGAGTACAGCGGCATCACGATGTGTCAAGGGAACTTCTCCCTGATGACCGACGACCTGCCGAATCTGATTCGCCAGCTGGGCCGTGACGGGCGAATCTTTTTCGCTCACTTTCGCGACGTGGTGGGCACGCCCGACAAATTCGTCGAGGTGTTCCACGACGAGGGCCCCACCGACATGTTGGAATGTATGCGCGCCTACGAGGAAATCGGATTCGACGGAGTGTTGCGACCCGATCACGTGCCCGCCCTCGAGGGCGAGTCGAACGACACCTTTGGATATTCGTTCCTGGGGCGCCTCTACGCCATTGGCTACATGACGGGCCTGCGCGAGTCGGTGTACAAAAGCTCGCTCAACTGACGCGGACTTCAGCGTCCGATCTTTACGGCGGACGTACTACGAGGTCAATGGACTCTCGGTACTACTGAGCGTCGGAGCGCAGCGCGTTGATGCGCTTCATGAGGCCGCTCTTCTTGTTGGCGGCCTGGTTCTTGTGGATGATGCCCTTGGAGGCGGCCATGTCGATGCGCTTGACGGCCAGGCGCAGCGCCTCGGTCTCGTTCTCGGCGCCCACGGCCGCCACGGCGTTCTTGGTGCGGGTGCGCAACTCGGACTTAACGGCCTTATTGCGCTCGCGGTCTTCCGCGTTCTGACGGTTGCGTTTGATCTGGCTCTTGATGTTCGCCACGGACTCAACTACCTCGTTCTTTTCGCACAGCACTCGCTGCACGGGCCTATCGATGCTACCAGAGGGGCCGGGAGCCCTTCCACCTTCACGAAATCTGCGAGGCGGCCAGTAGCCTGAAGTGACCGTGAGCAGCGCACCTTCCTCCGTCGATTCCTCAAAAATTCGCAATCTGAGCATCATCGCGCACATCGATCACGGCAAGTCCACGCTGTCGGATCGGATCCTGGAGATCACCGGGGCGGTGGATCCGCGCCTGATGCGCGCCCAGTACCTCGACTCAATGGACATCGAGCGCGAGCGCGGGATCACGATTAAGGCCCAGAATGTGCGCGTCGCCTATCAGGACCACCTGATCCAGCTCATCGACACGCCCGGCCACGTGGACTTCGGCTACGAGGTGTCGCGCTCGCTGGCGGCCTGTGAGGGAGCGGTCCTCTTGGTCGACGCGAGCCAGGGCATTCAGGCCCAGACGCTGGCCAACTGCTACCAGGCCCTCGACCACGACCTCGAGATCGTGGCAGTGCTCAACAAGATCGACCTACCCGCGGCCGACCCCGAGCGCTGCAAGGAAGAGCTCGAGCGCGTGCTGGGCATCGACCCCGCGAGCGTGCTCTCGATCTCGGCCAAGACCGGCGAGGGCGTGCCCGCGCTGCTCGACGCCGTCATCGCGCGCATACCCGCGCCCACGGGAGACGCTCAGGCGGCGCTGCGCGCGCTCATCTTCGACTCCTACTACGACCAGTTCCGCGGGGTGATCTCCTCGGTGCGCATCGTCGAAGGCACGATGACGGCCAACACCCGCATCCGCATGATGCGCGCGGGCACCAATCATCCCCTCGAAGAGATGGGCGTGCGCACCCCCGAGATGATCGAAGTGTCCTCGCTCGGACCCGGCGAGGTCGGCTACGTGGTGGCGAGCATCCGCGACGTGGGCGGCGCGCGCTCGGGCGAGACCATCACCGAAGCCGCCCGTCCGGCCGCCGCGCCCCTAGAGGGCTACCTCGATCCCAAGCCCATGGTCTTTTGCGGGATCTATCCGATCGACGGCGACGACCTGTCGAACCTGCGCGACTCCCTGGACAAGCTCAAGCTCAACGACGCCTCGATTACGTATGAGCCCGAGAACTCCCACGCTCTGGGCTTCGGCTTTCGCTGCGGCTTCCTCGGGCTGTTGCACATGGAGATCGTGCGCGAGCGCCTCGAACGTGAGTTCAACCTGGCGATCATCGCCACCGCGCCTTCGGTTGTCTATCGCGCCTTTCTCACCGACGGAACGACGGTGCTCGTTGACAATCCGACCGACCTGCCCGACCCGAGTCGCCTCGACCACGTCGATGAGCCGATGCTCGACGTCACGATCCTCACGCCCGCCGAGTACTTAGGGGCCGTTATGGACCTGGGCCAGAGCCGGCGCGGCGAGATGATCAAGATGGAGTACCTCTCGACCGAGCGCGTCGAGTTGCGCTATCGCATCCCCTTAGCCGAGGTGGTGATCGACTTCTTCGACTCACTCAAGAGCCGCACCAAGGGATACGCCTCGCTGGACTACGAGCCGGCCGACTACGTGACGAGCAACGTAGTGAGGGTGGACGTTCTGATCAACCACGAGCCCGTCGACGCCTTTTCCACCATCGTGCACCGCGACAACGCCGACTTCTACGGACGCAAGATGGCCGAACGGCTCAAGGAACTCATTCCCCGCCAGCTCTTCGACGTCCCGATTCAGGCCGCCATCGGCGGGCGGGTCATCTCGCGCGAAACCGTCAAGGCCCGTCGCAAGGACGTGCTGGCCAAGTGCTACGGCGGGGACATCACCCGCAAGCGCAAGCTGCTCGAAAAGCAGAAAGAGGGCAAGAAGCGCATGAAGAACTTAGGGCGCGTCGAAGTCCCCCAGGAGGCCTTCGTCGCCGCGTTGCGCCTCGAGGAGTAGCTAGTAGCCGGTCGCGCCGTCGATCAGCTCGCGCAGTATGTCGGCGTGTCCCAAGTGGCGCGCGTACTCCTCAATGCAGTGCACGTACATCCATCTCAGGTCGACCTCACGCTCGCCGCGAGGCCGCGCGCCCATCTCGTCGAGGTCGTGTCCTAGGGCCAGCTCTCGCGAGAGCGCGCAGGCCCGGTCGAAGCGGGCAAAGACGTCCTCGACCGAGTCGCTGTCCAGATCGGTGAAGTCCAGATCGCGGTCCTCGGCCGTCTTGTAGTACTCGGTCACGTCACGGCCGGCGAAGGTGGTCTCGAACCAGACCTGCTCGACGAAGGTGAGGTGACGCACGAGCCCCAAGAGCGACAGCGTCGAGGTGGCGATCGGGCGCTGCTTGAGCTGTTCCTCGCTCAGTCCATCGCACTTCATCAAGATCGTGGCGCGGTAAAAGTCGAGCCAGGCGTCGAGTTGGAGCCGCTCCGGGCCGGAATTGGGGATGCGGGGGCGTTCGGGGGCGGAGTACGTGTCCATGGGCCCAGAGTACGACCATGAGCGCGGAATCGTTAGCACTCGGTAAAATCGAGTGCTAACAGAGGAGAGCCCCTTGGCCCGGCGCGTAACGACTTCGCCCGACAACGCTGACCTCGACGCTCGCAAGGCCACCATCCTCGAAGCCGTCGTCGTCGAGCACATCGACACCGCCCAGCCGGTCGGCTCCTCCTCGGTCGCCCAGAACGCCGACCTCGCCGTCTCCTCGGCCACCGTGCGCAGCGAGATGGTGGCCCTCGAGCGCGAGGGGTACCTGGCCCAGCCCCACACCTCGGCCGGGCGCGTGCCCACCGACAAGGGGTATCGCTACTTCGTCGATCATTTAGACGCCGGAGTGCTCGGCTCGGCTCAGCAGCGCCAGGTGCGCGAGTTCTTCGCCCACGTGCGCGGCGAGGTCGAAGACGTCCTCGAACAGACCGCCACGCTGCTCAGCCGCCTGACGAGCTACACCTCGGTCGTGGTGGGCTCGGGCCATTCGCGCTCGACCATCTTGAGCGCGCAGCTGGTCAACCTCGACGCGCGCCACCACCTGCTCGTCACGGTCTACTCCGACGGCACGGTGACCAAGAACAGCGTCCTCGTCAACTTTGACGCCACGGCCAGCGACGTCGTCGAAGCCTCGCGCCAGCTGAACGCGCTGCTCATCGGCACGACACTGGACGCGAGCGTCCAAGTGCCCAGCCGCGCCGACGTCATTGCGCGTCTGGTGCGCGAAGGCGTTTCCTTGCTGCACGCCGAGATGCCCACCGCCGAAGGCGAGCAGGTCTACATCGGCGGGTCCTCGCACGTGGCCGAGGTCTTCGAGGGCGTCGAGACGGTTCGCCAAGTGCTCTCGATCCTCGAACAAGAACTGCTCGTGGTCACCCTGGTCGAAGACATCCTCGACAAGGGCGTCTCGGTGGCCATCGGATCCGAGCACGGCTACGCGCCCTTGTCCTCGTGCGCGGTGATCGTGGCTCCGGTCTCCTTGGAGGGCGAGACGGTGGGCGCGGTGGGCCTGCTCGGACCCACGCGCATGAAGTACCGCGAGGTCATCGCCGCCGCCGAGGCGGTCTCCAAGCACCTCACCACCCACTTTGGGGGAGGGGACCGTGCCTAACCCCGATCTCTACGCGATCCTCGAGGTCGACTCCTCCTGCACCCAGGAGGAGCTCAAGGTCTCGTATCGTCGCTTGGCGCGCAAGTACCACCCCGACGCCAACACCGACGACCCGATGGCCGAAACGCGCTTTAAGGAGGTCTCCCAGGCCTACGAGATCCTCTCGGACCCCGATCGTCGCGCCAACTACGACCGCTTCGGCTCCGACGTGGGCGCGGGCGGCAGCCCCTTTGGCGCCGCGGGATCGGTGCAGGACATCTTCGACATGTTCTTTGGCGGCATGGCCGGGGGCGGCATGCACCGACGTGGCCCCCAGCCCGGCCCGGACGCCGAGGTGGCACTCGATATCACCCTCGAAGAGGCCGCCTTTGGCGCCACGCGCGAGGTCACCCTCACCCTGCCCCAGAGGTGTGCGACCTGCGCGGGAACGGGAGCGGCACCGGGCACTTCACCGATTCGCTGCGAGGAGTGCGGCGGGAGCGGAGAAGTGCGCCGGGTGCGCAACTCGATCCTTGGACAGATGGTTACCTCCAGCGTCTGTTCGCGTTGTCAAGGAATGGGCACGCGCATCGAATCGGCGTGCCCGGACTGCCGCGGAGACGGGCGACGCAACGAGAGCGTGACGCTGAGCGCCCAGATACCCGCCGGCGTCGAGGACGGCTCCACCATGCGCCTGGCCGATCGCGGCCCGGCGGGCGCGCGCGGTGGAGCCAACGGGCGTCTGTTCGTTCACCTGCGCGTGGCGGCGGATCCTCGTTTTGAGCGCCACGGCGACGACCTGCATCACGAGGCGCACGTTTCCTTTAGCCAGGCCGTCCTCGGGGCCCGCATCAGCGTGCCCACGTTGCGCGAGGAGCACGTCCTCGAAGTCGAGCCGGGCAGCCAGAACGGCACGGTTCACCGCCTGCGCCATGAGGGCGTCGAGCACCTACACGGACGTGGCCGCGGGGATCTCTTCGTGCACCTGTGCGTAGACGTGCCCACCGACTTAGACGACGAGTCCGAGACGCTGCTGCGCGCGTGGGCCGATCACCGCCACGAAGAAGTCAACGAGCCACTCGGCGGCCTCTTTCGGCGCCGCAAGGCGAAGAAGTGATCCCACAGGAGTGGCCGCGACGCGTGGCCGCGCTCGCGCAGTTCCACGTCGCCGATCCGGCCGCCCCGGCACTCGACGAGGCGAGCGAGCGCCACCTGCGCACGGTGCTACGCGCTCGCACGCGCGAAGAAGTCGTGGTGACCGACGGCCAGGGGTCCTGGTCGATATGTGAAGTCCGCGAGACGGGACTCGCTCGGGTGACCGAGGTCGGGCTCGACGAGCGCGGTGAGCTGACCACTCTGTATTTGGCCGCCCTCAAGGGGGATCACGCGCAGCTCGCCGTCGCCAAGGCAACCGAAGTGGGCATCTCGCGCATCGTGCCCCTCAGCGCCCGTCGCACGATCGTCAAATTGAAGGGCGACGTGGCCCACAAGACCCGCGCGCGCTGGCAGCGCATCGCTCGTGAGGCGGCCGGCCAGTGCCGACGGACCTTCGACGTGGTGATCGAGGAACCGCTAGCGCCCCGCGAGGTTCCCGTTGAGGTGTGCGTCGCCGACTTTGGGGGATCGGGCGACTGGCGCGGCGTGCGCGCAGTCGCGGTGGGCCCCGAGGGCGGCTGGGAGGACGGTGAGTGGGAGGATTCGCGCCGCCGACTGAGCTTGGGTCCCACGGTGCTGCGCGCCGAGACTGCGGGCGTCGCGGCCGCGCTGTTGCTGGCGTTTCAGGCCGGAAACTGGGGATTGACTTTGGAGGGCGGAGCAAATGCGCAAAGATGAGGGAACTAGATGAGTGACTGTCTTTTCTGCCAGATTGTTGCGGGCCAATTGCCCGCCCGGGTGGCTGGCGAATCCGATGAGGCTCTCGCCTTCTACGACATCGCCCCTCAAGCGCCGGTGCACGTACTGGTCGTGCCCAAGGCCCACTACGACGGCGTGAATGAGGTCACTCTCGCGCATCACGGCGTTTTTGAGAGCGTGCTGCGCCTGGCCCAGGAAGTCGTGGCCTCTGAGGGGATCAAGGACCGCGGCTATCGCCTGGTGATCAACACGGGCGCTGACGGACTGCAGACCGTCTCGCACCTGCACGTGCACGTGCTGGGTGGTCGGGCCATGACCTGGCCCCCGGGATGACGCCCCCATCTCGGGCCGAAGAGGCCCTCACCACGACGACCTACGTCGCCAACACCCACCTCATGGCGGGACTGTTGGGCGCCCGCGATGAGCACCTGCGCGTGATCGAGCGCGCCTTTCCCCGCGCCAAGATTCGCGTGCAGGGCAATCAAATTTCGGTGAGCGGCGCGGACGCCGCGAGGGTGCTGCGGGTCTTTGACGAATTAGTCGTGGTGCTCGAAAGCGGCCAGAGCATTGACCCCACCAAAGTCACGCGCACCATCGACATGGTGGGGGAGGATCTCGTGCCGAGTGAGGTGCTGCGACATGAAGTGGTGCGCGGGGCCAAGGGCAAGTCGATCCGACCGTCCACGGCCGGACAGAAGCGCTACACCGACGCCATCGATGAGTCGATCATCACGTTCGGCATCGGGCCGGCCGGCACCGGCAAGAGTTACCTGGCCGTCGCTCAGGCGGTCCAGGCGCTGCACCGTCGCCAGGTGAACCGCATCGTCCTCACCCGACCGGCCGTGGAGGCGGGTGAGAACCTGGGCTTCCTTCCCGGGGATCTCATGGCCAAGGTCGATCCCTACCTGCGTCCGCTTTACGACGCTCTCTACGACATGCTGGGCGCCGAGGGCGCTCAGCGTCTGGTCGCCAATGGCACCATCGAAGTCGCTCCGCTCGCCTTCATGCGCGGGCGAACGCTGAACGACTCCTTCATCATCCTGGACGAGGCCCAGAACACCACGCCCGAGCAGATGAAGATGTTTCTGACCCGCATCGGCTTTAACTCCCGGGCCGTCGTTACCGGCGACGTCACCCAGGTCGACCTCAACGGAAAGCGCAGCGGCATGACCGACATCGAGCGCATCTTGAGCGGCGTGGAGGGGATCAGCTTCGTGTACCTGACGGCCAAGGACGTCGTGCGACACCGCATCGTCGCCGACATCGTGGCCGCCTACGAACGCTCCTCATGATCGACATCTACGCGGCCGACGAACAGCACGACCACGAGATTGACTTGGCGCGCTGGGTGCAGGTGGCGCGAGGCGCACTCGAGGACGAGGGCGTCAAGGGCCTGGCCGAGGTCTCTTTGATCTTCACCGACGAAGCCTCCATCGCCGACCTCAACCACCAGTTCATGGGGCACGAGGGTCCCACCGACGTGCTGAGTTTCCCCATCGACGCCGAGCCCGAGCCGACCGGCCGGGTCCCCGACGGCGGGGGAAGCGGACCGGGCGAGGCGCCCGCCCCCGAGATCCCCCAGCTGGTGGGCGACATCATTATCTGTCCCAACGTCGCCGCGCGCAACGCGCTCGAGCACGAGGTGGGCTTCGAGGACGAAGTGGCACTGCTGGTGGTGCACGGCGTTTTGCACCTGCGCGGCTGGGATCACGCCATCGACGAGGAGGCCGAGCGCATGGAGGCGCGCGAGCGCGAGCTCCTGGCGCGCCACTACCGCCCGGGGACCGCGTGATTGGCGCCGTCTGGCAGGCCAGCGACACGTATTTGATCGTCGCCGTGTTCGTTTTGTTGATGCTCTCGGGCTTTTTTGCGATGGCCGAGACCTCGCTCACGCGTATGAACAAGTCGCGCGCGCGTTCGCTGCGCGAGGAGGGGCGACACGGCGCCAAGGCCCTGGTATCTCTCACCGAGGCGCCCGAAAAGTTCCTTAACCCGCTCTTGTTGCTGGTGCTGATCTGCCAACTGGTCTCGGCCACCATGGTGGGGGTGCTCGCGGGCCACCTCTTTGGCGCGGCCGGCGTCTTTATCGCCACGGCCCTCGAAGTCATCGTGATCTTCGTCGCCTTCGAGGCGATCCCCAAGAACTTCGCGGTCCAGCACCTCGACGAGGCGGCCCTCACCAGTGCGCCCGTGGTGGGCAGAATCCTGCGGTTCTGGCCGATTCGCTGGATCTCGACGGTGCTCTTAGCGATCGCCGACGGCGTGATCGGACTATTCGGCGCCAAGGGGAAGAAGCCCAAGATGACCGAGTCTGAGGTGCTCGCGATGGCCGACGTCGCCCACGAGGACGACGCCATCGAAAAGGACGAGCGCAACTTCATCCACTCGGTCATCGAGTTCGGCGACACCATCGTGCGCGAAGTCATGGTCCCGCGCATCGACATGATCGGCATCGACGCAACCGCCAGTGTGCGCGAGGCGCTGGAACTCGCCATCGAGAGCGGGCGCTCGCGCATCCCGGTGCTCGGCGAAGGGGCCGACGACGTGGTGGGCATCGTCAACCTGCGCCACCTGGCCAGCCTGGTGGCCGAGGGACACGAGAGCGAAGCGGTAGAAGTTCACATGGGCGAGGCGCACTTCGTGCCCGAGACCAAGCGCGTCGCTTCGGTGCTGACCGAGTTCCGCACCGCCAAAGTGCACCTCTTCATCGTGGTCGACGAGTACGGCGGCACGGCCGGAGTGGTCACCCTAGAAGACGTACTCGAAGAGCTGGTGGGCGAGATCATCGACGAGTCGGACCCCATCGAGGACGAGGACGCCGAGCGCACGCTCGAAGGTGGCGTTGAGGTGAGCGGGCGGCTCAACATCGATGACGTCAACGAGGAGTACAAGATGCACCTGCCCAAGGACGGGTGGGACACCGTGGGGGGCCTCGTCTTGGATCTGGCCGGCGGGGTGCCCGCCACCGGCCAGGTGCTCTTCACCGAGGGCTACCGCCTGACCGTTCTGCGCATGGACGGGCGCCGGGTGGAAGAGGTCGTGGTCGAGCCGATCGCGCGACCCCAGTGAGCAGAGCCGGCTTCGTCGCGATCCTCGGTCGGCCCAACGTGGGTAAGTCCACGCTGGTGAACCAACTGGTCGGCACCAAAGTCACGATCACCTCATCCAATCCCAACACCACGCGCTACGCGGTGCGCGGCATCGTGAGCGAGGACGCGGTCCAGGTCATCTTGGTCGACACCCCCGGCCTGCACCGGCCGAAGACCTCACTGGGTGGTCGACTCAACGACACGGCGCGCTCGGCCGCCGATGGCGTGGACGTGATCTGTGGAATCTTTGACGCGAGCGCCGCGATCGGTCCGGGAGACCGCCACGTCATCGAAACAATGCTGGCCCACGGCCGCGTCCAAGGACCCCCGCAGCTGGTGGCGGTCGTGAACAAGATCGACCGCCCCGGCCGCGACGCGGTGGCGGCCCAGTTGCTCGCGGTCTCGGCCGCGGTGGAGGAGATCGCGGGCGAAACTGGCGCCGCGGTAGCCCAGAGGGTCGAGTACTTCGCGGTCTCGGCCAAGGACGGACGCGGCACCGATGGTCTCTTGTCGTACCTCAAGGACCAGATGCCCGACTCGCCGTTCCTCTTTCCCGACGACGAGGTCAGCGACGTCAGCGAAGCGGCGTGGATCGCGGAACTGGTGCGCGAGCAGCTGGTGCGCAAGACCAAGCAGGAACTGCCCCACTCGATCCACTGCCGGGTGGCGGACTTCGAGTGGCCCCACGTAACCGTCGAGATCCTGGTGGAGCGCGAGTCCCAAAAGGGCATGGTGATCGGCAAGGGCGGCCAGCTCTTAAAGGACGTCGGCATCGCCGCGCGCCGCCAGTTGCCCGAGGGCCTCTATCTCGAGCTGCGCGTGCGCGTCGAGCCCGGCTGGCAGAGGCGCGAGGACATCCTCGATCGTCTGGGTTATTGATCGAGCGACGAGAGTTCGGCTAACTCGGTCAAGAAGCGCTGGACCGCGTCGCGATCGCGGGTTCGCTTCATGGGTGGCAACTTCTTGAACATCTCGCTGCGGTAGCTGGCCGTGGCGAGGCGCGTATCGAGCACGGCCACCACGCCGCGGTCGTCTTTGGTGCGGATGAGCCGGCCGACTCCCTGGGCGAGGAGCATCGTGGCCCGGGGCAGGTCGACCTCGTAGAAGGGACGAGTCGAACGCTCGCGCCGCGCTTCGGCGAGCGGATCGCCCGGCACCGTAAAGGGCAGGCGGTCGATCGTGACCAGGCTGAGTGAGTGGCCCGGCACGTCTACGCCCTGCCAAAAACTCGTGACCGCGAAGAGGCTCGCTTCGGCGCTTTCGCGAAACGCCTCGATGAGGCGCGCACGCGAGAGCGAGCCCTGTACGAGCACTTCGGTGTCGATGCGCGGAGCGACCGCTTCTGCCACTCGGTTCATGACCGCGCGGTTGGTAAAGAGGGCTAGCGTGCGCCCGCGCGCGGCGCCGATGAGCCCAACCAACTCCTCGATGATGGCCGCCTCGGCGCGGGGATCGTTGCGTTCGGGCAGGTCGGGCGGGACGTAGAGCAGGCCGTGATCTTGGTAGTTGAAGGGACTAGCCACGCGCTCTATCTCGACCTGATCGAGACCGAGGTTGCGCGCGAGCGTGTTGGGGATGGTGGCGCTGGTGAGCACGCCGGTGACCATCGGCCACAGGTCACTGCGCAGGCGCGGTCCCACGTCGACCAGGGAGATGGCGAGCTCGACCTCGCGATCGCTGCGGGTGAGGTAGAGAAGCTCAGAGTCCTTGACGTTCCCCACGCGGTCCAGATCGTTGGCCAGGTGCACCGCGGGGCCCAGGGCGCGGACCTTGCGGAACTCGGCGTCGGGCGAGAGCGCGGGCAGGTCGCGGATGCGCTCGACGAGCGTGGTGACGTAGGTGCTGGCCGAGTCGAGTTCGGCCCGCGTGGCTTGGCCCAATCCCTTGAGTTCTCCGCGCTCGTACTGCTCGAGCAAGTGTGCGGCGAATCGATCGGCGCTCGAGAGCAGGTGGTCGGCGGCCTCGCGCGCGGTGTCGGCCAACAGCGAGCGCGACAGCGTGGCGAGCGCGCGCAGCCTGGCCGCGCTCAGCGTGGTGCCCAGGAGGGTGGCGAATATGTCGAGGACTTCGTGGGCCTCGTCGAAGACGACGTAGTCGTGGGCGGGCAGCAACATCGATCCCGAAGCGAGGTGGGAGGCGTAGAGATGCGCGTTGACGATAACGATCGAAGATCCGGCGGCCCGATCCCTCGCGAGTTCGGTGAAGCAGTTCTGGCCCTGGGGGCACTTGGAGCGCGTGAGACACTCCTGGGGGGTCACCGACACCGCGCGGCGAGCCCGCGCGTCGACCTCAAAGGGAAGTTCGTCGAGGTCGCCGCTGGTGGTGTCGTTGGCCCAGCGCAGAATGCGTCGCATCTGGTCGGCCACGCCTTTGGGCACGTCACTGCCGTCTTCGAAGCTCAGTTGCGCGCCGGCCCCGAGGCTCTGGGCCCGGTTCAAACAGAGGTAGTTCTGGCGGCCCTTAAGGACGGCGACCTTCACGCCGGGTGCGTGGGCGGCCACCTGGGGGGCGTCTTTGCCCGCCAACTGATCCTGAAGATTTTTCGTCGCGGTCGCCACCACCACGCGCTCGCCCGAGAGCACGGCGGGAACGAGGTAGGCCAGGGATTTGCCCACCCCGGTGCCGGCCTCGATGACGAGGTGGCGCCGGCGCGAGAAGGCCGTGGCCACCGCGCGCACCATGTCACGCTGCCCCTCGCGGTTTTCTCCGCCCCCGGGCAGGTCCTCGGTGATGGCGTCGAGCAGGCCGAGGGCCGCCTCCGCGCTCACCTGGGTGACGTCGTCGTCGAGTTGCACCCCGTCATCGAGGTCGCGCTCGAACTCGGGCGCGTCCTCGTCCGGGTCGAAACTCTTCACCTCGCGACATTAGGTGTCGCCGGGCTCGAAATAGGGCAACCCACTAGTTTTGAGAGGTGCCGGATCCACGCCCGACCCCTCTTCCCGCGTCTCTCGAGCGCTCGCACGTGCCCCAGCACGTGGCCATCGTGATGGACGGCAACGGTCGCTGGGCCCAGCGCCGGGGGCTCGCGCGCACCGAGGGACACGCCGCGGGCGAGGCCTCGTTGCTCGATACGGTCTACGGGGCGCTCAGCTGCGGGGTGAAGGTGCTCACCGTATTCGCCTTCTCCTCAGAGAACTGGCGCCGGCCGGTCGACGAGGTCCGATTTCTGGTGAACTTCAATCGCGACCTGTTAGAACGGCGCCAGGACGAGCTGCACGAAGATGGTGTACGCATCGTTTTCTCGGGGCGCCGCGACTGGCGCGTGCCGCGCGGGGTCCTCAGCCGGATGGAAAAGGCCGCCGAGTTGACCAAGAACAACACCGAGATGACCCTCAATATCGCCTTTAACTACGGAGGGCGGGCCGAGATCGTGGACGCGGTGCGTGAACTCATCGCCGAGAAGATCCCGGCCAAGAAGATCGACGAGAAGATGATCGGCGCGCGCATGTACCATCCCGAACTGCCCGATCCCGACCTGATCGTGCGCACCTCGGGCGAGTTTCGCCTGTCGAACTTCCTGCTGTGGCAGATCAGCTACTCCGAGTTCGTCTTCACCGACGTGCTGTGGCCCGACTTTCGCCGTGAGCATCTCTTTGGGGCGATCGAAGAGTTCCAGCACCGCGAACGGCGCTTCGGGGGCGTCGAGGAGTGAGAGTCACCCGGATCACCGTGGTGGTGGGCGTGCTGATCTACGCCGGTCTGTGGGTCATCGCGGCCAGTGGGGCGCGCGAGCTGATGGTGATCCTCGCCGTACCCGCGGTACTCGCGCTCATGATCGCCCTGGGGGTCGCGTTGCAGCGCTACCTCGGTGTGACGCCCCATCGCCCCAAATTCAAAGACTCCGAGAACGACCAGTCGTGAACGAGATCCACGACGACGCCGTGGTCCTACGCACCTATAAGTCCGGTGAAGCCGACCGCGTCGTCGTGCTCTGGACCCGACACTTCGGCAAGGTGCGCGTGCTCGCTCGCGGCGTGCGCAAGACCACGAGTCGATTGGGCGCGACGCTGGAGACCCTGGCGTCGGTGAAGGTCGACCTGGTCAAATCGCGCGGCGAGTTCTACATCGCGCGCCACGTGGCGCACACCGCGCACTTGTCCACCCTGCGCGCGTCGTATTCGCGCATCTCGGCGGGCTACGCGGTGGTCGAGGCGATCGACGCCATCCCCTCAGACGGCGTGGGCGACGAGGCGATCTTTGACTTGCTGACCCGCGTGCTGCGCACGCTGGACGATGAGAGCTTCGACCCCACCCTCGTGCCGGCGTCGTTCTATTTTCGGCTTCTGGCCCTGGACGGTTCGGAGCCGGTCATCGATCAGTGCGTCAACTGCGGGCGCGAAGGTCCTCTGGTCGCCTTCGACGCCCAAATGGGCGGCACGCTCTGTTCGAACTGTCGCCAGGGAGCGGCGCTCTCGGGCGAGGCGCTCGCCCTCATTCGTCGCATGCTCGGGGGCGACCTGGCGGCGGTGCTGGGCGGCGAGCCGCCCGTGGGCGCGGGAGAAGTGATGGCCATTGCCCAAGGCGCCATTGAAGGACACTTCGGACGCCGCCTGCGCGCACCGGGCGCGGCCGCGCCGCTGGCGCCGCCGCGTTCCCCCTAGAGTGGCGCCACGATGAGCGAGTTCGGGGTCTACGTCCACGTTCCTTTTTGCGCGCACCGCTGCGACTACTGCGCCTTTGCCACCTACGCCGATCGCGACGAACTCATGGAGCGCTACGTGCGCGCGCTGCGGCGCGAGATCGAGATCGCCACCGACGAGGGGCTCGTTGAGGCGACGTCAGTGTTTTTCGGGGGCGGTACCCCCTCGCGACTGCCCGCGTCCGATCTGGTCTCCATCCTCGACGCCATTCCGCGCGCCAGGGACGCCGAGGTGACCGTTGAGTGCAACCCCGAAGACGCCTCGCTCGAGCGGCTGAGCGAGTACCGCGCGGGCGGGGTCACGCGGATGAGCTTTGGGGTGCAGTCCACCCAGCCCGAGGTCCTCGCGGACCTCGGGCGCCGCCACGGCACCATGGCGCACGAAGAGGTGTCGGCCGCCGTGCACGACGCCGGCTATGCCACCTGGAACATGGATCTCATCGTGGGATCGCGCGCCGAGTCGCTTCACGACGTCGCTCGCACGCTCAGCGACTTACTCAACCTCGAGCACGCGCCCCCGCACATCAGTTGCTACGCCCTCACCCCCGAGGCGGGCACGCCGCTCGGCCAGGACCCCGCGCGCCACCCCGACGAGGACGCGACCGCCGACGCCTACGACCTGGTGGGCGAGACCCTCGAAACGAACGGGTACCGCTGGGAGGAGATCTCGAACTGGGCCCGGCCCGGACACGAGTGCCGCCACAACCACGTCTACTGGAACCACGGCGACTACCGCGGTTTCGGTTCGGCCGCGCACTCGCACGCTCGAGGACGACGTTTTTGGAACGTGCGCACGCCCAATCGCTACATCGACCTCGTGGAAGACGGGCGGTCGCCGCTCGGCGGCGAAGAGTTCGTCTCGCCCGCCAGCCAGGACTTCGAGCGCGACTCCCTGGCCCTGCGCACCGCGCGCGGGGTACCGCTCGAAGCCTTTGGCTCACTCGAGGAGATCGAGCACTTAGTAGACGTGCGCGACGGGCGCGTCACGCTCGCGCCCAAGGCGAGACTGGTTGCGAACCAGGTGATCGTCCGGCTAAAGAGCGCGGGGTAGCCCTGTATCCTTACGTGATGTCTGACACCCCCGAGCTCGACCCGGCCCTCCTGGACAAGGTGACGAATCTCGCCAAGCGGCGCGGATTTATCTTTCAGTCGGCCGACATCTACGGGGGATTTCGCTCCACCTACGACTACGGCCCACTCGGCGTCAACATGCTGCGCAACGTGAAAAACGCCTGGTGGTACTCGATGGTCCAGACCCGGCGCGACATTGTGGGCATCGACGCGGCGATCCTCGGCCCGCCCTCGGTGTGGGCCGCCTCGGGGCACCTCGAGACCTTCACCGACCCGCTGGTGGACTGTCTCAACTGCAAGGAGCGCTGGCGCGAGGACAAGATCGACGGAGTCTGTCCGAACTGCGGCTCGACCAAGTTCACCGAGCCGCGTGCGTTCAATCTGATGTTCAAGACTCAGGCCGGGCCGGTCGAGGGGGAGGGCGCGACCGCCTACCTGCGCCCCGAGACGGCCCAGGGCATCTTCACGAACTTTTCCAACGTGCTCTCCTCGACGCGCAAGAAGCCGCCCTTTGGCATCGCCCAGGTCGGCAAGTCGTTTCGCAACGAGATCACCCCGCAGAACTTCGTCTTTCGCACCCGGGAGTTCGAGCAGATGGAGATGGAGTACTTCGTCGCCCCCGCCGAGGCCCCCGAGTGGTACCGCTACTGGATCGAGACCCGATTCGCCTGGTACGTCGATTTGGGCATCCCCGCGAATCTCTTGCGCAAGCACGTGCACGCGCCCGCCGACCTCTCGCACTACTCCAAGGGCACGACCGACGTCGAGTTCTTCTACCCCTGGGGCTGGGACGAACTCGAAGGCGTCGCCAATCGCGGGGACTACGACCTCACTCAGCACACCAAATATTCGGGCGTGACCCTCGATTACTTCGATCCCGCGACCAACGAGCGCTACACGCCCTACGTCATCGAACCGGCCGCGGGCGCCACGCGCGCGATGCTGGCCTTTTTGCTCGCCGCCTACCACGAGGATGTGGTGGAGGGCGAGACCCGCACCGTATTGCGACTCGACTGGCGACTCGCGCCTTATCAGGTGGCGGTGCTGCCACTGTCCAAGAAGCCCGAACTCGAAGGAGTCTCCGCCGAGGTCCTCGAGGTGCTCCAGCCGCACTTCATGTGCGACTACGACGTGACCCAGTCCATTGGCCGGCGCTACCGGCGCCAGGACGAAGTCGGTACGCCATTTTGTGTCACCGTGGACTTTGAGACGCTCAACGACCGCGCAGTCACGGTACGCGATCGCGACACCACCGAACAGGTGCGTGTGGCGTTGGTCGATCTGGTGGCGCACCTCAAGGAGCGCACGGTTCGCGTCGCGTGAGCGACGGCGGCCGGGGTCGAAAGTTCGGCACGGTTGCCGAGCAGTACGACCAGTTCCGTCCCGCGCCGCCCGATGAGGCGGCGTCGATTGCGGGCGACGTCAGGGGTTGGCGCGTCTTAGACGCCGGGGCCGGCACGGGAAAACTGACGCGTTTTTTGCTCGGACTCGGCGCCAGCGTGAGCGTGATCGAGCCCGATCCCCACATGCTCACGGTGCTGGTGCGCCAGAGTCCTGAGGTCGCAGTGCTTGTGGGTTCTGCGGAGTCCGTTCCCGCTGAGGATGCGACCTTCGACGCCGTTTTTTCGTCGTCCGCTTGGCACTGGTTCGCCCAACCCGAGGCGACCAACGAGTTTGCCCGACTGATTCGCGACAACGGCACGCTTCACGTCTGGTGGAACGGCTATAGCCGCGACGTGCCCTGGATGAAGGAGATCACCGAGCTGCGCGAGAGGCCCGGAGATAAGGGACGCCGACCGCGCGGCTGGGCCGCGGAACTGGATCCCCACGGTCCCTTCGTCGACGCCCAAAACTTCCAACTCGATTGGACCTGGCCGCGCACCATCGATCAGGTGGTGGGCTCGTTCTCAACGTATTCGGGAGCGATTATTCAAGACGCCTCTGCGCGCGCCGAGATCGATCGCACCGTGCGCGCTCGGCTCTTCGAAATCTTCGGAGACGGACCCATCGAGTTACCGATGTCCCTGCGGGGAACCAACGCCCGACGGCGTCCTCGAAGTTAGCTCTGCACCCGCGGAGGGATGGAGTACGTGACTTGGGCTTTGGCGACGAGGTCACTCGAACCTAGAGACGTAAGTTCGACGTCGACCACCGCCAGTCGCTGACCCAGTTTGATCAGTCGGGCGCTCGCGATGAGATCCGCCACGCCGGGCTTGCGCAAAAAGTCGATGTGCAGGCTGGTGGTGACTGCAAGGAGCACGGGACCGATATGGGCGAGGATGACCAGCCAGGCGGCGCTGTCGGCGATGGCCATCATGGTGGGGCCAGCGATGGTTCCGCCCGGTCGGGTGTTGCGCTCGGTCAGCGGTTGGCGCACCACCAGCACGTTCTCATCGACCGACACGACCACCGGGGTGGTCCAATCGGGAAAGGCCTCTTCGGTGATTCGCTGCAGTTCCTCGACCCCTAGGACTACAGGCAACTACGCAACCTTCCGGTACTTGTTCACGGCGAGGGGAGCGAGAACGACAATGAGGCCGATCGCCCAGGCGACGGCGATCCAGGTCGAATTTCCGTGCGGTTTGCCGAGCATGAGTCCGCGCACCGCGATCGCAGTCTGGCTGATTGGCTGGTTGTTGGCGAATGGTCGGAGCCACCCGGGCATCGACGCGACGGGGACGAAGATGGCCGAGGCGAAGGTGAGTGGAAAAATAACGGGGAAGATCATCGCCTGGGCCGCTTCCGCGTTTGGTGCCGCCAATCCCACAAAGGCGAAGCCCCACGACAGGCAGTAGGCGAAGAGGAGCATCAAGACGCAGGCCTGCAAGTACGCAATGACGCCGCCCCCTGGTCGAAACGCGACGAGGAATCCCACTCCGGTGATGATGATCAGGACGATGATATTGCGAAAGAGGTCGGACACGGTGCGCCCGGCGAGAACGGCCAGTCGGGCCATGGGCAGGGCGCGGAACCGTTCAATCAGACCCTTTTGCAGATCTTCAGCGAGACCTACGGTCGTGCCCACGGAGCCGAAAATGACGGTCTGAACCAGGATTCCGGGGATGAGATAGTTAACGTAGTCAATCCCCTGAACATGAATGACGCCACCAAACACGTAGCGAAACAGGATGACGAACATGATTGGTTGAATGATCATGAAGACGATCGCCACGGGAATGCGGAATAGGGCCAGGAGGTTGCGGCGCGCCACCGTAAGAACGTCGCTTACCGCCCAGCGAAATGAGGAGTGGGTGGACATAGCCTCGGGGAGAGTTGCCGCGCTCACGTTCGTCCTTTCTTGGCTCGCCGCCCGGTCGGTGCCGCAGCTTCCAGAGGTTCGTCTTCGGCTTTGTGACCGGTTAGGTTCAAGAACACGTCGTCGAGGCTCGGTTCACGCAGCGCCAGCCCGCTCAGGGCGATTCCCGCCCCGTCAATGCGGCGCAGCGCGTCTGCGGTCACCGACGGTCCGTTATCGACCGTCATTTCGATCAGGCTGCCTTCGATGTTGGCCGCGGTCGCCGACAGGTCCGCAACCAGGGTGGCCGCTCGCTGCGCGTCGTCGATGGAGGGGAAGGTGAGGGAGAGCACCGTGGTGCCAAGGTTCGCCTTCAGTTCCGCCGAGGTGCCTTCCGCGATGACTTTGCCGTGGTCTAAGACCACGAGACGTTTGGCCAGGCGATCCGCTTCTTCGAGGTATTGCGTGGTCAGCAGGACGGTGGTGCCGCCCTCGACGAGGCGCTCGATGATGCCCCACAGATCCTGGCGGCTTTGAGGGTCCAGACCCGTCGTGGGCTCGTCGAGAAAGAGAATCGGGGGCTCGGCCACGAGCGCGGCCGCTAAGTCCAGTCGTCGTCGCATGCCCCCCGAATAGGTCTTGGTGATGCGGTTCGCCGCGTCGCTGAGTCCGAAATCTTCGAGTAGCTGGCGCGATTTCGCGACCACGTAGGACTTGTTGAGGTGGTTGAGGAGTCCCACCATGCGTATGTTCTCAAAACCCGTGAGATTCTCGTCCACCGTCGCGTTCTGGCCCGCGAGTCCGATGTGGTGGCGTACCTGCTTGGCCTGTTTGGCCACGTCGAACCCCGCCACGGTGGCTCGACCGCTGGTGGGAGCGAGAATCGTCGACAAGATTCGCACCATGGTGGTCTTGCCCGAACCGTTGGGACCGAGCAATCCAAAGACCTGGCCGGTGGGCACCAGGAGCGAGACGTCATCGAGGGCGCGCACCTCGCCCCCGGCCCCTGAAAAAGTGCGCACGATATTAACGGCCTCGACGGCATATTCCGGCATTAGGGGAAGTCTACGTAAGGGCTGTACGTCGACGTGACGAGAGAACGAACCCGGTACCTTCTTCCTATGGCCATATCAGAGAGTGAGATCGCCCAGGTGCGCGCCCAGAGCGACATCGTGGCTCTCATCTCTGAGACGGTGGCTCTCAAGCGATCAGGTCAGCGATGGACGGGGCTGTGCCCTTTCCACGGAGAAAAGACGCCGTCGTTCTCGGTGAACGCCGAGGAGGGCCGCTACTACTGCTTTGGCTGTCGAGCCTCCGGAGACCAAATCACCTGGATCAGAGAGACGCAGCATCTGGACTTCTTGGACGCGCTGCGCCAGCTCGCGGAGCGAGCGGGTATCGAACTGCACGACGACGCCGTTGCGGGGCCCGGTCGCAAGGAGCGCCAGGACGCGCTCGCAGCGATGGAACGGGCCGTCGCCTGGTATCACGAACGACTGCTGGACGCACCCGATGCCCGTCCGGCGCGCGACTATCTTCGCTCGCGAGGCCTGAGCGGCGAAGTGGCGCGCCAGTTCAAACTGGGTTGGGCGCCTGATGAGTGGGACGGTCTTTCAAAGTCGCTGAATCTGAACGAGAAGATCCTCACCGATACCGGACTTGGCTTCGTGAACAAGCGCGATCGCCGACAGGACGCACTTCGGGCCCGGGTCATTTTCCCGATCTTTGATCCCAGCGGCAAGGCGATAGCGGTGGGCGGGCGGATCCTGCCCGGAACCGAGCCCCGAGCCGACGGGAGAGTCGAGCCCAAGTACAAGAACAGCCCCGAGACGCCGATCTACTCCAAACGTCGCACGCTCTACGCCCTCAACTTCGCCAAAGACGACGTGATCAAGTCAGGGGAGATCGTGGTGTGCGAGGGCTACACCGACGTCATCGCCTTCTTCACGGCCGGACTGCCGCGAGCCGTGGCGACGTGCGGAACGGCGCTCGGCGAGGATCACTTCCGTCTCATGCGCAACTTCGCTCGGCGCATTGTGCTCGCCTATGACGCGGACTCCGCGGGTCAGAGTGCGGCGGCCTCGGTGTATCAGTGGGAACGTCAGCACGAAGTGGAGGTGGCGGTAGCCAAACTTCCTAAAGGAACTGACCCCGCCGAACTCGCTCAGAAGGATCCGAGTGCTCTGCGTGAAGCGGTAGCCAGTGCGGTGCCGTTCCTTAAGTTCCGGCTCGATCGCGTGCTCGACGGTGCGAATCTTTCGAGCGCGGAGGGTCGGGCCCGGGCGGCCGAACGCGCCATGGACGTCTTAGCCGAGCACCCCAGTGAGTTGGTACGCGACCAGTACATCCAAGAGCTCGTGGGTCGCCTCGGTCTCAGCCAGGACCTGCTGCGAGCACGAGTGCGCGATCTCGCCAAGAACCCGCGCAAGCGAGAGGACGAACGCGAGGTGGCCAACGAACCCCCACCAATGCGCAGGGCTCCTTCATCACGCTCTCGCCCAGGCATGGAGGCTCTACGTATCGTCGTACACGGTCCCTCCGTGGTGCGCGAGAGATTCGTGGCCCCCTACTTTCTCGACGAGGTGCAACGCGACATCTTTGAGGGGCTGGCCGGAGGAGTGAAAGCCTCGGATCTCATCGCCGAGTTCGAGCGCCGCGGCGAGGAGGAGCACGCGCTCCTGCTCAGTGAACTGGTGGTCGAAGAGCTAGAAAGCACCTACGACGTGACGGGAGTGGTCGCCCAGCTTCTTCGTGCCGCGGTGCGAGCCGAGCGAAAGAGTCTCAATCGAGACATGCTGGAGGGCCGGATCGCGCCCGACGTCGCCAAGACGATTGATCGCGACGTGGAAGAGCGCGTGCAACTGCTCGAGACGAGTCAGGGCGAGAGCGCGGAACACGACCTACGCACGTGGTTGGTGGAGCGCGCCTCTCTGCCGTCCTCGTGAGTAACACCACTCCCGGCTTCATTGGCGCGATGGCGATTCTGCCGCCCCTGGACGTCGAGGACGAGCGCGCCTTGTATCCGATAATTGAAAGAGGACGTCGCGCGAGCGAGGAGCTCGCCGCCGCTCCCGGCGCGCCGCGGCGACGTGAGCTCTTCCGTGCGCGCCAGGCTGGTCAAGAGGCCGAGTCGACGCTACTGCGCGCGACCTTCGGTTTGGTGCGCGCGAGGGTCAACGAGCGTGGCTATCACTTCTACAACGAAGACCTTGAGGCGGCCGGAGTCGAAGGCCTAGTGAACGCTTTGCAGCGATTCGATCCGCGCAAAGGCAATCGATTCGCAACGTACGCGAACTACTGGATTACCAAGGTGGTCAATCTGACCGTACAGCAACAATCCGGCTTGAGTGACGCCGAGATGCGTTTGATCCTTAAGTTTCAACGTCTGCAGCGATCAAAACCAGAAAAGCAGTTTGGCAAGCGCGAAACCGCCGAGGCTCTCGGAGTGAGCCAGGCCAAGGCGCACGAAGTCATTCAACTCAGCCGCGAGCTGCAGTCTCGGAGATTCTCTTCGGTCGAACTCGCCGACGTGGCGGATCCGCGAACGGGTGACTCACTCGACGCACCAGAGTGGGTGATTGAGGAGTTGCGTCGGATTACGGGTGACGATTTCGACGCATTCTGGCAGTACACGTTTAAGACGATGACCATCGAAGAGATTGCTCGTACTCATCACATCACTCGCCAGGGCATGGCAAAGCGGCTCGATCGGAGTCGGCGCGCCGTACTCGAAAGTCCAGAGGCGCAACGGCTCCAGCTGTGGTTTGCCCAGCAGTGACGGCTGACGCGGGTGATATCGTAAATAGGCTTTAGGTTCATTCCCAGATAGCTCAATTGGCAGAGCAAGCGACTGTTAATCGCTAGGTTGCAGGTTCGAGTCCTGCTCTGGGAGCCACATTCAGGGAGAATCCGCCCTGTCTTCACAGGGCCGTAGCTCAGTGGTCAGAGCAGGGGACTCATAATCCCTCGGTCGTGGGTTCGATCCCCACCGGCCCTACCACCAGCCCCACCGGCCCCACCACCAACGGGAAATCATGCACTCGCGAGCGGCGGAAGAAAGTCACGACTCTTAGCGTTCAAGTCGTAGACCTGCAGCCGCCCACCGGCGCTGCGCTCGCGCGCATGCGTTCGGCGCCCGTCCGCGGCAGTCTCTACTGACCCATGGCCTTTACCCGAGCCACTTCGCGTCCACTTGGGCTATTCTCTTGTGCTTCCTAATCCGAAGGAGTGACCCATGCCACGTAGAGGTCGCGACAAGCCCGACCTGCGCGACATCGGTTTTGTAGCTCGAGGCTGGATCGAGCCGGTTACGAGTAACTGGCAAGAAGGAATGTTCGATGCCCAAGGGGGCAAGACCGGACCCTCTCACGAGTTGACGTTCGCGCCTACCGGTGGCGGCGTTTCTGGCGTACGGCACATACCCTGGAAGGACATTTCCTCTATACGTCTGATGCCCCGCGATGATCTTCCGGAGGCTGCCCTGCGGGCGCACGCTGCACTTTTCGCATGGCCCGGGCTTACCGATCCATACGTGGTCGTTGGTTGGCTGACTAGCTGCCACGGCATTCCGAAATCAGACCTCTTTGCACTCGTACCGATCGTTGCCGCCCGTACAAGCGCAGAATGGTTTGACCTTTTGCAACACAAGGGAGTGACAATCGCGAAACCGAGCGGTGCCTG
>DASXFG010000059.1:0-23540 GCA_036489715.1 Acidimicrobiales bacterium | reverse complement strand
ATCATCGTCTCGCCCAGCACCGAGGCGACCGAGCCCACCGCCACCAGAGTGCGCGCTTCTCGAATCGCCTCTCCCACCGCGGTGTCACGCCAAACGCTTTTAGCGTGTAGCGCGGATCCGTCGCACAGCACGACGGCGTGCGCTTCACGAACGCGCCTCGCAAAGTACTCTTCCTCGCTCGAGGCGCGATGGAGCACCATCAACGCTTCGATCCGCGCACCGAGATCGGCGATGACCTGAGAGCACTCGATCGCGGCCTGGGCCGCGCCCACGAAGGCGGCGGCGGTGGGAACGATGACGACCTCGGAATCCGAGTCCAGCGAAAGATAGCTCCCGCTCTCAATGACGAGCGACAGAGCGGCGAGCGATCCCGCGAGCAACGTCACTGACACGACGTGGAGTCTTCCACGACGAGCACTCCGCAAGCGGTGCTAGTGGTGTGGTCGGCGCATCGTGAAGGGTCCGGTGTTGAACCACCGTCCCGAAAATCGCCACGACGAGGCCTTGTCCGCCTTCACTCGGCGCCGCTCGACCACGAGCAACTCCTCGGCGGCGGCGATCAGTGCCGCCATCTCGTCGGGCGGCAGCGTCGGGCGTGGTGCGAGTCCGTAACTCATAGCGGCATGTTTCCGTGCTTGCGCTTGGGCAGGTCCTCGCGCTTGCCGCGCAGGAGGTCGAGCGAGCGAGCGAGGATCCGTCGCGTCTCGGCGGGATCGATCACGTCATCAATGAACCCGCGCTCGGCGGCGATGTAGGGGTTCGCGTAGCGCTCCTCGTAGTCGTCAATCAATTGGGCGCGCAAAGCCTCGGGATCTTCGGCGGCGGCCAAGTCGCGGCGGTGCACGATTCCCACCGCGCCGGGCGCCCCCATGACGGCGATCTCGGCGGTGGGCCAGGCGAGAGCGAGGTCCGCGCCGATCGACTTGGAGTTCATCACGATGTAGGCGCCTCCGTACGCTTTTCGCGTAATCACCGAGATGCGCGGCACGGTGGCTTCACAGAGCGCGTAGAGCAGCTTCGCGCCGTGGCGGATGATGCCGCCGTACTCCTGGTCGGTACCGGGCATGAACCCGGGTACGTCCACGAACGTCACGATCGGCACGTTAAAGGCGTCACACGTCCGCACGAATCGCGCCGCCTTCTCCGAGGAGTCAATATCCAAAGCTCCCGCCAGAATCTGGGGTTGATTCGAAACGATGCCCACGGTGTGTCCGTCAATGCGCGCGAATCCGCAGGTCACTTGCTGGGCGTAGTTCGCCTGGACTTCCATGTAGTCGCCGCCGTCGACGACCGAGGAGATGACCTTCTTCATGTCGTAGGGCTGATTGGGCGACTCAGGCAACAGCTCTCGCAGATCCTCACAGAGCCGGTCGGCGTCGTCGCCGGTCAAGATGCGCGGCGGTTCTTCCATGTTGTTCGCCGGCAGGAACGAGAGCAGGTAGCGCACTTCGTCAAGGGCGCTCTTCTCATCGGGCAGTACGAAACTGGCCACTCCGGACTTGGTGGCGTGCGTCTGAGCGCCGCCGAGCTCTTCGAGGGTCACCTCTTCGCCCGTCACCGACTTCACCACGTCGGGGCCGGTGATGAACATGTGACTGGAGTCCTTCACCATGAATATGAAGTCGGTCAGGGCCGGCGAGTAGACGCCCCCACCCGCGCAGGGGCCCAGAATCACCGAGATCTGGGGCACCACGCCCGAGGCCCTCACGTTGCGCCGAAAGATCCCGCCAAAGGCGTTCAGGCTGGCCACGCCCTCTTGAATGCGAGCCCCGCCACCGTCGTTGAGACCGATGAGCGGCAGGCCCATCGTGTTGGCGAGATCCATGACCTTGTGAATTTTCTCACCGTGCGTCTCGCCCAGCGCACCGCCAAAGACGGTGAAGTCCTGGGAGTAGACACATACCTTGCGGCCGTCGATTTTCCCAAAGCCCGTAATGACCCCGTCGGTGTAGGGCCGGGAGTTCTCCAGTCCCATTCCCGACGCGACGTGGCGATTGAGCATGTCGAGTTCCTGGAAGGAGTCTTCGTCAAGGAGGTATTCGAGGCGCTCGCGCGCGCTCATGCGGCCCTTGGCGTGGTGACGCTCCAGTGCGGCCTCACCTCCGGCGACTCGGGCTTCGGCCTTGCGGGCTTCAAGCTCCTTCAGGCGCTCGGCCATTGAGTGCTCCATATGGTTTCAGGCTAGCCACGAGGATCGACGAGAGAAAGGTGAATTTTCACGAACGAAGCGAAAGGGCGTCCATCTTCTTGTCGTCTTCTGCGTTACTGCAAAGTAGAAATTATTTTCTTACCGCGAAGTAAGAATCTCGAACTAACGGGTAACTCATCTTTCTCCACGTCCTCGAACGCGCCACGACATCGAAGCCAGCGTCTAACCTCGAACGCGCGTCGAAAGGAACATCATGTCCAAGAGCGTCATCGTCAGCGGCAGCCGCAGCGCCATCACCAAACTTTCTGGAGGCTTCGCCACCCTGAGCGCTCAGGACCTCGGCGGCGCGGCCATCCGCGCCACGCTCGACAAGACGGGCGTCGATCCCTCCAGCGTGGACGCCGTCTTGATGGGCCAGGTGCTCCAAGCGGGCCAGGGTCAGATAACGGCGCGTCAGGCGGCGAAGATCGCGGGCATCCCCTTGAGCGTGCACGCGACCACAGTTAATAAGGTCTGCCTCTCGGGTCTTCAGACGATCTACCTCGCCGATCTCATGATCCGAGCGGGCGAAGCAGACATCGTGGTCGCCGGCGGAATGGAGTCCATGACGAACGCGCCCTACTTGCTACCCGGAGCTCGCGCGGGGTACCGCCTGGGTGACCAGAAGGTCGTCGACGCCATGATGCACGACGGGCTCACGTGCTCTTTTGATCATTGCGCGATGGGCCTCTCTACCGAGCGCTACAACGCCGGGCGCATCTCGAGGTCTCGCCAGGACGAGTTCAGCGCGCGCAGCCACCAACGCGCGGCGCAGGCCATCGCCGCCGGACTGTTTGATGACGAGATCACCGCCGTGTCGGTCCCCCAACGGCGCGGCGACCCATTCGTCGTGGCTCGCGATGAGGGTGTACGCGCCGACACCACCGCCGCCGCTCTGTCTTCGCTGCGCGCCGCCTTCGACGCCGAGGGCACGATCACCGCCGGCAACGCGTCTCAAATATCTGACGGAGGCGCAGCCGTCATCGTTATGTCCGAAGAGCGCTGCGCGCAGCTCGGTCTGTCGCCACTGGGCGAACTCGTCGGCTACGGCCAGGTCGCGGGCCCGGACACCTCGCTGCTCACCCAACCCTCCCACGCCATCATGCAGGGAGCGAAGCGCGCGGGCGTCGACATCCCCGAGATTGATCTTTTCGAGATCAACGAAGCGTTCGCGGCGGTAGCCCTCGCCTCGATCGACGACCTCGGGGTGAGCGAGGACCGGGTGAACGTCAACGGCGGGGCGATCGCGCTGGGCCACCCGATTGGCATGTCGGGTACGCGTCTGGCGCTCACCGCGCTGTTGGAACTTCGCCGACGCGGCGGCGGCCTGGCGGCGGTGGGACTGTGCGGCGGAGGCGGCCAGGGGGACGCGGCGATCCTGCGCTCGCTCTAGACCTCGGGGACGAATCGCTCGAGATACTCATAAGGGCCCGAACCGACCGGCTCGTCGTCGCGCAGCTTCAGCACGTAGGCTCCCGCCAGCGGGTATTCCTGGGAGAGATCACTCGGAAGATTGTCGGCGAGGGTCACCAGCAGGTCCAGCACGGTGGGGTTGTGAGCGACCACTAAGAGCGACGTCGTGACCGGATCGATCGCGGCTAAATCGATGAGCACGTCTTCAGCCGAGACGTGGCGAAGTCCGTTATAGATGAGAGCGCTTTCGCTCACGCCGTCGACAAACGTCGTGCCGTCGAAGGAGCGGCGATAGGTTTCCATCGTTCGCGCAGCGGAACTGACGAGCGCGGTCGCGGGACCGTATTGGCCCAGTCGTTTTTTGCTCGACGCCCACGCGCGCAACTGCTCACACTGGCGACGACCTCGGCCATTCAGCTCGCGTGAAAAGTCCGTGCCGTCAGATGAGTTGCGCTCCGCCTTGGCGTGGCGCACGATGGTGAGATAGCGCATCGTGACAGTTTGTCTGATCGCGAATCAGTCGCTCAGGACCCGCCGTCCGTCCAGCGCCCGGCCCAGGGTGAGATCATCGGCGAACTCCAAGTCCCCGCCGACCGGCAGGCCGCTGGCGGGTTGGGAAACGACCAGTCCGGGCACCTGGAGCAGGCGCGAGAGGTACATGGCGGTGTGGTCACCCTCCACGTTCGAATTGAAACAGAGGATCACCTCTTTTACGGGGCCGTGCAGGCGTTGGATCAACTCTTGAATCTTGAGCCGGTCCGGCGTCACACCTTCTAGAGGGTTCAAGACCCCGTGCAGAACGTGGTACGTGCCGTGGAATGCCCCGGAGCGTTCGACGGCGACGACATCGGGCGGACTCTCGACCACGCAGATCGTCGTTTGATCCCGCCTCGTATCGGCGCAGATCGGACAGAGGCCTCCGGATTCGGCGATATTGCAGCACCGTTCGCAGAACGACAGCTTTATCTTCATCTCACTCAGCGAGACCGACAGGCGCTCTACGTCTTCGTTCGGCTGGCGCATCAGCCAAAAGGCGATGCGCTGGGCCGACTTCGGACCGACGCCGGGAAAGCGACCTAGTTCATCGACCACCGCTTGCAGTGCGGGCGGATAACTCACGAGATCTCTTCTGAGCCCGGGAACATCTCGGTGATGAGATGATCGGCCGCCGAACTCACCACGACCGACACGTCGTCGGCCCGGGTCTCGTATTCGGTCTCGTCCTCGTACGTCGGCTCCTCATTCGCCACCACTCGCGGTGTCTTTCGAGCGTTTGTGGTCGTCACATCCCCCACCAAACTCGCGTCGACGATCCAGTGGAGGGTAAAGGTGGCCTTGAACTCGTGCTCCAGAGCGCCCTTGAGACCTTGAGCGATCATCTCGGTGTTCTGGCGCATCTGCTCACTAGGCACCGCGATGGTGAGCACGACGCCCTCGAGGGACTCAACGCGCGACGCGCGCAACAGCAACTGGGCGGCGCGCGACGTACGCGGCACCACTTTGTCGGTGAATCGCTCCCGCACATCGTCCAGCGCGAACGCCGAGGGACCGGTCGCGTCACTGAGATCCACACTCTCGGGCGCCCCGGAGGAGAGCACAACGTCCGGCGCCTTCGTCTCCTGCTTCGAGAGCGCGGGCGCCGGCGCAGGGGCGCTCACTGACGATCCAATCGGACGCAGTGCGGGCTCGCTCGGAGTCGCCACGGGAGCCGGGCGGCTCGCCGCGCGCTCGAGGCGCGTGAGGCGCTCGTCGAGCGCTTCAACCGAGGTGTCCAGTTCGGGTCTCGTCAGGCGAACGACGGCCACCTCGAGGGTGACCATTTTGTTGGGAGCGCTCTTCATCTCTCGGATCGAACGCCCAACGGTCTCGAGTATTCGCACGCTGCGCGCCAGTCCGAGTTGGTTACCCCACTCGTGCAGTCGGGCGCGATCAGCGTCCACGGCGTCGGCCACATCCGGGGCCACTTGAAGAAGAAACGTCTGGCGAACCTCGCCGGCGAAACTCTCCGCTAGCTGCTCGGGATCCCAGCCCTCTCGCTCGAGAATCGATAGAGCCTTCAGGGCGGCGGCGGCGTCACTCGCCACCAACGCAGATAAGAGGGGGTCGAACTCTGGTTGACTCTCTTCGAGAGAGCCCGTGGCCACGAGCTGATCGAGTGCGCTCAACGCGTCGCGGGCCGAACCCTTGCCGAGTCGCACGGCCGCTTCTATCGTGGCCTCGTCCGCGCCCAGTTCGGCCGCGGTCTTAACGTCGCTGAGCAACGTCGCGAGGGTCTCGGCGCCGAGTAGTCGAAACTCCAGGTGCTGGGTACGCGAACGGATCGTCGGCAGGACCTTGTGCGGGTCGGTGGTCGCCAGGACGAAGACCACGTGCGCCGGCGGCTCCTCGAGGGTCTTTAAGAGGGCGGCCGAGGCCGCCTTCGAGAGCTGGTGCACCTCGTCAAAGATGTACACCTTCCACGTGCCGGATGTTCCGTGCCACGCGCCCGAAGTGATGTCGCGAATGTCGTCCACGCCGTTGTTAGAAGCGGCGTCTAACTCCACGACGTCGAGCGACGTGCCCTTTGTGATGGCCACGCAACTCTCGCACGTCCCGCACGCGTCTCCGTCGTGGGGGTTTTCGCAGTTCAGAGCCTTGGCGAGTATGCGGGCGGTGGTGGTCTTGCCGGTGCCTCGAGGACCGGAAAAAAGGTAGGCGTGCGAAACGCGGTCGTTTTTGACCGCCCCCTGCAACGCGCGTACGACGTGATCCTGCCCTCGCAACTCCACGAATCGACCAGGCCGAAACCGCCGATATAACGAAGTCACCCCATCAAGAGAAGTAGGGGTTGCCTTCGCTTCTGCCATAGAGCGATGCTAACGGGAGCCTCTCTCAGGCCGAGGTCCAAAGCAGTGGTCAGGCGATCCGTGGCACCCGACACAGTTCGCTGAGAGCTGCTGGCTTCCACCCCTGACTCGGTTCACGAAAGGTCGTCGCACGGGACCCGACCACCGCTTTCAACCTCGGCCCATTCAGAATACTGGACGAGCCCCGAGCGGACCTCAGGTAGCCTTGCGAGCCGGTATTCATTTCACGGTGAATCACTCTGGAGGAGTGCGAGAGCGGCCGAATCGGCACGATTGGAAATCGTGTGAAGGGAAACCTTCCGTGGGTTCAAATCCCACCTCCTCCGCCATGCCACGCCATGCCATGTCAGTGCCAGCCAGCAGTCAGCCACTACCGCCAGCCAGCTCGCCGAAACTTATCGTGACAGAGAGATTGGACGTCAAGTCCCTTCGGTTATGGTCCAATCGCGGCGATCGGAAGCACAAGCACGTCATCCTTGCGACGATATGACGGAGACCGCGTGGTGACCACGCCCATGAATACAGGCTCGCTAACTTTGCTGGTGTCAACCTTGTCGCGGAATCGCAGCAGGGAATCGGCGGCGCCCTCGATGTCGTCGGGGTTCATCTTGACTTCAAGCGCTCCCCAACGCCCATCGCCGAGGGTCACGATGATATCGACCTCATTGCCGTTGTTGTCACGCCAGTGGTTAAGGGTTCCGTCGAGAGGTTGGGCGTAAACGCGAAGGTCACGCACGACAAGCGCCTCGAAGTGGAACCCAGCAGCGTTGAGGTCACCGAGTAACTGTTTGGTCCCGACACCCAGCGCCGCTAAACCGATGGATGGGTCTGCCATATACCTCGTGTGCGATTTTCGCAACGGGGTGCTTGATCGCATGTGGGGCGACCATGCCGGAACATCCTCAACAATCATCAAGCGGGTTAGGGCCTTTAGGTACGCATCGACCGTGCCGCGATCCGCCGACCCGTCGGGGCCGCCGACATCTTTGGCCAGAGATTGCACCGTCGTCTCGGTACCAATCGCACGACCGAGGGCGGCAAGCAATTTACGCAGGCTTTGTGGATCTCTCTTATTCCCCAGAGTTTGAACGTCCACTTCAACGAGATTTGTGAGGTAGTCACGCAACCACTGTTGAGCGTCTTTAACATTTGCTCCGACGAGATCGGGCCAGCCACCAATCACGACGTGTTCAATCAGCTGTGGAACTGTTACCCCCGGGTCTAAAGCGCTCGGTGCCTCACCGTCAAAGAGCGCCCTCAATGAGACTCCTCCGGTTGAGATCTCACTCTCGTACAGACTCAATGGTCGCATTCTGAGGGTCGAAAATCGGCCGGCCCCGGAGTGCCGCTGGACGTCATCATTTGGCGTCGCAGATCCCGTGAGTATGAATTGGCCACGCAGAGGAGAGCGATCATCGACCTCACGACGAACCAGGTTCCACAATGCGGGCTCTACTTGCCATTCATCGAAGAGGATGGGGGCCTCGTTGGCGAAGAGGACTTCTGGGGCTGCTTTGACGAGCGCTCGAGCCCCGCCATCGACGTCGAGGCGAAACTCGCTCTTCGCCAATCTTCGTGCCGTCTCGGTCTTGCCACAAGCCTTTGGACCTTCGATGAGTACTGCTCCCACGGATTCCATGCGGGTCGTCAACTCGCCGTCAGCGACTCGTTGTAGATATGTCCTTGTCACGGTTCCCTCCGACCAGCAAATTCTATACCAGGTAACCAGCATATTCTATGCCAATTGACCATCGAATACTATATAACTTGACCAGCGAATCCTTTAGTATTCCGGTGCTGATCCTAAGGCTTCGTCAAAGTGTGTGGCAGATTGGACAAGACCGTGTGGAGTGGTTCAGAACCGCATCTCTAAGCTCAAACACGCCAGGGCAAAAAAATTTTCGTCAAGTGCCCGCCACCAGCTACTTACGGCAGAGAATGTTTTCTCTTGGCGCTATCGCGTCGTTCGAGCCCCGGTCGGGTCGAACAAATTGAATACCGGGACTATTTCGGGTGGACCGGACACTACTACGCGCCACGTAGTAGTGTCCGGTCCATGCCTTCGACCACTGGCTTGCGCCGCTCCAACGATCCACCCGTGCTGATCCTGATGAGTCTGGCCACGGGTCCCAAGCACGGCCACGCGCTCATCAAGGACATCGAACTGTTCGCTGGTGTTCACCTCGGAGCCGGAGCCCTCTACGGCGCGATCACTCGCCTCGAAGAGCGCGGGCTCATTGAAGCCCTGCGCAGCGACGATCGGCGCCGTCCGTACCGAATTACGCCAGCGGGAACTCAAGCCCTGGCTAGCGCGGTCGAAGACATGCGAAAACTCGCCCATCTCGGGGCGTCGCGCCTCGCGCCGTTGTGGAGCGCACTATGAGACGCAATCATCAACAGCAGCTTCTTCGCTGGTATCCCCACTCGTGGCGCGAGCGCTACGGTGACGAATTCCTCGCCCTCGTCCACGACGAGTTGGGCGAGAAGACGCCCACTTTTCGCTACCAAATAGCGTGCGCTCGCGCCGGGCTTCACCAACGGCTCCGCGCTGGGGAACTCTTCGCTCGCGGTACCGACCCCGCCGTACAACTTCGATCGGCGACGTTACTCGTACTCTCGATGTGGACGCTCTTTGTTCTCGGTGGCCTGAGCCTGCAAAAAACGTCCGAACACTTTGCCAGAGCGCTCCCGCGCGGCGCACGACCCTCCGGTCAGGATGCGTTCAACGCCGTGGAGATCTTTGCCATCGCTTCCCTGGCCGCGGTCGTCGTAGGTGTGGTCGCGACACTTCCCGCGATTTTTCGCTTTCTCCGCTCGGGCGGCTGGCTAGATGTGCGCTCCCGCGCGCGCTGGTCGTTTTTCGCGAGCGGTGTCACCGCGGGGGTCGTCGCGCTGGTGTCGCTATGGGCCCATCACCTGAGTGAGTTTCAGCGCAATGGCGGAGATGGACTCTATTCGGCGGCGTTCGCCGCTTTGGCGCTCTTGGTAGCGCTCACGCTCGTATTGTGGACGTCCACCGCCGTCGCAATCGCGAAGCGACTGGGGCTATCGCGCTCCATCGTGAAGTTAGAGAGTGCGTTGTCCGTGGCGGTCGTGGTGTGCATGGCCGCGGTCACGATCTGCACGGGCTGGTGGTGGACCGAACTCGCTACCCACGCGTCGTGGTTCTTAACGGGTGCTCCTTCGGGATCAACGTCCTCCGCGATCAGCGCGACCATGGTGGTGACCGTCTCGGTGATGTCGATGGCCGTGCTGTGTGCGTCCCTGGGAGCTGCGCGCATTGTTGGTTCGTGGCGGCGAGGGGCCGGTGACGCGACGCCATCGAATTCCTCGGCGCTATAGCGTCTCTCGACCGTTAGGGATTCGCCCGCGCTTCACGCGCCAGCAGCGCTTCTTTGGCTTCCAATCCCCAGCGGTACCCGCCCAGCGACCCGTCACTTCGAATCACGCGGTGGCAGGGCACGACGACGGCGAGTCGATTCGCGGCACACGCCGACGCCACGGCTCGAACCGCTCGGGGCGAACCAATCGCCGAGGCGACCTCGGTGTAGGTGCGCGTCTCTCCGGCAGGAATGTCGCGCAGTGCCTTCCACACCCGAACCTGAAAGGCGGAGCCGGCGACGTCCAGCGGGAGCGACAGCGGATCGCTCTCACCGCGAACCGCCGAACCCACCGCTCGCGCCTCACTCCTAAGGCCCTCGTCGTCGCGTTCGATCGAAGCAGCGGGATATTCCTTAGAGAGTCGCGCGACGAGTTCGTCGACGGCCGGCCCCAACTGCACCCAGCAGACTCCTCGCAACGTCCGTGCGACCACCACCGATCCAAGGGGTGTCTCGATGTCGGTGTAACGAATCAGTTCACCTCCCCCGCCGTTTCGATACCGCGAGGGGATCATGCCGAGGGTTGAGGCCCCACTGTTGTAGTAAGTGCTCGCTGATCGATACCCGGCGTCAAAGACACCGTCGGTCACCGACGCACCGCTCCGGAGTTTCTCGCGCGCACCTTCGGCGCGGCGCTCGCGGGCATAGTGGGCAAACGTGACCCCAACTCGGTCGCGAAACACGCGACGCAGGTGCCCTTCGCTGAACCCGACCTCCGAGGCAACGCACGCCAGCGTCGCACGGCCCTGGGATTGATCCAGCCTCCGGCACGCCACGACCGCGGCCGAGGTCGCGTCGTCAAGGACCTGGACGTCGGGGCGACACTTGGCGCAGGCGCGATAGCCAGCGCTCGACGCACCGTCGGCGTCCACGAAGTATTCGACGTTCTTTCTCAGGGGTCGCCGAGATGAGCACCCCGGTCGGCAGTAGACGCCCGTGGTGCGCACCGCGAAGAGGAAAACCCCCGAAGAGGTCGCGTCTCGCGATTCCACGGCGAGCCAACGAGAGTCATCCAGATCTGACATACCTCGCACCCTAGAGAGGTCTCGCCCAGTGTCGCCTCCACAATGTGGACATTCAATTCTCACCGGACAATCTTCGCGAGAACCTCTCTCAACTGGCTCGCCCCTCACGCGCGATGGTCACGGCCCTCTAACCTTCGCTGCGTACCGTGTGGCCATGGCACGATTCTCCACACGAAAGTCGACTCGGGGCGCTACCCCGCGTTGGCGCGCGCGTCGAGGTATGGTCGCCAGCCCGCTCGCGGCGCCCCTGAACCGCCATCACAGTGCATGCGGTGTTCCCCGTACCCGTTGGAATGAGTGGCACGAACTGGAGTTCCGCATTCTCACGCCGCCGTCCAACGAGAGCGCCGGCCGCTAGCAACGTCGCCTGATCAGAAGGCCACAATTCAGCGTTCTGTAAGAACGCGGGTCGAGAGTACAGACCTACAGTATGAACACGTTGGAAACCCCCTCCACCCGCCTTCTGCGCCGCGTGCGCTACGGGATGCTGCCCGCGGTCCTAGCGGCGGTCCTGGTCACGACGGTTCCCGCGGGAGCATCCCCGGGACCGGACAACGCCCAGCGACAAGCCGTCGCGCATCGCGAGGTCGCCACGCTCCTGCAGCGAGCCCCTCTGCCCGCGGGTACCCGCCAAATATCGGCCGCCAGCGCCGAGACGATCGCGCCGTTTCGGTACGCCAAAACGATCACGCTCCCTGCGAACCAGGTCGGTGCGACGAGGTTCTACATCGCCCCCTCTGCGACCACGGCCCTCGACTGGCTCAAAAGCCAGCACTTAGAGGGCCACAGCGCCACGGCAATCGGAACCTCGGGCGCCGAGCACACTCAAGCATTTCTCCTGAACAGGTCGTCGTACTTTCTTCAGCCCAAAGTCGTCTATATCGCCCTCGTAAAGTCCGATGGCACCCTCGAGTTCAGCGTGAGCGCTTCGGTGTGGTGGGAAGCACAGCGCACCCCGGCCATGGCGGGCGGTGCCAGCCGGCTGACGGTCAAGTTGAACCGCGGGCTGAACGCCCCTAAAGCGCATCGCACTCAGAGCGCCGCCACCTCTACGGTGTCGCTGATCAACGCCGTCATTTCTCGCGTGAACGCTCTTCAGGTCGCCAGTCCGCTGCCCCGGTCGTGTCCCAACGACGTGGGTTCGTCCTTGTCAATGAGTTTTTATCGAAAGGGCTCCGCGCAGCCCTACGCGACCGTCACGGTTGATCCCAGCGGCTGCGGGGTCGTGACCATCACTCAATACAACGCCGATCACGTCATAACTTCGACCGGCGACGTCAGCGAGGGACACCAGCTCTCTGATTTCGTCGCGCCCCGGCTCGGACTCACCGACGTCGCGCCCGCCTGATCGACTTTCTCGCGAGCGAACTTTTCACCAATCTGTTTCGCCGCTCTCATGCTCTCCTTACGAAGTCGCTCTAGCGTGGCTCCGTCGGCGAAAGGAGAACTGTGCGCACCCCTGTTTCGACCAGTGGACTCTTTGATCTCTACGAGTCCCAAGGGCGTGAGCCCTACGGAGAATCCATCACTCAACTAGAGCACGCCCTGCAGTGCGCGGCGCTGGCCCAGAACGATCACGCGAGCGACGCGATGATCGTGGCCGCGCTCTTTCACGACGTGGGTCATCTGGTGGCGGGAGTTCAAAACGAGCGGGCTTTCCCTCTGGACGAGGTGGACGACGACCACGAACGCATCGGAGCGCGGATTCTCTCGCCCCTGTTCGGTCCGTCGGTCGCTCAGCCCGTGTCGTTGCACGTCACCGCCAAGCGCTGGCGTTGCACGCGCGAGCCGGCTTACTACGAGAAACTCTCCGAGGCGTCCCGATTGACGCTCAAGGCGCAAGGTGGTCTGATGGACGACGACGAGTGCCTGCGTTTCGAAGAGCACCCCGGATTCCCCGACGCTCTGACGCTTCGCACCTGGGATGACGAGGGAAAGCTCGTGGGTCTTGATGTCGGAACGCTGGAGGACTACGTCGGGGTCGTTAACTCACTGGCTGCGGCGTGGTCACGAGCACGTCGCGAGCCGTGACGCTGACGTCCACGCGAGTCCCCAGAGCGAGCTCGTCGGCCTCGGAACTGCGCACGTCGATTTTGAGCGTCGCGCCCCCGAGGCCCACGGTGATCCGCGTCGTCGCCCCGAAGAAGCTGCGATGCGACACGACCCCCAGACCACCGGGGTTCACCCGGACATCGAGGTCCTCGGGACGCAGGAGCGCTTCGAGGTCGCCGGTGGGCAGCCCGGCCAGGTCGCCTCGGATCGGCACGTCGCGCCCGAGTGCATCCACGTTGGCTCCCCGGCGCGTCACGGGCAGGCGACTGGAGACGCCCACGAACTGGCCGACGAAGGCCGTCGCGGGCTGGGAATAGAGGACGGCCGGGGTGTCCACCTGCTCGAGGTGGCCGCGCGACATCACGCATACCCGATCAGCCATCGACATCGCTTCTTCTTGATCGTGCGTCACGAAGACGGTGGTGATGGCCAGGCGCTGCTGGATGGCTCGAATCTGGTCGCGCAACTCTGCGCGTACTTTGGCGTCGAGAGCCGAGAGGGGCTCGTCCAACAGCAGCACGCGCGGCTCGATGGCGAGCGCGCGCGCTAGGGCGACGCGTTGCTGCTGGCCCCCAGAGAGTTGGTGGGGGTACTTGCTGACGTGCTCGGACAGCCCAACGAGGTCCAAGAGTTCGCTGGCTCGAAGTCGTCTCGGCGCGGAGCGCTGGTGGCGAAGTTGGAGGCCAAAGGCCACATTGTCGCGGGCGCTCATGTTGGGGAACAGCGAGTAACTCTGAAAGACCATGCCCATATTGCGGCGCTGGGCCGGGACGCTCGACACGTCCTTGTCGTCCACGAGAATCCGCCCGACGTCGGGTCGCTCGAAGCCGGCCAGGACGCGCAGGGCGGTCGTCTTGCCGCACCCCGAGGGTCCCAGCAGCGCGATCAGCTCCCCGGGTGCGATGGTGAGTGAAAAGCGATCCAGGGCCGTGGTGGTGCCAAAGCGCCGCGTGAGGTTGTCAAAGACGACCGGTGCTCCGGTCGGCAACGAAGCGTCGGCACTCGGTAGCACGGCGGTGTCGGTCGCCAAGGTCATTGGGCCCTCCTGGATTTTCGAGATTGCGATCGGTCCAACGAGACAATGAGAATTAGCACTAGTGCGGTCGCGAGCAATGCGATCATCGCGACCAGCGTGTTGATCCGTGGATTGTCGGTGGGCGCGAGATAGATCCAGACCGGCACCGTCTGCCAGTTGTCCACGTTGGCGATGGTGAACTCTCCAAAGACCAGGGCCAGGGTCAGGACCGAGGCGGACATTAACGCGGCGCGCAGGTTGGGAACGAGTACTCGCCAGATGGTCATCAGCCAACTCGAGCCCAGCGAGCGCGACGCTTCGACCAAGGTCTTGACGTCGATCGCACCCAGACCCGAGTCGAGCGATCGATAGACGTAGGGCATGGCCAGGATTACGTAGACGACGGCGAGCAGGTACTGAGAGTTGCGCAGCCACGCCGGCGCCGACTCCAGGACGCCCACCGAGTAGGCGATGGGCGGAATGATGATGGGCAGAGTCGTGATGACCTCCATAACCCGCCGAAATCGGGGCAGGCGAAGGTGCACGTAGATGACCGTCGGCACCATCAGGACCATGACTCCGAGCATGGTGATGACCGCCAACTGAGTGGAGAGCCACAGCGCCGCACCGAAGCCGGGCGCCGAGGCGATCTGGCTGAGTGGCGTGAGCGAAAATCCGCCGGTGGGTCGCTGAAGCGAGTACTCCATGCCGGCGTAGAACGGCAGGATAAAGTACGCCGCGGCGATGATCAGGATCGTGCCGCGACCCCAGCGAAGCCGGATCCGGCGCTTCTTAAGGGGAGAGTCCAACTCGTAGGGCTGGTCAATCGCGGAGGGGTCGGCGACCAGGGTGCTCAGCTCTAGAGAAGCCACCGGGACGTCCTTTTTCGCAGATACGCGTAGATCACCACGGACACCAGCAAAATCACGATCATGGCGAAGGCCAGCGCGTACGCCACGTTCTGCTCGCCCGCGATGACGTTGCCCTGGAGGATGGCGCCGATCTGAATGGGGGTGATGGAGATGGTGCCCCCGGTGAGCGCTTCGGCGGTGGCGTAGGCGGAGAATCCGCTCCCGAAGAGCAAGAACATGCTGCCCAGAATCGCGGGGGTGAGTACGGGAACTCCCACGTGGCGCCAGAAACGCCAGCGCGACGCACCCAGGTTCTCGGCGGCTTCACGCCAGGCCGGGCGCAATCCGGCGAAGGCGGGGGTGATGATCAGCACCATCAGAGGGATCTGAAAGTACATGTACACGAAGGCCACACCCCAAAACTTGTACAGACTCCAACCGTGGTTCCAGGGGTCGAGCCCGATCGAATTCAACCAACCCGTAATGAGTCCGTTGGTCGCGGCGAACGCGGCGATGAACATAAAAGCCAGGTTGACGCCACCGAACTGAGCGAGAACGCCCGAGGTCGCCGAGACAATGCGCTTAAAGGCCGGATGCTCCGAGGTCGAGATCGCGTAGGCGATCACGGTGCCCAGGATCCCCGGGATGACCGCGGTCACCACGGCGAGCTTGAGGCTGTTTTCGAACCCCGCCCGGTACTGCTCGGTGAGCGGGGTGGTACCGAGGATGGTGTGGATGTTCGACCAGGTGAAACCCCCCGTGTTCGATCGAAAGGCGAAGGCGACGATGGTGCCGGTCGGCACGCCCAGCACCAAAATGACGTACGCCAAGAAGGGAACCACGGGTGCACCGGTTCGTATCTTTCGAACCAGTGCACCCGCAGTGCCGGACTTACTCGTCGCGTCGGGACCGGCGACACCCGAGGGCGACGCGCTGGAGTCCAGATTCGATAGAGCAGTCATTTCTTGCACGTCTCGCTATCAGCTGCCGCCGACTGCGGAGGCCCAGTTCGAGACCACCGTGGCGTCCGCCGCCGTGACCTGCGCCTGAGTCGGCAGGGTGAGCCCACCCGAGGGGGCGGCGGGCAACTGAGCCAGCCACGTCTTGTTGACCGTGCCGTTCGCGGTCATCGCGGCCAGCTCAATGGGACGCGCGTAGCCCTGCAGGAACAGGTTCTGGCCCGTCGCCGAGTACAGGTACTCCTCCCAGAGGCGTGCGGCCGCGGGGTCCGGGGCATTCTTGTTGATCGCCTGGGTGTAGTACGCCGCAATCGTTCCATCGCTGGGGATTACTGACTTCCAACCCGGGACGCTCGCTGCCACACCCTCTTGGAGGTAGTCCCACCACACGAGGATCGGCGTCGTACCGGCGACGGCCGTCGCTTCGGTACCGCCGGGCACGAAGTTGCCGTCCTTGTTGAGCGTCGCGAAGAAGTTGATCCCGGGCTGGATGTTGGAGAACGAACCACCGTTAGCGACCGAGGCCGCCCACACCGCGTAGAACGCCGCCGAGGCGGAGGTCGGGTCGTTGTTGATGGCCACTTCGTTCTTGTACATCGAGTTGGTCAGCTGGGAAAACGAGGTCGGACAGGTAGTCACGATCTTCGTGTCACAACCGATGGCCATGTACCCGCCGTAGTCGTCGTACCAGCGTCCACTGGCGTCTTTGGCGGAGGCCGGAACGTCGGCCCAGGTCTGAACCTTGTACTTCGCCCAAAGCTGCTCGTTGCCGGTTGCGTAGTTGGTTCCTACGTCGACCACGTCGGGGGCGTCCGCGCGCCCTTTCTGGGTGTTAATCGCGGTGATCTCCTGGGCGCTCGAGCCGTTGGGATTCTGGTCGTTGATCTTGATTCCGTACTTCTTGGTGAAGTCCTTCATGATGGCGCCGTAGTTGGCCCAGCCAGAAAGGGGAATGGTGATCACGTTGACGTGGCCCTCCTTCTTGGCCGCTTTGACGAGCGCAGCCATGCCGCCGCCGGCCTTCGCTGAGGTCACGGTGGACCAATTAACTGTTTTCGTTGCCGCGTTCGCTCCACCGGCCAGCGTGACGGTTGTGAGCGCCGTCCCCACCAGACCGGCCGCGACGGCGGCCTTCAGCTTGTTTGACAACACGAGAAATGCCTCCTAAAAGTGAGCCCCTTGGTGGTGGCTCGGCACGAAGAGTAAGAGTCGAGAGTTAGCCCAACGTGACAGGGCGTCACACGCACGGTGCGCGGGCGTTTAATTTCTCGACATCGTTGCGTGACTATTGCGCGACGAAACTGCTGTGGCTAACGAGTTCAGCGATCGATTCCACCACGACGTCGGCGCCGCGATCGAAGAGTCGCGCCGCATCGTCGGTTCCGCTGAGAACTCCGATGCACTCGCCCACCCCGGCGCGACGCCCGGCCTCCATGTCCGAGGCGGTGTCGCCGACGACGGCGATGCCCGACATCGACGTGACCCGCGCGCGCAGGGCACAGTTGAGGATCATGTCCGGAGCCGGGCGGCCCCGCCCGGCGTCGGCGGGCGATACCCGCAGCGGCACCAACTCTGACCATCCCAGAAGGTCGATCAGCACTTCGCGCGTCGCGGGAGAAAAACCCGTGGTGAGCGCGACGCTGATGCCGCGCTGAGTCAACTCCTCAATCGTCGCTCGCGCTCCGGGCACTTCGCTCACTCCGGCCTCGCTCACAACGTCCACGAAGTGACGCTCAAAGGCCTGGTTTGCTCGTTCTGCGCGATCCGCGAAGAGTTCGCCAAATACTTCAATCTTGGACTGACCCATCGTCTCAAGGACGTAGGTCTCTGCCCAGGTCGCGCGGTCTCCCGTGACACCCAGCTCGCCGATCGTGCGACGAAAGGCGCCGAGCACGGCACCCTGATCGTTCACCGTGGTGCCGGCCATGTCGAAACAGATCAACTCCACTATGCGAAACTCTCCTCCGCTATCGCCGGGGCCAACGTCATGCCGCGCCCGCCGGCGCCCGTGATGGCGGTCACGCCGCGAGCGAGATCGTGCCGGTAGTACAGCTCGTCCGTGGTTCCGTTCATCTGGTGATAGACGCCACTCCAGCGTCGTTCGATGGCGGGCACGTCCGGTCCGATCACCGAGCGCGCGGAAGCCATGATCTTGTCCATGGGCGCGTCGCTCGTCGCAAAGGCTCCGGGTTCGTCCACCTCGTGAGTGTCGCCGATGGTTAGCCCACCGTGCAGACGCTGTTGGCAGAGCAGTTGGACCGCGAACTGCGCCGAAAGACCGTCCTGGTCGTCCAGCAGCTCACCGGCGTCACGCTGAAAACCCGGATAGTAGCGAAACGAGTCCGCGTCGGCCAAAGAGGTGGTCAGCGTCCGCCCCAGCGGGTGGGTCTCGGCCATGTTGAGCCGAACTCGTCGCAGCGGCGCGCTCGCAAAGAGTTCAGATCCAAAGCCGCTCAGCGTCGCGCCCAAGCAGATCCACACTCGATCGGCGCTGTGTTGCACGCCACGATGGTCCAGAACCGATCCGTCATCGAGACCCACGAGTTCACGATTAGCGAGGTACTCGTAGCGTCCGGTAGCGAGCATTGCTGTTCGCAACGCGCCGAGGCTCAACCTCGACTCCACCGCGGCATCTCGCCCGCAATACAGGCTGGCCGCAAAGGCACCCTCGAGGCCCGGGTTGCGCGCTCGCGTCTCCTGTGCGCTCAAGAGAGCGAACTCGCGTCGTTTTGCGTCTTCGCGCGACAGCGCGCGCACCGCCACCTCGACTTCGGCGTCGTCATTGAGCAACGTGAGGGAACCGTTGGCGCGGAATCCCACGCCGGGCACGTCATCGGCCAGTTCCTCCCACAGAGCGCGCGAGCGTAGGGCCAGATCCAACTCGGCGCCCGCCGCGCGACCGCTCACCCAGATGAGGCCAAAGTTGCGCACCGTCGCTCCGTGGGGAACGGGGTCGCGCTCAAGGTGGACGACCGTCGCACCGCGTGCGAGCGCGACGAAGGCATGGAGTGTGCCCAAGACGCCCGCTCCCACCACCACGGTTCGTTGACCGCGCAGGGCGTCCTCGGCGTCGTGGAACATCCGCCCACGGTACGGCGGGGACGTTTCTGGTCGGTGACGACCGCGTGACCTACTCGAAACGCCGCGCGAGAAAGAACTCGCGAAGCAGGTCGGCGGACTCCTCGGCCAGGACATCGTACGTGAGCGACACCTCGTGTAACAGGCGCGGGTCGGCGAGCACGTTGTAGCGCGAGCCCACCGCACCCGCCTTTTCGTCGAGGGCGCCCACTACGAGCCGCTCGACGCGAGCGTTAAGTAGTGCTCCGGCGCACATGACGCAAGGTTCGAGGGTGACGTAGACGACCGCTCCGTCCAAGCGCCAGCGCCCCCGCGCGCGCGCGGCTTCGCGAAGGGCCACCATTTCTGCGTGGGCCGTGGGATCGGCGTCGCGCTCTCGCCGGTTCTCTCCGCGGCCCACAATGGCGCCGTCGCTGACCACCACGCAGCCCACCGGAACGTCATCGTGGGCGCCAGCGCGGCGCGCCTCCTCGAGGGCCTCGCGCATAAAACCTTCGTCGTCAATCATGTCGCGAAGCGTAGCGAGCGGCCCGGGACCGCCCGAAAGCGCCCGAGTACACTCGAACTCGGAGGGGTGCGAGAGCGGCCGAATCGGGCAGTCTCGAAAACTGCTGTGTCTACGGGCACCGTGGGTTCAAATCCCACCTCCTCCGCCGGGAGAAAAGACGGGTGACTTCGTCACCCGTCTTTTTTCTAATATCTCTTCGTCAAGCGGCCCGGTACGCTGGAAACGCCACACAACCTTTAGGAGATCTCATGGTTTCGTCACTCGACACCCACGTGGGCACCCAACGCAAGATCGTGACCGCGTTGCCCGGGCCCAAGTCCCAGGCACTCCACGCCCGTCGCCAGGCCGTAGTGAGTTCCGGGCTCTCGGTGGGCTTTCCGGTCTACATCGAGCGCGCCGAAGGTGCGATCGTGGTCGACGTCGACGGAAACCAACTTCTCGACCTCGGTTCGGGCATCGCGGTGACGAGTATCGGCCACGCGGTTCCGGCCCTGGTCGAGGCCGTGAGTGATCAGGTGGCTCGCTTCACACATACGTGTTTCATGGTGAACCCGTACGAGAGTTACGTCGAGGTCTGTGAAGCGCTCGCCGAGCTCACCCCGGGCAACTTCGCCAAGACCTCTGCCCTCTTTAACTCGGGCGCCGAAGCGATCGAGAACGCGGTCAAGATCGCCCGTCTCGCTACGGGCAAGAGTGCGGTGGTCGTCTTCGAGCACGCGTATCACGGCCGCACCAATCTCACTATGGCCCTTACCGCAAAAAATATGCCCTACAAGGACCGCTTCGGTCCCTTCGCGCCCGAGATCTACCGCGTGCCGATGAGCTACCCGTTCCGCGACGGACTGAGCGGATCCGACGCGGCGTCGCGCGCGATCAAGATCATCGAAACCGAGATCGGCGTCCACAATGTGGCGGCCCTACTTATCGAGCCCATCCAGGGCGAGGGTGGCTTCGTCGTGCCCGCCGACGGATTCCTTCCGGCACTGTCGGAGTGGACGACGGCCAACGAGGTGGTCTTCATCGCCGACGAGATCCAAAGCGGCTTCGCGCGCACCGGCGAATGGTTCGCCGTCAATCACGAAGGCGTCGTTCCCGACCTCATCACTACCGCCAAGGGTCTGGCGGGCGGCATGCCCTTGGCCGCGGTGACCGGGCGAGCCGAACTCATGAACGCCGTGCACGAAGGCGGTCTCGGGGGTACCTACGGCGGCAACCCCGTCGCCGCGGTGGCGGCCCTCGCCACCATCCAGACCATCAAGGACTGGAATCTTCTCGACCGGGCCCGCGCGATCGGCGAGACGCTGTTCTCCACGTTGCGCTCGCTGGCTCAGGATGTGGCGATCATCGGTGACGTGCGGGGCCGCGGCGCGATGGTCGCGATCGAACTGGTCCAACCGGGCACGAAGGCACCCAACGCCGCCGCCGCCAAGACCGTCCTCGCCTATTGCCAGCAACAGGGAGTCATCGCTCTGTTGTGCGGTACCGATGGCAACGTCCTGCGCTTCTTGCCGCCGCTAGTGATCAGTGACGAACAACTCGCCGATGGTCTCGCGGTCGTGAGTGCAGGAGTGCGTTCCGTCAACTAGGTCGTCGACTCGCGACCATTTTTCAGAGGGGTACATGAGAAGTATCGTGAGCCGTGCTCGCCCGCTTCGGGTAGTGGTGGCTCTGGCGTTGGGGGCAATCCTGCTGGCGAGCTGTGGCTCAAGCCCAGCCCCCCGCTCGAGCGCCGTCCACCTCACCGGCACTCCGGCGCTGAGTTTCGCCACGCCCCTCAGCAGTGTTTCGTGCACGGTCAACGACGTCTGTGTGGCGATTGGCGCGACGAGCACCGGCTCGGGGCCGACGTCTGTGGCCGAGTTCGCGACCCCCCACGGCAACTGGTTCAATCTCGCACTGCCCTCGAGCGCGTCCATCTTGCTGACGTCGGTCGGCTGCAACGGAGCGCAGTGCCTGGTTGCAGGGTCGAGCCCGGGCGCTGACGTGCTCTGGCTCTTCGACTCTCACACCCACGATCTCAGTGCGCTGACTCCCCCCGCCGGCGGCATCGGGGTGAGCGCACTCTCCTGCAATCAACTCGTGTGTGCGCTGATTGACACGGGAGCCAACGGCGTGCCGCGCTTTTCGACGAGCACCGACGCGGGAGTCACCTGGACCGATCCGTCCCCACTGCACTTCGCCAAAGGCGCAGTGGTGGCGGACTTGAGTTGCCCCTCCGCAGTGCATTGTGCGCTGGGAGTCGCCACTTCCACCAGTTTTTCCCTCTACGTGACCAACGACGCCGGCCAAAGTTGGCAGTTCTGGGCGACGCCGAGTTCGTGGAACGTCCTCAACTCTCTCACGTGCACTACCACGACGTGCGTGGGAGTCGCCACCACTGATCAGGGATCGCTATTGGTGCGATCCAAAAAGTTCGCCGTCAACTGGAGGTCGACCACGCTGTTGAATACCGCGAGTTCCGTGGCGTGTACCCAGTCGACCTCGTGCGCAATAGCCGGCGAACAGGGCGGCGACGCATGGCTCGCGCTGGTCCATCAGGCATCGCTTCGCAACGTCAAGTTGAAGTACGTTCCCTCGCCGTTGCTCGACGTGGCCTGCGGCGCCAAAGTCTGCGCGGCAATCGCCGTCACGACCCTCGTCAGTTTTCCGCTGTCGTCCTAGCCGCGCAGTACCACTCGCGGCGGGCTGTGGGAGGCTGCAAGAGTGAGTACGCGCGATGAGAACTCGGTTCCACCCGGGTGGTATCCCGACCCCGCGGGTGAACGTCAGTGGCGAGTCTGGACGGGAACCGCCTGGTCTGAGGTGACCCGCTCCTTCGGCGATCCGGTCGCCGTGCACACCGGCGCCCCGCGGGGCCTGGTCCTCGCGCTACGACGCGTCCAGAGCGTGGGAGTACTCGGGGTCGTCGGCGGCCTCGGCTTGTTGGTGAGCGTCCTGGCCCATTGGCCCGGCACCTCTCACCCCGAGCCCGCGTGGTTCGCCGTGGCGGCCTCGAACGTCGCGATCGCCCTACTCGCACTGGGAACGACCGCCTGCGCCTTTGGCGTGCGCGAGCTAGAGGGTCGATGGTCACCTGCGGCTTTTGTGCCCGGCTTCAATCTCTTCATCGCGAGCGCCCTGGTGAATCGCCAATTGGGGATACGACCCGGCACGCGGGTCCTTTCTGAGGTGGTGATGCTGGTCATCTTCGCCTACGCCGCACGCCATGACGCATGGCTGGGCCTCGCGCCCGTCGTTGTTGCCTACCTCGAACTCACGTGGTTCAACGCGCTCATCACCAGGCTGAACGCGGGAACGCGGCTGAGCGCCATCTCCTAGTTCCCGCCCAGAGCCTTTCGCAGTCCTAGGGCCACGCCCGTCCACCCTTTGTACGCCTGCACGTCCGACGGAGCCGTTTCCAGGGCGTGAATGAGCGACGAGGTAAACATTCCGTCACGGTCGCGCAATTGTTCGGCCGACGTGACGTAGGTGCGGATCGTAAAGACAACTGCCCCGCTCTCGGGCAAGCGACGCAGCGTCTGGCGCTCCACGCGAAAAAACCACTGATCAAGGTCACCACTCGGCGCGCGACGCACAGATGCGGGCTGAAATAAGTCGGGGCTGTCGAGCAGGGTCCAGTTAAGTCGCCAGAAGGACCGCTCGGGCTTCAGGCGATCGAAGAATGAGTTGGTGGGCGACGAAAGGTGATCCTGATAGCCCGGAACGGGATCGTGTATCCCGTCGAGCGTGGCTCCGAGTTTGGAAGCGAGATTCCATCGAGAAGGAAAACACACGCACGCCGCACGAAGCCGCCATGCGTCCTCGCGCACCAGTACGCACAGGTCTTCTTGCACCAGGCGACTCGCCATCACAATCGGATCGTCATTACCCGCCGGAGAATACGGCACGTCGGCGTGGTACTCCTTCATATTTGCTCGAACTTCGTCAAGCAACTCCGCGCTCGCCAAGGCTCCGAGTGGATCGATCGCCACGACTTCGGCGTAGGAGTTCTCTAGCAGTTCGTTCTTGAGCGCTATCTCTTGGACGTAGTGGTCATCAAACTCGAGCCAATTAGCGAGTTCGAGGGGGCGCAAGCCCATCGCGAGCCTCCATCCCCTCTCGTCAAGGGGCACATAGGGAAATGCGCTGCTCACTGTCCTCGTTTGCGTCGGACGACGAGAAGGTAGAACAGGAGTGCAGCAAGGGGTATCGCCACCACGATGATGCGCCCCTCGGGGAGAACGGC
>DASXFG010000003.1:0-6132 GCA_036489715.1 Acidimicrobiales bacterium | reverse complement strand
GGATGCCCAGCACCCCTCCAATAGAGCTCATGAACACCACGCGTCCACCGCCTTGGCGGCGAAAGACCGGCAGCACCTCGTGGGTGACGCGCACCGCGCCCCAGAAGTTGGTCTCCATTTGGGCCTTGGCGTCGGACAGCGTGGTCTGCTCGGCCGCCCCCGCGAGCCCCCAACCCGCGCACGCCAACAGCGCGTCGATGCGAGTGTGCTCACTGAGCACACTCGCCACGCCGTCGCGCACCGATGCGTCGTCATCGACGTCCATCACCAAACCACGCCAGCCCGGACCTGCGGTGCCGCGACGACTCGCCCCGACCACCGTCCATCCGCGTTCGGCCAGCAGGTCGGCGCAGGATCGGCCAATACCGGCCGATGCGCCCGTGACCAGAACGACCTTGTCCGCCATCTCCTAACCCGGAACGTCGGCGCGCAGCTTCGCGGGCGCGAGAACAATGGCAATCGAAAAGAGCTCGGCGAAGGCCTCCGGGGTGCCAAAGAGAGCCGCCATGCGCTCGACGTACTTGGCGAGGTATCCAGGAACGTCGGTCGCTTTCGAATGGACCTCGAGCACCTGGGCGATGCCCTCTACGCGCACTACATCGCGACCGATGTCGGTCACGTCGAGCACCAGGCTGGCCCTGGGGTTCTCACGTATATTGCGCAACTTCACCGCGTTCGGTTGGCTGTAGAGCAGGATCGTCTCATCGTCTTGGAGGTAGAACCACACCGGCACCGTCTCGGGCTGGCCGCTCGGGCGCACCGTCGTGAGCCAGGCCATCAGGTTGGCGCGCAGTCGACGCTCCACGTACTCGCGCTGTCGATCGGCCAGATGTGAGGTCAGTTCCATGAGCCACTACTCTCTCACGACGGTGTCTCGACGCGCACTCCGTAGGGGACGAAGCGACGCCGGTCGGTGTCGACTTCGAGGGGCTTGCCCACCGCGGGGAAGGCGCGCTGGGGGCAGTCTTCGCGGTCGCACACCCGACACCCGGGCCCGATGGGAATGAGCACCTCGGGGTTGGTGAGATCAAGGCCGTCGGAGTAGACGAGGCGATGCGCGTGCTCGAGGTCACAGCCGAGCGCGATGGCAAAGGTCTTGGCCGGCGTGCGAAATCCGCCGATGTGATGAGAGACGGTGCGCGCGATCCACAGGTACGCGCGTCCGTCGGGCATCTGGGCCAGTTGGCGCCGGATCTGATTGGGGTACGAGAACGCCTCATACACATTCCAGAGCGGGCACGACCCGCCGACTCGCGAGAAGTGAAAGTCGGTGGCCGACTGGCGCTTAGAGACGTTGCCCGCGCGGTCCACGCGCACGAAGATAAAGGGCACGCCCCGTGCGCCGACCCGTTGCAGGGTGCTCAGGCGGTGGGCCACCGTCTCGTAGCCCACTTGGAATCGACGCTGGAGCAACTCCACGTCGTAGCGGTACTCCTCGGCTGCGGCGAGAAAGCGCCCGTAGGGCAAGATGAGCGCACCCGCGAAGTAGTTCGCCATTCCAATGCGCGCGAGCGCGCGCGTCTCGTCGCTCTCTAAGTCCGCGTTCGCCACCACCTCGTCGATCACCTCGGTCGCTTCGAGGAACGCGACGTGGGTGGCCAATTGGAAGGCGCGCTGGCCCGGACTCAGTAGCGGCGAGACCGCGAGCGTCATGGTCGCGGCGTCAAAGCGACGCTGTACGTCGGCGCGCGCCTCCCCCGACAGGTCCACCACCGCGACGCCGTGTCGGGACCTCAGCCGATCGGCTAGTCCGGCGGCCGCGTCCGCGCCGGAGCCGTCGAGTTCATAGGAGGTCTCTTCGGCGAGCTCGTCCACCGCGGCGAAGTAGTTGCGGTGCGTGTAGAAAAAGTCGCGCACCTCTTCGTAGGGCATCAGCGGAGGGGTGATCCACGTTTCGGTGGTGCCCGCGTCGATCTGGCCAGTAATGGTCTCATTGGCCTCGCGCGCGTGTCGGTAGCGACCGTGGATGTCGACCAGGTAGCGCGCCATCGCGGGCATCGCTTCGGCCAGTTCGCGCACCTCGACGTTGCTGATGGGCTCGGTGCGCGAGGCGTCGATCATCACGTCGCGCAACTGGGCCACCAATCGATCGCTCTCGTCGTTCGAGAACTCCTGGACGTCGACGTCGAAGACCTCGGCGAGCTTGGTCAAGACCGACGCGGTAAAGGGGCGCTGGTTGGACTCGATCTGGTTGACGTAGCTCGGCGAAAGCGACAGGGCCTTGGCGAGGGCCGCCTGGGTGAGGCCGCGCTCTTCGCGAAATCGGCGAAGTCGCAGGCCCACGCGCGCCTCATTTACCACTGCATCTCCCCATTCACTTTCTTCACACTTTCGGCCTTAGAAATACAAAACATTTACAGAATGGGGTCTTTCATTCTTCGACTACATTGTGCATTCTGTGAAGGTAGCACCGAACGCCGACCACTGGGAGAGCCGCGTGGAGAGAACGCGATGAAGACCTACGACGTACAGACCGAAGACTCGGCGCGACCGTTGGCCCGCAAGGAGCAGTTGGCCTGGCGTATCGCCGAGGTGGCGAGCGACCCCGTTGAGGTGGACGCTGAGGTCGAAGAGATGGTGGGCAATCGCATCATCGACAACGCGGCCGTAGCCCTGGCGTCACTGCGGCGCCGACCCGTGGCGAGCGCGCGCGCCCAGGCGATGGCGCGACCCCCCGGACCGGGAGCGTCGATCTTCGGACTGCCCTCGGACTACCGGGTGTCGGCGGAGTGGGCGGCGTGGGCCAACGGCGTCGCGGTGCGCGAGTTGGATTTTCACGACACGTACCTGGCCGCGGAGTACTCACACCCCGGCGACAACATTCCCCCCATCCTCGCCGTCGCCCAACACCGGCGACTGAACGGCAAGGACCTCATCCGCGGCATCGCCACGGGCTACGAGATCCAGGTCGATCTCGCGCGCTCCATTTCGCTGCACGAGCACAAGATTGACCACATCGCCCACCTCGGACCGTCCGCTGCGGCGGGCATCGGCACGCTGTTGAAACTGCCGCCCGAGATCACCTTCCAGGCGATCAACCAGGCCCTGCACGTCACGACGACTACCCGCCAGAGTCGCAAGGGGGCGATTTCTTCGTGGAAGGCCTACGCCCCGGCCTTCGCGGGAAAGATGGCGATCGAGTCGGTGGACCGCGCGCTGCGCGGCGAGGGCGCGCCCACGCCGATCTACGAAGGACAAGACGGCGTCATCGCGGTTCTGCTCGACGGCCCCGACGCGGTGTACCACGTGTCCTTGCCCGAGGCGGGCGAAGCCAAACGCTCGATCCTCGAGACCTACACCAAGGAGTACTCGGCCGAGTACCAGGCTCAGGCGTTGATCGACTTAGCCCGGCGCCTCGGCCCGCGCATCGGCGACACGGCGAAGGTCACATCAATCGTGATCCACACCAGTCACCACACCCACTTCGTGATCGGCACCGGCGCCAACGACCCCCAGAAGTTCGACCCCGACGCCAGCCGCGAGACCCTCGATCACTCGATCATGTACATCTTCGCGGTCGCCCTCGAAGACGGCGCCTGGCACCACGAGGACAGCTACTCCTCCGAGCGAGCGCACCGGAGTTCCACCGTCGCGCTCTGGAACAAGATCTCGACCACCGAAGATCCTGAGTGGACTCGTCGCTATCACTCGCGCGATCCCCAGGAGAAGGCCTTTGGCGGACGAGTGAGCGTGACGCTCCACGACGGCACCACGATCACCGACGAGATCGCGGTGGCCGACGCCCATCCCTTAGGCGAGCGACCGTTCGCGCGCGCCAACTACATCACCAAGTTCAAGACCTTGAGCGAGTCCGTGGTCAGTGCGGCCGAGCAAGACCGGTTCATCGACCTGGTGGCGCGCCTGGGCACCCTGCGACCCGACGAAGTGGATCGCCTCGTGATCGCGCTGCCCGAGGGCGCACTCGACGACCACGACGTGCAGCGAGGACTGCTCTAATGGCGCCGACCTACGTAACCGCCGAGGAGAAGCGCCGCGCGTTTCGCGCGGGCCTGGCTTCGAGCACCCTGCAGCGCTTCCCCGGCGCGTTCTCACCACTCGTTGCCCGGACCATTGCCGATCGGGGATTCGAAGGCGTCTACGTCTCGGGCGCGGTGCTCTCGGCCGATCTCGGCCTGCCCGACATTGGCCTCACCACCTTGAGCGAGGTCGCGGGACGCGCGGGCGTGATCGCCCAAGCCACTGGCCTACCCACTCTCGTCGACGCCGACACCGGCTTTGGGGAGCCGGCCAACGTCGCGCGCTCGATTCACGTTCTTGAAGAGGCGGGCCTGGCGGGCTGCCACTTAGAGGACCAGGTCAACCCCAAGCGCTGCGGTCACCTCGACGAAAAGCAGATCGTGGGTCGCGACGAGATGGTCCGGCGCGTGCGCGCGGCGGTCTCGGCGCGCCGCGACGAGAACTTCGTGATCTGTGCGCGCACCGACGCGCGCAACTCCGAGGGCCTCGAGAGTGCCATTGAGCGAGCCCGCGCCTACGTCGACGCCGGGGCCGACATGGTCTTTCCCGAGGCCATGGAGAACGAGGCGGAGTTCGCGGCCTTCCGGGCGGCGCTCGATGTGCCCCTCATGGCCAACATGACCGAGTTCGGCAAGAGCCCGCTGCTCAGCGCCCCGACACTTCAGGACCTCGGCTACAACATGGTCATCTGGCCGGTCACCTTGTTGCGCCTCGCCATGGGCGCGGTTGAAGAGGCGCTCGGGACACTCGCGAGCGAGGGCTCCCAGGAGTCGCTCGTGTCGCGCATGCAGACCCGCAAGCGGCTCTATGAGCTCATCGAGTACGAGTCGTACAACGAGTTCGACCAGAACCTGTTCAATTTCACCGTTCCAGGAGAAGAATCATGACTGATGTAGAGATTCACCGTGGGTTGGCCGGGGTCGTCGTCGATACGACGTCGGTCTCGAACGTCGTGCCCGAAACCAACTCGCTGACTTATCGCGGCTACGCGGTCCAGGATCTGGCCGCTAACTGCAGTTTTGAAGAGGTCGCCTACCTCATCTGGCACGGCGAGTTGCCCGACGCCGAACAACTGGCCCTCTTTACCAAGACCGAACGCTCCGAGCGCGAGGTCAGCGCGACGGTCATCTCGGTCATCGATGAACTGCCCACGACCTGTCACCCGATGGACGTGCTGCGTACCGCGGTCAGCGTGCTCGGGGCCGAGGACCCCACTGAGGCCGATCTCTCGGCCTCCGCCAGCCTCGAAAAGGCCGAGTCGATGTTCGCCAAGCTCCCCACCGTGGTCGCTCAGGACTATCGGCGCCGCCACGGGCTCGATCGGATCAGTCCTGATCCCACGCTGGGATGGTGCGAAAACTTCTTCCACATGTGCTTCGGCGAGGTGCCCGCACCCGAGGTCGTCGACTGTTTTGAGATTTCGATGGTCCTCTACGCCGAGCACAGCTTCAACGCCTCCACCTTCACTGCCCGCGTCGTGACCTCGACGCTCTCGGACATCTACTCGGCGGTGACGGCCGCCATCGGGGCCCTTCGCGGACCCCTGCACGGAGGGGCCAACGAGGCCGTCATGGAGATGATGCTCGAAATCAACGATCCGGCCCGGGCCGCCACGTGGCTGCACGATCAGTTGGCCGCCAAGAAGAAGGTCATGGGATTCGGGCACCGGGTCTATAAGAACGCCGATTCCCGGGTCCCCACCATGAAGGCGGCCTTTTTGCGGATGGCCGAGCTCACCGAGGGTCAAAAGTGGGTCGAGATGTACGACGCCCTTGAGGCCGCCATGCTGGAGGAAAAGGGCATCTGGCCCAACCTCGACTTTCCGGCCGGCCCGGCCTACTACCTCATGGGCTTTGACATCGCGATGTTTACCCCGCTGTTCGTGATGGCGCGCGTGACGGGCTGGACCGCCCACATCATCGAACAACAGAGCGCCAACGCCCTCATCCGCCCCCTCAGCTCCTACGTCGGCCTCGCTCAGCGCCCCCTCGAGGCCGGTTCTCGCAGCGCCAGTTAGCATTTGAGTTCGTCAGCGCCGACGATTCGACCGTAAAAGTCTCCCGACTGCGAAAGAGTTCAGGCCGTGATCCGAAAACTGCTCGTCGCCAACCGTGGTGAGATCGCCATCCGGGCCTTTCGCGCGGCCAACGAGCT
>DASXFG010000029.1:0-5388 GCA_036489715.1 Acidimicrobiales bacterium | reverse complement strand
CGTTAAGGCCGTCAAGCGACTCACTAGCGGCGAAGTCCGAAAAAAGCGTGCAGAATCAAGAGAGGGAGGTTGAAACAACGAGTTCTTGTCAAGGATCAGCTGTTGTTGATCTGACAAGGATCAGGTGTTACTTCACAGCCCTACCAATACATGTGTTACGACGCCTGATGGTTGACAGGTCACCACCAGATGAGGCTTGACGCAACAACATCTGACGACTTATGGGTTGCTCTACGGGAACAATTTCTTCGCGAAGCCGAAGTCTTAGTCAAAAATGTTCTGGGACTCTATGACCGTAGAGAGAAGAACTTGATCAAGGAGATATAAATGCGCAGATCAGTTGCGACTAGCGAAGCGCCCGAGGCGCTAGGGCCTTACAGCCAGGCAATCATTGCAGGAGACTTCGTTTTCTGCTCGGGAACCGTAGGAATCGATCCTCACACGGGTCAAGTGAAAGTGGGAATCGAGGCTCAGACCGACCAAGCGTTATCGAATCTTTCGGCGATCTTGGAGGCGGCTGGTTCTTCGCTAAACAACCTCGTTAAGACCACAATCTTCTACGCCAACGTGGACGACTTTCCGACAATCAACGCTGTCTACGCAAAACGGATGCCGGATCCGGCTCCGGCGCGCTCTGCCCCCGCGAACGTAGAGTTACCTCGAGGACTACTTATCTCGATCGAAGCGATCGCGATGCTATCGCCCTCAGAGTAAAAACCTCGGCCGGATATCGCGGCCCATCGTCTCGTGTCTCAGTGCATCGGTACCGTGACACCGTGCGACACTTCTATCTCACAGGTTATCCAAACAGTCGACGCTCAACCGTGGGCTCGTTCCTCGCGAATCTTCCTGAACTACTCGGCGCGATGGCTGGTGACCCCCGAACGATCCTTGCCGTCGTCGAGTTTAAGGATCGCCGGTACTGGCAGTGTTGGGCCGATCGTGACGAATCGATTGTGATTGAAGTTGTTAGCAACCGCCATATATCGGTTGACGCCACGCGGCTAAGCGACGCTGACGAAGACCTGCTTCGAGGCGTGGGTTTCGCTGAGCCGTCTGACGGTCCCAATCCGAACTGGAGATTTGAAGCAGCAGGGATTGCAGATCTTCGCGTCCTCGTATCGATGACGTGCCTCGCCGTGAAAGAAGTTCTCAAGGAGTCGCCGCAAAACTCTGTTGACGTTCGGACCTGGGAGTTCAAGCGACCGACGGGTTCACTCGTGACGTGGGTGCGTAAACCGCTGGCGCCCCCTGAGCAACGAAAAGTGCAACGCGAGGCGTCTAGGAAGGTTCGGTGCAACAAAGATGTTTGGCCGGGCGCGCCGTTGTGAAGATAGGTTCGTCACAATGTCGGCATCCTCACGGTCGTGCAATAAATCTCACATAAGTCACTACGTTGGCTTACGCTCGATCAACGGAGTCTGAGGCGGATTTCGTTGTGGTGTATGAAGATCGGGCCCAAGTCGTCGGAACGGAGCGAACGATTCAACCCTCAATTTGCTCTCAACTCTTGCATCATTAAGAAATTGTTGAATTAAGCCTGTTACGTGATGCGAAAGATCCTCCTCGTACTGGGCCTGTTGACGACAATGGTAGGAATCTGGGATCTCACGCGTGCCCACACTGCCGAGGCGACCTGCAGCACGTACAACAGTGCACTAGACCACACTGCGCCGAGTTCCATCTGTGGCAAAGCCATCTCGTCGTACCTGGTTGGTACCGCGCTGACGATGATCGGGGCCGTAGTGGTGACCCTCCTCCTCATCTCAATCTTTAAGCAGTTGCGCGACAGTAAGTGGCGCCAGGGCCTCTCGTTCTCGACCAACCAAAAGCAGAGTTCCGTCGGGTCCGTTTCTAGGTAGTTTCACGAAAAATACTCGGCGTCGCGGAAGGCGCGGTAATTGGCGCCATCCTTGCCAGCACTCATGCGCCGCGACTGCGACGTCGTGTGTATTCAGGGCGGGCGCCTGTCGTAGAGCGCAGCACGAAAGGTTGCGCTGAAATCGAATCAGAGAATCCGACGTTGACCATCGAACAACTCGCGCACGGACTCTGCACGTGCTTACCTTGTGAAATGCGCGAAAGCCCCGATGAGATCGACCGCCTGCAGGCTCTTCTCGATGCGAGCGCCGCGTCGGCTGGTCGGCATTTGCGCGACGTCATCACCGAAGACCGCCGTATCAGCGCGCAGCAGGTGTGTGACGAGCTATCGGGAATGCGCCTTATCGTCCTGGGCACGTCGACGGCCGACGGCCGACCTCTCGTCGGCCCGGTAGATGGTTATTTCTTGCACGGCGACTTTTGGTTTAGTTCCGGCAAGGACTCGGTGCGCATGCGCCACATCGCCGCGCGACCGCACGTCAGCGCGACGTACCTGGCCGGTCCCGAGTTGGCGATCACCGTGCACGGTCGAGCCGCGATCTTCGAACTCAATGATCCCCAGCACTCAGAACTGCGCCAGGCGATGCTGGACCACTACCTTCCCATCGCGGGCGAGGAGTTTCGCGAGTGGATCGATAGCGGGGATTCGTACGGCGCGCGGATCACGACCGAGAAGATCTTTACCTTCTGGATGCCCGAAACGTAGTTTCCTCGATTCGTTGTCGATTTCTCCGATCCCGTTCGACGTATTCACGTGACAGAGTGTCACCGAGAGAGAGGAGTCCATATGCCTCAGTACGCCGTGTTTCTATACGCGCCCGTCAGCGACCACGAGGGCGACACCGACGATCGCGCCGCCCAGGAGCGATACGAGAAGGAAATGGGGGAGCACAATGCGTACTCCCAGGAGTTACAGGACGAGGGCGTCATGCACGTCGCCTTTGCGCTCGAATCCTACGAGTCGGCGACGTCCCTGCGCGCCAGCGGCGTTACCGATGGGCCGTTCATCGAGTCCAAAGAAGTTGTGCTGGGCGGTTGCGTCATTGAGGCGTCGGACCTGGACGCGGCGCTCGCGATCGCGAGCCGCAATCCGATTCTTCACCAAGGCGGCGGGGTCGAAGTGCGACCGGTCCAGGGATTCGTTATTCCCGAGCGTCATCTCACGTAGTGAGCGATCTCGCGCGCGAAGCGATCACGCTCGCGCACCGTCGCGAGTGGGCCCGGGTGCTCGCCGCGACGGTGCGCAGTGCGCGCGATATTGACGTCGCCCAGGAGTGCGCTCAGGACGCGTTCGCCGAGGCCCTAGAGAGATGGCCGATCGACGGCGTGCCCGAAAACCCGGGAGCGTGGCTCACGACCGTGGCCCGGCGCCGCGCCGTGGACGTACAGCGCCGCACGATCACGTACCGGCGAAAGCTTCCGCTACTGGTGGAGCCTGACACCGAACCCGACGACCGCGGCGAACCCGGCGATGAGAGAGACGACACGCTGCGCCTGATCTTCATGTGCTGTCACCCGGCCCTCTCGGGCGACGCTCAGATGGCCCTGACCTTACGGCTGGTGTGCGGCACCCCGACCTCGGACGTCGCGCACTGCTTCTTGGTGAGCGAGGCCACGATGGCCGCCCGGATAACGAGGGCGAAGAAGAAGATCGCCCTCGCCCGCATTCCCTTTAAGGTTCCCGCGGTTGACGAGATGCCCGCTCGACTGGAGGGCGCACTCGGCGTGGTGTACCTGCTTTTCACCGTGGGCCACACGTCTCCGTCGGGGGCGTTCCTGCTCCAGCGCGAAGCGCTCGACGAAGCCTCGCGCCTGGCCCGTCTTCTCTACGACCTGCTCCCCGACGAGCCCGAGGTGAAGGGGCTTTACGCTCTGCTCCTGGTCAATCGCGCTCGCCAGGACTCTCGCGTCACTGACCGCGGCGTCCCTCGACGCATCTCAGATCAGGATCGCACGACCTGGGATCACGAGGCCATCGCCGAGGCCCACGAACTGATCGTCGACAGCCTGCGCTCGGGCCGAGCAGGTAAGTACACGCTCCAAGCCGCGATCGCCTCACTGCACGCCCACGCCGCGAGCTTCGAGGACGTGGACTGGCCCCAAATCCTCGAGCTCTATGACCAGCTGGTCGCCATATGGGCGAGTCCGGTGGTGGAGCTAAACCGGGCCATCGCTCTGGCCAAAGTCGACGGCCCAGAAAGCGCCTTGACGGTGGTGGAGGAGTTGGAACGCCGCGGGACCCTGGAGGGTTACCACTACCTGCCCGCTACCAAGGCCTATCTGTTAGATGAGTTGGGGCGGGGCGACGAAGCCAGCCTCTATCGCAACCAGGCGCGAGCACTCGCGGGAAACGACGTCGAGCGGGCGTCCCTACTCTGAGGTGTCGATGATCGCGACCGAGCAGTTGGCCCCGTGAGCGACCGAGTTGGGCACGCTGCCAAGCACGCGCCGAGTTCCCTTCATGCCCCGGTTACCGACCACGATCAGGTCAGCTCCCACGGCGTCGGCCGTGTCGATAATCACCTGGGCCGGGTCGCCCGAGACGAGGTGCAGGACCGGCTCCACGCCTCGGTTTTTGGGAATAAAAGAGAGGACTTGGAGGGCGGCGTCCGCGTCGCCCTCGTTGGTAAAGACCCCGCTATCGGCGGAGGATTCGCCCATCTTCTTAAAGGCGAAGGCCGTTACCAGGTGCAGCGTTCCTCCCGACATAAGGACGATCTCGACCGCGGCCTCAATGGCTCGTTTGGCCGTAGGGGAGTTGTCGGCGCCCACCAAGACAATGTCGAACACGAAACACCTTCTTTCTCGCCCACCTCGCGCGCCCGCGCGCGTGTCACGACACTACCCCTAGGGGCTAGGGGCTAGGGGCTAGGGGAGGGCCGCGGCGAAGGTCTCGTCGACCGTCTCGCGCGCCAGGATCACCATCGAGTCGACGCTGAGCGTGGTCCCGTAGTCCCAGGCGTCAGCGAAGACCCGATCGTCCAGCGCCACGCCCACGCGGGCGCGCGTGCGCGCGTAGCGCGCCTCGAGCCAGGTGCCGTCGGTTCCGGGGCCGGGCTGGAGTTTCGCGGCGCCGGCGCTGAGGGCGATGGCGGCCGCGGGCGACTCGCTGAGGAGGGCGTCGCTGAGACGCGAGATGGACAGGATCACACTCTGGCGTGCGCCGCTGTCGAGCATGTGGGTGAGCGACTCGGCGTAGGCGCGACATCCCTCTTCGACGTTGCCGAGATTCAAACTCGCCAGGCCCAATCCCGCCCACGCACTGCCTAAGTAGTATTTCGAGCCCACGCGCTCGGACTCGGCGATCGCCTCCACGCTGGCCTCGACGGCGCGAGCGGGATCGATGCTCGAGGTGGCGTAGGCGACGTTGGTCAGGGCTGAGGCGAGCCACAGGTCCGTCTCGCGGGCCCGACTCATCGCGCGCTCGCAGATCTCTGCACCCTCGGCCGGGGCGCCCGAGAGCGCGAGTACTGCGCCCAGCGTGCGCTCGACGACCATGAGGCTCTC
>DASXFG010000068.1:0-9070 GCA_036489715.1 Acidimicrobiales bacterium | reverse complement strand
GGGCTCCGATGATCCCCTCAATGAGAGCGGTCGGAGCGCCGCGGTCAACTTGTCCCGTCGAGGCCAGTTCCACGAGTCGCGCTATTGCGTTGATCCCTGCCGGGCCACCGCGTGCGGCGAGATCGGCGAGAGCGAGGGGTGAGTCGTCCGCTTCTACTGCCGCCGCTGAGACATCGGCCGGGCGATGTGTCGGTGCGTTTCGCAAGTCTTCCAGAGGCAGGGTTGAGCCGTTGGCCAGAACTCGTACGTCTGTGCCGTGTCGCCAATAGGCGTTCGATCGGCCCTCGACTCGCAATTCGTCCGTGGCGAAATCGAAGGTCACCGCGGTGTGCTCGTCAACGCCCAAGGTGGCCACGTCGTCAGGCAGCTGGGTCTCGAGTTCGAGCAGTCGAGGTTCCCCGAGGTAGCAGTAGCGGGTGTCGTAGTTGCGGCCTTCGGCGTTGTCGAAGTGCGGAATGACGGCGCAGTTGAGGCCGAAGGCTCCCAATACGTTCAACCCCGGCCGCCAGACCGGCGTGAGGTCGCCCACTTTGTAGATCTCGTAAATGGGCGCCGTGAACGCCCCCAAAGTCAGAGACGCTGCTGAGGAGATGCAGATCGTGCCACCGACGCCGAGAACCGCTTGAAGGTCGTCCTCGAAATGTAGCGGCGCCCACTGGGCGAGCGCGTAAGTGGGACTGCCGGGCCCGGCGAACACGTAGTTCGACTCGCGAACCCGCCTTTTGAACAGGGCGCGCTCCACCTCGCTCGCGTTGTCGAACGAGGGAAAATGCAGCGTTGTTACGTCAACGTGCAGTGAGGTCTGAAAGTACTCCTCCAACTTTTGACTCATCTGGGGCACGTTCAGCTGAAAGCCGTAGGAGGTGTCGATGTTGACGGCGCGCAGGTCCGCGATCGATTTGAATAACCGGCGGTGAATCTTGGTCATGCCGGGAGCCGTCTCTCCTGATCCCAGAATCGCCAGGACGCCCTCGCTCACGGCGACAGCGTACCTGAGCACCTGTTTCATTCGCGCGAGAGTTCGCTATTTTGGTGGAATGAGTGTGGTCTTCAGTATTCGCCAGCGGGCCCGTGGCAACGTGTCGACGCCGGTGGTTCTCTGGTCAATCGCCATGACGGTCGTTCTGGTCTACGAAATCGTCTCGCCGTCGGCGACCGTGACAATCGTGGGCTTTGCTCTCACCGCATTGCTGGGTGTTTTGCTGGGATGGCGCCGCCGCATGGGAACGGTCGTGGTGGCCCCCGTCATCAACTGGCTATTCGCGTGGTTTCCCATGGAGATCGCCAGCATGGTCCATTTCGGCGTCCTGAAAGGCTTTCTCCTCGGCCTCCTGATCATCACGTTCGGCTGGATCGGCATCGGCTTTGTCGAAGTCGCGTGGCTCGCTATGGTCGCGGCGCTGATTCGCTCCCTGCGTGCGGGAACAACGCATGACCGCGTGATCGTGCTGGACCCTGAGAAGAACTAACTCTTATTTCGTAACCGCCGGGGCGAGATGTCGCCAATCGTCGAGCGGGGCGTCGCCGAAGCCGGATCCCAAGACCTGAAGGCACACGTGGTCGGCGCCCGCATCAAAGTGGTCGTTGACCACAGCCAGGATGGACGCTTCACCGTGAGCGACCAGCGCGTGACAGAGGCGCTCGGAGCCTCCGCGTACGAGGTCGTCGTCGCCAAATCCGAGACGGCGCCAGTTGTTGCGGTAGTTGGGCAGCCCGGTATAGAACTCGAGGTGTTCGTGAGCGCGGCGAAGGTACTCGTCTCGATCCTGTCCCACGACAACGGCCTGCTCGACTCCCAAGAACTTCGTACCGAGGTGCGCACGGGCGAGAGCGGTGTGCTCGGGAGTAACGAGGTACGGATGGGCGCCATCGGTCTCACTCGCCGCCAGATCCAGCATTTTGGGCCCCAGGGCGGCGATCACGCGGGCCACGCGCACCGATCCCTCCTGCGCCATCATGCGCGCCTGATCCATCGCGGCGAGGTACTCCTTCATGGCGCTGTAGGGGGTCTCGTAGTGGTGACCCCTCATGCGCGAGACCAGAGGCTCGTGGCTGACGCCGAGGCCCAGGACGAAGCGGTCTCCGTAGGCGCCGTTGAGGGTTTTTCCCGCATTGGCGCTCGCCACGGCGTCGCGCGCCCAGATGTTGGCGATACCGGAGGCCACGACCAGCGTGTTGGTGTGGGACAAGAGGAGTCCCGCGCTGGTGAACGCCTCGCGTCCGTAGGCCTCCGACGTCCACAGAGCGGAGTAGCCCATCTCTTCAATGTCGTGGGCCAGTTCGCCCGCTCGCGCGGGACTCTGGGCGTCGAGGGTCATCGTCCACAGCCCGACGGTGCGTCGCAGTTTCTCTAGTGCGGGTGGCCATTCACTCATCGAGACCATCCTAGGAATGACCAGGTCCGTAGCGCACCCGGCAGAATGGTTCGATGGCCTACGTCGTGATGATTGTGAGCGCCTTTTTGGTCCTCTCGGCCACGGCCGCGCTCCGTCCCAGTCGACGGGGCCTCTTTGCGGCCTTCGCCTTTCCCGTGGGCTGGGCCGCCGGGGAGTTGCCGGGAAAGGGGATCACGGTTCAGGCCGTTCTGGTGGGCGTGCTGGGTTGGTGGGGCTGGCCGAGAACGCAGTGGCTGAGTGGGCTGATCATCGGCCTGGCCATCCTCTCCGCCCTCGAGAACCTGGCGCTGATCGGCATCCTGTTTCGCTCGCGCACCGTGGTGCGCCGCGCGATGCAGAACGCCCCAGTCCAGTCGATGCCGTTGGGCCATCCTCGCGACGACGTGTTCGGCACCTGGTGGCGCACCGCGCTCCAATTTCCGTTCCACCCCCGCGCCATGGAACTTCATCGAGACGTCGCCTATGGACCCTTAGATCGCCACCGTCTCGATGTGTGGCGTCTTCCCGACACTCCACCGGGGGCTCCCGTCATCTTCTACGTGCACGGGGGGGCGTGGACCTTTGGCGACAAGCGCCAGCAGGCCCGTCCGATGCTCCACGAGTTCGTCAGTCGCGGCTGGGTGGTGGTGGCGGCCAACTATCGGCTCGCTCCCCAGAATCCCTGGCCGGCCCAGATGCAAGACGTTACGCGAGTCCTCGGCTGGATCAAGGCGCACGTCGAGGAGTTCGGCGGCGATCCCCACCGCATGGTCGTCGCGGGGGGGTCGGCCGGAGGTCATCTGGCCGCTCTCCTCGCCCTCAGCGCGGATGATCCACGCTGGCGGCCCCCCGAGTGCTCGGACATCTCGGACTGGAGCGTGCGCGGCGCGCTGTCCTTCTACGGGGTCCTCGAGATGACCGGCGACGAAGAGCACTGGCGCGGACTCGGAGGCGCGCTCCAACACCTCTTGGAGCATCGCGTCGTCCAACTGCCCCTGGACGAGAACGACCAGTTCTATCGCGACCTGTCGCCCTACGAGCGAATCCGTCCCGACTCGCCGCCGTTCTTGGTGGTCCAAGGGGTCACCGACACGCTCGTGGAGTACAACGTGGCCCGAGCATTCGTCGCAAAGTTCCGTTCGATCGCCTTCGCCCCGCTGTACTACGTCGAGTTGCCCTTCACCCAGCACTCCTTCGACCTGACCGCGAGCGTGCGGACCTCGGCTACCACCCGCGCCGCGGTCGCCTTCGCTGAGTCGGTGTGTGCGAGGCGTCCCGCGCTGAGCGCGGACCTCGTCGCGAGCTACCAGGTGCCCCCGACGCGTCTAGAAGTCCGCGACGGGGAGTATTGGGTCGGCGCGTGCGACGCCGCGGCGCGCCTCGGTCCCTTCTTCGTGGTCACTTCGGACAACCCTTTTTCACAGATCGGCGACGCCGGGGCTACCGAGCGTCGCCGGCGAGAGCTCAGAGCCCAACTCGATGCTCGGGGCATGAAGTATCTCGAATCTCGCGGCCGCGACTCCAGGGGGGCGTGGCCCGATGAAATGGGGGTCGCGCTGCTCGAAGAGAGTCGAGAGACGGTCAGGGCGATCGCCCTCGCCTGGGGCCAGTTCGCCTTCTACGAGGTGGACGTCCAGCGCGTCGTGGTGCGCGAGAGCGCCTCGGACGTCGTCCTCTCCTAGGCGGGCGCCAGAGTCACCGATACGGCCAGCTCGTTTGCCACGACGACCGAGATCAGAGTGACGTTGCCGGCGGCTTGAAGGTCCGCAGCACTCGCGCTCACGGCGTCGGCGTACTCCTGGGGTGCGGCGATCACCAAGTCGGCCACTTCGGCGCGCTGGGAGACCTTGGCCGAGCTCTTTTCTCGCCGGATGGCTTCGAGGACTTCGCACACGGGCTGAAAGATCGAACCGGGGTGAGAGCGCAGGTTGCCGAGCTCGTCGCGCGTGGGCCACGGGGCCAGGTGAATGGAACTGTCGTGCCACCAACTCCAGACCTCTTCGGTCACGAAGGGCTGGATGGGGGCGAAGATCCGCTGGAGGGCCGAGAGCGTCAGAAATAGAGTGGCGCGCGCAGACCTCGTCTCCTCCTCGCTGCCCTCGCCGTAGGCGCGGGCCTTGGCGAGTTCGACGTAGTTGTCGCAGAAGGACCAGAAGAACGACTCCGCTCGCTCGAGGACCCGGGCGTAGTCGTACTTTTCGAAGGCCGCCGTCGCCTCATCGATGAGATCGCCCAGCAGGGCCAGCAGATCCTGATCCAGGGGCAGAGTGACGTCACCGGCGTTGAGCTCCTCGCCGGCGTCGAGGCGGCCGAGCACAAACTTTGACGCGTTGAGCATCTTGATGGCCAGGCGACGCCCGATCTTCATCTGGCCCTCGTCGATCGCGGTGTCGGTGCCGGGACGACCCGAGGCGGCCCAGTAGCGCACGGCGTCGGCTCCGTGATTCTCAATGAGCGGCAGGGGCGTCACGACGTTGCCCTTGGACTTGGACATCTTCTTGCGATTGGGATCGAGGATCCAGCCCGAGATGAGGGCGTTCTCGAAGGGGAGCGAGTCGAACTCGAGGTGGCTGCGCACCACGGTGGCGAACAGCCAGGTGCGAATGATCTCGTGGGCCTGGAGGCGCAGATCCATCGGAAAGACTCGTTCGAACAGCTCGGTGCCCCAGCGTCCGGCGATCTGGGGCGAGAGCGAACTCGTGGCCCAGGTGTCCATGATGTCGGGATCCGCACTAAAGCCGAGCGGGCGATCGCGCTGGGTTGCCTGGTACCCCTCGGGAAGGTCGGAGGAGGGGTCGATGGGGAGCCGATCGAGCGAGGGCAGCAGGGGCGAGCCAAAGTCGATCTCGCCCTCGGCGTCGATGGGATACCAGACGGGAAAGGGTACGCCGAAGTAGCGCTGGCGCGAGATGTTCCAGTCGGTGTTGAGACCTTCCACCCAGGTGCGATAGCGGTGGCGCATGAAGTCCGGCACCCAGTTGAGCTCCTCGCCGCGCGCCAGCAGCTCCTCGCGGTGCTCGAGGGTGCGCACGAACCACTGTCGCGACGCCACGATCTCTAGGGGCCGCTCGCCCTTTTCGTAGAACTTGACCGGGTGGGTGATCTCGCGCGGCTCACCCAGGAGGGATCCCTCAACGCGCAGCGCCTCGACGACGGCCGCGCGGGCCTGTTTCACGTTGCGGCCCTCCAGCCCGGCGTAGTGACTCGCGGCCAGTCCGGGAGCCCGGCTTGGAAACTCTTCGGTAGTGAAGTCGGCGGGCAGGAATCGTCCGTCGCGCCCGATCAGGGTGCGAGTGGGGAGGGCTAGCTCGCGCCACCAGGTGACGTCGGTGGTGTCGCCGAAGGTGCAGATCATGGCCGCCCCCGTGCCCTTGTCGGGGTCGGCCAGTTCGTGGGCGACTACCGGCACCTCGATCCCAAAGAGGGGAGTGAGCACGCTGGTGCCAAAGAGGTCGGTGAAGCGCGGGTCCTCGGGGTGGGCCACGACCGCCACGCAGCTCGCGAGGAGTTCGGGCCGGGTCGTGTCGACCTCAATCGCGCCCTCGGATCCAACTCGTGCGAAGGAGAGCCGATGATAGGCGCTGGGTTGTTCGCGATCTTCCAGCTCGGCCTGGGAGACGGCCATCTTGAAGTCCACGTCCCAGAGCGTGGGCGCCACGCGAAGGTACACGTCGTCGCGCGCGAGCATGTTGAGAAAGGCGCGCTGGGAGACGCCGCGGGCGAAACGGCCGACGGTGGTGTATTCGGTGCTCCAGTCGACGGACTGGCCGAGGCTGCGAAACAGGTGCTTAAAGGCCTCTTCGTCGACTCGGGTGAGCTCTTCGCAGAGTTCCACGAAGTTCCCGCGGGCGATCGAGACCTTCTTCTTGTCGTCGGGCTGCTCGGGCGCGGAGAAGTGGGGGTCGAAGGGGAGCGAGGGATCACAGCGCACCCCGTAGTAGTTCTCCACTCGCCTTTCGGTGGGCACGCCGTTGTCGTCCCAGCCGAGGGGGTAGAAGACGTTTTTTCCGCGCATGCGCCAAAAGCGCGCCACGACGTCTCCCTGGGTGTAGCTAAAGACGTGTCCGATGTGCAGCTCGCCCGAGACGGTGGGAGGCGGCGTGTCGATGCTAAAGACGTCCTCGCGGGTCGTCTCGGGGTCGAAGCGATACGTACCGTCTTGGTCCCAGCGGCGCGTCCAGGCGGCTTCCAGGCCGTCCACGGTCGGTTTTTCGGGCACCGAGTAGGGGGTGGGCGTGGGAAGATCGGGCATGGTTGGCGTAGTTTAGAACAGTGATTCGCCTCTACGACACGGCCCGAGGCGAGGTGCGCGACCTCGTTCTGCGCTCTCCGGGCCGAGTGTCGATGTACGTGTGCGGACCCACGGTCGACAATCTTCCCCACCTCGGACACGGTCGTTTTTCTCTGGTCTGGGACGTGGCGCGGCGCTGGTTCACCTTCGTGGGCCTGCGCGTGCACTACGTCTCGAACATCACCGACGTCGATGACAAGATCATCGCGCGCGCCCGCGACGAGGACCGCAGCGAGGTCGACGTCGTCAAGTTCAATGAGCACGAATGGTTCGACGCGATGGGACGTCTGGGGGTGGCCGAGCCCGACGACGTGCCCCACGCCACCGACTACATCCCTCAGATGGTCGAACTCATCTCCTCGTTTTTAGAGGCCGACGTGGCCTATTCCACGAGCGACGGCGTGTACTTCGACGTCTCGCGCGTGGCCGACTACGGCCTCTTGGCCGGTCAGCCCTTGGGGAGCCTTCGTGCGGGCGCCCGGGTCGAGGGCAACGACGAAAAGCGCTCCCCCCTCGACTTCGCGCTGTGGAAGAACGCGAAGCCCGGTGAACCGTCCTGGCCCGCGCCCTTCGGCGACGGGCGGCCCGGCTGGCACACCGAGTGCGTGGTGATGTCCCTCGACCTTCTGGGCGAGAACTTCGACCTGCACACCGGCGGCCTGGACCTCAAATTCCCCCACCACGAGAACGAGCGGGCCCAGGCGCGGGCCGCGGAAAGACCCTTCGCGCGCCACTGGGCGCACAACGGGTCGGTCATGGTGGGTGCAGAAAAGATGAGTAAGTCCCTGGGCAACTTCACCACGCTCACCGAACTGCTTGCCAGCACCGACCCGCGCGCCTATCGGCTCTTGGTGCTGCGATCGCACTACCGCTCGCCTCTTGAGGTCACGCGCGAGATCATCTCGGACGCCGAGCGGGCCCTGGCCCGCCTGGACGCCCTGGCCCGGCGCTTCGACCTGCCCGAACTGGCCGGTTCCCACTTTGAGGTGGCGAGCGCACACGCCTGGGAGGAGGAGTCCTTAGAACTCTTCGAACGAGTGAGTGCTCTGATGAATGATGATCTCAACACTCCCCAGAGCGTGGCCGAGCTCTTTGACGCGGTAAGCGCCGCAAACAGCGCCGCTGATGAGGGATTTCAGGTGGGCGCGCGCCGCTTGGCCCAGTCCATCAACGTGCTCTTTGGCGCCCTCGGGCTTCCCCTGGTGGCGCGACAACACGTCATTGACGAGCACAGCGCGCGCCTCGTCGCCGAGCGCGACGTGGCCCGAGCGGCCTCGGCGTGGTCCGAAGCCGATCGCCTGCGCGACGCGTTGATCGAAAAGGGCTGGATTGTTGAGGATGGCGTGAGCGGGACGTCGATTCGACGGCCTTAAATCTTCTTGTCACCCGCGCCAACGACCAAGTAGCGTTGCGCGTGAGGTTGCCGTTGTGGTTCCCTCCGAAAACCGGTGTTCCGGATGTAAAAAGTAATAAGGAGGCCCATAGTGGCTGCAGGAACCGTCAAGTGGTTCAATGACGAGAAGGGGTGGGGTTTCATCGCAGTTGATGGCCAGCCGGACGTCTTTGTTCACTACTCGGAGATTCAAGGCGAGGGTCGCAGGACGCTCGTTGAAGGACAGACCGTCGAGTTCGATATCGAGCCCGGCGACCGCGGTCCTTTGGCCAAGCGCGTCGTTCTCGCCTAAGACCGCCTTCCGCAAAAACAACCGCCGCCTTTTGGCGGCGGTTGTTTTTTTGTACGCCCCAGCCGAGTACTTTGGTTACTGCTAAGTAACTTCTGAGGTTGGGGTGTGAGCATGAGCGATTTTTCCCTGGAACTCAATGAGGACCAAGTCACGTTGCGCGATTGGGTCCACGGCTTTGCCGAACACCAGATGCGCCCGATCGCGGCGGAGTGGGACGAGCGCGAAGAGACTCCCTGGGCCTTTATTCAAGAGTCCGCCAAACTCGGCGTCTACGGCATCGACTTCATGATGAACGCGGTGGCCGATCCCACGGGTCTCAGCCTCAACATCGCCCTCGAGGAGCTCGCCTGGGGAGACGCGGGGCTGTGCATGGCCCTCATGGGTACCAGCCTGGCGGTGGCGGGGATTCTCTCCAATGGCACGCGCGAGCAGCAGTTCGAGTGGATTCCCCAGTGCTACGGCACTCCCGACGACGTCAAGATCGCCGCCTTCGGGGTGTCGGAACCCGACGCGGGTAGCGACGTCTCTTCCCTGCGCACGCGTGCGCTCTACGACGAGAAGAGCGACGAATGGGTGCTGAATGGCACCAAGACCTGGATCACCAACGGGGGTATCGCTCACATCCACGTGATCGTCGCCTCGGTAGATCCCGCGCTCGGCTCTCGCGGCCAAGCGTCCTTCGTCGTGCCCGAGGGCACGCGGGGTCTCGCGATGGGCCA
>DASXFG010000061.1:0-2755 GCA_036489715.1 Acidimicrobiales bacterium | reverse complement strand
CAGGCGCCACGCGAACGCCAGCGTGATCGCAATCGTCGTCGTGGTGCTGTTGCTCATCGGCGGGGCGGTGGCGTACTTCTTGCTCAATAAGAGCGACACGTCGTACATGCCCAACGTGGTGGGCCAGCAGTTGACCGTGGCCACCCAGAACCTGCGACAAGACGGTTTCTCGGTGGGCACCGTGAAGTCGCGGTCATCCCACAAAGCGATCGACACCGTCCTTGCCACCTATCCCAAGTCGGGCGCCAAGCTGAAAAAGGGTGACGCCGTCACGATTTGGGTGAGCAAGGGGATTAAGACGATTCCCGAGACTGTGCCCGACGTCAATGGGATGTCCTTGGCCAACGCCATCGCCAACATAAAGAAGGCGAAGCTCGTCTGGGCGATTCAGTACGATCCCACGGCGCCGCCGGGGGTGACGGCGATTCCGGGCGTAGTCCTCCAGCAGTCCCCCCAATTTGGGTCCACCGTGCAGTCCGGTTCGAGTGTGACCCTCTACCTCCTGGCGTCGGGAAGCAAGTACAACTTGCGGTCGGTGGCGGGCGAGACCACGCAGGCCGCGGGAGCAGCACTGGCCTCGCAGAGTTTGACGCTCGCTCAGACCACCACTCAGACGTGTTCGAATACGGTCGACAAGGGCCTCGTGGTAGCGACGAACCCTCCGGCCGGAGCTCTGGTGAGCCAGAATCAAGCGATCACTCTGGAGCTGTCTTCGGGGCCGTGCACCGTCTACATGCCCACCGTGACCAACCTCACTCAGACTCAGGCTGACGCCACGCTGGAGGCGCCGAACCTCAGCCTCGTTCCCAACTACACGACGGATCTCACGGCGGTGTGCCAACCCGGAGCCGCGCCGACCGTGGCGAATCAGACTCCCCAGCCCGGTGCGGCCGTGAAGTTCGGATCGACCGTGCAGTTGACGCTCTGCCAACTGCCCTCGACCACGACGTCGTCCACCAGCACGACCACCACCACGGCCCCAACGCCGTAACCCGCCCCTGTAGCATTTCGGCCTATGGCTAAGACCCCCGCCAAACCGGTTTCCGCAAAAAAGCGGGTGGGCCGTTACGTCGACCCCGTGACTCGTGGCCGCGTCACCAAGAAGCAGCCCGCCACGGCAAAGAAGAGCCCGCGCTGGCACGGTTGGTCCATCCTCGCCCTCATCGTGGTGGGCGTGCTGGTCATCATCTTGAACTACCTCGACGCGCTGCCCGGAGCTACCTCGGCCTGGTACCTAGCGGGCGGGTTGGCGGCGGTCTTCGTGGCGTTTTATCTCGCGACCGGGTACCGCTAGAGCGCTAGTCCAAACGTTCGATGATGGTGGCGTTGGCCAGCCCTCCGCCCTCGCACATGGTGAGCAGTCCGTAGCGACCGCCGGTGCGCTCGAGTTCATTGAGCAGCGTCGCACAGAGTTTGGTGCCCGAGGCACCTAGGGGATGGCCGAGGGCAATTGCGCCACCGTTGACGTTGACCTTGTCGAAGTCGGCTTTGAGCTCTCGCTGCCAGGCGAGTACCACCGAGGCGAAGGCTTCGTTGATCTCGATGAGATCAATATCGTCCAGGCTGAGACCCGATCGCTCCAAGATCTTGCGTGTCGCGGGGATCGGTCCGGTGAGCATGGTCACCGGGTCCACTCCGGCGAGTGAGAAGGCATGAAAGCGGGCCCGGGGGCGGTAACCGAGCTGCCGGGCGCGCTCGTCGCTCATGATGAGCACGGCCGAAGATCCGTCGGTGATTTGGGAGGAGTTGCCCGCCGTGACCTTGCCGTCGTCTTTAAAGGCGGGCTTGAGCTTGGCCAGCGCCTCGATCGTGGAATCGGCCCGAATCCCCTCGTCGAATCCGATCATCTCGTCGGTGTCTCGGCCCTCGTCGTCGCGAATCGCCACCGGGATGAGCTCGTGCGCGAAGCGACCCTCGGCGCTCGCTCGCGCGGCGCGTCGATGGCTCTCTAGGGAAAACTCGTCGAGCTCTTCGCGCGTAATGCCCCACTGGTCGGCGATCATCTCGGCACCGATGCCCTGGTTGACGAGACCGCCCACCGCTTCGTAGCGGGCACCAACTCGGGGGCCAAAGGGCCAGCCGGCATTCGAACCCACGGAGGAACCCATCGCGACGCGCGACATCACCTCAACGCCCGCAGCGACCACTACGTCGTAGGCGCCCGAGATTACGCCCTGGGCCGCGAAGTGCAATGCCTGCTGCGAGGACCCGCACTGGCGGTCGATGGTGGTGGCGGGCACCGACTCGGGCCAGCCCGCCGCGAGGACGGCGTTGCGCCCGACGTTAAAAGCCTGCTCTCCCACCTGGGAGACGCATCCCATAATGACGTCGTCGACGACGCTCGCATCGAGGTCGTTGCGCGAGGCGAGGGTGCGCAGAGTCTCCGCCGCGAGGTCGACGGCGTGCCAGTTTTTAAGCTTTCCATTGCGCTTGCCCCCAGGGGTGCGCAGTGCATCGACGATGACGGCTTCGGGCATCACTCTCCTTTGGGTGAGGGACAATATATTCGGATCCTAGGGCCGTTCACGAAGGCTGCTGACCTGACTCGCGGCTCAAGGGCTCGATAGTTGGAAGACGACGCGAACTCCGACGGCGCGTTTGTCGACGAGTGGTGGGGCTGTGAAGTAACACCTGATCCTTGTCAGATCAACAACAGCTGATCCTTGACAAGAACTCGTTGTTTCAACCTCCCTCTCTTGATTCTGCACGCTTTTTTCGGACTTCGCCGCTAGTGAGTCGCTTGACGGCCTTAACG
>DASXFG010000055.1:0-1531 GCA_036489715.1 Acidimicrobiales bacterium | reverse complement strand
GCGCCGCGGCGGTTGCCCAGCGTGACCGGCAGCGAGACGCCCGACGAGAGGTGAAAGCTCGCGGCGCGCTCTCGCCACGGACCGTAGAGCGAGAGAGAGCCGAGGTCGTTCGCGACCTGGGTGGTGCCGGTGCGAAGCGCGACGCCCGTGGGGCCGAGCCCGGTGTCCTTGGAACCTTTCCAGGTGACCACCCCGTCAAAGAGGTAGTCCGACTCGCCCGCGGTCGCCACGATCTCCACCTCGCCCTCAGCCCCCGCGACGCCAATCCAGGCGAGGGCGTAGTGGCCGTCGCGCACAATGAGCGAACAGATCTGCTCGAGGGCGTCGGCTTCGGAACAGACCGTGTCGCCGAGCGCGGTGAGGTGGTTGAGCAGATCGAGAAAGCGCTGTTCGTTCACGTCGCGCGTGACGTCGTCGAAGGCGGAGAGCATGCCGACTATTTCGCCGTCGACCTCGGCGGGCCAGACGCGCAACGACAGCCACTTTTCTCGGCCATCCGGTGCGACGATGCCCACCACGCCACTCGGCAGGGCGTGCCCGGGAAGCGCCGCGTCGCTCGACGTCATGCCCACGCGCACGTAGGGGGAGCCGTCGAGGCGAACGACGTGGCCCTCAAAACCGGTGGAGGTCGAGTCGATGAGCTTCTCGCGCGTCGTACCCAGGATCTCGATCGCGGCGTCGTTGGCATCGATAATGACGCCGCGCACGTCGCGAAGGATCATCCCGGTACTGATGCGGTTGAGAAAATCAGCAGTCACCGTGAGCTTTTGCTCACTGCTGAGTTGCTCGCTACTGATGAGGACTTCCGACACGACGTGCTCCGATGCGCGCAGGCGCGATGCTCAGTATTTCCTTGCCTTTCCAGTCTCCTCGCTCACCGGTGTTCACCACAACGGTCTGGCGCGGAGTTTTCATCGAGTTGTGAGGTCGTTGCGCGGGAGTCGCGGAACTTTTACTCACTTTCGCTCAGGGGCGCTCTCGGTCGTGAAAGTCGGTGTGGCGATATCGCTCATCGAGGGCGTTGGTGTCGGTGATGCCGCTACTGGCGCCGACGAGGTTGCGGCGCTTCTTCATGGCAAAGAGTGACAACGACAACGTGACCACTCCCAGGACGATGAACGCGAAGCCGAGGAAGTAGAACGAGACGTCGTTCTCGCACTTCGATTTGATGCCGACCTGAAGGACGTTGGAGTTGTTGGAACAGGAGTTGACAACGTCGTGGACCCGGGTCAATAGCCAGATTCCCGCGCCAATGATTGCCGCGCTCAGCAGCGCAGAAATATTGCGGATCACGACTGAAATTTACCGTTGGGACGCGCCCGAGGGCGTGATGCCGAAATAAGTCCTCAGACCGGTGGCGGTGGTATCAGGCGAGAGGGGCGGTGAGTTCGCGTGTCTCGTTGGGCTGGAAGGAGAGCCGGCTCGCGGGCGTGGGGCGACTGATGAAATACCCCTGAGCCAGGTCACAGCCGAGGTCGCCGAGTAAGTCGAGGGTCTCGACGTCTTCGATGCCCTCGGCCACTACGCGCAG
>DASXFG010000048.1:0-2595 GCA_036489715.1 Acidimicrobiales bacterium | reverse complement strand
GCACACGCGAGTGTGATGACCTCGTAGTTGATGCAACTTGATTCGACCTGTGGCTAGTCGCCGGTCGGGGAGATCTACGTTGAACTCCGTACCGCGTGTCCTTCGCGCGAAGCGACACGTCGGCGTTATTTGTGACGTCTCAATTCTGGGCCGAAGCAAGCGACGAATTCAACTTCGTCGATCGACTGCAATAACAAGGTGATCGAATAGAAATACACGTTGTTACAACCGAAGGGGCGCGCGCGGTAAGGGCTGTGGGTGTGGTCGTCGAAACTTTAGTTTTCCCTCAGAGAATTTCTCAGACGGGTGCTCTCTCTTGTTGCACGCTCGCGTATTTCTTGATGGGCTCGATGAAGTGCGAATACATGCACTTTGTTTTGCGACTTCATACATTTCGGATGCATCGTCCTGGTTTCTGTGAAGTTGTCCCCAGGGCTGGCGCACAGCGCGTCGCGTGAGTACCCTCGCAAAAGGACCACATCACGACTTCAACCGTGGCTCCACGCAAATACCGTCATCGTGAATTCGTTGCGGGCGTGATCGTACGTGGGTCCGTACATCTCACAGAGGAGAACGCATGTCCCCATTGACGACGCCGCGGAGTCTTGAGCGGCATAATGCGCAACACGATGAGTTCTCGCGCCGAGACCCCCGAGAGAGTTCTCCCTCGTCGGGTTTGACCGCCATTGTCTTAGTGGGGGGCATCGGAAGTCGCATGCGACCCCTCACGTTCGAGCGACCAAAGCAAATGCTGCCCCTGGTCGGCTCACCGATGATCGAACACGTCTTTGGCTGGTTGAAGCGACACGGAGTGACGAGGGCGGTCCTGTCGCTCGGCTATCTCCCCGACCACTTTGTAGAGGCGTATCCCTCGGGCGTCATCGCGGGCGTCACGGTCACATACGCCGTGGAACCTGAGCCACTCGATACCGCGGGCGCCATCCGCTTCGCCGCGACCTTCGCCGGCATCGACGATACTTTTCTCGTAGTCAACGGCGACGTGATCACCGATCTAAATATTTCTCGGCTCTTGGCGTTTCACCGAGATAGGCGGGCTGAAGTTACCATCGCCCTGCACCCTGTGGAAGACCCGTCGCGATTTGGAGTGGTGCCGACAACCCCGGATGGTCGGGTGCTCGCATTTATTGAGAAGCCTCCCCGACTGTCGGCTCCGACGAACTTCGTCAACGCGGGAACCTACGTAGTGGAGCCGCGCGCGCTACGGCGCATTTCGTCCATCGGCCCCGTCAGCGCGGAACGTGACACATTTGTTCGACTCGCCCAAGAGGGGACTCTGTACGCCATGACCGATAGCGCGTACTGGTTCGACGCGGGCACTCCCGAGTCGTTCCTCGACGCCAACGCGTACCTTCTGCGGCGCCAACAAATCGATGCCGGACTCGCCCCGGCGAGCGAGTCCTGGGTGCATCCCTTCGCAAACGTAAGTGCGAGCTCGTCCATCACTTCCTCGGTGGTCGACGAGAGTTGCTTCATCGGCGCTGATGCTGTTATCGACCACGCGGTGTTGCTTCCCGGCGCCGAGGTGAGGCCCGGAGCCCAGGTGTCATCTTCAATTATTGGTCCGCGGGCCGTGGTGGGCAGTCGTTCCACTCTGGGGGCCACGTGCGTGGTGGGAGCACGTTTTCAAGTCGCGAGTGAGTCAGAACTAGCGGGTCGCGTGCGCCTCGGTACCCGTCCCGAGTAAGTAAAAATCACATGCCGGCTTGGTAGGCGGCGAGGGCGCTCGAGAAGTTTGCGCCATCCAGATTCTGGTCCGTGGTCTGACTGACCGAAGAGGTGACGCCGTTGAAGTAGCTCTCGTAGACGACATCATGACCCGCCGTCTTCATCCAGTCGATCATGCTCGTGACGTAGTAGGGATCGTCGCCGAGTCCGTGATCCGAGGGCCGAATAAGCGCGCCCCATTCGCACAGCGCGAGGGGCTCGTTCTGGGAAAGGGCGAAGGTCTCCGCGTCGCTCAACTCGGGCAGGTACGTGCTGGTCCACGCGTTCTGCGGCGTGGAGGGAGACGCCCAACTCATGTCGTACAGATCGAGTCCGATGACGTTCACGTACGAACTGCCGGGGTAGGCCGCCTCCACCGAGTAGCCCTTGGACGCGAAGGCCGACGCATCGGGATTCCACACGAACTTAAAGTTCGCACCCGGCACCGCGCGCATCGCCGTGACGACCTGGCGGAAGTACGCCGCGTAGTCGGCTTCGCTGCGCGCACTCTGGGCCTGCCACGCGTACCAGTTTCCGTCGAACTCCCATCCCAAGCGCAGATAGGCGTCGCCGTTCCCCGAGGCGACGAGCGTGCTGGCCAACTGCGCGAAGTACGCGTTGTACGAGCCAGTCGCTCCTTGAGCGAGCGTTCCCTGCGCCTCGCCCTGGGCATTCGTTGGGATCAGGGGAACGCCGAGTGAGAGGGTGAAGCCGGAGTTCTCCCACGCGTCCACGAGCCAGTTGAGGCTCCCGTTCTCGCCGTCCATTCCCGCCCACCCATCGCTCGCGGGAAGATAGTCCGACGCAATGGTGACGTCGCTCTTGGTTTCTGACGCGAAGGACCGCACGCCAGAAGGGTCGGCCGGGCCG
>DASXFG010000044.1:0-21598 GCA_036489715.1 Acidimicrobiales bacterium | reverse complement strand
CTCTGAAGAACAGCGCCGACCGTTGCTCCAGCGCCTCATCAAAGAAGGAGTGCTCGGCCCGCTGGCGTTTGCCACCGACGACCACGTCGGCATCTGGTACGAGGGGATCGATCCCACCACCGTGGTCGCCGACACGCCCGTTGATACTGACAACGGACCGGCTGCCTATCGCGTCGAGTTGCTAAATGGCGAGGTCACCGAGTCTCGCGTCGCGGTCGGCGACCACTTCTAGTTTCGTCGAACGAGAACCGCCGCCCTAACGATCAGCCAACAACGCGGTCAGCACCGCGGTCAGCTCGGGAATCTCTTGGACGAGAAGCTCAATCTCCGCGGCGAAGGCCGCACGCAGCGACGCCGTGGTGGTGTCGAAGGGAACCGTCGCCTCGAGTCGATGCAGCTGTCGCGGCGCCAACCGATCGATTCCGCGCGCCTGAGAAGGATTCTCCCCCGCTCGCTGGGACCAGACTGCCACTAATTGATCGCGCAGTCCGTTGATCATGTACAACGCCTGCCACACTCGCCCCCTCGCCAGTGCCGAGCGAACGTGCAGCGCATAGAGCCACGCCATATCGAGCGCCGAGCTAGCCCGAAACTCGCCGGCTGACCTTGTCACGCCCTCTTCGCCAAAGAGGACGACGAAGGCGTCGCGCCCGTTGCCCCCGTACTGGTCGTGCTCCCAAAACGACAGGTCCACTTGAAGTGTCGACGCCAGAAGGAATACGCGGTAGAGCGCACCGTCGGACTGGACGTCCATGCTTGTGACCACGGACTGCTCGCTGCGCATCCATTCGGTCCAGTCGTCGACGACTGAATGGAGTGAAGCGCTCGGCGAGAGCCGCAGCGCGAGATCGATATCGCTGAACTCGTCCTCACTCGCGGTTGCAGCCGAACCGACCAGGGCCGCTCCACAGATCCGCTCGTCGCGGCTCGCGCGTTGCACCATTCGATCTCTCAGAGCGCTTCGATCGAGTGATGAGAACATCCCGACACCCTAGATTTTCTTCTTCGGCCCCTCGCCCCCCGTGCGATGTCGTCGCGACGAAGAGCGTTCCCTACGGGTGCTGGGTGTACCGAACTACCCGCGCGGTCGGGGCAAACTGGCGCGCACCTCATCGGCGCGGGGCGCAAGTACGCTCGCACGCTGGACCGCGCCGTCGTAACCACAGCGCTCCAGCCAATTGGCCAAGAGCAGGTACCCGTCTTGAGTGAGCACCGACTCGGGGTGGAACTGCACGCCTTCTAAGTCGGCGTCGCGGTGACGGATCCCCATCACGAGACCGTTTGAACGTGCGCTCACCTCTAAGCACTCAGGCACCGTCTCTTCGAGCACCACCAGCGAGTGGTAGCGGCCCACCACCAGGGGATCCGACACGCCACGAAAGACCCCACGACCGTCGTGTGCAACCAGGCTCGCTCGGCCGTGTAAGAGCTCGGGCGCGACGTCGACGCGCGCCCCGAAAGCCTCGCCGAGCGCCTGGTGACCCAGGCATACGCCCAGCAGCGGCAGGGATAACTGGGCGCACTGGTGGATCAGTGAGATACAGTTGCCCGCCTCACTCGGCCTCCCGGGTCCGGGAGAGATGAGCACGCCCGCCACCTCGAGTGACGCCAACTCTTCGCCTCGTACGTCGTCGTTGCGCCGCACCATCACGACCGCGCCCAACTCACCCAAGTACTGAACGAGGTTGTAGACGAAGGAGTCGTAGTTGTCGACGACCAGGATCGTGGGCACGCTCGACATTGGGACTCATCCTACGGCCGGCTCACCTAACCTTTACCAATGGACCGCCTCGATCTACACGGTTTTCTCGACCTGATCGACGCGGGTTTTAACGTGGTTCCCCTCACCGCGACTCTCCAGCTCGACCGCGAGACGCCGGTCTCTTTGTATCAGCGAGTGAGTGAGCGGGCGATCTTCATGCTCGAGAGCGCCGCGCTGGGCGAAGCGACCGGGCGCTACTCCTTTATTGGCCTGGATCGACGATGGCGCCTGACGACGCGCGACGAGGTCACGGTGATCGAGAACGACTCCTACGAAGAAAGCGATCTCGCGCCCCTGGACGAATTGCGTCGATTGCTCGGCACGTATCGGACTTTTGTGCCCAGCGACCTGCCCGACTTCATCGGTGGTGCGGTGGGATTCGTGACCTACGACTACGTGCGACGCCTCGAGCGCCTGCCCGGTCGCGGCGACGACGCCTCGTGGCCCGATGTCGACTTCTCCTTTCCCAACGCCGTACTCATCTGCGATCATCTGCGCCATTCGACGACGGTGGTGGTGCTCGCCATCGTGGAAGGCGAGGATCCCGCTCTCATCTATCACCGCTCCCTCGAGCGCCTGAACGATCTGGTCACGCATCTTCTGGGGGTCTCCCCCGCCACCGACGAGGCCACCGAGCGCCTCGTGGCCACCGCCCCCGCGATGCGCAGCAGCATCGACATCGTCGAACGAGCCGCGAAACTGTCGAACTTCTCCGCCGAGCGCTACGCCGACGTGGTTACGCGAGCCAAGGAGTACATCGTGGCCGGCGATGTCTTTCAGGTGGTGCCGAGTCAACAGTTTCGCCAGTCCAGTTCCGTCTCGCCGCTCACCCTCTATCGGGTGCTGCGTGCGCTCAACCCCAGCCCCTATATGTACCTGCTCGACTCCGGCGACAACCAGATCGTGGGCGCCTCGCCCGAGATGCTCCTGCGCGTGCACCAGCGCGTGGTGAGCACCCGGCCCATCGCCGGCACGCGCCCACGCGGGGAGAGCGACGACGACGACGTACGCCTCGAAGCCGAGATGCTCGTCGACGACAAGGAGATCGCCGAGCACGTGATGCTGGTCGACCTGGGGCGCAACGACGTGGGACGCGTGGCTACTCCCGGTACGGTGCGAGTAGAGCGCCTCGCCCACGTCGAGCGCTTCTCGCACCTCATGCACTTGGTCAGTCACGTCGACGGGGAGCTGCGCGACGGCTTGGACGCCTTTGACGCCTTTAACGCCCTCTTTCCCGCGGGTACGCTCACCGGCGCGCCCAAGGTGCGCGCCATGGAACTCATCGATGAGTTCGAGTCGGTGTACCGAGGGCCCTACGGCGGCGCCGTGGGGTACTTCTCCCTCTCGGGCAACGCCGACTTCGCCATCACCATCCGCACCGTCTCACTACGCGCCGGCGTGGCGACCGTGCAAGCGGGCGGTGGTGTCGTCGCCGACAGCCAGCCCGACTTCGAATACCGCGAGTGCCTTAACAAGGCCTCCGCTCCTCTCTTGGCACTGGCGATCGCCGAGGGTTAGATTTCATCGCGAAGAGCACCACGGCTTTTGCCGGGTTGCGCAGAGGAGACACGATGAAGGGCTTCAAGGCATTTCTGTTACAGGGCAATCTGATTGTCATTGCCGTGGGTCTGGTGGTCGCGCTCGCGGTGAGCACGCTCATCTCCGCCTTCACCACCAACGTCATCACGCCCCTCATCGACTCTCTGGCGGGCACGTCATCGGCCAACAAGGGCTTGGGCTGGCACGTCCACGGCCAGTTCATCAATCTCGGGGCGTTCATCGGCGCCCTGATCTACTTCGTCATCTTTATGGCGGTCGTGTACTTCATTCTCGTCGTGCCCTATCGCACCTACATGAAGCGCATCGGCGAGACGGTCTTTAGCGCACCCGCACCCGCTCCCCCCACCAAGACCTGTCCCGAGTGCCTGAGCGCGGACCTGCCGGTAGCGGCGACCAAGTGTCTGCACTGCGCGAGCGTCCTCACCCAATAGTGCGACACCGTCGTCGCGGCGCCGCGGCGTCCTTGTGATCTAGTCGCCGAGTATTTTGGTGCGCGGTGCCTGAAGAGAACTCGTCGTCTGTCACGCTCTGCTTTGAGCACGTATCGGTGCGTTTCGGAGGCCTGCTCGCGTTAGACGACGTCAGCTTCGAGGTGCGCGAGCGCCAAATTGTCGGACTCATCGGTCCCAACGGGGCGGGAAAGACGACGGCCTTTAACGTGGCGTGCGGATTCCAGCGCCCGACCTCGGGCTCCGTTCACTTCCCGGCGCTCGAGCACCACGGACTGCATCCGAGCCAGCTGGCCAAAGCGGGCGTGGCGCGGACGCTCCAGGGAGTCGGGCTCTTCCCCCACCTCAGCGTGCTCGAGAACGTGATGGCCGGTGCCCAGAGCCGGCCCGGCGGCGGGGTGTGGAGCTCACTGCTCGGGCTCCCCTCGGTGCGCCGCAGTGAGCGATCACTGCGCGATGAGGCCGCGGCGAACTTAGAGAGACTTCAAATTTCGTCCTACGCGCGCGCACTACCCGGCGGCATCCCCTACGGCGTCGCGAAGAAGGTGTCGATCGCACGCGCGCTCATGTCGCACCCGCGGCTCTTGATGCTCGACGAGCCCGCCTCGGGCCTCGATGAGCAGGAACTCGACTCCTTTCTCCATCTCATCATCGAACTGCGCGACTCGCTGAGCGTTCTACTCGTCGAGCACAACATGGACTTCGTCATGTCCCTCGTCGACTCACTCGTGGTGCTTAATTTCGGCGAGGTGATCGCCCAAGGAACGCCCGCCCAGATCAGCGACGACCCCGACGTGCTGGCCGCCTACCTCGGCATCGACGAATGATTCGCGTCGAAAACCTGAGCGTTAACTACGGCGCGGTGCGTGCACTGCGCGAAGTGAGTTTCGACGCGCCCACCGGTGAGATCACCGCCGTGCTGGGCGCTAACGGAGCCGGCAAGACCACGCTGTTGCGCGCGATCTCGGCGCTAGTTGCTCCCAGCGAGGGCGAGATCCATCTCGACGAGACGCGACTCACTGGCATGCTCACCGAGAACATCGCGCGCCTGGGCGTCGCTCACGTGCCCGAAGGACGCGGCGTCATCGAAGAGATCAGCGTCGAGGACAACCTTCGACTCGGGGCCATGGCGATGAAGGTCGCCCTCGACGAGGGCTTGGCGGAGCAGTACGAGAGGTTCCCCTCGCTCAAGGAGCGCCGCAAGAAGCTCTGCTCCACCCTCTCGGGTGGAGAGCGCCAGATGCTCGCCATGGCGCGCGCGCTCATCGCGCGACCGCGGGTCCTGCTTTTGGACGAGCCCTCGCTCGGGCTCGCGCCCCAGGTCACCGCCCAACTCATGCGCGTGATCCGCGATCTGTGCCAGTCCGAACACCTCACGGTGATCCTGGTAGAGCAGAACGCCAAGAGCGCCCTGCGCATTGCCCAGCGAGCGGTGGTGCTGCACCTCGGGCGCGCGGTAGCCAGCGGCGACGCGAACGAGGTGGCCGCCGATGAGGATCTGCGCCGCTACTACTTGGGGGTGGCGGTCGAGTGAGCGCCTTTCTCACCTCCACCTTCATGCACAACGTGTTCGGCGGGCTGGCCCAAGGTGTCGTCTACGCCCTCGTCGCGCTCAGCCTGGTGATCATCTGGCAGTCCACCCACATCCTTAACTTTGCTCAGGGGGCGATGGCGATGTTCGCCACCTACGTCGGCATGACCGAGATCGAGCACGGGTTGGGATATTGGTGGTGCGTGATCATCTCGGTGGCGGTGGGCATGTGCCTGGGCGGCGTCACCGAGCGGGTCCTCATTCGCCCGCTCTACGGCAAACCGGAGATCAACCCGATCGTGGTGATGGTCGGATTCCTCGGAGTGATCGAAGCCCTGGCGGCCGCAATTTGGACCAGCACTACGCGCAACATTCCCGAGCCCTTCTCCCAGATCTTCTACCACGCAAACGGAAATCTCGTCTACCTCTCGCCGTTCATCGTCTTTCAGATCATCCTCGCCTTGGGGATCATGCTGGGCGTCGCCGCGCTGTTTCGCTTCACGCGACTGGGGCTCCAGCTGCGCGCCTCGGCGATGGCCCCCGAGGTCTCGCGACTGCTCGGCATCCGCGTCTCACGGATGTTGACCTTCGGTTGGATCCTGTCGGCCGGGGTGGGCTGCGTGGCAGGGGTCATCCAGGCCTCGGGCAGCTTCGGACTCTTCCCGACCAACATGGACGGCATCTTCGTGGCCGGTTTCATCGCGGCCGCGGTGGGTGGTCTGGAGTCGCCCATCGGCGCGGTGGCGGGCGGACTGCTCATCGGCCTCGCCGAACAGTTCATCCTGTCGTACTGGTCGCCCAACGTCGCGCCCTTGGGCGGGATCATCATCTTGGTGGTCGCGCTGATGATCCGACCCCAGGGGCTCTTCACCCGGGCGGCGGGACGGAGGGTCTAGTGCAGAAACTGCGCACCTTCCTCGCTCAAGAGTCAACTCGCACGCGCCTACTCGCGGTGGCGCTGCTCACGCTCCTCACTCTCGTGGTGACGATCGTTCTTCCTCCCGTGGCCAACTCGGACCTGGCCGGAGGGGCGGCCATCGCCATCGTGATCCTGGGGCTGAGTTGGCTGATCGGTTGGAGCGGACAGATCTCGCTGGGAAACTCGGGCTTCATGGCCGTGGGCGCCTACGCGGCGGGCGTGTGGGCTCACCACCACGCCACCACTCCGCTCGTCTTCACCCTCCTTCTCGCCACGGTGGTGGGGGCCATCAGCGGGCTGATCATCGCCGTGCCCTCGACGAGGTTGCGCGGCCCGTACCTGGCCGGTCTCACCCTCGCCTTCGCCGCCGCCGTCACGCCCATCGCGCAAAACTTCACCTCCATCACCGGCGGAGAGGGCGGGCTCTTCATGAACTCATTGGCCACCCCGGGCTGGTTCGGACGGCTCTTTCACGGCGCGAACGCCGCCATCAACGCCAACGCCCAGTGGACCGCCGACTTAGCCGTCGTGGTGGCAGGCGTGGCCTTTTTCTTCATGTCCAACCTGTTCCACTCGCGCACCGGTCGCGCCATGCGCTTGGTGCGCGACAACGACGTGGCGGCCGAACTCATGGGCGTCAATCTCTCGCGCGCGCGATCGAGCGCCTTCATGATCGCCGCGGCCTACGCCGGACTGGGCGGCGCCCTCTACTCGCTCCTCGAAGCCTCGGTGCGCCCCGAGACGTTTCCGCTCACACTTTCGATCACGCTGCTGACGTTGATGGTCTTAGGCGGGATTGGAACCCTGAGCGGCGCGGTGATCGGCGGAATCATCTACTCCTTCAGCCCCGATCTGGTCTCCTGGGTCAACTCGCTCACCGGCGTTAACCCGACGTCCAACCTCGGCGCCAACATGCAGGGCATCATCTTTGGCCTGCTGCTCATCGTGACGATGCTCTTCGTTCCCCGCGGCCTCGTATCGATCACGGTCCCGCTGAGGAAGCTGGCGCGCCAACGCAAAAGGCGACCACCCGCGGTCGAGGCCGCGTCACTATAGTTACCCCGCAGTATCACTGTCGATACTCATCACTAGGGGGAATATCACATGGGACGTGTACGACGTTCGATGACGGTGCTGAGCGTGTCCGCGCTCGCACTGTTCGGAATTGCCGTCGGTTCGCTCAACGGCGTAGCCGGGGCGGCCGGCTCTACGCCAGGGGTCACCTCGACTCAAATCACCATCGGCGCCTCGGTTCCGCTGTCGGGCATCGCGGCCAGCTACGCGCCCGTTTCGGCCGCGGCGAACGCGGTCTTTAAGTGGGTCAATACCCACGGCAAGGTCAACGGTCGCACCATCAAGTACGTCCGCCTGGACGACTGCTACGACCTGGCCTCCTACGGCCTGGGTTGCACCGCGGGCGCGAGCGTCACGACGCTTAGTCAAAACCAGGTTCTCGTAGCCCAGGACCACGTCTTCGCGACGGTCGGCTCGCTGGGCACCGCCGCCGAAGAGAGCGTCGTGAGCTATCTCAAGCAGAACGGCGTGCCCCAGCTCTTCGTCAACTCGGGTTCCAAGGCCTGGGACAACCCGTCTCAGGACCCCGACTTGTTCGGCTACCAGACCAGTTACAACGCCGAAGGCAAGATTTTCGCCCACTTCATCAAGACCCACTACGCGGGCGACACGGTCGGCTTCATTGGTCAAAACGACGACTTCGGCGCCAACGGGCTTTTGGGTCTCCAGGACGGCGGAATCTCCATCGCCACGTCTAACAGCCTGACCTACAACGCCGCCGACGCCATCACCGGGTCGACCAGCGACATCCAGGCCGACGTGGCGACCCTCGCCCAGGACAAGTGCCAAGTCGTGGTGCTGGACTCGGTGCCCGGTTTCACCACCGGCATCCTCGAGGTCGCACACGCGCTGGGCTACTCGCCCACCTGGATTATCTCCAACGTGGGCGCGGACCCGACGTCGGTCAACTACGTCGGCGAAGCGGGGGCCTACACCCTCGACTACTTCCCCGCCGTCACCGACACCGGCGACCCGTGGATCCCCTGGATCCGCAAGGTGCTCCTCGCCGACAAGGCGGACTTCCCGACTTTTACCCAGAACTCAATCCTGACGGGTAACGAGCTCTACGGTGCGGGATTCGCCGTGGCGTTCGTTGAGGCGCTCAAGGCCGAGGGCCGCAACGTCACCCGAGCCGGCTTCATCAAGGCCATGCTGTCGACGAAGTTCGCCGATCCAGCCATTACGCCTCTTAAGTTCTCCGGCTCCAACCACCAAGGGCTCCAGGGCGGAGTGATCGCCAAGATTGCCGCCAACGGATCGAAGGCCCCGGTAGTCGGGATTCCGGTCAACGGCACGGTGTACTTCACGGGCAACTCCAAGGCGTCGCCGCTCAACTCGACCAAGACCCTCACGATCAGTCCGATCCCGGCCTGGCTGAAGGGATAGCACGCTCTATAAGCCCCCCTGTTCGCCCGCCGCGCCGGCGGGCGAACAGGGGGGCTTCGTGCGTCCTCGCGAGCGCGCTACGGTGGCGCCGGATGGAACACCCATGATTCCGATCGCCACGCTGAGCGAGATGCGCCGGGCCGACGCCCTCGCAGTCGCCGAGCGCGGTCAGTCCACCCTGGTGAGCGACGCGGGCACCGCGGTCGCGCTCTGTGCGCGCGGGTTGCTCGGCGACTGTCGTGGCCGCCGTGTGGCGATCCTGGTCGGGCCGGGTCTTAACGGCGCCGATGGCCGGGTGGCGGCACGCTGGCTCGAGCGACGCGGGGCCCGGGTGAGCGAGATCTCCTTTGACGAGGCCCCCGACCTGCTCGAGGGCTACGACCTCGTCATCGACGCGGTGCTCGGAACCGGCGCCACTCGTCCCTACGTCGCGCCAAAAGTGGCTCCCGACACCCTCGTTCTCGCCCTGGACCTGCCCTCGGGCGTCGACAGCGATTCAGGAGCACTGCTCGGCTCGCCCCTTCGCGCGGACGCGACGATCGCCCTGGGCGCCTTTAAGCCCGCGCACTTCACCGGCGCCAGTGCGGCGTACGTGGGCCAGCTCTTTTTCTCCTCGCTCTCCATCCCCGTCGCGTCGAGTGACGCCCTCGTCGACGACCGCGATTTAGACGACTTGATGGCCTTTAGCCGCAACGACCACAAGTGGAGCCACGCCATCACCGCCCTGGTGGGCTCGCCGCTCATGCCCGGGGCGGCCGAGTTGGTGCTGCGCGGTGCGCTGGCCGGTGGGGCGTCGATGATTCGTCTGGCGAGCAACGGACACGTCGCGGACCAGGTCCATCTTCCGCCCGAAGTCGTCCACGTCGAAGAGCGCGACGTCGACCCCCGCTCCAAGGCGGTCGTGGCGGGACCGGGGCTGGGCGCCGACGCCACCGCGTGGCTCACGGGCCTCACGAACGCCACGTGTCCGGTCGTACTCGACGCCGACGGGCTGGTGCGCGAGTTCATCGACGCAAACGCGCCACGCAACGCAAGCTGGGTGCTCACCCCCCACGAGGGCGAGTTCGCCCGACTCCTCGGACGTGCGCCGAGTGATCAACGCTTCGACGAGGTGCGTGCTCTAGCGTCCGATACCGGGTGCGTGGTTCTGCTCAAGGGTCCGACCACGGTGATCGCCCATCCCAGCGGCGCCCTACGCGTCGTGAACTCCGGCACGGCCACCCTCGCCACCGCGGGATCGGGCGACGTCTTGGCTGGACTCATCGCCGCCACGATCGCCCGCGGTCACGAACCCTTCGAGGCGGCCGCGCTGGCCGCCCACCTGCACGGTCGCGCGGGTGCGGCACTGGCGCCCTACGCGAGCGCCAGTGAGATTGCCGCGTCGCTACGCGTCCTGGTCGCGCACCTCGGCGCAGCGACCAACTAGATAACGGGAGACAGCCCGCCGTCCAAGCTCACCGCCGCGCCGGTGATGTAACTCGCGCGACTCGAAAGCAAAAACGCCGCCAGGTCGGCGAACTCCTCGGCCCGGCCCACGCGGCCCAGGGGTATCTCGTTATCCGTGACCATCTTTTGATAAAACTCCTCCGCCGAGAGCCCCGCGGCTGCGGCGCGTCGCACCCACTGGCCCGACTCCACTAAGCCGATGAGAATCGCGTTCACGCGCACGCCGCGCGGCGCCACTTCTCCCGCGAGGGCTTTGGTGAGCGCCAGACCCGCCAAGCGAGAGGCCGAGGTGGGCGTTGACCCCGATCCGGGTGTGCGCGCGCGAATCGCCAGCACGTTGAGCACCGCGCCGCGCGACGCGGCCAAGGGCTCGATCGTCGCGCGCGACAAGTGCAGCGCGGCAATGACCTTTAGTTCATAATCGTCTCGCCACTGCTGGTCGTTGGAAGTCGCGATCGACACGGCGTCGGAGCGCCCGGCGTTGTTGACCACGCCGTCGAGGCGACCAAAGCGTGCAAGCGCCGCCTCCACGAACCCGTCGAGTTCGCCCTCTTTGGTGACGTCCGCGCGATAGCACAGCGCGTCCGTGCCGAGTTGTTCCTGGGCGACACGGAGGCGCTCGTCGTCGCGAGAGCACACCGCCACTCGCGCGCCTTCACCCACCAGTCGAGAAGCCAGAGCGAGGCCGAGCCCGTCGCTGCCTCCGGTAATGAGAACGACCTTCTCGCGCAACTCCAGATCCATGTGTGCGCCTACTGCAGGTAGTTTTCGACGACGCTCTCGCTGCGCGGCGTGGCCGTGTCGGGATCTTGTCCCGCACTACGACGCGCGCGCCGCTGACGTAAGAGGTCGTAGGCCTGATCCAACTGAACTTCGAGTTCGCTCAGTCGCGCGCGCTGGTCGTCGGCCAGAGGCTCGCCGCGGTGGGACTCTTCGAGTTCCAACTCCTCGTTAGAGAGCCTCTCGATGCGCTGAAGAATAGTGTCGTCGTCCACCCGCGTCCCTTTCGTTGATGAGTCACGCCCAGACTAGGCGCGACGCCCAGCAACGCCTGCGCGCAGGCAACGCGCACTGACTGACCTCGACTCGGTGATGCGCTGAGTAGTGTCGGCATTGGTGAGTCCAACGTCGCCACTGCGCATCACCGTCGTCGCAGCCCTGTTGCTACTCGCGACCACGACCCTGGGCGCCTCAACGCGAGCGTCGGCGCGTGACGTACCGTCCTGCAGACTGTCATCACTGATCGTCACCCAAACAACGAGCGCCGGCCTCGGTCACGCTTGGGTGGTCGTACGCCTCTCCAACGTGGGCGATATCCGCTGCGCGCTCCGTGGATTTCCCGCCGTGCGCGTTCTGCTGGGCAGCAGTGCCTTTGGGGATCAGGACGGGCCCGCCAAGGAATCCCGGCCGGGAGCGTTCGTTGTGGCGACGAAGAGTCGGCTCATCTATGGCGGCGGGGTTCCCCCCAAGGGCAAGCTGCCCGTCGTGCGCCTGGCCCACGGCGGCGTCGCGTCATTCGTGTTCGGATGGAGTCCCGAAGGCGGTCGTCGTCGCTGCCCCTGGTTTCGATCAATCACTCTTGGGGTGGCCGGCGGTTGGACGTTGCTGGGTGAACGACCCTCCAAAGTGTGCACGCCCGTCTGGGTTACCCCCCTCGTTTCGGGGTCCCGCGGAGAAGAGAGTTAGTTTGTCCCGTGACGCTTGACGTGCCTCGTGGGGGTTGACACGAATATTGGAGGAGCCCTACCAACGCGTTGGGCCTCCTTAGATGCCCGTATGTTCGGCGCGCACGGGGTGGGGGTCGGGAACGTGAGGCATGAGCGCGTTGGGTGGGATCACCCCTAGTCGACCGGCCTGGAAGTCGTCGAGCGCCTGAACGATCTCGTCGCGCGTGTTCATGACGAAGGGACCATAGTGCTCGACGTGCTCGCCAATGGGCCGACCGCCCAGAACCAGGCACTCCAGGGTTGGCGTGTTCGCGTCCTGACGATCACTCGCGCCGACGCGCAGCCACTGGCCGTCGCCAAAGGCGGCGAGTTGGCCCGTCTTAATCGGTCGCTGCTCGCTACCTACGTACCCTGCTCCCGCGAGCACGTAAACGAGCGCGTTGAAGGTCGGATCCCAGGGCAGGTCGAGTTGTGCGCCGGGCTGGATCGAGACGTGGGTCATGGCCATGGGCGTGTGGGTGGACCCCGGGCCACGGTGCCCGGCCACGTTGCCCGCGATAATGCGTACGAGCGACTCGCCGTCGAGCGAGGAGACCAAGACCACGTCGGTGGCTTCGAGGCCCTGGTACGCGGGCGAGATCATCTTGCTCTTGGCCGGCAAATTCACCCAGAGTTGGATGCCGTGGAAGAGTCCTCCCGACACGACGAGCTTCTCGGGCGGCGTCTCGATGTGCAGAATCCCCTTGCCCGCGGTCATCCACTGGGTGGCGCCATTTTGAATGAGTCCCCCGCCGCCGTGGGAGTCCTGGTGCTGGAACGTGCCCTCGATCATGTAGGTGACCGTCTCGAAGCCGCGATGGGGGTGCCAGGGAGTTCCCTTGGGCTCACCCGGCGCGTAGTCGACCTCGCCCATCTGGTCCATGTGGACGAAGGGGTCCAGGTCGCGCAAGGACAGCCCGGCAAAGGCCCGCCGCACGGGAAAGCCTTCACCCTCCACTCCCGAGGGCGCGGTCGTCACCGAGGTGACCCCCCGCTCGCTCATTACGGCCGTATCCACCGCATCGAGGTGATCGAGCCGGGTCCAGTCTTCGGGCGTGACTGCGGGCATTTTTCCCTCTTTCTGTCAATAAATTCAGTGTCACTCTAGGTTCTTCGCACAGAAAGACCACAAGGGCCGCTAAATGAATAGTTGGCACTTTTTCTATGCCACACCGCCACCAAAAGTAAAGGGCCGGACAATTTTCGTGGCGCAATGACGCCCCGCCGGTCCGCGGGGCCGATTCGGTAATCGAAGGTGATCAGGCAACCTTCACGGAGTTGCAATATCAACAACTCCCCACATACCCGCACCGGTCGATCTATCAGATCACTCACAGAGGTTTCACACGCACGGCGCGATCTCTCGCGTCAAGACTGGAAACGTTCGCAAGAACACACCACTAGGGAGGAATGCAATGACATCGAAGCACGTAATGAGTCGAGCGGTCGTAGCGCTCACACTCGGCACTGCACTGGCGATGAGTACAGCAGCGCTCGCCGGTGCGCAGGGAAACGGCTCGTGGGGTAACAACTCCTGGGGCCACCGCTACGCCAGCGCGAGAGTTTCACCCTTTGCGTACGCCAACACCGGTTTGGGCGGCGTCGTCACCGCAGCGAGTGCGACCTCACTCACCATCACCGAGTGGAACGGGACGTCGGCCACCTTCGCGTTGACCAGCGCCACCACCTACACCGCGGGATCAACGAGCGTGGGCAACTCGGCTTTGGCGACCGGTGAACGAGTGCGCGTGGGCGTCTCGTCGAGCGATTCGACGACCGCCACCTCGGTCAGCATCGAGCTCGCGCAACTCTTTGGCACGGTGACCGGCGTGAGCGGCAACACGATCACGATCAAGGACCCCCAGGGTTTCACCCGCACCATCGTCGTCTCTAGTTCCACGACCTACCCCAACAGTGGACTCAGCGCCGTCACGACCGGGGCGAAGGTCTTCGCCCAGGGCACCGTGGACCCGAACGGCACGACCCTCGACGCGATGACGCTCTACGTCGGCACCGCCGGCCAGATGTCCATCACCTGGGGCACGGTGACCGGTTTCACGACGTCCTCGGTGACCATTGAGTCCAAGGGCGGCACGTCGACCACCTACACCTACACCACGAACACCACGATTAAGGCGCTCGGACGCGACAACGTGGCCCTAACGTCTTCGGACCTGGCCAACGGTGAGCACATCGCGGTGGAGTCGAACTCGACGGCCACCACGACTGCGGTCAGCATCTACGTGCAGCTCGCGAACCTGAGTGGCGTCGTGACCGCGGTGAGCGGTAACAACATCACCATCCAGGATCACGAGAGCTTCACGCACCTGATCCTGGTCGGCAGCGCCACCACGTACAGCGAGCAGGGCGCGACGGCCACCGTCGGCCTGAGCGCAATTGTGGTGGGTACGCACATTCGCGCCGAGGGCCTGGTTGACACCAACGGCACGACCCTGGACGCGCTCGCGATCACCATCTGTTCACCCGCGAACCAGTCCAACGCGAAGGCTAACGACCCCGGCCAAGGCAAATCTGGATTCGGGGGCGGATTCGGCGGACGCCACCACCACGGTCACCACGGATTTGGTCGCGGTGGTGGAGAGGGCGGCTTCTAGCCTCACCCACTGACACAGATCGCACAGCCCCGCGGGTGCCCTTCGTCCAGGCATCCGCGGGGCGGCGTTTTTTTGCCCGGTAGATTGGGGTCGTGCATCTCGTGCGCAGACACAGTTGAGCCGAAAGTAGAGACCGGTGAGCAGCGCCCTGAGTTGGTTGTGCGACATGGACGGCGTTCTGATCGACGACGGCCGGATGGTTCCGGGAGCCGACGCCTTCCTTGATCGGCTGCGCGAGTGCGGACGCGCGTTCCTGGTGCTCACCAATAACGCCTTCTTCACCCCCAAGGCCCTGCACTCGCGGCTCACCGACATGGGCCTCACCCTCGAAGAGGACCAGATCTGGACCGCGGCCTTAGCCACCGCTCAGTTCGTCCACGACCAGCGACCCCACGGCAGCGCCTTCGTCATCGGAGAAGCCAGCGTGCACGAAGCCCTCGCCAAGATCGGCTACATAGAGAATGCCATCGACCCCGACTACGTCGTACTGGGTGAAACCTGGGACTACTCGCGCGAGCAGATCACTACGGCCACTCGCCTGATCTCTAGGGGATGTAAGTTCGTCGCCACCAACCCTGAGACGAATGGCTCAGGCCCCGAAGGACTCGAACCGGGCACCGGTGCCATCGCGGCGCTGATCCAGAGCGTGACCGGGGTGCGGCCCTACTTCGTGGGCAAGCCCAACCCCGTCATGATCCGCGACGCTCTCAATATCGTAGGAGCGCACTCTCAGAGCACGGTCATGGTGGGCGACCGCATGGACACCGACGTGCGCGCCGGCGTCGAAGCGGGCGTCGAGACGGTCCTGGTGCTCTCGGGCTTCACCAAGCGCGAGGACATCGACAACTACATCTGCCAGCCCTCGCGCGTCGTGAACTCGATCGCCGACCTCATTAGCGAGGTGGCCTAGCGGCCGACTTCGTTGTCGGTGTCCTGGAGGCTGTAGAGGAACGACGCGGCCCACTCGTATACGTCGCGTCGGTAGGTCTTGCGCCGCATGCGCGTCATGCGATCCCGGGCCTCTTTGGGGCCGGCGTCCACCGCGAGGCGTATGGCTTCTTTGACGCCCTCGAGGTCGTGGGGGTTGACCATGAACGCTCCGCGCAGTTCGGCCGCCGCGCCGGCGAACTCGCTCAGCACCAAGCGACCAGTGAGGTCGGTGCGGCACATCACGTACTCCTTGGCGACCAGGTTCATGCCGTCGCGAAAGGGCGTGACGATCATGATGTCGGCCACCAGGTAGAGAGCGACCAGTTCGGGAAAGGCGAGGTTCTGGTGCAGGTAGTGCAGCACCGGGCTGCCGACTTGCCCGTACTCCCCGTTCATCTGGCTCACCGCCTGTTCGAGCTGATGGCGCTCGCGCTCGTAGTGGGCGTCAGTCTCGCGGCTCGGCACCGCGACCTGGACCATGACGTGCTTTCCCGGAGTGAGCGAGCCGTCCAGGAACATCTCGGCCACGGCCTTGATGCGCTGCTGGATGCCTTTGGTGTAGTCGAGCCGGTCCACGCCTAGAAGGACGAGCTCGGGATCACCGAGGTCCTTTCGGATCTCCTTGGCCCGAGCGCGTATCGCCGGGTCGTTGGCGAGGGTGACGATCTGCTCGCAGTCCACCGATATGGGAAACGCGCCCACGCGCACGCTGCGCCCGTTGTACTCCAGAAGTGAGTCCGTGCCCGTCGCCGCGCTCTGGCGCCGCGCCATGCGTGAGAAGTTCGACGCCGCCTGGCTGACTTGGAAGCCCACCAGGTCCGCGCCCAAGAGGCCCTGGAGGATCTCACGACGCCGGGGCAACTGCATGAAGAGCTCGATGGGGGGAAAGGGAATGTGCAAGAAGAAGCCGATGCGCACGTCGGGGCGCAGCTGGCGCAGCATTTGGGGAACGAGTTGGAGCTGGTAGTCGTGCACCCACACCGTGCCGCCCGGGGCGACTTCTTCGGCCACGGCGGCGGCGAAGCGCATGTTGACCTCGGAGTAGGCCTGCCACCAGTGCCGGTGAAAGGCCGGGGCGCGGATGGCGTCGTGGTACAGCGGCCAGAGGGTGGCGTTGGAGAATCCGAGGTAGAAGTCCTCGTACTCTTCTGCGGAAATGTCTACGGCCTTGAGACGGATGCCTTCGAAGTCGGTGGGCGGCGACTCGTACTCCGAGGTCCCCGGCCAGCCAATCCACAGCCCGTTGCGGTTCTGTAATACCGCGGTCAGCGCCGAGACGAGGCCTCCCGGGCTCGGCACCCACGAATCCGCGCCGTCGGCGTCGACGTGGCGCACGGGCAAACGGTTGGCGACGACCACCAGGTCGGCCCTGGGCGCAGTCGAGGTGCGCGGACTCTCACTTCGCCGAGATGCCTCACCGGCGTGGCCCACTGGTTCCACCATGGTTACTTCCCGATCACCTTTCTCGGACTAGGGGCGCCCGAGTTGACGAGGATCCTCGCCTCAGGTCATGGTAGTGCCGCGCTCGTCGGTACCCGCCGCGTTCCACCAACTCGACGAGACCGCAGTACCGGCGTTGGACTGGGTTGCGCGCTGGTCGGCTTCGATCACGTGCAGCACCGCATCGATGAGCGACAGGTGAGTGAGAGCTTGTGGGAAGTTACCCAAGTGGCGGCCGGTCTTCGCATCTAACTCTTCGGCGTAGAGGCCCAGCACGCTGGCCGAACCGAGCAACTTTTCGCAGTTGGTCCTCGCCCACTCCAGCTCACCGATCTTGACGAGTGCCGAGACGAGCCAGAACGAGCAGACCGTAAAGGTGCCTTCGTCTTCTCCGCCGATGCCGTCATCGGTGCGCTCGGCGCGGTAGCGATAGACGAAGGGCCCGTCGCTCAACTCTTCGGCGATGGCCAGCACCGTCGCGCGGATCCGCTCGTCACTGGGCGGCAGGAATCCCACGATCGGCAACAACAGCAGCGAGGCATCCATCTCGCCCGACCCGTAGTACTGGCGGAATCGCCCTCGATCGTCCACGGCCTTGGCACAGACTTCTTCGTGGATCTCGCGAGCGGCGGCGGCCCACTCGTCGGCGCGCCCGCGCTCGCCGCGCAGCGCGGCCAGGCGCGCGCCGCGATCGGCGGCGACCCAGCACATGACCTTGGAGAACGTGAAGTGCTGGGGCTCCCCGCGCACCTCCCAGATGCCGCGGTCGGGCTCGCGCCAGAACTTCAGGGCCATCTCCACGGCCTGGACCACGATGCGCCAGGAGCGCTCGCTGAGCGCGTCACGTGAGCGAGTGTGCTCAAAGACGCAGTCCACGATTGCTCCCAGGATGTCAAACTGCACTTGGTTGTAGGCCGCGTTGCCCACGCGCACCGGACGGCTTCCGCCGTATCCCGAGAGGTGATCAAGCTCGCTCTCGCTGGGGGGTGCGGCGTCGTCGGCCGGGTAGAGGACCTGGAGATTGGCGCGCAGGCGCTTACCTTCCATGATCCCCCCCTGGGGCTCTAACACGTCACCCAGGAAGGCTAAAAAGTCGTCGGCTTCGGTGTCGAAGCCCAGAGCGTGCAATGAGCGCAGCGTGAAGGCGGCGTCGCGCACCCAGGTGTAGCGGTAGTCCCAGTTACGACTCCCCCCAATCATCTCGGGTAGAGAAGTGGTAGGCGCGGCGAGTAACGCTCCCGAGGGAGAGTACGTGAGGCCCTTGAGAGTGAGCGCACTGCGCTGGAGGAACTCGCGCCACGGGTGATCGGGAAAGTGACCGCCGTCAATCCAGTCCCGCCAGAATCGGCTGGTCTCGGCTCGACAGGTGTCGACCTCCGCGCGGCTGTTCGGCGGCGGCGCATCGGTCCAACCCAGCACCGCAAAGGCCGTCTCGCCCTCGGTCAAGCGATGACGCGCGCGCACCGCGCGGCCCTCGATGCCGAATCGCATGTCCCCGGTCAGGGTGAGTTGGGGGAACTTGGAGTTGGTGGTGCGCACGGTTTGGTACGTGCTGCCGTCGTACTCCCACTCGGCGTCCACACGCCCGTAGTCGAAAGACGGCTCGCAGTTCAGAACAACATCCACACTTCCGTGCAGGCAGGTCGCGGTGCGCAACAGAACGTGCTTGGCGTCGAAGTCTCCGGGAGTGCGGCGGTGATGAGCCGAACGATCGCCGGTGCGGTACCACGGAGCAACCGCGAGAAAGTCATTGACGATCAGCCAACCGCTGCGCGTCTGCCACGTCGTCGCGAGCACCATGGTGCCCGGGACGTACTGACGGTGCGCCGGTACGGCACTGTCGGCGGGGGCAAAGCGAAACGACCCGGCGGCGCGATCGAGCAGGGTGCCAAAAATACTGGGATCGTTGGGCTTGGGAATGCACATCCACTCAATGGCGCCGGTGGGCGCGATGAGCAGACTGTTCTCGCAGTCCGAGAGAAAGGCGTAGTCCGCCACCGGTGGAAAAAGCGTCTCGATACTGTCCTGGCTGGGTACACCGTGGTAAAAGTCGCCCATGCGCGAGGTAGTTGCCGTAGGTACGCGGCGCGGCCAGAGCCCCACCCGGTCATCCAACGATCGTTCGAAACGAGCACTCTCACGCGTCACGTTGGCCGTTCCTTTCACTATTCGGTCAAATCCCTCATACCCACCGGCCAGACGCGTCGGCGATACGTGTTGAATTTTACTGGTCGTTCGGCGCGCAAACGTGCACGCTGAGCACATTTCACTCACGACGAGCACCACGCTGGCCCACAGACCCCATGACCGCGAGGGTTCTGAGAATCTCAGGGAACTATCCACACTAATCTCGGCTGGACCGACGACAGGAGAGTCATGAACCACGAGACCGCGCGAACTCGACTCAGCGAAGAGAAAGAGCAGTTACGGGGCCTCCTCGGCGAGTCCGACCAGAGCGGCGCGGCCGATCGCGCGGGAGCCGACGAACAGGGAGATTGGACCGACTCCCAGCCCTCGCTCACCGACGAGGAACAAGACGACGCGGTGGCTGCGGGCCTTCGCCTGCGTTTGGCCGCCGTCACGCGCGCCCTCGCCCGACTCGACGACGGCACGTATGGCGCCTCGGTGCGCAGTGGCGCGGCCATCCCCGAGGCCCGCTTAGAAGCCGACCCGGCCGCCGAACTGACCGCGGACGAGGCGCTGGAGGGCTGAGGCCGCGTGCCGTCCTTCAGCGCTGAGCATGTTGGAGCGCGCGCGTGAGCGTGTGGGTGCGCGTCGTCTGCGGACTCGCCGGCGTCACGCTGCAGCTCATCGTGCTCGACGCCGCCATTCGCACGTTCCTGCTGCCCCGCCTCGCCGTCGTGCGACTGAGCAAGTACATCTCACAGTCGATCGCCTGGTTCTTTCGGATGATCGCGGGACACAAGTCGTACCCCACCAAGGACCGAATCCTCTCGCTCTTCGCCTCCTTCGCACTGCTCGGGTACCAAGTTGTCTGGTTGAGTCTCAGCCTGGTGGCCTTCGCTCTCATTTACGTCGCCGCGGGAGTGTCGAGCTTCTCTTCGGCCTTCGCGACGGCCGGCTCGATCATCATCAGTCTGGGAATCGGCGTGCGCTCGGGCTCGATCATGATGCTCGAGTACGTCGAGGCGGGCATCGGACTCACCCTCCTCGCCCTACTCATCGCCTTCATCCCGGCTCTCTATCAGTCCTTCCAACGACGCGAGTTCTCCGTCTCGCGCCTCACGGTGCGCGCGGGCATACCCGCCACGCCGTGGGGGGTGCTCGAGATCGCGGCCAGCGTCGACTCCTACGATCGTCTCGACGAGCTCTGGCGCGAGTGGGAGCAGTGGTTCATCGACGTGGGCGAAACCCACACGACACTCATCATCCTCAACTTTTATCGCTCCCCCAATCCCAAGCAGACCTGGATCGGATCGCTCGTTAGCGTGCTCGACGCGGCCGCCCTCTTTCAGGCGGCGGTGGACGCGGAGCCGTCACCGACGGCCGGTTTGTGCATTCGTGCGGGATGGCTCACGCTGCGGCGCATTTCTGACTACTTCGAGGTGCCGTATCCCACCGACTTTCGCCACAAGATTCCCGTCTCGGTCACGCGCGAGGAGTTCGACATCGTGCTGGATCGACTGGTGCGAAGTGGCGTGCCGATTTTGAGCGATCGCGACGCCGCCTGGCGCGACTTCTCCGGATGGCGCATGAACTACGACGCCATGGTCGAGGCCTTCTACGACCTGTTCACCTGCCCGCGCACCGACTGGCGCGACGCGGCCATTGAGCCGCTCGTGGGTCCCTCAAACGTGCGCGGCACCGAATAGGGTTCGGGTCGCCTTAGGTACGCCGCAACGTCACCGTCGCGTCGAGACCTCCGCCGTCCGCCTCGCGCAGCTCAATCGATCCCCCCGAGAGCGACAGCAATTGGGCGACGATCGCCAGGCCCAAGCCCGTGCCTTCGCTCTGATTGTCGCGACCTCGCCAGAACCTGCGAAGGGCCATCTCTCGCTCGACGGGTCCAAGGCCGGGTCCGTTATCGATGACGTGCAACTCCACTCGATCGTCGAATTCTTGGGCGGTGATGCGCACTCGACCCCCGCGCGGCGTGACGTCAAAGGCGTTGGAGAGGAGGTTGTCGAGCACTTGTTCCAACACGTCCTCGACCGCCATTGCCGTCAGGGCGTCGACCACCTCCACCACGAGTTCGAGGTCCATCTCCCCCGCCAGCGCCCGCCACACTTCGGCACGTTCGACGACGATGTCGTGCACCTCGATAGTCACCAGGGCCGGGGCCTTGGCCTCGTTGCGCGCGAGGGCCAAGAGTGAGTCCACGATTCGCGTTAGACGATTCATCTCTCCCAGCACGTAATTCAAGTCCCCTTCGTTCGTGGATCCGACGGCGGCCTGAAGATTCTCCAAGTGCAGTTGGAGTGAAGTCAACGGCGTGCGCAACTGGTGTGAAGCGTCTTCGACGAAGGCGCGTTGGGACTCCAGGAGAGCGATGAGCCGGGTCTGGGTGGAATTGATCGCGCGGGCCAGAGTCTGGAGCTCCTTGGGGCCGAGGGTCTCGTCGACCCGCACTTCAAGGTCACCGTGTCCTACTGCCTCGACGTCACGTCCGATCTTGCGCAGCGGTCGCACCAGCGAACCCGATATCACGATGCCGAAGCAGACCGCGAGGGCCAACATCAAGAGCCCGTACAAGATGAGGTCGCGCCACTCTTCGTGGACCCGGTGGTTCGCGACCTGCACCGGAGTGGTCATCACCAGG
>DASXFG010000043.1:0-8397 GCA_036489715.1 Acidimicrobiales bacterium | reverse complement strand
CGCCCGGGTCCTCAGTATTCGAGGAGCGATACGGGTTGGGATAGGGAACGAACACCACGTCGGGGTCGGCTGCGACCGAACCGGCGTCGATGTGTACGCCCGAGGCGCCGAGAGCAACACCGATGCCTCCGTGATACGAGTGCTCGAAGGCAATGATGGTGCGCTTGCCCGTCGCCAGACGCACCGCGCGCAGGGCCACGTCACACGCGTCGGACCCGGCGTGTCCGAGATACACCCGACGCTCGCCCTCCCCCGGGGTGAGCGCCAGCAGGTCTTCGGCCAGTCCCACCGAGTCGGGGTGGACCGACGACAGACCTCCCGATCCCGGCGGTGACTTCACCGCCTGGTTGATCGCCGCAACGACGGCGGGGTGACCATAGCCGAGTCCCGACGCCGTCCACGTCGAAGTCAGATCGAGGATGCGACGTCCGCCGGCCTCGATGAGCCAGGACCCCTCCCCGCCCACCGCGGCCAGGGGAAAGAAGCGCAGCTTCTCGATCCCGGCCACCGCCGCGAGGTCGCGACGATAAAGGTCGGCGGCCTCGGGAGCGAGGGCGGAGAGGTCTGGCTGCACGTGGCTAGTCGCCGCTCGTGGGCAGATGAGCCTCGATCCCCGGAGCGAGTAGGTCTCGACCGACTGGACCGGCTTCTTCGGGGTCCGAAGAGAGGCCCGCCGCCACCTTGTCCGCCAAGCCCGGCACGCACACGGTGATGATCAAGCCAACTCCCAGCACCATGAAGGCAATGAACGGAGGCGCCGTCCACTGAGTTTGACTCTTGACGTTGTAGTAAAAGACCAGCACCATCAAGACCGCGCCCAGGATCGGCAGGATTACCTCTGCGGCTTTGTCCTTGCGCTCAGTGAGCAGGTGCTTGATGGTGCCCAGCTCCATCATGAAGTAGGCGAACATCAAGGTCATCGCGCCAATGGTGGCGTAGTAGAAGTAGTAGTCCAGCGCGGCGTCACCGGTGCCCACCACGGGGTGCTTGGTGATGCCACCGATAACGGCGAGAACGATCGAAATGCCGGTCACCGTCATGATCGCGTTGATCGGCTGGGCGTGGCGCGACTCCAACTTCGTCCAACTCTTCGGCCCGAGACCGTCGCGGCTAAAGACCCACATCAGGCGGCCCGAGGTTGCCACCGACGCCAAGTGACAGGCGAAGGCGGAGATCACCGCGGCGAAGGAGATGATGAGCGCGAACCAGGTGCCGATGTAGCTACGACCCAGCGTCGTCAACGAGTTGCCCTGAGTGGCGAACTGGTGCAGGCCCGCAGCGTTGGTGCCGTATCCGATCGTCTGAGCGAACATCACCATGATGAAGAGCACGGCGGTGAGCGCCACCGCCCAGGCCAGAGCCCGGGGGATATTGCGCTTGGGGTCGTCGGTTTCTTGACCGAGAGCCGCACAGCCCTCGAAGCCCGCCCAGGAGAGGAATGCCGCGACCACCGCCCCCATGATCGTGGAGAAGCTATTTCCCTTGAGCGAGAACGTGCTCCAGTCGATTCCCGTCGAGTGCGCCCCGCCCTTGGCGATGATCACGATCGTCAAGATCGTCATGCACACGATGCCCAGACCCTCGATGATCAACAGCGAACGCGCGACGACCGCTAAGTCCCGGGTGTTAAACCACAGCGCCAACAGTGCGGCGATCACGGCGGCCAGCACCCAAGGCACATGCGGCGGATGCGCCGAACCGCTGTCGGCGGCCGCGAGAAAGGCGTTGAGGAAGCTGGCCACCGCCCCCAGGCAGCAGATGGCGAAAAAGACGTAGGTCACCATCACGGCAAAGCCCGCAATGAAACCGGCGCGCTTTCCAATAGTGAGGCCCACCAACGCGTAGGAGCTTCCCGCGTGGGAGTAGCGCTGGGTCAGGCGAATGAAGCCGTGTCCGATGAGGGCAATCCCGATGGCTCCAAAGAGGAAGACCAGCGGCACCGCTTTGCCTACGACCGACACGGTCCCCTGGCCGTTTCCCGACATCGCGAGCGTCGGGCCCACGATGCCCAGCGAGAGGGCCACCGCCCCCCATAGCTTTAATTTCCTCTTGCCCACCTGCTGTGGTGCCGTTTCACTGGACATGCTGCCTAACCCCCTGTATTGATATTTGGAACTGCGTTCTTTCTTCTACGCCGACCACGCGTACGTGAGTTGTTCGGCGACGGCTTCGATCCCCTCGGACACGACAAGATCGGCTTCGTGACGGCGCACCGCCACGATCGTTTCCACGAGTGCTTCGCCCAAGACCTCTTTCATCAGCGGGGACTCGGCAAAGCGATGAAGAACGTTTTCGTGATTCGCTCCGACGAGCACGATTCCCTGGGCCTCTCGCTCGGCGCTCGTCATCGTCTCCGGATCGACCGTGACCTCCGGTCCTAACTCGTGGGGATCGAGCACGGCCAGTTCGGCGACCCCGAGCAGTGCGGCGTACGCGGCGTAGATGTTGGTCGAAGGGTCCACGCACTTCACTTCGACGTTCGCGCCGTAGGGATTGCCGAGCGTCCCCATGCAGAACCGAATAGCCGCTTCGCGGTTCTCGAGCCCCCAACACGCGTACGCGCCCGACCACGTGGAGGGTTGCAGTCGCATGCTCGATAGCACCGAGCTCGCCAGCGCCCCGGCCATCTCGGGAAGGTGGTCCACGTACGCAGCCAAGATCCCAGCACCCTCGCGAGTGAGGCCATGAGGGCCCTCTCCCCCCGAGAGCAGCGGCTTGCCCTCTCGCTCAAAAGAGAGATGAAGGTGCGCGCCGTTGCCGATGGCGTGCGCCAACGGCTTGGGAGAGAAGGAGGCCCGGAAGCCGCAGCGCCTCGCCGCCCGCGAGATCACGAGGCGCACCAACACGTTCATGTCCGCGGCGGCCAGCGGATTGGCGGGGGCCACCGAGATCTCGAACTGACCCGGCCCGTACTCGGCGTGCAATTGCTCAACCGGCACGCCGGCACGCTCCAGGTCGCCACTCAGTCCCGACACGAACTCCTCGTAGGTGCTGAGGCGGGTGAGGCCGTAGGCCGAACCGCCGAGCGGCGCGCCGAGCGAGTCGTGGACGCTGAACTCCACCTCGGTCGCCCCTCGCACCGACAGGCCCACCGCGTTGGCGGCGTGTACGCGTCGTCGCAGGACCGTGCGACCGCAGTAGTCCAATGAAGTGCCGTCCTGGTCGACGAGGCTGAGCGGGGTCCAGGCGACGCCCTCTCCTAGGTCGACAACCGTCTCGAGGTCGGCGCGTAGGCGCATGTCACCCACGGCTGAAAAACGCGGCGTCATGCACAACAGGTCGTCGGCGGCGAAAACGGCCCAGGAGTTTGATGCTCCGAGGCCGGAACGGTTAAACGCGCCCGCGCGCGAAAGCGGAGTTTGCTTGGCCCGCAGCACACCCGACGAGTCCATGAACGTGCCGCGCAGCGTATGGACGCCGCGAGCGGCCAGCTCGTCGCACAGCGACGCGACGTCGGCCTCGCCCAGCACCGCCGTGCGCTCACCGACCGTGCTCATGGGTGCGTCGAACCACCGCGAGGTCTGAAAGTTTGCTTTCACTATCGGGGACGATAGCATCGCGTGAAACGAAACTCAACCGAGTCGGGGGGCGTGGAATGTGTCGACTACTGGGCTTCGTCGCTCGCGATCCACTCGGAGTGAGCGGCGCAATCGGAGAGCAGCAATTCGACGAGTACGTGTCCCTGTCGCGACTGCATCGCGACGGTTGGGGTTTTGCCGCCTCCAGCAGCGAAGACGTCATCGGCGTGTACCGCTCCCCGGTGAGGGCCCTCGACGATCCGCGCGTCGAGAACATTCGCCGCGACCGCTCCACGTCGGGACTGGTCCATCTGCGATGGGCGTCGCTGGGGCTTCCGGTTCGCGAGGAGAACAGCCATCCCTTCGTCGCCGACTATCACGGACCTCTGGCATTTGCTCACAATGGTTCCGTGGCTCAGCACGCCGCCATTGAACCGCTCCTCGATGAAGAGCAACGCGCGATCCGGCGTGGCGACACGGACTCCGAGCTGTACTTCCTTCTCTTCCTTCAGTCCCTCAATCGGCGCGAGAACGTGGCCGATGCCCTTCGCGAAACGATCGAGACCATCCGCGTGTTTGCCCCCGTCGCCAGCCTGAACGCGATGGTGCTGAGCGGCGAGGAACTTCACGTCGTCCACTCCCACTCCGGGATGAACGTGCCCACGGCCGACTTGATCGAATCCTGCGGCTCTTTGGCGGAGGCTCCCCCCGCCCATGCCGATCACTACTTTGACCTCAGTTGGAGCGAGAGCGACGGCGTCGTGAGCGCGGCCCATACCGGGCTCTCGGGCGACTGGGAGACGCTACCTCCCGACTCGCTATTGAGCGTCCGCCGTAGCGACCTCACCACCTCGGTCACCGCGCTATGAGCAAATCGATCGAAGTCACAACGCGATGACGGTTCGTCGTTCTCACCCCCGTTCGACGCCGTCGAGTCGGTACGCTACGAGCGTGGCGACCCGCGCGAACGCTGAAGCCGATAGTTCGAAGTCGGTAGCCGAGCGCCTGCGCCACAGTGCGGCCAGTATGACTCCGGGAGAGCGAAAAATTGCCCGGGCTCTGATGTCCGACTACCCCGCGGCGGGGCTACGAACTACGGCAGAGCTCGCACGCCAGGCGGGCGTCAGCGCTCCCACGGTGGTGCGCTTCGCGGTCCAACTCGGCTTTCCCGGCTATCGCGAGTTTCAAGACGCGCTACGTGCGGAACTCTCCGCGCGGGTCGCGTCCCCCCTCACGGTGGAATCCACGGTGACCACGCCCGACTCGCTGCGCCAACAGGCGTGGACCACCTTGGGTGGAGGTCTCCAACAGACCATGTCCACCTTGCTCGACGCCGACCTCGACGCCGCGGTTCGCCTGCTCTCGGACACTCGCCATCCGGTCGTGTCCTTTGGGGGCCGCTTCACCCGACTCGCGGCCGAGTACCTCGATCTGCACCTGCGCATGATGCGCCCCAACACGCGCCTGCTGTCCTGGAATCAGCAACCCGAGGCGGGCTTCATCGCCGACGTCGGTCCGCGCACGGTATGTGTGGTCTTCGACGTTCGTCGCTACCAAGACGACGTCATCGCTCTCGCCCAATTGGCGGCCGAACGAGGCGCGACCATAGTCCTGGTGACCGACCCGTGGATGTCTCCCGTGGCCGCGGTGGCCGACGTCGTACTCAGTGCGGCCGTTGAATCGGTGAGTTCGTTTGACTCGTTGTTCTCGGTGATCGCGGTGGTCGATCTGCTCGTGGCGGATCTCTACGCGCGTACGGACAAACCCTCACGTCAGCGGATTCGCAGCATCGAAAAAGGTCGAGACTGCTTGCAGAAATCTACGCGCCCGCTGCAGTAACGCGAGGGTGATGAAACGCGCTAAGGAAGACTCCATAGAGAAGCCGCTCGTAGACGCGTGGCGCCTCGCTCGAAGCACGCCGCGCCGACCGATGCACGTACCCGGCCACAAGCAGCGATTCATGGACGCCCACGATGGCTGGGGCTTCGACTTCGTCGGCGACACCGTGCGTGACGACATTCCGTTACAAAGCGGCGTGGACGACCAGGCGTATTCCAACGGGTATCTCGTTGCGGCCGAAGCCCTGTGGGCCCTTGCGGTGGGCGCCGACCACAGTCGCTTTTTGGTGGGCGGGTCTTCCCAGGGCAACATCGCCGCGTTGTCGACGGTGGGCGATCAGGCAACACCAATTGCGGTAGACCGCACGTCTCATCGCAGCGTCCAAGCCGGACTCGTGCTCATCGGCGCGACACCCACTTGGGTCTACCCGCGTATCCATCCCGATTTCAACATCCCCATCGGTGTCGAGGCGCACTCGCTCGCGAGCGTCGCGAACACGGTCAACGGGTTCTTTGTCACCTCGCCCTCCTACGTCGGCACGCTCTCTGACGTGGCGTCTCTCGCGGCCATCGCGCAGCGGCGGGGCGAGCCGCTCATCATCGACCAAGCGTGGGGGGCACACCTCGACTTCTTGCCGGGTCGTGGCGCCATCCAGCAAGGCGCGGATTTTTCGGTGACCAGCGTTCACAAGGCGCTCCTCGGCTACACCCAGACCGCCGTGGTCAGCATGCGAGACGGCGTCGTACCCCGCTCAACGTTGGACCGCTGGGTCGACCTCACCTCCACCACCTCCCCGTCGGGCACTCTCTTGGCGACCATCGACGCGACGCGAGCGGTGATGGAGCGCGACGGAGGAGGACGACTCGAAAGGCTTATCGAAGCCGTCGGCGACGCTCGCACGACGCTGGCTCGCGTCCCCGGTCTCGTCGTGCTGAGCGACGAGACCGCAGGATGCCCGGTCGACCCCACGAAACTCACCTTGATCCTGCCCGGAACAGGTGCCGACGGCGTCGCCCTTGGTGAAGATCTTTGGAGCATAGGCCACGGTGCCGAGTTCGCGGACCACGACACGCTCTCTTTCACTATCAGCGTCGCCGACGACCCCGAGTCGATTATTGAGTTCGCTGACGCGATGGCAGTGTTGGTTGAATCTCACCGCGACGAGCCTCGTCCCGCGGCGTCGGTTTCGATTTGGAAGGTGCAGCCGGAGGTCGTCCTCACCCCCCGAGAAGCGTTCTTGAAGCAGCGACGTCGGGTCTCGATGAGTGATGCGATTGGAGAAGTTAGCGCCGAGCAGTTCTGTCCGTATCCGCCCGGTGTCCCGCTTCTCGCTCCCGGAGAAAGGGTTACGCAAGAGGCTGTCGCCGCCATTCGAGAAGCGAGTACGACTTGTCGTATTGCATATTGCAGCGATCCGACTCTCGAGACAATTCTGGTCGTCATAGGCGACACGTAATCGAACTCGTAGTTGGTTCCAGCACCCAACCGCGACCGTTCCAGAGCTCTCTGGCGTTACCGCGATGTTCTACTCAGAATGTTCGTCGTCAATGTTAACCTCACTGGCACAAACTGGAGCGTCAAATGTTAGGAGTAGTGCACTCGAGCGGCACCAGTGGATCCGTTGGAATAGTGGTACTCATCCTGTACTTCGTTCCCTCGCTTGTGGCCCTGATACGCAAGCTGCCAAACTTTGGCTTGATATTTGTTGTCAATCTTGTTCTGGGTTGGACGCTCATCGGTTGGGTGTGGGCTCTAGTAAAGGCGCTGAGGTCCTCACGAGTCCAACTTCCTCCGGAATTGACTACGTGTGACAGATGTGGGTCCGGACTTACTCCGGGCCAGCAGTTTTGTTTTTGTGGCGCTCCCCGTACCGATCCAAAATCGTGACTCGAAATTTGCGATAATTCCTGCGCCCCTGCTGGTACGCTTCGCCTGGTCAGCGACTACGGGGGTGTCCGGTGGCAGGGGAAGAAGAGAACGTCGGAAAAGGTATTTTTGGAGACGGCAAATCCACACCGCTCTACTCACTTGAGGCCTCTCGGTTCAAGGGCGGCCGAATGTTTTCACCGAACGTGATCCGAGTTTGGCCAGATCGCATCGAAGAGCATGAAAATCACGCGATTCGGAAGTCGGGAACGCAGGCTATCCATTTTCGCCAAGTTGCTCAGGTGGGAATTGAAAAGGGTCTGATTTTCACAAACATCGTGGTTGAGTCTTCGGGAGGACACGTCATTCGCCTCGTGGGTGTGCCTAAAGAGGATGGAGACAAAGTAAAATTAATGATTGACGAAGCCGTCAAATTTGCGCACAAAGGGCAACCAACATCATCCGCTCCGACGCTAGACGTTGCGGATCAGCTAATGAAACTCGCATCTTTACGCGATTCTGGCGTGCTCACGGAAGATGAATTTCTTGCGCAGAAACTCAAGATCCTAAGCACTTAACGCGTTACTGATAACTCATCATGCGCAATACGGCTGGGTCGTCTTGAACCGTCTATCCGCAACGCGAGGATGTGACGCCATTTCAATCAGAATTGAATACGACTGTTACCGTCGTCGAGACCGTCTTTCGTATTGTCGTCGTGTCGTACACGCCCCCACTGGACACCTCCACCGAGCCCACGGCATTGACCTGGAACGGGCCGCTCCTCGCGCTGCGCACGGATCCGACCGCACCGCCCGTCGCGGACATGAGCGCGATCGCCCTGGCTTTCGCGTCGCGCATGGCGGCGGTGATGAGGCGTGGTCGCAGCTTCTGGAGGTCGCTCACGTAGTACTGCGGTCCAGAAGAGTCAATGTTGGCTCCGGTCTCAAGGACTTGTCCGATACCTTGGCTGAGCTTCTGGATGAGGTACACGTTGTCGGAGTTCACCGTGACGTTGCGGCTCGCCTGGTAGTTGAGAATCTTCCCGGTCGGATTTCCGTTGATGTACTGCTCGTTATTCGAAGTGGAGACGCCGCTCAACACCAGTTTCGAGGTATCGATGCCCCCGTTCTTGAGATACGTGCTGAGGGCGGTCACGTCGGCCGCCACCGCG
>DASXFG010000031.1:0-7364 GCA_036489715.1 Acidimicrobiales bacterium | reverse complement strand
GTCAGCGCGGATTGAAGATCGCCGAACCAGCGCACGATCGAGTCGGTTTCGCTCACGATCGAAGAGAGCGCGGCTTCGCGGTTCGCGGGACCTTTTCTGCGGTGCGTACCCCAGAGTTCGCGGATGCTGTCGGCCGTCGTGCGAATGGCGGTCACCGCGGCTATGAGGATTGACACGTCGGCCAGCGAGAGCGACTTGACTCCCCGCTCGCTCAAGTACTCACGGAACGAGTCGTCGAGACGGCGCGCCGCCGCCGGGGCGGCGTCGCGATCTCGTTGGGGATCTGCCACGTCTGCGCGCAAATCAGGATCGCAGCGAGAGAGGCCGTAGGCAACCGTCGCGGCCAGATACGTGACGGCCGCGTCCATCGCGCCCGAGACGGACCGGCGCAACAGCGCGCTCGCCCCACGCGGCCACAGCAAGAGACCGACCACGAGGCTCACCGCGCAGCCGAGCGCGACGTCCTCGATGCGGATGACCCCCAGTTTCCATCCGATGGGATCGACGATATTAAAGAGGATCAGGATCGTCATGGTGAAACCGGCCTGACCGGCGGCGAAAGAGATCGCCGAGGGGGCGAAACCGGTGAAGCAGATCGCAAAGGGCAGCAGTATCCAAAACACGGTTTCGTGGGAGCCGAGAAGAGCGATGATGATCGAGCCGATGATGATTCCCTCGATCGTGCCGGCAAGAGCGCGCAACACCGTCTGTCCGGTGCTGAGCGCATTCGAACGCAGGACCGCCAAGGTGCCAAAGACCACCCAGAAGGCGTGCTGCACTCCGAACTGGTAGGCCACCAGCACGCTGAGCGCGAGCCCCACGGCGCCGCGCGCGCTGTTGTGCAGCCAGATCGACTTGGGCGACAGGTGTGAGCGCAGGCGGCGACTCGCCGCGTGCAGTCGAGAGTCGCTGCCCTTGGCTTCGAGACCGAGAAACTGCTGCCACCAGGTACGACCGCGGGCGACGACCAGGGCGAGGGCGTCCTCGGCCAGTTTCACTACCGTCCCGGCCAGGGCGTCGGCGCGAAAGCTCTGATCAAGACTGCTCACGAGTTGTGCGTCGTGGGCATCGATCCGCGCCGACTCCTCGGGTTCGTAGCGGTGCAGCGAGTGAACGGCGGACCCTTCGAGTCGCGCGCGCGCCGCGACCAATCCACCGAGCGCCAACTCGAGATCGCGAATGTCGCCTGACGACTGGGATAGCTCCTGGGCCACCTCGCGAAGGACGTCGGCGCACGAGTCCAGCACGGCCTTCGCGTCCGCGCCGAGGTCGTCGAGGTTCTCGATCTTTCCGGTCAAGTGCAGATCAACCTCGAGCGTCCACTCGATGACTTTGACCAGAAGTCGCGCGCTCGCGCTGATTCCTACCGGACGGAACTGGGCGGTGAAAAAAGCGGTTCGCAGCGTCGCCGCGGCCGAAGCGGCGTCGGCGTACTCGCTCGGCAATTCACCTTCGGTGCCCGCCGTTCCCCGAATCTCCGCTGCCGACCCCAGATAGTCGGCCAATCTCGTAAGAGTAAGCGCCGTAACGTCCACTAGAGGCTCACTGGCGGGCGCGGGCAAGATGAGCGCCACCGCCAAGAGGGACGTCGCGCCCGCGATGAACCAGCCCAGCAATCGATCCGGTATCGACGAAATCGGACCCTGGAACGCTACGGGCAGCAGGAAACTGATGAGCATGGCGGTCGTGGCCGCCGCGAAGGACGAACTCACCACCCCCGTCATCAGCACCGCGAAGCAGATCACGGCCGTGGCGGCGACCGCCAGCCAGAGGATCTGCGAGCAGAGCGTGCCGAGCACGACGAAGAGTGCGGTGATCACGAAGAGACCCACGTGCTGTTCGAAGCGCTGGCGCTTCGGTCCCAGGAATTCGACGTAGACCAAGAGAACCACCGAGCCGAACGTGGCGAAGAACGCCGCGTTCGGATTGTGCGCGACTTGAAAGAGAAAGGCGAACGTTCCCGCCGCGCAGAGAGTGACGCGAAGCGCGCGGCGCACGCTCAGTATCGGCAGGTCGCGAAGGAACTCTCTCACCCTGTGCACGTAGACCCCCTGGTCACCGGCGGTGACCCTTCACCCGCTACGACCCCGCCTCGACGTCGCTTTCGATGCGCAAGCCCAGGCCCAGGGCGTACCCGTCGAGATAGAGTGCGCTGTCCTGCTGGCGCGGATGACGCGCCGCGAGTTCGTAGAAGCGCGCCGAGTGGTCCACCTCTTGGAGGTGGGCCAACTCGTGCACGAGAACCGCGTCGATCACCCACTCGGGACACTGACGAAGGCGACTGGACACTCGTATCTCGCGAGACCCCGGCGAGCACGAGGCCCAGCGGGCCTGCTGGTTGGTGACCCAGCGCACGGAGGCGGGCTGGATGCCGTCGTTATAGAGATCGGCGAGGACCCGGGCGCGTTCTTCTAAGGCTCCATCGCCCCCCGCGTTTTGTGGGCGTTGGGTCAAGAGGCGTTCGACGAGTTCGTCCACGAAGGCCCGGCGTTCGCGGCCCCTCACGCGAGCCGGAATCTGAACGATGATGCGGCTGCCCGACCAGTGGGCGTTGCCGGTTTTCTTGCGCCGTGAGGATGCGCGAATCTCCACCTCGGGCCGATCGAAGCGCGGCGGCTCGATCGTGATCTGGGTCTCGCTCGATGAGCTCTTCGCCATTAGGGGATGATGTTCACCAGTCGAGGTGGCCGTGACACCACTCGGGTGGGCGCGGCGCCGTTGAGGGCGGCTTTCACCTCGGCCTGTGCCAGGGCCAGCGCGGCGGCGTCTCCCTCAGAAATCGAGGGCGCCACCAAGACGCGGGACCGGACTTTTCCGTTGACTTGGACGACCATCGTGACCTCGTCTTCGGCCACGAGCGCGGGATCGGCCACTGGCCAGGGCAGAAGGTGCACGCTCGGTCGATCGGGATAACGCTCTTCCCACAGTTCGGCGGTGATGTGGGGAGTCATCGGAGCCAGCAACAGAACCATAGTGTCGGTCGCTTCGCTGAACGCACTGCGCGATATTCCCTCGTCGCTGCGCGCGGCTTTGGAGACCGCGTTGAGCAGCTCCATAAGAGCGGCCACCGCCGTGTTGTAGCTCCAGCGGTTGAAGTCGGCGCTGACGCGGGCGATCGTGCGGTGGGTAGCCTGACGAACTTCGTGGTCGCTCGCACTTAGCTCGTCGTGGAAGTTCACGTCGTACTCATTCCAGAGCCGGTAGAAGCGGTCGATGAATCGGCCGCACCCTTCAATCACGTCCTCGGTTTGATCGGTCCAGTCGAGGTCGTCGCCGGGAGGGCCGGCGAAGAGGTGAAAGAGCCGGAGGCCGTCGGCCCCCACCGTGGCGTAGTAGGGCTCGGGGGCGATGAGATTGCCCTTGGACTTAGACATCTTGGATCCGTTCAAGCGGATCATGCCCTGGGTGAAGAGGCGCTGGAACGGCTCTCGGGGCAAGCCCGGGGCTAGACCGAGATCGTCCAGGGCCTTTAAGTAGAAGCGGGCGTAGAGCAGGTGGAGGATAGCGTGCTCGATCCCTCCGATGTACTGATTGACCGGCATCCACTTGGCGGCCTGAGCGGGGTCGAACATTTGGCCCGGCGTGAAGGGGTCGGTGAAGCGAAGGAAGTACCACGAGGAGTCGGTGAAGGTGTCCAGGGTGTCGGTTTCGCGACGCGCGGGCTTGGCACAGATCGGGCAGGCGACGTTCAAAAAACCTTCGTGCGTCGCCAGCGGTGACTGGCCGCTGGGCTGAAGTGCGACGTCATCGGGGGCCAGGACGGGCAGTTCCTCGAAGGGGACGGGAACGATCCCGTCGTCTTCGCAGTAGATGACCGGGATCGGGCATCCCCAGAAGCGCTGGCGCGAGACGAGCCAGTCGCGCAAGCGGTAGTTGACCTTGGCGACGCCGCCGGCGTGCTCGACCAGGTACGCGATCGCCTTCGCTTTGGCCGCAGCGGTCTCGAGGCCGTTGAGGAAACCGGAGTTGATATGCGCGCCGTCTCCGGAATAGGCGTCGCCGTCGAAGCCGTTGGGCCTCTGCACCGTTTCGATGACGCGCAGTCCGTGCGCGCTCGCGAAAGCGAAGTCGCGCTCGTCCTCGCCCGGAACGGCCATGATCGCACCCGTGCCGTAGTTGCCTAACACGTAGTCGGCGACGTAGACCGGTACCTGTTCATTGGTGAAGGGATTAATGACGAAACTTCCGGTGAAGGCGCCTCGCTTGTCGGCCGCCGCTCCCTGCTCAGAACTCAAGGTGCGTTCCACCTCGCTGAGCGATGTCGCGCGACTCACCAGTTCGGCGACATCCTCTCGCTCGTCGTCGGTGGTGAGCTCGCCCAACATCGGGTGCTCGGGGGCGACGACGGCGTAGGTCACGCCGAATCCCGTGTCGGGGCGCGTCGTGAACACGCGCAACGCCTTCGTGGCGTCAAGGGCCAAAGGCAAGTCGAACTCGACTCCTTCGCTACGGCCGATCCAGTTGCGCTGTTGAACCTTCACCCGTTCGGGCCAGTCGAGGTCGTCCAAACTCGTGAGCAACTCATCCGCGTAGTCCGTGATGCGGAAGTACCACTGCTCTAGTGAGCGCCGCTCGACGAGATCTCCCGAACGGTCACACGTACCGTCGGCGTGCACCTGTTCATTGGCGAGCACCGTCTGACAGCCCGGACACCAATTAACCATTCCCTCCGCGCGATACGCGAGGCCCGCCTTAAGGAAGGCCAAGAAGATCGACTGGGACCACTTAATGAACTCGGGATCGTGGCTGTACACCTCGCGCCGCCAGTCGTAGACCGCGCCCACGCGCCGAACCGAGGTCTTAAGTTCGTGCATGCGCGCCTCAGTGAAGGGGCGCGGATGCGTGCCCGATTTGATGGCGGCGTTCTCCGCCGGCAGGCCGAAAGAGTCAAATCCGTACGGCGACAGGACGGCCCTACCCAGCATGGTTTGGTAGCGCACCACGAGGTCACCGAAGACGTAGTTGCGGATGTGGCCCTGGTGGGCAAAGCCCGAGGGATACGGGTACATGCACAAGGCGTAGTAGCGCTCGCGCGGATCGTCGTTGTCGACCTCGTAGGTGCCCTCGTCCAACCAACGCGCCTGCCACTTCTCTTCGATGGCGGTGACGTCAAAGGGGCGACTCATTACGACATTCTAGGGAATATTGCCCCTAATCTCTCTCGCGAGGGGGATCAGCGTGGCTCATCCAACATACGTTCTTGTTCACGGCGCCTGGGGCGGTAGTTGGGTCTGGCGTGACGTAGGAGCAGAACTCACGAGACGCGACGTGCCCTGGACGGCTGTTGACCTTCCGTCCTCCACGCCGGGCGCACATCCGAACACGTTCCTGGCCGATGACGCCCGTGAGGTGCTGGCTGTCGCCAACGCCGAAGGACCGGTGGTGCTCGTGGGCCACAGTTACGGGGGTGCGGTGCTCTGCGAGGCAGCAGCAGACGTTCAGCATCTCGAACGACTTATCTACGTCTCGGCCCTCGTCCCTCTCCTCGGCGAGAGCGCAACCGAGACCTCCCGTGAGGTGCAGGTCCGAACCACTCTCGATGAGTCCATTCAGGTCGAGGGCGACTTCTTGACCCTCGATCCCGTTCTCGCGAAAAAGGCCCTCTACCAGGAGTGCGAAGAAGAGACCGCCGATTGGGCGGTGACCCAACTCACGGCGCAAACAATCGCCAGTTTTCGCAGTCCCCGAAGTTCATTCGAGGTGAGCGTGCCGTCCTACTACGTGCGCTGCACGCACGACAACGCTGTTGACCTGAGTCTGCAGGAGCTAATGGCCGCGAGGTGCACAGAGTTTGCGACCCTCGAGAGCGACCACTCCCCCATGTTCTCGATGCCCGCAGCGCTTTGTGACTTAATTCTCGCAACGTGAGTGATAGTGAGGACCAACACACTCGCATCATTCCTTCTCCGATTTCCGGAAGTCACCGAAGAGTGGCCATTCGGACCAGATGTCGACGTCTACAAAGTCGACGGCAAGATCTTCGCCATACTGGCGCCCGACGACGAGCCCCCTCAAATCTCTCTGAAGTGCGATCCCCTACTCGCGCTCGAACTGCGCAACGAGTACTCAGCGGTGAGCGCGGGCTACCACCTCAACAAGGATCACTGGAACACCGTGCGCCTCGACGACACGGTGCCCGATGGGGATCTGAAACAAATGATCGCTCACTCGTACGAATGCGTAGTGAGAGGAATGGCAAAGAAGGCCCGCGATCGGATTGCCCTTACATATAAAGGGGCGCAAAAATAGTTCCGCGTCCGACGCAACCAGGCCTAAGAATCGCAAATTTCGGGACTGCTAAGATTGAACTCCTCAGCACGGGGGTATAGCTCAGCTGGTAGAGCACTTGCATGGCATGCAAGGGGTCAGGGGTTCGAATCCCCTTACCTCCACGAAATAACCCTTTCCACTCAAGGGTTCACGTTCTCTTGTCATTTTCACTGGCGCTTCGGGACCGTTGTGTAAGCAACGATGTAAGCAACGGAGGAAAGACGTGGCACGCAAACGCGGAAACGGTGAAGGATCGATCTACCAGCGCGAGGTCGACGGTCGTTGGTTCGGCTCGATCGTCGTTGGATTTGACCACGAGGGGCGCCGAAAGCGCAGAACAGTCAGCGCAAAGTCGCGTCGGGAGGTTGTCTCGAAGCTGACCAAACTGCAGCGAGATATCTCTGACGGTCTGAGTCCGCAGCTCGAGTCGATATCTCTCGCCCGGCTACTTACCCGTTGGCACGAAGACATCCTGCCACGGCAGGTTCAAGAGTCGGCTCAGAAGAATTACTGGTCCATCGCACGAATTCACCTGATTCCAATGCTCGGGAGCAAGAAGTTGTCCGCCCTGACGACACTCGACGTCGACACGCTTCTCGCAGCCAAAGCTCGACAGGGCTGCTCGCCATCGACGGTCCGAAGGACCCGAGCGGTCCTCTGCCAGGCGCTCGATCAGGCCGTGCGCTGGGGCTACATCACCCGCAATGTCGCAAAACTCTCCACGTCTCCGAAACTGCCACGACGAGAAGGAAGGACCCTGTCATCGAATCAAGCGAGGGCTTTACTCGACTCCCTGAAGGGACATCCCCACGAAGCTCTATATGCGCTCATGCTGTCTACCGGACTTCGACGCGGCGAGGCGCTGGGATTGCGTTGGGAGGACTTGGATGAGGGCTCCGGCACGTTACAGATCCGTCGACAGTTACAGCGACTCACGTCAGGTCTCGCGACCACTGACACCAAAACGTCAACGAGTCGCAGGTCTGTCAACTTGCCTCGAGGGATCATCGACCTGATCGAGTCACGCCGAGTACAGCAGGCGAAGGATGAAATTGATCTCGGTCCCGAATGGATCAAGAGCGGGTACATCTTCA
>DASXFG010000057.1:0-2680 GCA_036489715.1 Acidimicrobiales bacterium | reverse complement strand
CTCCACACGCAGCTCTCGGGCACGCTGGAAGCCCTGCCGAGCGTGCTCGTCATCGTCGCGGCGCTCGCGGCGGCCGGCACGCTCTACGGTGCGTTGAGCGGTGGAGGTCAGGGTCCCGCGACGCTTCTGCCGGTGTTGTCGTTTCCCGCGTTCGCGCCGCTCCTTATCGCGGGCGAGCGTTCCTACTCTGATGCACTGCACGGCGGAGCCCTCTGGCAGTGGTGGGTAATTTCCCTCGTCGCTTTGGCTGCGTACCTGGCAATCGGGATTCTGCTTTACGGTGTTCTGGAGGAATCATGATGAAGCAGCTCTCCCAACGACTACTCGGACCCGTCACGCTTGCGCTGCTGGTGCTCACCCTTTGGCTTGGGCTGTGGGTGACGCCCGAGGACCGGATACAGGGAAACCTCGTCCGTTTGCTCTACGTGCACCCGGCTGTCGCCTGGGTCGCGCTCTATGTTTCCTTTGGCACGTCGGTCATCGCAAGCTGTCTCTACCTCTGGAAGCGCACGCGTTCGGTCGTCATGGACCGCATCGCGTACTGCGCCATGGAGATCAGCGCGGTCTTCCTCGCCCTCACCCTCATCACGGGCTCAATCTGGGGTCGTCCGACCTGGGGCGTGTGGTGGGCCTGGGACGCGCGCCTCACGTCGACGGCGATCCTGTTGGTGTTTGCGTTGGGGTACCTCGCCCTGCGCCGGGCGAACGACGATCCCGATCTCCGCGCACGTCGAAGCGCCGTCTTTGCGATCATCGCGGCGATCAATGTGCCCATCGACCACTTCTCCGTTGACTGGTGGCACACGCTGCACCAGGGCGCTTCGGTCTTCACCGAGAATGGCAACTTCCTCGTTCATGGCTCAATGCTCGTGACCTTGTTTATTAGTCTCTTCGCGTTCACCTTGCTCTTCTTCTGGCTGCTGCGCGCGCGTTACCGACTGGAAGTTCGTCGCGATGAGCGCCACGCGTCCTCGCTCGAAGAAGCGCTCGAGCAACGACGCCGCGAGGGGGTCCACTAGATGGGGTACGTCACCGCTGGCTATTCCTTCGCCTTTGGGGGGTTGGCGCTCTACGCGCTGTCTATCTGGTGGCGAGGGCGACGTGCCGGACATTGAGACTGCAGACGATCTCACCCCTGTCGCGGCGCCACCCACGAAGCGCCGTGGACGCTGGCGCACGATTGGCGTGCTGGTCGTTCTTGCTGGCGCGGTGCTCGCACTGCTGAGCCAGGGACTCCTTCACTCGCTCAACTACTTCGAGACCGTCGATCAAGCGATGAGCTCACGGGCAAAGCTCGGCACGCAGACCTTCCGTCTTGAGGGGGTTGTGAAGCCCCACACCATTGACCGAACGGCGAACGGTGCGTCCTTTTGGATGACCGGCGGCGGTCACGAGATCTTCATCGACGCACACGGAAGTCCTCCGCAACTGTTCCAGTCCAATATCCCCGTCGTCGTCGAGGGTCACTTCACGAGTGACACGTCCGACAAGTTTTACGGGACCCAGATCGTTGTCAAGCACACCGCGTCGTACATCGCGGCGCACCCGAAGCGCGTGAAGGCCCCCAACGGGACGGTTCGATGATCCTGACGTGGCTCGGCCGAGCTGCCCTGTACATATGTTTCGTCGGTGCGATCGGAGGAGTGATCGAACAGGCCGTGGCGCTGCGTCGTCACCGCGCCTCGCGAGCGATCTGGTGGGCGGGTCTCTCACTGGCGGGCATCCTCGCGTCCATCGGGGTCATGGAGTTCGCGCTCGTCACGCACAACTTCTCGCTCGCCTACGTAGCGGAGAACAACGCCACGTTCACGCCGCTCCTCTATTCGATCACCGGGCTCTGGTCCGCGCTCGAAGGTTCACTCATGCTCTGGGTGCTCGTGCAAACGGCCATCACCTTCGGAGTTCTCATCTACTACCGGCGCGACAAAGCGGACTCCGTTGTCGGCTGGGCCGCGATCGTGCTCTTTGCCGTCGGTGCGTTTTTCACGCTCTTGATGATGGGCCCGGCTGATCCGTTCTTGCATAACGCCGCGATCGTGCATCAAGGGGCGGGTCCCAATGCCCTGTTGCAGGACAACCCCCTTGTCGCGGTGCATCCGCCGCTGCTCTACATCGGCTTCGTTGGTTTCAGTGTCCCGTTCGCCTTCGCGATCGCGATGCTCATCACCGGTCGCGTCCATGAACGCTGGCCCCTCGAACAGCGTCGATGGACGGTGCTCGCCTGGGGAGCCCTCTCGCTCGGCATCGTCCTCGGCGCGTGGTGGAGCTACCAGGTGCTTGGCTGGGGCGGCTTTTGGGGGTGGGACCCCGTCGAGAACGCGGCGCTGTTGCCCTGGCTGACGGCGACCGCCTACATCCACTCGGTCATCGTGCAAGATCGTCGAGGACTCTTTCGTGTCTGGAATCTCTCGCTCGCCATCGCGACCTTCGCCTTGACCGTGCTCGCGACGTTCTTCACCCGATCGGGCGTGCTGCAGAGCGTGCACGCGTTCTCTTCGAGCACGCTCGGGCCGCTCCTCATCGGGCTCTTCTTCGTAGTGGTGGTGCTCGGCGCGGGACTCCTCGCATGGCGTGGCGACCGGCTCCGCGCCCCGGTCGGCGTTGACCATCCGCTCTCTCGTGAGGGGCTGTTCGTCGCCAACAATATTGTCTTCGTCGGATTCGCCATCGTCGTGTTGCT
>DASXFG010000049.1:0-22503 GCA_036489715.1 Acidimicrobiales bacterium | reverse complement strand
ATGAACCTGGTCTTCGTCGTAATCGCCACTCGCTCGAAGTTCCTCTTTGAGATCACTCCATTTTGTTGCCTTCGCCATATCAGGTCCCTCCGATTTCCTCGTCATAGTCGCCGTTCAGCCATCGTCGGTACCTCGATTCGGCCAAGGGGATGTTCTCCCGGTACCACTCTGACCATTTCCCACTCTTGTCACCGGCCACGAGAAGCACCGCACGTCGCTCCGGATCAAAGACGAATAGCACGCGCACCTCGCTCGATCCAACCGATCCCGGTCGCAACTCCTTGAGATTGTGTAGCTCAGAACCTTCAATCCGGTCCACCAGTGGACGACCTAGAACCGGACCTTCCGACTCGAGGAGGTTGATCGCGGCGGCGACCAACTCGGCCGTCTCGCCGTCCTCGTCGAGCAACTGTCGAAACCAGGATTCGACCTCCTCGAGCAGCACGACATTCCACGTAACCCTCATAATATAATACCTACATTATAGAAGTCAAGTATCATATTATGCTCCTTCACCCCTCCTACGGACAAGTGGCACTCCACGCATGCTGCAAAACCTGCTGCAGCGAGCCCTCGATGGACCGTTTGGGCACTCACGCCATCACACGCCTTCTTCGCGTGACGCCACGGATCCCCACAGCAGGTCGCCCATCGCGTCGGCGGCGGCCTCGCGGTCGGGATTCAGGACGTGGCCGTAGACGTCTGCGGTCATTCGGATTGACGCGTGTCCGAGAAGCTCACTGACGACCTGGAGTTTCACCCCTTGAGCGAGCATGAGACTCGCGGCGGAGTGGCGGAGCTCGTGCGGGTGCCAGGTACCTAACCCGGCTCCTCGGGCAATCTGTTGAAACTCCCGATAGAGATTTCGTGGGTCTATTGGCGTCCCCCTCGACGTCGTGAAGATGAAGCCAGTGTCGGGCCACTCCAGACGGGATGACGACCTCTCGAACTCCTGACGACATCGATGAGCCTCGAGCATGCGAACCATGGGAAACGGCAGGTTGACCGTCCGTCGACTCCTCGACGTCTTGGTATCGGACGTGACGAGAGAACCGCCCTCCCACTTCAGTTGTCGTCGAACCCGGAGCAGGCTCTTTTCGACGTCGAGGTCACGCCACTGGAGACCCAGCGCCTCGCCGCGACGCAGGCCGGTCGCGAGCATGAGGGCGTACAGAGGCTGATTTCGACGTCCGGCGAGCGACGACAGAAGTGCTCGAGCCTGCTCGGGGGTGAGCGAACGTCCCTCGCGTCGCTCGGACCTGGGGGCGCGAGCCAGGGTCGCGACATTCCGGCTCACCCATCCCCAACGCATTGCCTGTCCGATCGCCTGGGCCATCACCGAGCGAATTCGTTGGACCGTCGACACGGAGAGCCCCGCGTCGAGTTTGTGCGAGAGGAGTCGATCGACGTCCGCCGTCGTAACCTGGGCCACGCGCTTAGCGCCCAGCGTGGGCAGGATGTGATTGGTCGCGACGCTCAAGTAGTTGGACGACGCGCTCGCCGCCACTTGGTGGCGAAGGACGTCGGCGTACCAGCGCGTGAACAGTTGGTTCACGGTGATGGTTGAACCGGGTGCGGGTCCACCTTCGTCAATCGCCTGTCGCAGTCGACGCAGTTTCTCGACCGCGGCCGCGCGCGTCTTACCCGACACGTACCGTCGAACGCTCTGGCCCGACTCGGGATCCGTCGTAACCATCGCCCCACGCCAGAGACCATCCGAGGAACGCTGATAGATCGATCCCTCGCCGTTGCCGCGCTTGGATGTCACGACACGCAACGGTCGCCCTCACGTCGTTGGCGGAACTTCGCGGAGGCACCCGCGACTCCGTTGTCGCGGCTGGAAACGTAAGGGGACGACCGCTTAGTCTTCGTGCCAGTGAGAGAAAACGCGAACGGCCGCGCGATAGTCGAGGCTGCCCATGACCGAACTTGCTGACGCGGTCTTGCCGCTCATCAGGACGCGAGCGGACGTGGGTCGATGGAGTAGCGCTAACGAGCACGGCGAGCAGATGAACGTCGCGGTTGACATCCTGGAAGCGGCCGTCACAGACGGTGATCCGGCCGACGTGTATCGCACCACGCACCGAGCGCTGGCGAGCGCTCTCAAGGTGATCGCGAGAGCCGATGACTCCAGTGGCATCATCGGCAGCGCGTGTCGGCGACTGCTCGACCTCCACCCCGTGGTCGCGGCACGAGCTGGCGTCGCGAAAGCTGAACTGGTGCGCTGGATGATGGACTTCCAATTCCACCAAGAAGAGGTCGACTACTTCGCGCTCGACCCCGCCGCGTACGCGGCCGCGTTGGGCGAGGACGGTATGCGCCTCTACCGCGCCAAGTTAGACGAGGTGGCCACGACGCTGGGACCACTGCCACCCGCGGCCGGCGAGTGGTCCATAGCGGACTCGCAGGAGCGATGGGCGCTGGAGTGGAACGCGCGGCGCCTCGCCGTCTACGACCGCGACGCGGAGGCGATCATCCGCACCCACGCTCGCGACCTCCGCGTCGCCGCGTGGTTCGAGGACACGGCGAGGGCCTTCGAGGAGATCGGCGACGTTGACAAGGCCATCGGGTGGGCCGATGACGGCGGTGCGTTCGACAAAGGTCATCAGGCCAAGCACTGCGCAGAGTACTGGTCGGAGCTCCTCGCCCGGTACCGACCGACCGAGTATCTCGAGGCTCGGCGTAGGAACTTTTCCATGTGGCCCGACGCCGCTCACGCCGGCGCACTCTATGCCGCGGCCGGTCCACGCTGGGGCGAGTTTCGCGACGAGGTGTCGGACGCGCTGCGGAGTCAGCCCTCCGACGCAGTCATATTTGCGCTCGACTCGCTGAAGGACGCCCGCCTCGCCTGGGATCTGGCTCACTCCCTGGATCTGGCCGACAACCGACTCTGGACACGCGTCGCCACGTCGTACGAGAAGATCGATCGACTCGCGGCTCTGCCGGTGCTGGCCCGCGTGATCGAAGCCGAACTGATCGAGGCGAACGTGCACAACTATCGACCGGCCGCGCGAAAACTCCAGCGAATGCGGCGACTCGCCGAGGGATCTCCCCAAGCGAGCGACGTCGACCACTTCATTAGCGAGATGCGTGAACGTAATCGCCGACGACCCCGCCTGCAGCAGGAATTCGACCGCGCCCAACTGCCGTAATAGGCCCCAATGTTGTCATCGAGACGAGGTCAGAACGATCAAAATCCGTTGCTGCACTCGCTGCTGCAGCGACACGCGATCGTCACCCCACGAGAGCCAGATAACTTCGAAAAGCCCTTTACTGTCAGGGACATTTGGTGGGCCGTACAGGACTTGAACCTGTGACCCCTTGCGTGTCATGCAAGTGCGCTACCAGACTGCGCCAACGGCCCTTAGGGAGCCAACACTACCATCCAGCTTCGTCGAGCCTTTGCTCCGCGCGACTGCCCCAGGGCTAGACGATACCCCCGCCCCTTCGATTCTCCGCGATGATGGAGAGCCGATACGACTCGGCCGCCTTCGAAAAGTCGTGCCACTGGACGTGCGGAGAAATCGTCGTCAGCCATCTCATGCCGTTGATCAGAATTGCAATCGGTTCGATGACCCGCCGAAGAGTCTCGCCCTTGACATTTCCCGCGACGGCGCGCGTAATGGTGCCCATCGGATCCGCCATCTGCTCGCCGACGACCGAGCTAAGGCGCGCATCGTGCGCCGCAAGAACCATCTCTAGGAGAAAGTTGCGGCGCAGAGCGTTCGCTTCTCCACACTCGTGAGTCAAGAGACTCGACAAGACGCCCGGCTCGAGGACCCGTGCCAGATCCGAGAATCCGATCCATCGCAGCCCTCCCGTGTCGCCAAAGGTGGCGACAACGAGGTCCTCCTTCGACTTGTACATCTTGTAGATCGCTCCCGGGGAACAGTCGGCGATGCGCGCGATGCGAGAGATAGTTGCTCCGTGATACCCGCTACGCCCCACCGCCAAGCACGTTGCGTATTCGAGCTCTTGACGAAGCGAGTTACCCGCCACGATCGGCCGAGAACCCCTAACGGGAGTAGTCGGGCTCGGCGCGTCACCGGACGTAGTGCGCAACGCTCGCACCAGAATCGACTCCAAGTCGTGCACGAGATTGCCGGCGAAGCCCTCGCCTATGAGAGCGCACGAGAGGGATACGGCTACGAGGAAGAGAAAGCGCGAGAACGTCTCTGCCATTCCGCTGGCTGCGTCCATCGGCGATACCAAATTCTTATCGATGAACGACTCGACGACTTCGTGTAAGACGGGGATTCGCCGACTGGCAAGCAGTACCTCAACCGCGGCGCGATCGGCGTGGCGGTGCTCGCGCAGTCGAGCCAGCAGTGCGCCCACGCTCAGTGCGCTGGGATCTTCCGCCGCGCGGGTACACATCTCCATCAAGTCACTCGCTGCGACACTTAGCGTCACGTTCCACAGATCTGCGAGGAAATCATGCGCGTCCTCGTGCCGCGCATAGGTAGCACCGTGGGTCAGGCCCGCGTGAGCGCCGACTTCACGAAGAGAAAGACGGTCCACTCCTACCCGGACGATCTCGTTCACACCGGCTTCACGAATGGCCGCGTCGTTCGCGACTGCCTTGGAGGATCGCGAACGCGGCGCCATGCTCATACGAAGGCTCCTTCGCCACTCGCATGAAGCTGCGGTCGTACGCCAAGGGAGCCGCGTTGCGACTCGATGGACGCAGTTGGTAGAGACGAGCGAGGATTCACACCGATACCTACATGTAGATGGGTGACGGGGCACCCGGCGGACCCTCGCTGTAGAAGGTGACCTCCTTTTTAGCACGCCAGCGCACGGGGCGTTGCACCAGTAGGTTGGACTGACCCTACGGGGAGGACCATGAGCACCCACGAATCGCGTTACGCCGAGCTGGCGATCAGCTTCGCCGAGATCTCCCAACTTCTCTTCACCGATCACTCGGTATCGGGCACGCTGCAGCGAATCGTGGACTACGCCCGCGACACCATTGACGCCTGTGATGCGGCAAGCATCTCCACCCGGGTCGGCGACGAGTACATCACGTCGGTGTATTCGGACAAGATCGCCGACGATATTGACCAGTTCCAGTATCTCTACGAGGAAGGCCCGTGCCTGGACGCGGCCCGTGAAGAGCCGCTGCAATACTGCCCCGATCTAATTAACGACCCGCGCTGGCCCCGTTTCGGACCCGAAGCCGTGTCACGTGGCATGCAGAGCCTCCTGGCCTGTCGGCTGACGTCAGAGAAGGTGTTTGGATCGCTCAACCTCTACGCGAAAGCGCCCGACGCGTACGACTCCCTGGGTCGCACGAAGGCCGTGATCTTTGCCGCGAACGCGGGCGTCGCGTTGCGTTCCGCAGGAGATTTGCACGACGTCAGTTCCCAACTCAAGACCGAGATGGCGCGTGCAGCGAATCTCGAGGAGGCGATGGAGTCGCGAGAGATCATCGGCATGGCCGAGGGCATCCTCATTGAGAGAGAACGCATTACCCCCGAGCAGGCCTTCGACATCCTCAAGCAGACATCCCAGCACCTCAACCTCAAACTGCGCAACGTGGCGGAATATGTGGTGGAGACGGGTGAAGTTCCCGAAGCGAAAGCGGCCCCGACGGCGTAACTTCGTCGCTCACTACTTGATAGTGACGGACGACTCAAGATGCAAGGCGTGCACGAAGGCCTGAGGCAGATTTCCTCGAACCTGTCGCTCACGGACGTCCCACTCCTCGCCATAGATGGCGGAGGATCCGGTACAGCCCGCCGCGCGCTCGAACCAGGCCAGCGCTTCAGCGCTCCTCCCTTGCTGGTGAAGATTGAGGGCCACCAGAAAACTGCACAGCACGAATGATCCCTCGACTTTCGCCAAGGGACTCTCTCCGTGGCGAAATCGATAGGCGTATCCGTACTCGCACAACTGCTCCACGACCGCCTCCAGCGTGAACGCGCTGCGCGTATCGTCGGGACTCACCGCTCCGCGCAGCGCCGCGAAGAGCAGGGACGCGTCGACGTGTGGATCATCGGGAGAGCGTTGCCAGTATCCCCCTGCGTGGGTCGAGGTTGACGAGACGTGCGCGAGGATTTCGTCGGCGAGTGCTGACCATTTCGACACTTCCGACGTCGAGCCGAGCCTCTGATTGGAAGCGTGGCGAAGCCCCGCCACACACATGAGCCGGCTGTGAGTCCACGCGCGATTGTCGATCTCCCAGATTCCCGCGTCGGCTTCGCGCCAGCGCGACGCCACCGCTCGCGCGGCGATGCGCGCTGCGCTGCGCGAGGGGCCTTCGAGTCGGCCGAGACGGTCAGCCGCAGCGAATACCAAAAGCGACTCTCCAAACACGTCGAGTTGGAACTGACGGTTGACGTGATTGCCGGTGCGGTCGAATCCTCCTGGATAACCCGGCAGCTTCACTCGCTTTTGCGAGGGGACTCTCCTTCCGTCAGTCCGGTAGGCCGGCGCTAGATCTGGTCCATCCTCCAGTAGCCGGGACGTCAGAAAACCTACGGCGGCGTCAAGCAATTGGGGCACGCCCGCGGCGGCGGCGGCTTGAGCCGCGAGCGCCTGGTCTCGAATCCAGGCGTAGCGATAGTCGTAGTTGCGTCCATCTTCTGCACGCTCGGGCAGCGAAGTGGTAGCTGCCGCCACCATCGCACCCGAGCTGGAGGTCAGGCCGTGCAACACCGCCACCGAGAGCGACGCCCCCTGGGGGTCGAGCGAGTTCTCGAGTGCGGGCACGTCGCTTCGCCACACCTCTTCGGTGCGGCGCCACGACTGAGCAACGTCGGCGACGTCGTCTCCAAACGGGATTGTCGAGATTTCTAGAACCAGGTCAGCACTCTTTCCGGGAGAGATGACCATTCGGCCGACTAAGCGCGCGCCCCTCTCGAAACGACGTACCTGGAGCGAAGAGGGCACGCTCCAACGCATCCACAGATCGCCAAGTCGCCCCGTCCACCCGCCGTCAGCTCGGTGCACTTCGCTGAGAGGGAATCGATCAAACTCTGCCGCTGGCTTCAGTTCAACGTCAACTTCGTGGGTGCCCTTAAGCGAGCGGACCTGGCGCAGGAGTACCACTCGCTCGGGATCCGACGGCCGCCCCAGAGCTTCCCTAGATTCGAGGATTCCCGAGCCCGTAACCCAGCGGCTGCGCCATATGAGACTTCGTGGCTCGTAGTACCCGCCCCACGTGAATCGGTCGTGGGGGGCGATCGTGTACGAGCTGGTGCCCCCGATCAAAGTTGAAAAGACCGCCCCAGAGTCCCAACGAGGAGCACACATCCACACAATGTCGCCGCGAGGACCGACGAGTGCCCCTCGCTCCCCGTCTCCAATAAACGAGAACGAACCCAAGACGTCAATCGCACGTCCGGGATCAAACCGGCTCGCGCTGGGGCTTCGATCGGTCGGTTTCGCTTTTGATGTCACCGGTCCCGAGAGTATCGGGCCTTTCGATCCTCGTAAGAACTCGGTCCGCACTCACCTCCGAACGACTCGACTTCTCGCGGATCGACTGACGGTGATCTCTATCGTCGGGTGTTTATGGATCTTCACAGAATGAATTCGTTGAGTGTTCGCTGCATACATCCCTAACATCCAAATTAAGGACTAGTTGATAGGAGAGGGCAATGGTCACAGTCGGTGTAATCCTGCTGCTTCTCGGATTCCTTTTGGGAATACCGGTGCTATGGACGGTCGGCATGATCCTTTTCGTGGTGGGAATCGTTTTGTGGATTCTCGGCTCCATCGGTCACGAAATCGGCGGTCACCGGCACTACTACTAAATCGAATTAAGGAAAGGAATAATCATGGTTGACAGGGAAAAGGCAAAGGAATCAATGGCGGCAGCTTCCAAACACGCGAAGAACGCCGCCCAGGTCGCCAAGGGAAAGTTGCAGTCCAAGGCGGGCAAGGCCATCGGAGACCGCAGCCTCCAAGCCAAGGGAAAAGTGCAAGAGGCCACGGGTCGCGTCAAGCAAGCCACCGAGAAACTTCGCGAGGCGGGCAAGTAAATAACGACACTCCGCGCGCCACTGCGGGGCGATCTAACGGGTTTCCAACTGGGGACGGGATTGGCGAAAACCTTCACGTCATCCAACCGTCGCCTTGGCGTTACCGTGAGGTAATCGGACACCACTTGTATAGACCTATGCCATCAATATGTGACTCGTCTGCCAGGAGGTTCTAACGCGTGTCAACCCCCCGATCGCTGTCTCGCACTGATCCGCGCTCGCTGCCCCACACCTTGTCGCGAGTGGTGATTGAAAACATTCGCCCGCAGGTCGACGCGGGACAACGGCCCGCCAAAGCGATCGTCGGCGACGGCCAGTCGGTCGAAGCCGACATCTTTTCAGACGGACACGACGTCATTCGATGCGAAGTCCGCTACCGGCACGAACTCTCGACGAAGTGGTCGAGCGAGTTGATGTCGCCCCTGGGGAATGATCGATGGCGGGCCACGATCCCCATCGAGAGTCTCGGGGGACACCACTTCATGATTCGGGCCTGCGTCGACCGTTTCGCGACGTGGCGCCGGGACGTGGACAAGCGACTGGAGTCTCATCAGGACGTGAGCGAAGAGTACGTGGTGGGAGCCCAGTTGCTCCATGACGTGGGGCGACGGGCCAAGTCGAAAGAGCGGCGCTGGATCAGCGATCTCGTCGATCAACTGACGTCGCACTCCACCACCTTGGACGACGCCGTGGGCGTTCTCGTGGCGGAGAACACGGGCAGTCACACCTTGCGTGAAGCCATGTCCTCGGCCCGCCTCTCGCATCTCACGGGTCTGTCGGACCCCGAACTGTGCGTTACCTCCGAGACGTACTGCGTGACCGCCGAGCCGGCGTTGGCTCGTTTTGGCGCGTGGTACGAGATGTTTCCCCGGTCCACGGCTCCTGCTCCCCTACGCCACGGCACCTTCGCCGACGTAGTCGCGCGCCTGGATTACGTGTCGTCGATGGGCTTCGACGTTCTTTACCTGCCCCCCATTCACCCCATCGGGCGCAGCGGACGAAAGGGCCGCAACGGCTCGACGACCTGTGACGAGGGTGACCCCGGCAGTCCGTGGGCCATTGGCTCGCTCGAGGGAGGCCACACCGCCGTCCACCCCGATCTGGGGACGCTGGAGGACTTCGATGTGCTCGTCGCGGAGGCGAACTCGCGCGGCCTGGCCATCGCTCTGGACCTGGCTTTTCAGACGTCGCCCGATCATCCCTGGGTTACCGACCATCCCGAGTGGTTCTACCGCCTTCCCAACGGTTCGATTCGCTACGCGGAGAATCCGCCGAAGCGCTACGAGGATATCTATCCCCTCCGCTTTGACGGAACCGAGTGGCGATTTCTATGGCAAGCTCTCCTAGACGTCGTCGAGTTCTGGATATCGCATGGCGTCACGACATTTCGCGTCGATAATCCCCACACCAAGCCTTTCGCCTTTTGGGAGTGGCTCATCGCCTCGGTTAAGGCGGAGTGCCCCCAAGCGATATTTCTCTCCGAAGCCTTCACCCGACCCCGCGTCATGGAAGAGCTGGCGAAAATCGGCTTCTCCCAGTCCTACACGTACTTCTCCTGGCGCAGTACGAAGTGGGAGATCGAGGAGTACATGACTGAACTCACTCGCACGGAGAAGTCCGATTACTTCCGACCGAACTTTTGGCCCAACACGCCCGATATCCTCACCGCGGAACTCCAACAGGGTGGTCAAGCCGCTTTTCTGTCGCGCCTGGTGCTCGCCGCAACGTTGAGTTCGAACTACGGCATCTACGGTCCGGCTTACGAACTCCAAGAGCACCTGCCGCGCACGATTGACTCCGAGGAGTATCTGCTCTCCGAGAAGTACGAGCTGCGCTCGTGGAATCTTCAGGACTCCCGGAGCCTGGCGCCCTTCGTGGGCGAAGTGAACGCCATTCGGCGCGCTCACCCCGCTCTGCACTACAACCACACGCTGCGCTTCCACCCCATCGACAACGACCAGCTAATCGCCTATTCCAAGGATCTCCCCACGTCCGAGGGCCGCGACGTGATCCTCGTCGTGGTCAACCTCGACCACTCCTTCGCTCAATCGGGCTGGCTGAACCTCGACCTCGCCGCGCTGGGCCTCGACCCCCTCGCCCCTTATGAGCTTCACGATCTTTTGACGGACGCGCACTACACGTGGAGCGGTCCGCGCAACTTCGTCAAACTCGATCCCCAGTCCGTACCCTGTCACGTGTTTTCCGTGGCGCCGAGCGGAGGCGGGGCCGATGGCGCTTGACGTCCGCGACGAAGAGGTTAACGACGGCTTCCGTCACGACGTCGATCCCGTGCGCCTCGACGACCGCGAGACCCTCGACGCCCAGCCCACGGGCGGTTGGTACAAGGACGCCATCATCTACGAGATTCACGTGCGAACCTTCTTTGACACCAACGGCGACGGAATCGGCGACTTTAAGGGGCTGATCGAGAAACTCGACTATCTCCAGGGGCTCGGCGTCACCGCACTATGGCTCCTGCCGTTCTACCCTTCTCCGCTAAAAGACGACGGCTACGACATCTCCGACTACCGCCAGATCCATCCCTCCTATGGAACCCTGAGGGACTTTCGCACGTTCTTGCGCGAGGCGCACCGGCGCGGTCTGCGCGTGATTACCGAACTGGTTCTCGCCCACACCTCCGAAGAGCACCCGTGGTTCCAACGCGCTCGCCGCGCGCGAGCGGGCAGTGCCCAGCGCGACTTCTACGTCTGGAGCGACACCCCCGACAAGTTCTCCCAGGCTCGGATCATCTTCACCGACTCCGAAACGTCCAACTGGTCCTACGACCAAGAGGCCAAGGCCTATTTCTGGCATCGATTTTACTCTCAGCAGCCGAGCCTGAACTACGACAGCCCCTCGGTGCGACAAGCCATGTTCGACGTCGTCGATTTCTGGTTGTCGATGGGCGTGGACGGCGTTCGCCTCGACGCCGTGCCCTATCTGTACGCCCGTGAGGGCACGTCGTGCGAGAACCTCCCAGAGACCTTTGAGTTTCTTCGCCAGTTGCGTGCTCACGTCGACGAGCGATTTGACGATCGCATGATCTTGGCGGAGGCCAACCAGTGGCCCGAAGACGCGATCCGGTACATGGGAAACGGCGATATGTGCCACATGGCCTTTCACTTTCCCCTCATGCCTCGCATGTTCATGGCGGCTCGCCAAGAGGATCGCTTCCCCATCGTCGACATTCTGGCCGAGACGCCCACCACTCCCCCCGAGTGTCAGTGGGGGCTCTTCTTGCGCAATCACGACGAACTAACCCTCGAGATGGTGACCGACGAAGAACGCGACTACATGTACCGGGTCTACGCGCGAGATCCCCAAGCTCGGGTCAACGTGGGAATCCGTCGCCGCCTGGCGCCGCTGCTGGGCAATGACCGCTCGTTGATCGAGATGATGAACGGTCTGTTGTTCTCCATGCCCGGCACGCCGATCGTCTACTACGGCGACGAGATCGGGATGGGCGACAATATCTATCTGGGCGACCGCGACGCGGTGCGCACTCCCATGCAGTGGGATAGCGACCGTAACGCGGGATTCTCCCGGGCTAATCCCCAGCGCCTGTATCTGCCCACCATCATCGATCCGGAGTACCACTACCAGGCCGTCAACGTCGCCGCGCAGCAGCAGAACTCGAATTCGCTCCTGTGGTGGATGCGACGACTCATTTCCCTGCGCCAGCGCTACCACGCCTTCGGCCGCGGCACCCTCGAGATACTGCGGCCCGAGAATCGAAAGATCTTTAGCTTCGTTCGGCGATTCAACGACCAAAAGATTCTGTGCGTCTTCAACCTGTCGCGCTACGTGCAGTGCGCCGAACTCGACCTCTCGGAGCACGTGGGGGCGGTGCCCGTAGAACTATTCGGCAACCAGGAGTTCCCGTCGATTGGCGAACTTCCGTACTTCATCACTCTGGGGCCCCACGGCTTCTACTGGTTTCTCTTGGAATCCGAAGAGGAGCAGGCGGGCGTTCCGCGCGAGCGATTCGAGGTCGCTGGCGAGTGGGACGAACTACTCACGGGCAACGCGCGTCGTCGTTTCGAGCACTATCTAGCCGAGTACCTGCCGGCGCGACGCTGGTTCGCCCAGAAGGCGAGAACGATCACGTCGGTGTCAATCATCGACTACGTACCCGTGCACGTCGGCGCCGCCAGCTCCCCCGCGCGTCGCGGAGACGCCCCGATCGCGGTACTTCTCATCGTCAATCTGGAGCTGGACCGTGGCAGCGCCGAGCGCTACGCCCTTCCGGTGGCCTTCCTGGCGAACGAGGAGGCGGCGGACTTCGCCAAGTGGCACGCCGAAGGCGTCATCGCCGAACTACGCGCGGCGGGCAGCGACGGCGTTCTGATTGACGCCACATATTCCTCGCGCTACGTACGCGCCATGGCCGACCTCCTGGCGCGCCGGCGCACACTCGCCGGTTCTCACGGTCGACTCACCGGACAGTCCACGCCCTCGTTGCGAGACTTCGACAGTTGCCTCAAAGAGGACTGCCCGGTCACCACCCTGTCGGCGGAGCAGTCCAATTCGTCGGTCTTGCTCGGCGACTCCGCCATCTTCAAGTTCTTCCGACGATTCGAAGAGGGCGTCAACCCCGAAGTGGAGATTGGCCGGTTTTTAGATGAGCGCGCGCACTTTGACCACTCCCCGCGAGTAGGGGGATCTATCGAGTATCAAAGCAACGACGCCTCGGGTGCGCCCGCCACCGTCGCGGTAATAGAAGAGTTCATCCCTCACGAGGAGGACGGATGGCGCTACGTGGTCGATGCTTTGACCCACGACCTCGAAGACGCCATTGCCCACGCGGACGAGCCGGAACTCGATGTCGTCGCCCCCGCGAGCATCTTGCAGCTCGACGTGGGGAGTTTGCCCGACGGCCAGCCGCTCGTCGGCGCCCACCTAGAGTGGGCCACGCTCCTGGGCGAACGCACCGCCCAACTGCACCTGCAACTCGCCTCGGATACCGAAGACCCCGCCTTCAGCCCCGAGCCGGTGACCTCCCTTGATCGCCAGGCCCTCTACCACGGTGCGCGGAGTCTCACCCGACAGGTCTTTCACGAAGTTCGCTCCTTGAACCTGACCTCGCCCTACGTGCAAAAGGTTCTCGCCCGAGAGGACGAATTACTGAGTCGCCTGCGCAACATCACGGCGCGAGAGATCGACGCGGCCAAGATTCGTTGCCACGGCGACTATCACCTCGGACAGGTGCTCTGGACCGGCAAGGATTTCGTCATCATCGACTTCGAGGGCGAGCCCTATCGGTCGTTGAGTCGTAGACGCCTGAAGCGCCCGGCCGTCGTCGACCTGGCGGGCATGGTCAGGTCCCTGCACTACGCGAGTCGCGCCGCGTCCACTCACCTCAGCCGGAACCTGGGCATTGCGCTCCACGACGAAGAACTGGAACGACTCGAAGGGTGGCTCACGTACTGGCATCGCTGGGTATCAGGGATCTTCATCGACTCCTACCTGAAAACCTCGCACGGCGCCACTTACTTGCCCGCCGATCGCGACGACTTCGCGGCTCTCCTAGATTTCTTCCTCCTGGAGAAGGCCGTCTACGAACTGAGTTATGAAGCGAATGCTCGTCCCGCCTGGGTCGACATACCCGCCCGCGGGCTCCTCGACCTGTTGGACGCGAGCGCGTGAGCCCCGAGCGCTTCACCGACCTCGAAGAGCTGGCTCGCCTATGCGGGGTCGCCACGTCCTACGCCGGAGACGACGGCGTGCGACGGGCGAGCGACGTAGAGACGACACTCTCCGTGTTGCGGGCGCTAGGGGTTGACGTGGACACTCTCGAGGATGCGCCCCGAGCCCTCCACGCGCGCCGGCGAGAGCTCGCCGAGCACGTGAGCGAACCGGTGATTGCGGTTCGACTTGGCCAGCGGGTCGAGCTGGCTCTCAACGTTCCGCGCGGGCACCTCGCGGAGGAACTCACCCTAACCCTCGAGTTCGAAGACGGTGAAGTGCTGCAACATGCATTGTCGAACTATCCCCACGACGTGGAGGTCGCATGGGATGTGTACGGCGAGCGCTCCTCTCGCGTTCGAACGAGCTTGGCGCCGCTGCCGCTCGGCTACCATCGACTTTTCGTCGAGACCCGCGCGCCCACCTCGGAGGCCCGACTCTCGTCCACCCTCCTTGTCTGCTCTCCCTCGTGCCCCCGCTCGACCCGAGGCTGGGGAGGGTTTCTCCCTCTCTACGCGCTGCGCACGAAAGATGACTGGGGAGTGGGTACCTACTCCGGCCTGGGCCAACTCGGTCGGTGGCTGGCGGAGCGAGGGGCCTCCTTTGTGGGGGGCCTGCCTCTCTATCCCCTGTTCCTCGACGAGGGCGATGCCAGCCCGTATCGACCAGTCAGTCGCCTCGCCTACAACGAGTTGTACGTGGATCCGCGCATCCTGCCCGAGTTCGAGCCCTCGCTGCTAAGCGGTGCCGACGTCGCCCACTGGATTACGCGAGCGCGATCGGGCGTCAACGTCGACTATGCGAGCGTCGCCGCCCTCACGCGTCGCGTACTCGAGCCGATGTCCCGATCACTCCTGGCGGAGGGCTCGAACCTTCGCGCCAAGGAACTCGAGTCTTTTCTCGTGGAGCGCCCCGAGATCGCCGCCTACAGCGCATTTCGCGCCTGCGCGGAACGCAAAACTGAGCAGAGCGCTAGGACGAGCGCCGAGGACGTGATGCGCGACCCCCTCGCGCTGTACTACGCCTACGGCCAATGGGCGGCGGCGGAGCAACTGCACCAGGTCGCCCAGCAGACCCCGCTCTACAGCGACCTTCCGGTGGGCACCCATCCGAACGGCTTTGATCCGATCTGGAGCCCCGCTTCCTTCGTCCCGGCGCTCTCTACGGGAGCGCCACCCGACCGCTTCTTTGCTCGCGGCCAGGACTGGGGATTCTCGCCCTGGCATCCCGATCGCATCCGAGCAGACGGATACTCCCACGCCCGCGAGGTGCTGGCGCGCGCCTTTCGCTCCACCTCGTACGTGCGCATCGATCACATCATGGGACTGCAACGCTTGTACGTCATCCCCGGCGGCGCCGACGCCACTCGCGGAACGTACCTGCACTATCGACCCGATGAGTTCTACGCCCTGATCTCGCTCGAGGCGCATCGAGCGGGCGCGCGGGTGATCGGAGAGGACCTGGGCACCACGCCCCGCGATCTGTCCAAACGTATGGCGAAGCGACGGATTCTGCGCTCCTGGGTGTTCGAGTTCGCCTCCACCGAGCGCACTCCCCTGCCCGATCCCCCGTCGGACGTCCTGGCGAGTCTGTCGACGCACGACACGCCTCGATTCAACGCCTACCTGTGGGGTCTCGACATCGATGACAGTCAGCAGCGCGGCGACCTTTCTGAACCCGAGGCTGATGAGAGTCGGGCGCAGCGCGCCCTCTACCGAGAGGCGCTCTTTCGCTCCTTGGACATTCCGGTCCTCGACCACCACTCCCTCACCCGCGCGGCCCGCCGGGGCGCCCTGGCCCATCTCGCTCGCAGCGAGGCCACTCTCGTCTTGGTGGACCTCGAAGAGCTCACGGGCGAAGTGAGTCCCCAGAATCGACCGGGCACGACCGAGGGCAACTGGGAGCGACGATCAGCACTTACCCTGGAAGAAATGTCGGCCTCCCATGAAGTGCACCGGGACCTCGACGTGGTGAATCGCACTCGCCAGAGGGTCTCATGACGTCGCCCTCGACCGACTTCACCCTTCTGAGCGACGAGGACCTGTACTGGTTCAACGAGGGAAGCCACCGGCTGCTCGGAGAGCGACTGGGCTCTCACATCATTGAGGGCGTCGGCACGTACTTTGCCACCTGGGCCCCCAACGCGCGCGCGGTGGGAGTGCGGGGTGACTTCAATGGTTGGAACAGCGAGCACGCTCAACTCCGCCCCCGAGGCACGTCGGGCATCTGGGAGGGCGTCGTTGCCGGCGCGCAACTCGGCGACATCTATAAGTTTGAGTTGACCACCGCAGCCGGGGCCGTCCTCGAAAAGGCCGACCCGTTCGCCGCCTGCACCGAAGAACCGCCGCGCACCGGTTCGGTCGTGTGGGATCTGAGCTTCGACTGGCACGACGAGGACTGGATGAGCCAGCGCGCCCGGCGCAACGCCCTCGACGCTCCCGTGTCGATCTACGAAGTGCACCTGGGCAGTTGGCGCCGCGACCCGTCCGATCCTCGTCGGCTCCCCCGCTATCGCGACGTGGCCGCTCCCCTGATCGACTACGTCAAGAGCTGCGGCTTTACGCACGTGGAGTTCTTGCCGCTCATGGAGCACCCTTTTTACGGCTCGTGGGGCTATCAGACGACGGGTTACTTCGCTCCCACTCGCCGCTACGGCGACCCCCAGGACCTCATGGCCCTGATCGACGAGCTACACCGGGCCGAGATCGGCGTGATCTTCGACTGGGTGCCCTCGCACTTCCCCACCGATCCCTACTCCCTGGCCAAGTTCGACGGCACCCATCTCTTTGAGCACGAGGACCTGCGCTTGGGATTTCACCCGGACTGGAAGAGCCTCATCTTCAACTACGGACGCCACGAAGTCAGAAGCTTCCTTGCTTCATCGGCGGAGCGCTGGCTGCGTCACTACCACGTCGACGGTTTGCGCGTGGACGCGGTCGCTTCGATGCTTTACCGGGACTACTCGCGCGCCGCGGGCCAGTGGATACCCAACGACTACGGCGGTCGCGAAAACCTCGAGGCGATCGAATTCCTGCGCCATCTCAATTCGGGCATCTACGAAGATCACCCCGACGTGATGGTCGTGGCCGAGGAGTCCACGGCCTTCCCCGCCGTGTCGCGCCCCGTATACCTGGGCGGTCTGGGCTTCGGGCTGAAGTGGGACATGGGCTGGATGCACGACACCCTGGAGTACTTCGCGCGCGACCCGCTGTACCGCCGCCACCACCACGGAGAGCTGACCTTTCGCAGCGTGTACGCGTTCAGCGAGAATTTCATGCTCCCTCTCTCCCACGACGAGGTCGTGCACGGCAAGGGCTCGCTCTTGGAAAAGATGCCCGGCGACGAGTGGCAGAGATTCGCCAACCTGCGCCTGCTCTTTGGCTATCAATTCGCCCAGCCCGGCAAGAAGTTGCTCTTCATGGGCGGTGAGTTTGCACAGATCCGAGAGTGGAACCATGAATCGTCTCTCGACTGGTCGGCGCTCGATCATCCCCTCCACGCCGGGGTGCGTCAATGGGTGGGCGACCTCAACCGCCTCTATCAGAACGTCCCCGCATTGCACGAACTCGACTGCGACCCGCGCGGGTTCGGCCTCGTCCAGCCCAATGACGCCGACTCGAGCCTGCTGAGCATCCTGCGATACGCACAAGACGGCACTCCGCTGCTCATCGTGCTCAACTTCACCCCCATCGTGCGCGAGAACTGCCTCGTCGGAGTTCCCGGAGGAGAGTACTGGTCCGAGGTGCTCAACAGCGACGCGCGCGAGTACGGAGGAAGCGGCGTGGGCAACCTCGGCGGGTGCGAGACGCGGCCCGTACCGGCTTACGGCATGCCGCGCACCTTGACCCTGACCGCCCCCCCGCTCGGTTGCCTGTTCCTAACTCCGTCATGAGTCCATCCCTGCCGCACTTTGTGGGCGCGCGACCACGAGACGCCGCCACGACGGAGTTCTGCGTGTGGGCGCCCCTGCACGAACGCGTCGATCTCTACCTCGTCGACACGCGCGAGTCGATGCCGTTAGAGCCGTGCGAAGGGGGCTACTTCGCGCTGGCGACCGAGCGAGCAACGGCGGGGACCGACTACTACTTCGTCCTCGACGGCGATCACCTACCCGATCCCGCGTCGAAGTTCCAGCCAGCAGGTGTTCAGGGGCCCACTCAGGTAGTTGACCTGAGGTCGTATTCGTGGGCCGACGCGGACTATCGCCCGCGCGCCCTGTGGGAGCACGTCATCTATGAGTTGCACGTCGGCGCCTTCAGCGAGTCGGGAACCTTTGAAGGAGCGCTGGAGTATCTCGACGGGCTGGTGGACCTCGGGATCAGCGCCATTGAAGTCATGCCGATCGCCCAATTCTCCGGGGAGCGCAACTGGGGCTACGACGGCGTCTTTCCCTTCTCGGTCCAATCGTCCTACGGTGGGCCCCGTCAGTTCCAGCACTTCGTCGATGAGTGCCACCAACGAGGGCTCGCGGTAATCCTCGACGTGGTCTACAACCACCTTGGTCCCGAGGGCGATGTGCTCGAGCGTTACGCCCCCTTCTTCACCGATCGCTACCGCACGCCCTGGGGCCACGCGCTCAACTATGACGGGCCCCACTCCGATGATGTGCGCCACTACTTCTGGCTCACGGCACGCCAGTGGTTCGTGGACTATCACGTTGACGCCCTGCGACTCGACGCCGTCGACTCGATCGTCGACAACACGGCCACACCGTTCCTCTCCCAACTCGCTGCGCGCACCCACTCGCTGAGCGAAGAACTAGGCCGCCCCTGTGAGCTGATCGCAGAAAGCGCAGCCAACGATCCCCGCCTCGTCACCCCTCTCGAAGAGGGCGGAATCGGCATGGATGCGCAGTGGAACGACGACTTCCATCACGCCCTTCACGTCGCGCTAACCGGCGAGCGCGTGGGGTACTACGAGGACTACACCGGCGTGGAGGATATCGAGAGAACACTGAACGAAGGGTTCGCACTCCAGGACCAGTGGTCGCCCTTTCGCCAGCGACATCACGGCGCGCCGTCGCGCCAGGTCCCTCCCGATCGCTTCGTCGTCTTCGCCCAAAACCACGACCAGGTCGGCAACCGCCCGAGTTCCGACCGACTCAGCACTACCCTTAGCGACCAACAACTCCGCCTCGTGGCCGCCCTCGTTCTGCTCAGCCCCAATATCCCCCTGCTCTTCATGGGTGAGGAGTACGGCGAGACCGCGCCCTTTCCCTTCTTCGTGGACTACAGCGATCCAGAACTCATTGAGGCGGTGCGCAGCGGTCGAGCCCACGAGTTCGCAGGATTCGGCGACTTTCGCGACACCCTAGATCCCGTCGCTCCTTCCACCTTCGCCGAGGCCAAACTACGCCGCTCCTTGCTGGAGAAACCCGCCCACCGAGAACTCCTTGGCCACTACCAGAGTCTGATTGACCTGCGACGCAGCGTCCCCGCCCTGGGACGTGCCTCTCGATCGAACGTTACGTCGTGGACCGAAGGAAACGTCCTCGCCCTGTGGCGCACGCACGAGCAGGGCGACGCGCTGGCCTTCTTCAATCTGAGCGCCCACGCCGCGCCGCTCGCCCCACCCTCGTCACGCCAGTGGCGAGAACTGTCTGGCTCTCCCCTCTCGGGGGCCGCCTTCGACGTAGAACCGTGGGGCTACTGTCTTCTACTCAGTGAGGCACAATGAGACTCTGGCCCGGTAGCCCCCTACCCCTCGGGGCCACGTGGGACGGCGAGGGCGTCAACTTCTCGATCTTCTCGGAGCACGCCACGGGGGTCCAGCTACTCCTCTTCGACGAACCCACCGCGGCCGAACCCAGCACGACGGTTACGCTGAGCGAACGCACCGACTTCATCTGGCACGCGTACCTCCCCGACGCTCGCCCCGGATGCCTGTATGGCTACAAGGTGGACGGCCCGTACGAGCCTAATCAGGGACATCGCTTCAACGCTCACAAACTCCTCCTCGACCCCTACGCCAAAGCGGTGAGCGGGCCGGTGCGCTGGAGCGACGAACTCTTCGGCTACGCGGTGGGCGACGAGCGCGAGGATCTCAGCTTCGACGAGCGCGACTCCTCGGCCGCGATGCCCAAATCCATTGTGATCGACTCCGCCTTCACCTGGCAAGACGATCGGCCTCCGCGCACGCCGTGGAATCAAACGGTCATCTACGAAACCCACGTGCGCGGCATGACCGAGTCTCACCCGAGTGTGCCCCAACATCTGCGCGGCACCTATCTGGGGCTGGCTTCTGACGCCATCATCGATCACCTGCAGCGTCTGGGCGTCACCGCGGTTGAGCTCATGCCGGTCCACCACTTCGTCTCGGACCGCCATCTGGTGGAAAAGGGCCTCGACAACTACTGGGGCTACAACTCCCTGGGATTCTTCGCCCCTCACGTCGGGTACGCGAGCGTGGCCGACCAGCAGGTGAGCGAGTTCAAATCGATGGTGCGGGCCCTGCATCGTGCGGGCATCGAGGTCATCCTCGACGTCGTGTACAACCACACCGCCGAGGGCAACCAGATGGGTCCCACGCTTTCACTACGCGGCATCGACAATTCGGCCTACTACCGGCTCTCGCCCGAAGATCGGCGCTACTACGTGGACTACACCGGGACCGGAAACAGCCTCAACACTCTGCACCCGCGCGCCATGGGCCTCGTCACCGACAGCTTGCGCTACTGGGTGAGCGATATGCACGTCGACGGCTTCCGATTCGATCTCGCCCCGGTATTAGTGCGCGGTAACACCGCCGAGCAGCCCAGTGCGTTCTTCGAGATACTCCAGCAAGACCCCGTGCTCTCGCGCGTGAAACTCATCGCCGAACCCTGGGACGCCAGCCTCGACGGATACCAGTTGGGCCAGTTCCCCCCGGGCTGGTCGGAGTGGAACGGCTCGTATCGAGACTGCATACGCAAGTTCTGGCGCGGGGACCCGGGTCAGGTTCCCCAACTCGCCTCGCGACTGACGGGATCGAGCGACATCTTCGCCCCCACGGGACGCAAGACCTACGCCAGCATCAACTTCGTCTCGTGTCACGACGGATTCACGCTCAATGACTTGGTGTCCTACGAGCACAAGGCGAATCTCGCCAACGGCGAGGACAATAACGACGGTTCGAACGATAACTACAGCCGTAACTGGGGAGCCGAGGGTCCTACCGACTCGGCGAGGGTGAAGAGAACGCGCGAGCGGATGAAGCGCAACTTCCTGGCCACACTTCTCTTCTCCCAAGGCGTGCCCATGATCCTCGGCGGCGACGAGATGGGCCGCACGCAACTGGGAAACAACAACGCGTACTGCCAAGACAATGAGACGAGTTGGTTCCACTGGGAACTCAGCGAGACGGACAAGGAGCTTCGCGCGTTCGTGCGCGAAGTGATTGAGATCGCCTCGGCCACCCCGGTCATGCGTCGGCGCGCCTTCTTCAGCGGAGACGTCGTTGCGGGACACGAGACCAAAGACGTCACGTGGGTTCGCGCCGACGGCCAAGAAATGAATGACGCGGACTGGGCAAATCCCAGCATTCAAAGTGTCGGCATGCTTCTCTTTGGGCCCGCCGTGGACGACATCGACGACCGGGGCCGTTCCCGCGTCGCCGAATCAGTGCTGCTGATCCTCAACGCCTCCGCCAAGACGTTCTCGTTCACGCTGCCCGCCATGGAACTACCCGGGGTGTGGGAAGAGGTCCTTAATACCGCGCGGCCCGGGCCGTGGACCCGCACGGTGCGCTCCGAAGCCATCAGCCTCAACGCCCAGTCGACGGTGCTGCTGCGACACACCGAGCAACCTCGACCTTGAGCGCGCCGCGGCCCCTGGGCTCGACGTATCGCCTTCAGCTCGCGGGATTGGGCTTCGCCGGTGCTCGGCGACTCGTGGGCTATCTCGACGATGTCGGCATCGAAACTCTGTACCTGTCGCCGATCCTTCGCGCCGTGCCCGGAAGCACTCACGGTTATGACGTCGTGGACCCCACCAGCCTGGACCCCTCCCTCGGTTCGCTCGAGGAGTTCGAGGCGTTGCTCGAAGAACTCGACGCTCACCACATGCGCGTGCTGCTCGACATTGTGCCCAACCACATGGCGTGCGATGCGCGGAACGAGTGGTGGTGGGACACCCTGCGCCACGGGCTGAGTTCGCCCTACGCCGCGACCTTCGACATCGACTGGGCACGCCTGGCCAATAGGGTTCTGATCCCCTCGCTCAGCGCCCCCCTCGCTGACTTAGTGGAGAGCGCGACGTGGGAACTCGGTCCCCAAGGTCCCCTGATCTCGGTCGACGCCAAAACGTATCCACTCGCGAGCGAACCTACCGCGAGCGAGACGGCCCAAGGGATCCTCGAGCGCCAGAACTACCGTCTCGCGTACTGGCGACTCAGCGCTCACGAGCGAAACTATCGTCGGTTCTTTGACATCGATGGATTAGTAGGCATCCAGGTAGAGCGCGACGAGGTCTTTGTTCGCACTCACCAGTTCATCGCTCAGATCAGCGACGACGAGCGTGTCGCGGGCTGGCGAGTCGATCACGTCGACGGTCTGCGTTTTCCCCATCAGTATCTCGGGCGCCTCAGTGAGCTACAACTTCCTGAGCGACAGTCCTCGCCCGTAATCCTGGTCGAGAAGATTGTGGCTGAGGATGAGAGGATTCCCGAGAGTTGGCCCATAGCGGGCACCACGGGTTATGAGTTCATGTCGCACGCGAGCGGCCTGCTCGTTGATCCCGTCGGGTATCTCGCTATCGCCACCCTCGGCGAGCAACTGGGCGGATCGGTGGTCTTCTCCGAATTAGGGCTCGCGGCCAAGCGCGAGGTGATCGCGTCGTCCTTTCCCGGCGAGCTC
>DASXFG010000028.1:0-3726 GCA_036489715.1 Acidimicrobiales bacterium | reverse complement strand
GTTGGTCAGGGCTGAGGCGAGCCACAGGTCCGTCTCGCGGGCCCGACTCATCGCGCGCTCGCAGATCTCTGCACCCTCGGCCGGGGCGCCCGAGAGCGCGAGTACTGCGCCCAGCGTGCGCTCGACGACCATGAGGCTCTCGAGGTCCGCGTCGTCGCGAAGAGCCATGTCGCGAGCAAGGTTGCATAGGCGCAGGCCCTCGGCCGGATCGCCGGCCAGGCTGCGAATCGAGCCGAGGCGCACCAGCGCCTTGGGAGGTGGCTCGACGCCCATCTCCTCGGCGATCTCTAAGGCAGATTCGATGTAGCGCTCGGCGTCCTCGACGTTGCCCATCATCCAGGCCAGGGTTCCCGCGTCGTCGAGGGCGCGGATGAGGTCGGCCGACAACTCCGGACGGGTGTCGCCCATGGCTTCGGCGATCTCGTTCAGCCAGCGGCGTCCGTCGGCCACCAGGTCGCGCACGATCCACAGCGCGTAGAGGTCGGTAGCGATCGAGACCGCGACCGACGGGTCGCTCGACAGTGCGTACTCGAAGGCGCGGCGAAGGTCCGGTAACTCCAGACGGCAACGATCCAATGTCGAAAGGGCGCGTCGCGCCCAGGTGGCCGAGCGCAGGGCCGCGGCCAGTTCGCGGAAGTGGCGCAGATGTCGCGCGCGCGCGTCACCGGTGCCGCCGGCCTCTTCTAGACGCAGAGCGGCGTAGTCGCGCATGGTCTCGATCATGCGGTAGCGAATCTCCTCGGCGCTGTGGTCCACGGCGAGCATCGAGTTCTGCACGAGTTCACCCAGTTGATCGATGACGTCGAGTTCGTCACTCGTCGTTAGGGCGATGGCGGTCTCGAGGGAGAAGCCGGACGCGAGAACACTGAGGTGCGAAAAGAGCCGCTGCGCGTCGTTGCTCAAGTGCTCGTAGCTCCAGTCCAGGGTCGCGATCAGCGTGCGGTGGCGCGAATCCTGATCGGGACCGGCCTGTAAGAGGCGGAAGCGATCATCGAGTCGGGCCGCGATCTGGTGCAGCGACATGACCTCGACGCGCGCGGCCGCCAGTTCGATCGCCAGAGGCAATCCGTCGAGTTCGTCGCAGATCGCCACTGCGTCGGCAAAGTTCTCCTCACTCAACGCAAAGCTGGGCCGGGCCAACGTCGCGCGCTCCACGAAAAGCTGCACGGCCGGACTGAGCAGGGCGTCCTCCATCGTGCGCACCCCCACGCGCCGCGGGGTCAGCAACGGCTCGACGCGTATCTTGGTTTCGGCCGAACTGCCCAGGGGGATGCGACTCGTGACCAGCAGGCGCGACGGCGAGCCGTGAACCAGCACCTGATTCACCAAGTCCTTCGTGGCCTCGGCGAGGTGTTCGGCGTTGTCGATGATCAAGAGTGCCTGGCGACTCGAGAGCACGTCGCGCAGGGTCGCTTCCAAGGTCTGGCCCGAGCGCCGAGCGAGGCCCATCGAGCGAATGAGCGCGGCGGCCATAGAGCGCCGATCGTGCACCGGGGCGAGGTCGACGAACCATACGCCGTCGGGAAACCGCACCGCCACTTCGTGTCCCACGCGTATCGCCAGGCTGGTCTTGCCCACCCCGCCCGATCCGATCAGCGTGACGATGCCCGGGGTTTCGAGCAGCTCGCCCACGCGAGCGATGAGATCGTCGCGACCGAGTACCGGGTTGGCGTCGATGGGCAGATTGCCGATGGATGAGTTGAGCGAGCGCGGCGGGGGAAAGGCCTGGGGGAGTTGGGAGTGAAGAACCTGGAAAACGCGCTGCGGTCGGGCGAGGCCCTTGAGGCGATGCAGGCCGAGGTCGGCAAAGTCGATCGACGCGACGTCCTCGAGGTTGCGCAGGGATCGAGCACTGAGCAGGTCGTCTCGCGCATACTCACTCGCCAGCACCTGGCCTCCGTGGGCGGCGTCCATGAGACGCGCGCAGCGGTTCAGCGGAGTCCCGTAGAGGTCGCCGTTACGGTTCTCGACCGCGCCCACGTCGATCGCCGCGCGAACCTTGAGCCCGCCGACCGCCGAGAAGTCGAGGTCCGCCAAGCGGAGCTGCACGCTGATCGCGGCGGCCGCGGCGTGCGCGCTCGAAGAAAAGCGCGCGAGGAATCCGTCTCCCGTGTGCTTGACGACCTGGCCCTCGTTCTCCAGGATTGACTGAGTAAGCACGGCGTCGTGACGGGCGAGTTGCTCGCGCATGGCGTCGGCGTCCGCGTCCCAGCGCGCGGTCGAACCCTCGATGTCCGTGAAGAGTATTGCGACGTCGATCTGCTCGACGGAAGTCTGGCGTTCGTCCGTGCTCGCCATCGTTCTCCCGACCCGTGGCCTGCATGGAGGATACTCCCGCATCCCTCTAGACACTTCGCCCGGCGCGGAGGATTCCCGTGGTGTATTTTCCTCTTCACGCCCGAATATCATTTCGGACTCAAGGCGACCAAGGGGGAGCCGTGCCCGTAATTCCCGCCCAACCGTGGAGTGAACTAGTCAACGATATGCAGACGGGGGATCTGATCCTCTTTGCTGGTGTCTCGAGTGAGAGCGAGTGGATCAAGTTGTTCACCGGCGGTCAGTTCTCGCACTCGACGATGATCTATCGCCCCGACCCGAGCCAGCCCCCACTCATGTGGCAAGAAGCCCCCGAGGCGATCGCGCCCGACCCTCACACCGGCACGTCGCACACCGGCGCCCAATTGGGCGACGCACTCACCGCCACCACCAACATCTACACCGACTTTCTCGACGTGCCGTACTTCATCAAGCTGAACTGGAATCGACCGTCGAACCTCGATGCAATGTTCCTCGCGCTCATCGACAAGTACGAGGGCGCGCCCTTCGGTTCGGTGCTCGAGATGGCGCTGAACTATGCGCTCGGGCACTTCTACAACCAGGGGACCGACGCGACCGCGACGTTCTGTGCCGAGTTAGTGGCCCTCACCTACCAGGCGGTCGGGGTCCTGGACCTCTCGCACCCGCCGAACTGGTACTCGCCAAATAGCTTTGGCCCGGGTCCCGGGGATCCGATTCCCTGGCTGGAGGGGGCAAGCGTGAGCCTGCCCGTGGAGATCCAACTGCCCAACGCCGACTCTCCGCGCGCGGCGCTCGCTATGTCGTCGTCGTGGCCGGCCGGCGCACTGGCGCCAGCGAAGTTGGCGATGCCGCCCGTCGTTCACCACCAGCTGAACTAGCCCGCCGCATCCAGATTTCGACGGCCTCATTACACTGGCGCCACCTAGTAGAGGAGACGTTGGTGTCTGAGCGATTGACGGCGCTGCGAGCGTCACAGGACCACTTAGAGAGCGTGGCGGCCAGCCTGGACTCGGCGAACTACACCGCGCCCGCCTACCCCCGCGAGTGGACCGTCGCCGATACGTTCTCCCACCTCGGCTCCGGCGCGGTCATCGGGCGTCGTAACGTGACGGACTATCTCTCGGGAGAAGAGCGCCCGGCGGACTTCAACGCTGGGGTCTGGGACGAGTGGAACGCGAAGGATCCCTCCGCCCAGGTCCACGACGCTCTAACGAGCAGCGCCGCCTACCTCGAGACCCTTGAGGGGACCACCGAGGAGCAGCGCCGCGGCTACGAGATGGCCTTTGGTCCCCACCGCTTCGACTTCGACGGCGTACTCGGGCTTCGCCTGGGCGAACAGGTGCTGCACACCTGGGACATCGAGGTGCCCTTCGCGCCGAGCGCCACCTTGGACGAGGTTGCGGCCGGCCTGATTCTCGAGCGCGTCGG
>DASXFG010000009.1:0-14928 GCA_036489715.1 Acidimicrobiales bacterium | reverse complement strand
TCCCAGCACACCCCAGACTCACGTCACCGGCGGCGCGGGCGGGTCGACCTCCACGACGGGATCCGCCAGCATCGGCACCGACACCAAGGCGGCGGCGATATCGGGCTGCGTGGGCAACTACAACATCGTCCTTTCGGCGGTATCGGACTACGAGACACTCAATGGTGGCCCACCGCCCGCGGGCAGCGCCTGGGCGACGTCCGCTACGGGCGGGCCGATATTGCAGTCCTGGCCGTCGGATCCCGAGTACTACACGCTGGAGTGGAACGGCAGCGAGCTGAGCGTGATTCCCAAACACGGAACGCCGTCGCACGGAAACGTCGGCACGACGTCGCCTCCGACGGGCTGTCACGCCGCCTGAGGCGTCACCACTTCGCGGCGTAGACGAAGTCTGAGGCGGGTCGCTCCAGCCACTGGGTGATGCGCATGGCGATCACCATGCCCGTGGCGAATTTGGCCGTGCGCAGTCCGGTCAACTGGCTAGCGGTGCAGTGGAGATCGTGAGCCAATTCCGCCCACGATTGGGACCGCTCGCGCCGCTGGGCGTTGACGCCCTCGTAGAGCGTCGTGAGATTCCAGCGCAAACGCCGATCCGCGCCCACGATCGGAAAGACCGAGTCGAGGGAGCGTGAGGGTCCGTCCAAGAAACTCTCGGGTGTTCGCGACAGCCAGCGCAGCATGAACAGCGCGTGCTGGCAGCTGGTCTGGCGGCGCACTCTCATACCCGTCAAGGTCGCCGGGCTAAGGGGATGGTCATGTCGCACGTCGTTGAGCACCGAGGAAAGATTCCAGATCTCGTCGGCCACTCCTCGCCAACTGAGTGCTCGTTCGATGCGTTGCGCGTCGAGGGCGGCGTAGAGATCCGCGACGGAAAAGTCGCTCACGGTCGTGGCTACTCGCCGGTTTGGCCGTCGATCGACTCGCGGATGAGATCCGCGTGTCCGTTGTGGCGCGCGTACTCCTCGATCATGTGGCACATGATCCAGCGCAAACTCGGCGCGCGCCCGTCCTGCCACTTTTTGCGCGCCAGCTGATCCAGCGCGCCCTCGCCAAGGGCCTCGTCCAGCGCGGCATTCGCGATTCCCACCGATCTGTGCCACTGGGCTCGCAACTCGTCGGGCGAGTCCTCGAGAGAGCTGTGCCACTCCCAGTCCCGATCGCTCTCCCAGTCCACGGCGTCCCACGGCGGATTTGCGGGTCGGTTCCACAACTGATCGCTGAACCATCCCTCTTCCACGATGGCCATGTGCTTCATCATTCCGCCCAGAGTCATCGACGAAGCCGCCACGCGCTGGCGCAACTGGCTTTCGTCCAGATCCGAGCACTTCCACTCGAATGTCGCCCTCTGGTAGTTGAGAAAACCGCGCAACGTGGCGGACTCGTCGCCCTCTATCGGCGGCTCCGTGCGTCCATGTTCATCAAGCTCAGTCATGGGCGAATCCTAGAGACCCCCTGTGACGAGTGCCCCACGCCACCGCAAAGTCAACGCACCGTGTACGCGTCAATCTGGGACTTCTCTTTCGAACCCTTCAGCACCGGTCCGCCGGCCGCCACGATGATGGTCTTGCCGACGATCGCCAGGGGCGCGTTCATCGCCCGAGGCAGTTTCATGTTCAGCACGATGGCGCCCGTGGCCGCGTTAAAGGCCATCAATCGGCCCTCCTCAGTAGCGGTGACAACGAGATCGTTCGAGACCGTGGCCGCCCCGTCGGGAATGCCCTTGATGGTGGTGTTCCATTTGATCGCGCCGGTGGCGGCGTTGAGGGCGACCATGGCGCCGCCGTAGGTGAACTTGGTCGCGGGCTTGCCCCCAGTGACCTGATCGCTTTTGGTGTAGGCGAGTGGAAGGTTCAAGGTGGCCGCGTAGACCGTGTTGTTGGCGTACGCCATGTTGGTCAATATTCCGCCAAAGGATCCCGGCTCAAAGGTGAAGGGCAACTTCAAGGTGGCTTTGTGTTCGAGCGCGTTGAGGGACTGGTTGTCGTAGCCGGTGTGTACGCCCACCGCCTTCTTCCACAGAAGTTTGCCGGTGTGCGCGTTCATCTCGTACACGTAGCCCATCTTCCCGCCGCTAATGACCACGGGCGTACCCCCCACCGTGACCGAAATCGGCGAGGCCTGCATGTCGTAGTCCTTGAAGTCGTTGGGTACTCCCTGGTAGTACCACAGCAGTTTTCCGGTGCGCGCGTTCAGGGTCACCACGCTGTTGGAGTAGAGCAGTTTGGCGGGTTGGGAGTACGCCTCGCCGATCATTTGGTAAGGGTTGCCGATACCGAAGGAGACGGTGCCATTCGCGCTTACGAGGGGGGTCTCCCACGCGCCGCCCGCGCCGAGGCCGAGTGCCGCCACGCCGGGATCCGGTCCGGTCATGGTGGCAAAACTCCACAGCTTCTTACCCGTGGTGGCGTTGAGGGAGATCAGAATGCCCCCTCCTTTAGCCGGTCCGTACTGACTAGCTAAGAAGACCTGCCCGTGGGCGACTTCGGGCTGGATGCCAAAGGTGCCTTGTCCGTGTTTGAGCAACGTAGCGTTGGACCAGACCAGATGACCCGTGGTGTCATTAAGAGCGAAAGCGGCCGTGGGCGTCTCGCCGTAAACGAGGCCCTTGGCTACGGCTACGCCGTTGGGACCCGGACCGCTCAGCTCGGGCTTATTAAAGAGGTGCTTCCACAGGAGGCGTCCGCTCGAAAGTGACAGAGCGTAGACGTTGGAGTGCAAGTCCTGGATGTAGATCACGCCAGCTTGTACGACGGGGTTGGCCGCCAGGGTGCCGTAGCCGCCCACGTTGGCGGTCGCGGTGCCGGACAAATCGAACGACCAGCGTTTGGTGAGGGTGGAGATATTGGCAAGGTCGATGCTCGACTGCGCCACGCGGGTATTGGTGATGGTGCCGTTGGGATAGGTCCACGACGGTGTCGTCGGCGCCGGCGCCGCCCCCGAACACGAAGCCAGCGACACGCTCGCGATGCTCGCCACCGCGAGAGCCACTAGAACCATCCGAGATCGAATCATGCGGCCTCCCGCCTGTGGACTTAGTATCCCACTTCTAGTTCGAGGGCTACGTGCACCGCGTCGCCCAGATCTAACTTCTCGGCGCCGCGCACGTGCGCCTTGAGCGGGACCATGTAGAGGTCGCCGCGAGGGAACAGCGACGTCGTCCAGCGCGTCGCTCCCAGCTCCACAGTGGCGGGGATGACGCCCCAGCCGTAGGTGACCTGGGCGGCCACGGCGTGAATCTCGGCGCTCTCGTCATCGGGTACCTCAACGAAGTAGAACGGCGAGGGCCCGCGCCAATAGATGATCTCGCCGTCGAACTCCACGCGCACGCTGGCACCCTACCAATCACGTCATCTCTGTGAACGTGACACCAGCATCTCGAAGTTCTCATAGAGAGTGGGCTCGTGCGAGTCCTCGCGCGCCATCAGCGCGTGGTGCTTCACGCGTTCCCAGATTCCCGCGAACCAGTAGACGTCGAGGATCAGCGCGCGGTCGAGCACGTTGTGGCGCACGAGCGCACCGACTGTTTCACCAAAGGTGAGTACCTTGCGCACGTTGGCGTCGTCCAGGGACGCGGTTTCGGGATCGAAGGCGTCGGAGAAGAGCACGGCGAGCGCGTCGTCGACCCCCGACTCGGCGTCCCATCGCATCAGTTGAACCACCAACTGGGCGTCTTCGTATGTGGCAGCCATACTGTCCTCCTTGTTCGTCGTACGGGCGTACGAGACGTGTGTTGCGAATTAGTCGAGTACTTCGGCGGGCAGATCAAAGCTCGCGAAGTCGACGGCGTCGAGGTACTCGGCGCTGGCACTGCTCGCGCGCCCGGCGACGCTAAAGAACGCGGTGACCTCTCCGATGAGGCCGTTGCGAATCGTCAGCACGTCGAGCACCGTGCCCACATAAGTTCGACGCTCATCGTCGTAGATGTAGCAACCGACGGCCAACTGGCCGTTCGCCGAGGAGGTGCGGTGGCGCCAGCGCACTTGGGATACGTCGTCGCGGTGGAAGCGCTCAATGGCCGCCACTCCTTCGTAGTACCACGGGTGCGGCGGCATGGACCACGTGGCGTCGGTGGTAAGCAGGGCCAGTATTCCCGGGATGTCGCCCGAGTCGATGGCCGCAGAGTATTTGTGGGCCAGCTGTTGTACCGCGTCGTCTCCTAGGCGACGCAGCTCCTCGGCCTGGGACGTCGCGGGCAGGCGCTCGGCCAGGGTGCCGCGGGCGCGCTGGAGCGCGCTGTTCACCGCCACGACCGTCATCTCGAGCTCTTGGGCGGTCTCGAGCGCCGAGTAACCCAGGACGTCGCGCATAATCAGCACCGCGCGTTGGCGCGGCGGCACGTTTTGAATAATGGCGATGAAGGCCAGCTCCAGGCTCTCTCTCGCTTCGTATCGCGCGTGCGGCGACTTCTCCCCCGCCTCAATCAGTCGATCGGGGTAGGGCTCGATCCAGGTGGCGTCGAATTCGGCTTCGCCCGGCAACTCCCCCGCGCGCGCGGGCCGCCCCCGATCCAGGGGCAGTTCCCTGCGCGAGCGCTTCTTAAGCAGGTCGAAAGAGGAATTCGTCGCGATGGTGAAGAGCCACGTGCGAAGTGAACTTCGCGCTTCAAAGCCGCCCAATCCTCGCCACGCGCGGATCAGTGCCTCCTGGAGCGCGTCGTCGGCGTCGTGGACCGAGGCGAGCATCCGATAGCAGTGGGCGTGCAGCGCGGATCGATGGGCGTCGATGAGGGCCTCGTAGGCCCGCTCGTCGCCTTCCTTGGCGAGATCGACGAGGCGCGCCTCGTCGTCGAACGAGAGTTTCTGCATGGTGGTCATACTGATTAGACCACGCCGGCACCCCAAACTCATCGCTGGAGGCGTGTCCTAGTGCCGAGTGCCAATACCTGGCGCGACCAGGCACTGGGGTAGATCTAGGCCGACGCGGCCCGCGTCGCCACCACCTTGGACGAGGGCAGGATGCCGGCTTTGGACGTCCCGGTCATCGAATCACCCTCGACGTCCACGTCGAACTTCAGCGTCAGTTTCATGGGGTTGGTCACCTTCATGTTCCAGGTGAGTTTGCTGCCGTCGGCCACGGCGTTCAATATTTCGACCGTCTCTTTACCGTTGCTCGACGATCCCGTAATGGTGCCGTTGTCTTCGTGAATATCAAACGTCGCGGTCATCTCGCCGATGGGCGTGTACAACGTAGCGCTCCACAGCCCTGCAAAGTCAGTCATCTTCCTCGGTGTCCTTTGTGGTGGTCCGGCTGAAGTAGACGAATATGCATCTTCATGCCGTTTTACTCACTTTGAGGCTACCGGCGAGATCCCGGTGATCTCGTGATGTTGTTGACACGTTGAGCGAACGGTGGACTCACGAGCCCGCCGCCGGAACTGTGGGGACCCTACATTTGTCCCGGCGCGGACCACGCGCAGAGACCATTCCTGGTTTTTTAGGGGCCCGCGCCTAGAGTTACATTGCAAAAGTGATCCTCGGAGGGCTGTTTCGTTGGCTGTGTGGCACTGGATACAGCAGGTAACGGGCGTCGCGAACGAGTCGGGCAAGTGGTACGCGTTTTGGAGCGGATTCGGTGCCGACCTGGGCGAGGGCGCCATCATCGTCAGCGTCGTCGCCGTCTATCGGCGCCACAAGTGCCAGAGCTGCTGGCGGCCCGCGCTGAAGTTCGGACTCGGCAAGGTGCAAGGGACCCACTACGAGACCTGCCACCGCCACACCACCCAAACTGATCACGATGCCCTCCAAAAGCAGCACGCCCTGAAGCATCCCGCGCTGCACGAACACCTCAAGCAGACTCCGTGATCGCGGTCAGTTTCTGGGACCGCTGGGTGTGGCCGGCCGGAGGATCCGGCGGGATTCCCGGCGACGTGGTTGCCACCCTCGTGTGGGTGATCATCGCCGCGATCGCCACCACCGTCTTCTATCCCCCGGTGCGCCGAGCGGTCGAGCGCCTGATTAAGCGCCACTTTGAGGCCGCCACGGCCGAGATCCACGCCAAGTTGGACCACATCATTGAACACCACCCCGACATCCCGCCGTACATCCCCAAAGACGGTGCGTCAACGCCCACGAACAATGGCCACCGCTCCTCTGGCGACGGGTGACGCGTCGGTAGTTGGGTACACTTCGCGTCGTGGCCATCTCCGATGAGAAGTACATGCTGCTCACGACGTTTCGCAAAGACGGCACGCCCGTCTCGTCTCCGGTGTGGGTCGTACCCCTCGAGGGCGCGACCTTCGGCTTCGCGACCAGTTCGGCGTCGGGCAAGGCTAAACGTCTCGCTCGCACCGCGCGGGTAACGGTCCAGGCGAGCGACATGCGCGGGCGAGTTGCCAAGGGGTCAGAGGTGATCGACGCCCAGGCCGAGATCGTCTCGGGATCCCAGTACGAGACCATCAAGGCGAAGGTGAAGGACAAGTACGGCTACATGGTCACTCTGTCGCGGACCCTTGGCGCTATTGCGGCCACGATCCGGCGCAAGCCCATGCCCTACGGCGACATCGGCATTGTCATTACGCCCACCCGCTAAGTCGGATTCGCGTCTCGCACCACCCATTCGACATGTCTAATATGAGCCCACGCGCGACCGTTCGCGGACAGAGGAGACGCATGCGCCGACATCTTTGCCCCACCGGTGTGGCGTTGGCCGTGATCCTCGGCGTGGGAATAACCGCGAATCTCGCGGGGGCGGCCGCCAAACCGCTCAGCGCCCAGGTTCTCAGCCTCTCCCAGATGCCGTCTGGTTGGTTGGCGGAATCCAACAGCAACACGGGGGTGGGCTGCTTGCACGACTTGCTCGAGCCGAGCGGCGTCACCCAGACTCAGGTGGCCGAGGTCTATTTCGTCCACTCCGGCGACGTTCCCTTCCTCGACGAAAAGGTGGCCACCTACTCCAACGTGAAGACGGCATTTAAAAAGATCTCGGGCGTCATCGCTGCCTGCCCCGACCCGACCGGCACCTACAAGGGCTATCCCTCCACCGGAACGGTAACCAGCTTCTCTTTCCACCCCAAGGCGACCCAGAGCGTCGCGTACCAGATGGTATTTAAGACGGGGCACGTGACCGTCTACTACGACTATGTCATCGCCCGCAAGAAAAACGCCATCGTCGCGGTGCTCGAAGGCAGCTATCCCGCAGTCAGCACCAGCCAGTTCACGTCGTTCGTGACCAAAGCTCTGGCCAAAGTGACCTCGTGAGCCAGGAAAGTATCGACTCACTAGTTGGCGACCTGCTCGAGTGGATCGGTCGCGGACGACCCTACGCCGAGGTGCAGGAGGCGTGGCGCACCTCGTGTCCCCGCCTACCGGTGTGGGAGGACGCCGTGGACGCGCATTTCGTCGAGACCCGACCTCGCCCCGGTGGAGGCCGCCGCGTCGTCGTGACAGCTGCCGGACTCGACTTTCTCACTTCACGCGGGCGATCTTTTGTCCAGGACTCACGCCCGTGACATCATCCGCCGCCTAGTTGCACGGCCTTTACGACGAGCAGCACTGCACTCAAGATCAGATACGCGCGCAGCGCCAATATCCCCACCCGTAGTCCCGGTGACCAGCTCACCGGTTTGAGCAGCGCCAAAGAAGGCATGCGCCACTCCATTTTTTGATCTCGGGTGAGCTCTGGAGCGGCGGGCGCGGGCGGCCGACGAGCGGCCAGAACTCGCAACGCGATCACGATGCCCGACCCGATCACCGACAGGACGATCGACAGGTAGATAAAGACCCAGGAGACGTTCACACTGGGAAACAGAGTCGTGGTCATGAGCGCGCCCGACAAGATCAACAGCACGCCGACGATCACTCCGGCCAGAGCATTCAGCCAGGTCTTGTTGACCCAAGGGCCGAGGACCTCCTTGTCGTTGCACAACAGCACCAAGAACACGCTGGCTGAGGGAAGCAGCAATCCCGCTAGTGCCTGGACGCTCGTCGTGATGAGTCCCAGTGGCGCGTGGGGGATGAGGACCACTCCGGCCGCCAGGGCGACCATGGTCGTGTAGCTGACGTAGAACTTCTTGGCGTCCTTGAAACTCCGGTGCAGGGAGTGACGAATCCCGAATACGTCGCCGAAGGCGTAACTCGTCGACAGGGTCACCGCGGCCGCGCCGATAATGCTGGCGTCAAAGAGGACGATGGCAAAAATCGCACCCAGCCCGTCGCCGCGGTGCGAGAGCATCCGCGCCACGCCCAGAGCGTTGGTGAAGTGGCCGAAGTACTTGGTTCCGGTCGCGCCGTAGTTGGCCGCGATCATCAGCGCCGCCGCGCCCGCCACCACCACGAGCGAGCCGATGACCGTATCGGCCCGTTCGTAACTGATAAAGCGCGGGGTGATGCGCTTGTCGACGATGTTGGACTGCTGGAAAAAGAGCTGCCAGGGCGCGACCGTCGTGCCCACGATGGCGATGATCAGGAGCACCGCCGCTGAAGACGCCCCCCCGTGGATGCCCGGCACGACGAAATCGTGCGCGATGGTGCCGACGTGAGGGTGCGAAAGGAAGAACAGCGGAATTTGGAGTGCGCTGACCGCGATGAAGACGAACATCGCGCGCTCCCAGCGCCGAAAGCTCCCCGTAGCCATGATCAATACCAAGAGCACGGCCGCCGAGGGCACGGCCACGTACTGGGAGATACCGGCGTAGGCGGTGGCCAGGGAGATGCCGATGAACTCGGTCACGATCGTGAGGAAATTGAGCACGAACAGGTCGCCGACGCTGAACCAGCCCCACCCCTTGCCAAAGCGCTCGTTGATGAGCCGCGCGTGGCCCACGCCGGTCACCGCGCCCAGGCGCACCACCATCTCCTGATTGACGATCAGAACCGGAATGAGCAGCAGCAGGGTCCAGAGCAACGTGGTGTGATAGTTCTGTCCCGCCTGGGCGTACGTGGCCACCCCGCCCGCGTCGTTGTCGCCCACCATGACGATGATCCCGGGCCCCACGATCGCCGCGAGCGTGAGCAGACGCCTCTTCCAACTACGGCGCTCGCGGGCGTCGCCGAGCGCGATGCGGCCAAAGGCGCCCTCAATATCGCCCAGGTGGGCACTGTCGAGTACCGCAGAGGTGCGGGGTACGCGGTTCGCCTCGCCCCGAGGCTCATTCCCCTCGGGAGGTGAGGCGAGGTCGCGCTCAGCCACGGGCCTCGGTCACCAAGAACGATGCGCGCGGCAGGACTTCAGCAAGAACGTAGGGCCCCGATAACGGGTCGTTGCTCGTGGGGCAATACGAAAGGGTCGCGCTGCGACCCGCACTATGCCATCTCTGACCAGGGGTTCGACTATACGACGTGGTGCTCACGGGCACTCTCCTTCCTCACTCGAAACGGAGGGCTATCTCCGATCCGCGCCTTTCCATTATCTGTTCAGAAGGTCACAGTGCGACCAACGTGATGGACCTATGTAACGTGCCTTTCGACTGCTCCTGGCTGAAAAGCCGCCAAAAAACGCGGCTCTTCGCCGCGCCGACGCTATCGCGCTTAGCGACACCGCACCAGCCAAATACTGACCGTCTAGGCAGATTTCATCCGCGGCTCACCCATTGCTTACCCTGTCATCACCCACGATGGGCCTGGGAGGGCCCTTAACCGCTGACTTGAAAGCGATAACCGTCCTCAATCCCACACTTCATGGGCGGTCTCGACGATCAGGCGCAGTTTGGCGATCTCCTGTTCCAGGGTCAAGCTGTTCCCTTCTACGGTTGAAGAGAACCCGCACTGGCCCGAAAGACAGAGCTGGTCCAGCGGGACAAATCGACTGGCTTCCTCAATGCGTCGTTTTAGCTGGTCCTTGGTTTCGAGCTCGCCTCGCTTGGTGGTAACCAGGCCGAGAACCACCATCTTGCCCGGCGGCACGAAGCGTAACGGCTCAAACCCACCCGAACGCTCGTCGTCGTACTCCAAGAAGAAGCCGTCGACGTCGAGTTCGCTGAAGAGCGCCTCGGCCACGAAGTCGTATCCTCCCTCGGCGGCCCAGTAGGACTGAAAGTTGCCGCGGCACGAGTGCGTGGTTATCGCCATGCCGTCGGGTCGGTTCGCGAGAGCTGCGTTGATCTGTTGGATGTAGCGCAGGTGCTGGTGCACCGCGTCCTCGCCGCGCTGAGCAATCATCTCTCGTTGAGCGGGGTCATTGAGATACGCCAGCGACGTATCGTCAAGTTGCAGGTACGTGCAACCGAGGTCCGCCAGACGGCGAATCTCTTGAGCGTAGGCGGCGCTTAAGTCGCGCCAGAACTCTTCGATGTCGGGGTAGACCTTCTGATCGATGGCGGCCGCGCCGCCTCGGTAGTGCACCATGCTCGGAGAGGGAATCGTGAGCTTGGGAACGGCCGTAGTAACGGTCGACTTCAAAAAGGTGAAGGCCTCGGCAAATATCGTGTCGTCGAGGCCGACACGCCCGTCCACCACCAGCGCGGCCGAGGTGAAGGAAGTCGTCCCCTTGGCGTTTCGAAAGGCGACTTCAAGAGTCTCGTCGCTTCGCGAGACTCCTCGAAGTTGGTAGATGAAGTCCATGTGCCACGAGGTCCGCCGGAACTCTCCGTCGGTGGCCGATTGCAGGCCCACCTCTTCTTGTAGGGCGACGACGTCACGAATGGCGTCATCTTCGGCTGCGCGAAGTCCCTCGGCATCCAGCTGACCCGAGGCGAAGTCGGCGCGCGCCGTCAAAAGAGACGGTGGTCGAAGAAAACTTCCTACGTGGTCCGCTCGAAAAGGCGGTACAAGTCGTTGAGTCATGGGATGAGAGTACTCGTAGTGTTGTCGAAACTCACCACCCTGTGGTACGCGCGGCCTCTTCGATCCAGTGTTGTAAGTCGGAACTCTCCACGTCCTCTGCGGAGGTCACTTTGACGTACCGCGTCCTGCCTGACGTTCCCAAGGGCGGCGGGTACTGAAAGTCAGCGCCGCCCAGGAAGACGACGTTTGCCGAGACGGCGTAGGGAGCGAGCTCGATGATCCAACCGTGAGCGGGCACGCCGTAGAACGCCCTCTTCCACTTAACGGCATACTCGAGACCCGGAATGGTGGCGCGAAACGTCTCGTCCAGCCGAGTAAGAATCCCCTGAAGACCGGGCATTTGGTTATGAATCCACTCTTCAATATCACTGTGGTTCGCTCCCGCTTCGGGCGGATCGCGCCGCGCTCCCCTTATCTCCTTTGGCATCGCGACCTCCTGGCAGCATCAACACGACGCACAGGACGATACTCTCGGTCGAGAATCACCCAGGCAGAACGAATGCCGAGCCTGCCTTCTGTTCGATAATGGACGGATGGAACAGCACGAGGTGGTCGCAGCAGTCCTCCACCTCGACGAGAAGATCTTGCTCTGCCACCGCTCCCCCACTCGGACATGGTTTCCTGACGTGTGGGACTTCGCCGGGGGCCACGTCGAGTCGGGCGAATCTCCGGCGGCCGCCCTGTCGCGCGAACTCTTCGAAGAACTTGGCGTTGCGCCACTGCAGATGGGTGCAAGCGCGATCATCTCCAGAGTCACCGACGAACTCAACCTCACGGTGTGGGAGTGCACGGCCTGGACGGGTGCCATTGAGAACCGTCAGCTCGACGAGCACGACCAGATTGCGTGGTTCACTCGCGCGGACCTTGACGCACTGACATTGGCAGACTCGTCGTATCGGGCCATTCTGAAACGACTCTTAGAACCGTGAGACGCCGAAACGGCCGCACTCCTGAGTGCCGTTGGAATCCCTCGAATTGGCGCGCACTAGGCAGCAGCGACTGGTTACAGCGGGCACTCCCCGACCAAGAGACGGGCTCATGGCAGACTTCGACTGCCGAATGCGGCGATGTCGTAAGGAGGCGACCCGATGCGGTTCCTGATTTACTTCGGTGCTCACGCGATGGACGACATTCCACAAGACCAGATGGTCGACGTCGCCAGAGCCGCGCACGCAACCTGTCAAGACGCCATCAACGCTGGCGTCTACGTGCTGGCCGGCGGAATTCTCGAAACACCCGCCGACATCGTCCACACGGACGGGTCAGTTACTGAAGGTGACTACCCCGACGCCATCGGCGGCTTCACCGTCATCGACGTAGAGGACCGTGAAGAAGCTCTCCGGTGGGCCGCGAAAATAGCCGTGGCTTGTCGTTGCGCCCAAGAAGTTCGAGAGATCGGCTTCGACTCCGAGCTCGCCGACATGCTCGAAGAAGCCACCCGTCGAAATCTTAAATAGTTCTGCTTCTAGTGCCCGTCATTGGGGCAGTTTCTCGGCAACGCCACGATACAGCTCCTCGAGAGACTCCCATTGGGCGTCGTCGGCGTCGCGCCGAACGCCACCGGCGAGGTAGGTACACAGGTCTTCAACATGGATGTGCCATCCCGCGCCGTAGGCGAAAAGGTAGTCACGCGGTATGCCTCGTATTTCGACGAGGAGCGCCGTTTCATCGACCAATGTCGACAGCGCAAACTCGACGTATGTAACGGGCACACCGGGATCGTCAGAAGCTTGTGTCAGCTGCAGTCGCGTGGGCGGCGCGCAAGCGTCGACGTGTACCGTCCCTTCCCATCCAGTCGCAAAGACGCGCTAACGAAACACCGCTCCTTCTCGTATTTCCCCTTGGCCTCACCCATCCACCCACTCCGACCGCTAGGTTCTGCAACGGCCGACCACACGGTGTCGATGCCGGTGTCGAGTCGGCACTCCATGCGCACGACGCCGCTTCCGTCTGCTGCGCGATCCAGACTCCCGTAGATCTCGACTCGCTTCGACTCGCCGGCTGTCACCACCGACCTCCTCATTTAGTCGGTCGTTCTCCCGATAGGAACGACCGGGACAGGAACGCCCAATCACCTACCAGGCGCTCTGTTTCCCTCTTGGACGATATAGCGAGCACGGCGAATCCAGATGAAGCTGTGGTACACCACGAGACCGTCTTCGAAGTTCAGCTGCCCGCGGCGAATGAACTGAGAGAACCCACCAGAATTCGGGCTGCCCAGTGTCACCACGCCGGCATGACGCGAATAGGCGGCCAGCCGCCGACCCGGAATGTGGAAGGGCCAGTCACGAAATACGTAGACGCCTTGGTCGGTTACGAGCACGATGCGGTGGAAGTAGAACGTCAATACGCCTACTGCAGTTTCGAGCAAGGATCCAATCGTCGGCACAAACCCGGCCACGTCCTCCACCACACCAATGATCATGGTCGTCAACAGATTGTTGAAGGCAAAACAAACCGCCACACCTTGCTCGTCCACGTGTGCTCGTCTGGCGATTCGCCGTGCCATGCGTTGGTTGTAAGGTCGCACACCTGAAGTAATGGATGGATCGTTGAAGTCGCTCATGAGAGAAATCTACGCGACGACCCAGCCACGGCGCATTTATTACCGCGCGGTGACCCGACATCGGTCGGCAAGTTGAATACGCTCTACTGGATCAGTCGACGCAACGCTCTAGGTCTTCTGTTCAAAGAATTGGGGGTCCTCCATTAACCTTTTCGGGTGCCTGATATGCAGATGCTTCGACAAGATCACGCTCCGGCACTTTTGAAGTTTGAGCTAGAGAACCGTGAATATTTTTCGTCTGTGATACCCGACCGGGGCGACGAATACTTTGAGTTCTTTGAGGAGCGACTTCGAGGCGTGCTTGCTCTGCAAGAGAACGGCTCTGACTTCTTCCACGTTCTGCTGTCGGAAGATGGGTCGATCGTGGGTCGAGTCAACCTCTTCAACCTCCGCGAAGGCTCCGCGGAAGTTGGATACCGAATAGCACGGCGATCCGCTGGGAAGGGGTTGGCAACGGCAGCGGTGGGGGATGTCTGCAAACTCGCCGCCTCGAAATACGGACTGCGGCACTTGACCGCCAAGGTTACCCTGGACAATAAGGCATCCATTGTGGTTCTTGCTCGCAACGGTTTCACTCCGATCGGCGAGTTGAGTGTGAATGACAAACCTGCCATGACTTATGGGCGTGCGATTTGGAGTCACAGTGATTGAAGTCACGATCTGATCTCGTGTCGGAGACCCGACACAACGATTCTGCCCGTACTCATTGGCGGCTCACTGGTTAGGGTTCGGGTCGTTGACCCGACTCGCACAATCTCCGACTGGCGCATTAGTTCCTGGAACGACCAATCAAACGGACCGCATCTAAGCCTTCGCGAGATCTGACAAGAACTTTCGCAATGGAAGGAACACCTCTGAGTCTTGGGGAATGATTCCACGGTCAAATGCTTCGCCCACTCTGTCCCAAGGCTCATTTGAGCCAGCAATGAATGCTGCAATGCGGCCCTTCGCAAGTTGAGTCGATGGGGCGTCTAACGCTTCGACGCACTCAAAATACTGAGAGACGCATGGAACACGAGCATGATCTCGAACTGCTTCGTTGCACAGGTCTTCCAACTCGCCTTCTCTCAGGTTGTCGGGCATGACGAATGCGCCACTCTTCAGCCCATCTTTTTCTGTGATGACTGCGCCTGCATTCGGAACCGGAAACCCGGCCTCTTTAAGTACGCCTTGCAGGCTTCCGAAAGCCCCTGTTGGGTTATCGTCAGCGTCTCGCACGAGACCAAGAGTCTTCACCCGCTGAAATCCTCGCGTACCTTTGAAAACCCCGATACTTTTGATCCAATCATCTTTGCCGTTCATGCACACAACTTGAATATCCGAAAGATTCTCGATCTTTGCGAGCCTCGCAATGACTTTTTGGTCGCTAGTTCCTTCAACAAACACGGCTAAGGGCTCGGTAAACGTCCACGGCGAACTCACGTTGGAGCAGGTAATCGCCATCGGGTCGCTATCTCACGTCAACGTTAAGGTCAATCGCGGTGTCGATCTGATCGCTGTCGAATGCGAATATGCGAACTCCTCCACCATCTTCGCGATCGAGTCGAAATAGACGTAACTCGTCTGAATTCGTTAAGGCATTTCGTGCCGCAACGACGCATTCGCCACTATGGGTCGCGGCAAACAGTTGCACATCGAACTGGC
>DASXFG010000002.1:0-110435 GCA_036489715.1 Acidimicrobiales bacterium | reverse complement strand
CAACGTGATCTTGGGTCTGGGCTCGCTCGAGTCGATCGGCGCCTCTCTTTCGCTGCCCTCCATTTCGTCACTGATGAGCCAAGGGGCCGCCGATCGCGAACTGTCGCGCCGTCAAGGGCTCTTTACTACCGCGAACACCGCATCCTTAGCGATCGCCTCGGGGACGTCGGGATTTTTGTTCGCAATCAACCCGGTGCTGCCCTTTAGCGTGATGGCCAGCATCTCGGCCGCCTTCGCCCTCACCACGCTGTTCTGGTGGCGGCACGTTCAGGGTCGCGTCAGCGAGCCTCGAACGCAACAATCGGGCGGGGTTCTCTCCCGCCCGATTGCTGAATAGCTAAAACGGAGTTACTTGGTCATCCAGATCTGATCCCAGCGAGCCGAACCACCGTCAGGACTCAAACAACGAGTCGTCCCATCGGCTGCGGTGCCGTAGCCCCAGTTCTGAACGTGACTCTTAGCGGCCCACACGTCAACCAACTGGTCCAGCCAGAGATAGGGAATGTCCTTGGCGAACTGGTCGTTGAGCGTGCGCCAGCCCCGGACTTCAGTCGCCGAGCCGGGCTTGGCGCCCAAGGCCTGCAGCATCGAGTCCTCCACCACCGGATCGGCCTGGTGAGCGAAGTTGACCGCTCCGGCAATATTGGTGCCGGCAGGAAGTGCGGTCATACCCATACCGCCGTCCGCGAGTGGCGCCGTCGCCGAAAGCGACAGGAACCACACGTAGTTGAGCGAGGGATCCACGCCGCCGAACTGGTTCCAGGTCGAGCAGTCGAACTCACCGGCGATCACGTTCGCAATCAGCGTGCTCTGGACTAGCGGCCGCGGCGTGGTGGTGATGCCGACCGCCGACAACTGGCTCTCGAAGAATGCGTAGGCCTGCTGGGCCTGTGAGTCTCCTTGAATGATGTCGATCACGAAGCCCACGCTCGATACGTTGTTGGACGCCTTGTAGGCCGCCACGAGGGCCTTGGCGCCGCTCGGGTTGTAGGCCGGGTAGTTCGGGCTGACGTAGAAGGGCGAAGTCTTGCGATAGAGGCCGTCCGCCACTGATCCCACGCCACCGTCGATGACCTTGAAGTAGGTGTTGCGGTTGATCGCCATGGCGCACGCCTTGCGGATCGTGACGTCGTTCATGACGGGCTTCATCGTCGTGTCCCACTGCAGGGACGACGGGTTCACCGCTCCCGCGGTTCCCACGAAGTCGGCCTCTTGAACCATCGTCGGTATCGCCTGACCCTTTTCGAGGTAGGAGAGCCCGCCCGGCACGTTGGGAATGTCCCCGGCCCAGCACAGGAACTGATTGAGGGTCCCGGTGGTGTTGACGATCAGGCAGTTGATCGGCGGGTCGCGCGGCTCGTCCTGGGACGAGATGGTCGACACTCCCGACATCTTTCGCAGATTCTTGATCTGCACGCCATCTTCTTGCAGGATCATGTCCAGGGAACCCGACTGCAGCGCTTGGTTGCGCGAGGCCGAGTCGACGATGGTCTTGAAGTTGATGCCCTCGAGGTACGGCAGGCGTCGGCCCGCGCCGTCCTTGCGCCAATACTTGGCGTTCTTGGTGAACTGGGACTCGACGCCCACCGTCCAGGCCTTGAACTTAAAGGGACCGGTGCCGATGGGCTTGCCCGCGTAGTTGTTGCCCAACGCCGAGGGAGCGGCCATGTAGGCGATCTGCTGTTCGGCCAGCGAGATCGGGAACGCGGCGAAGGGGATCACCATCTCGTACTCGACGGTGAAGGAGTTCACTTCCTTCACGTTGGCAATGATCGGCTGGATCGCACTTCCCACCGTGGCGTTGGCCGCCGCCGCTTGGTAGTTCGCCACCACCACCGCGGCGTCAAAGTTGGTGCCGTCGTGGAACTGCACCCCGTGGCGCAGGGCGATCGTCCATACCGTGTAGTTCGCGTTGGGCTTGGCCGACACGGCGAGCATGGGCAGAGCGGTTTTTCCGTTGGCCGACATCACGAACAGCGGGTCGTAGAGGGCGTTGGCGACACAGAAACCCGAAGCGTCTAGTTTCCCTGACGAGCCGTTGAAAATGTGATAATTCGGCACGTCGGACAAGAGGCCGACGTTCAAGGTACCGCCTAACTTGGGCTTGCCCTTGCCCCGACCGGTCGCCGCACCCGCGACGCCCGAGAGCATCCCGTCGACTACCGATCCGGCCATCGCGACGCCACCAACGGTCGCTGCAGTGTGAGTGAGAAACGAACGTCGATCGATCGTTGACGACATCTTTCCTGCTTTCCCCCGAAGAACCCCCCATTGGGTTTCTCCACTGGGCGAAAACTTAGCAAGAGTTCGATTACTAGCCAGTACAGCCGGCGAACTTTGTGAGGAAGAATTCAGCAAGGTGAGCCGACTGTTTTTCAGGGTCTAGGCGGAAGGGAGGGGCCGCCTAGACCCTGAAAAAATCAGGCCGAACGAGGACCGATCTCCCCTGGGGGAGGCCCCGTGCCGGGTCGGTGTTGTGACTACGAAAGTGCGTACCAGGCAGAGCTCGCGCTCTTTCTTTCTCATCGAGCAACGCGTACCAGTGTGACCGCGGAGTTTGTGGAGCCGATTGAAACGAGGTAAGGATCGTCTAAATCGTCGGCATTGTTGCCAACATGTGAAATCGCTAAGCGAAATCACGGCACCGTGACGGCGCATCGGGCATACTGTCTGCGTCGAGTGAGCGTGGTCGGGCGTTCTTGAGTAAGAACGAGGGGACCATCAGAGTGGCTACGACCATGGACGCGCACCAAAGCGGCGCCGACGACGCATTTCGCATTGAAACCCATGGCGTGGACTACGTTCCCCTCAACGAGCGCTGGGCCACCCCGCGCCACGTAGGGGGCATGTGGGCCGGCGCGAGCGTCCAGGTGGAGTACTTCATCTACGGCGCCATTCTTATGTCCTTCGGCTTCAACTTCGCTCAAGCGCTCTTCTTGATCGTGGTGGGCAACTGCTCGTACTTCCTCTTGGGCCTCGCAAGCCTCCAGGCTCCCCAGGCCGGGACGACGGTCTTTGCCATTAACCGGGCCAGTTACGGCACCAACGGCAGCCGCATCCTCTCGTTCTTCAACTGGATTACCCAGATCGGGTTCGAGGTCGAGGGGCTGATTTTGATCGTGGGCGCGGGCCTGGTGCTCTCGCTCAAGGCCGGCTTCGCCCCGGGCGACGCCTCCAAGGTCGTCTTCGTGGTGATCGCGATCATCATCCAGGCGATCATGCCGGTGCTCGGTCACGCCTCGATCGTCAAGACCCTGCGCGCCCTGGCGATCCCCTTCGTGGTGATCTTCGCCGTTCTCCTCATCTTCTCGGTGAGCCACGCCACCACCCACGGCGTCGCTCACGGCGCCGACTGGCAGACGATGATGGAAGGTTTGGCTTTCGTCATCACGCTCTCGGGTCTGGGCTGGACCGAGTGCGGAAACGACTACACCCGCTACTGCAAACCCGAATCCTCGAAGAAGGCAATTGTGGGCTGGGTGTTCCTCGGCACGGCCGTGCCCGAGATCCTGGTGATGACCTTGGGCGCGGTGATCGCCACCTTCCTTCCCGGCATTGGCGCGGCCAATAAGTACGGCTCGCTCGCCCCCTTCGCTCACACCAGCGACCTGCCCAGCTGGTTGGTGACGATCTTCTTGATCTTCGCCATCGTCCAACTCTTCTGCATCAACTCTCTAGACATGTACTCCTCGGGCGTCACCCTCCAGGCCATGGGCCTTAAGGTCAAGCGCCACCAGGCGGTGCTCCTGGACTGCGCCGTGGCGTTCCTCGTCACCCTGTACGCCGTCTTTAACTCCTCGTTCAACACCTACCTGACGGACTTTGTCGACGTCGTGATCGTTTGGATCGCTCCATGGTTCGCGATCTTCTTCGTGGACTGGGCGCTGCGCAAGTTCCGCTACGTCCCCTCCGAGCTCCAGCGCACCGACAAGGGCAGCCTGTACTACCGCAACGGCGGATTCTTCTGGCCGGCGATCATCGCCCAGGTCGTGGGCATGTACGCCGCGTTTTCCGCGCTGTCGACGACCTTCTCGGTACCCCACTGGCTGAACCCCATTACCTGGGCCACGCGCGACAGCTACGGGTACGGCGCGGACTTCTCGATCTTCATGGGAGTCGCGGTGGGCGGACTGCTCTACTTGGTGCTCGCCGCAAACTCCGTGCGCGCCCAGGCCAAGAAGCAGGACGAGCTCCTGGCCTCAGCCAGCCCGGAGTAACTCAGCCGTTCCAGTCCTCAACGAGACCGCCGGTCCCGTCGGGGCGGAACACCGGAATCGAGCCCAGGGCGCGCACCATGGCGGCGTCCTCGCCCAGCGCGTCGCGCCACAGACCTGCTTCGGTGACGAGGGTGCCGATCGCCACCACGTCAGCTCCCGCTCCGCGCAGGAGCCGCAGCGACGCGCCCGTGGACGCGCCCGTGGAGATGACGTCGTCGACGATGGCGACGCGCCGGTTCTTGACGTCGTCGATTCGGGCGCGATCGAAGAGGAGTCGCTGTTCGACGTCGGTGGTGATCGAGCGCACCGGCTCGACCAGGGCATCGGCGAGGTGGATCTTGGGCGTCTTGTGCAACACCACGTAGCGATCGAGCCCGAGGTGTCGGGTCACTTCGACCGCGAGCGGAATGCCCATCGTCGCCACGGTCGCCACCACGTCCACCTCGTAGGGGGCGAGAATATCCGCGAGTTCCTTACCGGCGCGCTCCATAAAGGTAACGCCCACGTCCACGGTGATGAGCAGTGCGAGCGCGAGGTTCTCGTTGAGGGACACGATGGGCAGGTCGAGCTGCTGGGAGCCGATGTCGACGACGTAGGTTCCTCTCTTCACCGCAGGGAGCATACTTATGTCCATGACCCACTCCGACGCGCCACTCGATCGCGAGCTCGCGGCCACGATGCTGCGCACCGCCTACGCCGAAGCCCAAGCCGGTCTCGCCGAGGGCGGCATCCCCATCGGCGCGGCACTCTATAAACGCGACGGCACGCTGCTCGGCGCCGGTCACAACCGGCGCGTGCAAGAAGACGACGCCTCGGTCCACGCCGAGACCGACGCCTTTCGCCGCGCGGGACGGCGCCGCGACTATCCCGAGTGCGTCATGGTTACCACCTTGTCGCCGTGCTGGTACTGCTCGGGCTTAGTGCGCCAGTTCAATATCGGCGCGGTGGTCATCGGCGAAGCCGAAAACTTCCACGGCGGCCACGACTGGTTGGGAGAACTCGGAGTCGAGATCGTCGTGCTGGACGATCCCGCCTGCACGACGATACTGGGCGCCTTCATCGAAGAACATCCCGAGTTGTGGCACGAGGATATCGGCCTCTAGCCGAGCCGACGAGCGAGGCGAGAATCCCCGGAGTGGGGACTCGCCGTTGGATCTTTCTGGTCCTCGCCCTGTGCTGGGCGCTGCTCAGCGTGGTGATCATTCTGCGCTACCACCTGAAGGAGCCGGCGGGCACCACGTCGATCACCACGAACGGGCATACGTACTACGGACGTCCGCCGGCGCTGACCTTGGAAGAGCGCGATCCGTTCTCCGCCGCCTTCATCACCGTCGCGTTAAGCGTGGGACTGCTGGTTGCGGCCGCAGACCTCAGCGTGCGCCAGATGACGCGCCGTAGAGGATGGGGCGTACCCGCCGTCGCGGCTGGCGTCGCGCTCATGATGATCTCGCTACTCGGCCTGCTCTGGGGACTGGCCGGTTTCGGAGTGACCGGAGCGCTGCTCATCCTCTCGGGCTGGCCGGCCAAACCCGCTTAGCGAGCCGGCGGTCCAAACAGACGGTCTCCGGCATCCCCCAACCCCGGGGTGATGTAGCCGACGTCGTTGAGTTCAGCGTCCAGGGCCGCGGCGACAATGCGCACGTCCGCGTGACGACTCACTACGAAATCCACTCCGGGCTGAGCCGCGATGAGGCACAGCACCGTGGTGGCGTGAGCCCCCCGCTCGCCCAGCATTTCGAGCACGCGATCCAGAGAGCCACCCGTGGCGAGCATGGGGTCACAGATCACCACGTGCACTCCGTCCAGTGAGTCCGGCAGTCCGTCGAGATAGACGTCGGGCTTGAGGGTCTCTTCGTTGCGGCGAAGCCCCACCAGGCACACCCGATGCAAGGGCAGCACTTCTTGCACGGCGGGACTCATACCCAGACCAGCGCGCAGAATCGGCACAATCAGATATTCCGTTTCGATCCGCTGGGCCGGAGCGTTCTTCACCACCGGCGTGTCCACCGTGGTATCGCTCAAGGGCGTCTGGCGAAACGCCTCGTAGGCCACGAAGCGCGATATCTCTCCCGCTAATCGAAGGAAATCTGCGTTCGAGGTACGAACGTCGCGCAACTGGCGGACCTTGTCCGCGACGACGGGGTGGTCAACGACGAGAAGAGAATCCACGCGCTCACACTAGATCGCTACCCGCTAACGAGCGCGGGACGAGCCGCCCAAGAGTTGGGTCAACTCTTCGCCCACGCGGGCGGCGTCGGCGTCACGAACGGAGCGTGGAATAGGTGGCAGTACGTCGTCCCACAAGGCGAGAAAGGTTCCGCGTAGTTGGGAGAAACCTTCGGGTCGCGCCGAAATAAACACGTGCATGTGCGCGCTACCGTCCCCCCAGCGAAGGACGTGAGCGCGAGCAATGTGCTCGAAAGACTCCACGATCCGCACCAGGGCGACCAGGACTCGGCCAAACTCAGCGGCCATGTCCTCAGACAGGTCGCCGTAATCGCAGTGCGTTCTCGGCCCGAGCACGAGAACCAGTGGCCCGCCCGAGGGCTCGTCGATCGCAACGAGTTGCCAGCGTTCATTCGCCCACACGGGTAGTCCGTTGGTAGCGGCACACGTCCGGCACGTAGCGGGATCTTCGCCGTTTCGCGGAGCCTCAGGCACCATTGGCTTTCGCAGCGCCCGGACCTTCAATCCCTCCGTCTCAAAGGGGAATGTCTCCCACGACGCGAGGTTCGACTCGACGCGATTATCGGAGTGGCGCGACGTGGCATTCTCGTAGAACTCTTCGGGCGTCAGCGGCATTCGGGCATCGTACCGCCGAGTTTTGCGCGGAAGTCCTCAAGCATGGCAGATCTCGCCGAATGGGACGTCACGAGGCGTTGGTAGAATTGTTGAGTGTCGTTTTCACTTTCCGATCGTTTTTCACGAGTCGGAGAGGGCGAAGAAGGCACACCCGGCGGTCCCGCCAACCCCCTAGGCGGGGTCACCTCAAAGTATCCGGGCCCGAAATACGAGATCTCGCGAGATCAGAAACTCTCCTGGTGGCGCCGGGTTCTGCCGGTAATCAAATCGCACCGAATCACCTTTATCACCGCGATCGTGCTGTCGTTCGTGAGCCTGATCTTTCAGGTCCTCGTGCCCAACATGCTCAGCGACGACATTGACAACACTTTCGTGCGCCACGTCAGTTCCCTGCACTCCGACGTGACGTCGGTACTGATCGTGGGCGTGCTGGCGGGCGTCGCGGGGATCGTCTCGCGCCAATTTCTCTACAACACTGCCTACAACGTCGAGGCGGACCTGCGCTCGCTGATCTATCAGCACCTCACCTGGCTGTCCTTTAGCTTCTATGACCGGGTCCAGTCGGGCCAGCTCATCAGCCGTGCGAACTCCGATATCCGCAGCGTGCAGATGTACTCGATCTTCGCTCCGCTCATCATCGTCCAGAGTTGTATCGGCGTGGTGGCCTTTTGCTTCATGCTCTCCATCAACTGGGCGCTGGCGCTGATCTCGATGGTGGTGATGCCCATCCTGTACGTCGTTGGCATCAAGATGCGCCGGGTGATGTTTCCCATCTCCTGGGTTACCCAGGCCCGCCTGGCCGAAGTGGCCACGATCGTGGACGAAAACGTGAACGGCGTGCGAGTGGTCAAGTCTTTCGCCCAGGAAGAGGCCGAGATTGACCGGCTCGCCGACGCCGCCGAAGGGGTGGCCTGGGCCTACATCAAAGACGCCAATCTGCGCGCCATTTGGTCGCCCTGGGTGCAGAACCTGCCCCAGTTGGGATTGGCCCTGGTGCTGTTGTGCGGAGGATGGATGGTCATTCACGGGGACCTCGCCTATCCCCAGATCCTCGCCTTCAGCCTGTACCTCTTGATGCTCCAGGCCCCCTTCATGATGCTCGGCCAACTCGTCATGATGGGACAGCGCGCCAAGGCGAGCGCGGCGCGCATCTTTGAGATCCTCGATGAGAACGCCGAGATCGTCGACCGGCCCGGGGCGTACGACCTACTGGACGTCAAGGGTCGCATCGACTTTCACCACGTGGACTTCTCCTACGCCAATGGCGCCAAGATCCTGAGCGACTTCGACGCCCACATTGCTCCGGGCGAGACGGTGGCGCTCGTGGGGCGCACCGGCTCGGGCAAGTCGACGGTTGCCCGGCTCCTCACGCGCTTCTATGACGTCAGTGGTGGGGCGGTCGACATCGACGGCCACGATATCCGCGACGTGACCCTCACCTCGCTGCGCGAGAACGTCGGCGTCGTGCTCGACGAGCCGTTCCTTTTTTCCATTTCCATCCGCGACAACATCTCCTACGGGCGCCCCGACGCCGACATCGACGACGTCATGGCCGCCGCCCGGGCCGCCAACGCCCACGAGTTCATCGATCGTCTTCCTGCGGGGTACGACACGGTCGTGGGCGAGCGCGGCTACACCCTCTCGGGCGGACAGCGACAGCGCATCGCCATCGCGCGCACCCTGCTGCTCAACCCGCCGATCCTGATCTTGGACGACGCCACCAGCGCCATCGACGTGCACGTTGAGGCGGGCATCTACGCCGCGCTGCGCCAGTTGATGACCACGCGCACCACCATTGTCATTGCGCACCGGATCTCGACTATCGCCCTGGCCAGCCGCGTCATCGTTCTTGACGAGGGCCACGTCCTCGCCACGGGCACCCACGAGGAGCTCCTCGCCAACGAGCCGCTCTACTCCGAGATTCTCGCTCAGACCACGACTAACTCGCCCGAAGAGCAGGACTAGTGGGCTGGGGCGGCGGGTTCGGCGGTCCGGGCGGCGGGGGACGCATGATGGGTCCGAGCGCCACCTCCGCCAGCGGCAGCGCGGGTCTTCCCTTTGGCGGCATCCCCTCAGAACTCATGGACGAGGCCACCAAACTGCTGGCCACCGAGCCCGAGCACCCCAAGTCCCACATTCACTTCACCCAACTGCCGAGCGCCAAAGAGCGCGAGCGCCTGACCTTGCCCAAGATGCTGGTGGCCTACCCCAAGTGGGTGATCTCGGGATCACTGTTGGTCATCGTGATCAGTCTGACCCTCCAGGCCGGACCGCTCTTGACCGAGTACGCGATTCGTCACGGCATGGAACGCCACAAGAGCTTCGCGGTGATCGTGGTATGCGCGCTGTTGTACTTGGCACTCGCCCTCGTCAGCGTCTTCTTCCAACGAGAACAGGTCGACGTGACCGGAAAGCTTTCGTCGCGCATCATGCACGACCTGCGCATCCGCGTCTTCACCCAGTTCCAGCGTCTCAGCCTCGACTTCTTCACCGACGAGAAGGCCGGGGTTCTGATGAGTCGCATGACCAGCGACATCGAGAACCTCCAGCAGCTCATCCAAGACGGCATCAGCCAGTTCGCGCTCCAGGGTCTGACCATGGTCGTCATCACCGTGGTCCTGTTCCTCACCAACGCGGTGCTGGCCGCGTGGACCGTACTGGTGATCGTGCCAATTCTGGTGGTGTTTTCGATCTGGTACCACCACGCGTCGGAAAAGGGATACCTCTTGGCGCGCGACCGCATCGCCACGGTCCTCGCCGATCTCTCCGAGTCCCTCTACGGCATCCGAGTCGTAACGGCCAACAACCGCCAGCGCCGCAACATCACGAATCACCGCCACGTGGTGGGCGCTTATCGCGACGCCAACGCCTACACCGGGCGCGTGAACGCAATCTACGGACCGGCCACGCTGATGATCGGCATCCTGGGCCAGGCGATGCTGCTCGGCATCGGAGGTCATATGGTTCTGAACCACCAGCTCAACGTGGCCGAACTGATTCTCTTCTTCTTGTACCTCAATCGCTTCTTTGCGCCGATCCAGCTGCTCGTCCAGCAGTACACCACCCTCCAGCAAGGCCGCTCGTCGGTGATCCGCCTGCGCGAACTCTTAGAGATCGCCCCGAGCGTCAACGAGGTCCCGGGCGCGCTCACCCTGCCCACCATCGAAGGGCGCATCACTTTTGAGAACGTGGACTTTGGCTACCTACCGGGCGAACTGGTCCTCGAGCACGTGAACTTAGAGATCGCTCCGGGCGAGTCGGTCGCCTTCGTGGGACCCACCGGGGCGGGCAAGTCCACGATGGCCAAGTTGGCTAATCGTTTCTACGACCCCACCTCGGGGCGAGTGCTTCTCGACGGCGTCGACTTAAAGACGGTCACCCTTCGCTCCTTGCGCTCCCAACTAGGCGTGGTGCCCCAAGAGCCCTTTCTCTTTGCCGGCTCGATTCGCACCAACTTGGCCTTTGGGCAACCCCACGCCAGCGACGACGAAATCAATACGGCCATCGACATCGTGGGGCTGCGCGAGTTGGTCGACCGGCTTCCCCAGGGCCTCGACACCGAAGTGCACGAGCGGGGCCAGACCCTCTCGGCGGGCGAACGCCAGCAACTCGCCCTTGCGCGCGCGTTCCTGGCGCGTCCTCGCGTGCTCATTCTCGACGAGGCAACCTCGTCGCTCGACCTCCAGAGCGAGACCGTGATTGAGCACGCGCTCGACCGCATCCTCGAAGGACGCTCGGCGATCCTCATCGCCCACCGCCTCACGACCGCTCAGCGCGCGGACCGCATCGTCGTCATCGACCACGGCGGGGTGGTCGAGATGGGCACGCCCCACGAGCTGTTGGCTCGCGGCGGGGCCTATGCCGTCATGTACGAGGCGTGGCTCGCCTCGGGTGGCCGTGACGCCACGCGCGCGGGATAAATAACGTCGCTACGCCATCTCTTTGATGGCTTCGATGAGCGACGCGTTGGTCTGGCCCGCCGTCGGAGCCGGTTGGACCGCCAGGTGCGTTACCCCGGCCGCGCGAAAGGCGGCGATGCGCTCCTTGACGTAGGCGGCGGGACCGCACAGCGTGGTGAGTTCTAAGAACTCCTCGGGCACGGCCGCTTCGGCCTCGTGCTTCTTGCCCTCGAGGTAGAGGTCCTGGATCTCGCGGGCCTCCTTCTCAAACCCGTAGCGCGTGGCGAGTTCGTTGTAGAAGTTCTTGCCCCGCGCGCCCATGCCGCCGACGTAGAGAGCCACCATGGGTCGCATCCACTGGCGCAGCGCGACCACGTCCTCGCCCTCGCCAATGGCGAGCAGCCCTCCCGCGCTCACCATCAGTTCGCCCAACTCGGGACTGCGCTTGGCGCGACCAGCGGCGAGGGCCGATCCCCAGACCTCGTGCGCGCGCTCGGGGATGAAAAAAATGGGAAGCCAGCCGTCGGCGACCTCGGCGGTCAAGGCAACGTTCTTCTCCCCCAGCGCCGCCACCCAGATCGGAATCTGGTCGCGCACGGGGTGAGCGATAATCTTGAGCGGCTTGCCCAGCCCCGTGCCCTTATCGGGGGGCAGCGGCAGCGTGTAGTTCTTTCCGGCGTGAACGACTGGCGCGTCGCGCTTCCATACCGATCGGCAGATCTCAATGATCTCGCGCGTGCGGCCCAGTTGGTTGTTGTAGGCAACACCGTGGAAGCCCTCAATGACCTGAGGGCCCGAAGCGCCCAGGCCCAGCGAGAATCGACCGTCCGAGAGCGCGTCGATCCCCGCGGCGGTCATGGCGATCAGGGTCGGAGTGCGCGTATAGAGGGGAATAATCCCCGAGGCGATCTCCACCGTGTCGGTCTTCGCCGCCAAGTACCCCATCAGGGAGGGCCCGTCGAATCCGTACGCCTCGGCCACCCACACCAGGTCCAGCCCAGCCTTTTCCATCTCGGCGACCTCGGCCACCGCCTTCTTAAAGCCGCCGGCATACCCCAGATTGGTGGTGATTTTCACGCCCGCCCCCTTCGCGTGTTGTTCACAGTATCGGAACGACAAGTCCGCCTTTTCTGGCGCCCCGGGCCGGGCGGGCGGGCGTAACCTGGAAGCGAGAGCAACGGCGCTTTCAAAAAATCACAAAGGTTGGTGACACGTGGTCACGCGTCCTAACGAAGCGAACTCTGATGAGTTCAATCCCTGGCTTCGCATCCGTTCTCTGATCGAAACAGCCGGACACATTCTCGGTCTGGACGAGGGAATGATCTCTCGCATCGTCACCCCCGAGCGCATCTTGGAGGTGGCGGTGCCCGTGCGCATGGACTCGGGCGACATCCACGTCTTTACCGGCTGGCGCATCCAGCACGACTCCTCGCGCGGCCCGGGCAAGGGCGGTATCCGCTTTCACGAGAGCGTGAACGTCGACGAGATCGCCGCGCTCTCGGCCGACATGTCCATCAAGTGCGCGGTCGTGAACATCCCCTACGGCGGCGCCAAAGGCGGGGTCAAGGTCGACCCGACCGCGCTCAGTCGAGGCGAGCTCGAGCGACTAACGCGCCGCTACGCCTACTCCATCGCCCCCATGATCGGGCCCGACCGCGACATTCCCGCTCCCGACATCAACACCGACACCCAGGTGATGAGCTGGATTATGGACACGGTCTCGATGCTGGCCGGGCACAACCTGCCCGGTGTCGTGACCGGCAAGCCCACCGCCATTGGCGGCACCTTCGGGCACGCCGGGGCCACCTCACTGGGCGTCACCATCTGCACCATGGCGCTGCTCAAGCAGTTGGGCCGCGTTCCTAGTGAACAGCGCGTGGTCATCCAGGGATACGGCAAAGTCGGCGCGCCGCTCATTTCGCTCTTGAGCGAACGAGGGCTCAGCGTCGTGGGACTCGCCGACGTGCACGGGGCCATTCACGTGCCCGACGGCATCGACGCCGAGAAGATGGCCCGGCACTTCGACGAAGTGGGCTCCATCATGAAGTACCCGGGATCCGACGAAGTCAACCCCGATGAGTTCTTCGCCATCCCGAGCGATATCGCGATCCCCGCCGCCCTGGGCGGGGTGATTACCGAAAAGGTGGCCCAGACCCTCTCGGCGTCGATGATGGTCGAAGCGGCCAACGGTCCCACGACCGGCGAAGGGGCGGCCGTGCTGGCCGAGCGCAACATCCCCGTCGTGCCCGACGTGCTGGCCAACGCCGGCGGAGTCGTGGCGTCATACTTCGAGTGGGCCCAAGATCTCCAGGGTTTCATGTGGGAGACCGAACTCTTTCGCCAGCGCCTCGAAAAGACCATGCACGAGGCCTTCGACTCCATCTGGGAGCGCCACCTGCAGTTGAATCTCGCCCTGCGCGACACCGCCCTCGTGGTGGGGGTGGAGCGCATCGCCGAGGCGACGCGCCTGCGCGGGCTCTTCCCCTAAACCGGGGATCGGCGCACGACGAGGGAGCGGGCCGCCTTGTCGTGCAGGGTCTGATGCCGCGGGTCCCAGGCGGCCCAAAGCATCTCGATCAGGTGCGGGAGCGCGAGCAAAAAGTAGATGCCGATCTCGTGAATTTCCGTGCGCCGCTCGGCGGCGTTGGGGTGCTGGTAGATGCTCACTACGTAGATGCTGGCCAACGCGAGGAACACCACGTACGTCGCTGTTCGGGCGACGACTTGAGAATCCGTCAATCGCGCACCGGTTTCACTGACGCAGCGCATCCGACAGAGCATCATCCCAATCGTGGCGCCGCGGAATCGCACGAAGAACCAGAAGTACACGGCCGCCAGGGCCAGGGTGATCGTCGCTGCTGCGTGTGCGGACACGTGGGAGTTCTCCAGGGGTAGTGAGGCGACCAGCCACAGGACGAGTGAATCGATCAGGTAGCCGAGGACTCGCCACCAAAAACCCGCCGGGGCCTCACCGGCGACCTCGGTCGGGGCCGGCGTGGGATAGGAGGGGTGGGGCGAGGCCAGAGGACTCTCGTGGGGCGAACCGCACGCGGTACAGAAGTTCGCACCCTCCGACAGCGATGCGCCACAGACTTGGCAGTTGGCCACGGAGCCCTTTCGATTCAGACCCCACCACACTACAAATCGGCGGAGCCCCCTTCAGAGACCGCCGCGGCCCGCACTAGCGGGCCGCGGCTCCCTTAGGACTCCGAAGGCGTCGAGCGGTCAGCGAGCGCGCTCGCGTCGGGCATCTCGGGGATGCTCTCGCCCACACTGCGCGGCTTCTTGTCGGGTCGCGCGAAGCCTTCGTAGAGCGCGCCCACCACCACGATGATGAACATCACCAGCAAGGTAATCCAGCCGTAGTTGAAGAGAGCGGCCCGGCCACTCGACAGCGAACTCGGCCAGACGATGTTCAGCAGCATCAAGAACAGGTAGAGGCCCGCGACCACGGTGACCGTGCCGCTCCACTTGCCCAGGGTGAACTGCCCGCTCGGCTTCCACCCGCGGCGTTCGGCGATGAAGGACCCGAGCACCGTCAAGAAGAACGAGAGATAGATCCCCGACGTCGCGAACGAGACGAGGGCGAAGAGAGCGTTGACGTTGGCCGGGTACGTGAACCACAAGATGTGCTCAGGCTTGGAGGGATTGACGAGGACCAGCAACAAGAACAAGAACGGCACCACCGTCGCGACCAGGATGGCGTTGCGCGGAGTGCGGTGCGTGGGGGTCACCTTGCGCAAGACGCGCGCCGCGGGTATCGCACCGTCTCGCGCCAGCGCGAAGGTCACCCGCGAGCCCGCCGCCATCACCGCGGTGCCGCAACTGAAGAACGCGATGATCACGAGGATCAAGAAGACGTCCTGTAGCCAACCGGGCAAAGTGGCCAGGATCACCGGAATACCGCCGGCGATGACCTGCTTGAAGCCGTCCTTGGGAATGGCGAGCAGGAGTCCGAGGACCAGCACGAAGGACGCGATGCCGCCGTAGAGAATGGCGTTGCGCATCGCGCGCGGCACCTGTCGGCCCGCGTCCTTGGTCTCTTCGGCGATGTCGCCCGCCGATTCAAAGCCGTAGAAGATGTAGACGTTGGCGAGGATCGCCACCAGGGCCGCGCCGGTGAGCCAGTGGCCGCCGAAGTTGACGCCGAAGGGGTTGTGGCTGACGTTCTGCACGCCCTGGGTCGTGCCCAGGTAGCCCAGACCGTGGTGGAAGCCCTTGATGGCGAGAGCGATGAAGACGCCAAACGTACCGATCGTCTCGACGTAGACGCCGTAGCGGGCCACGCGGCCAAGGATCTTGGCCCCCACAGAGTTCATGAGAGCCGAGAGAACGATGACGATCGCCACCACGATGAAGATCGTGAGGTGGTCTGCGGGGTTGAGGTCCGTGTTAAACCACCGATTCATCAGATCGGTGACGTAACCCACGATGCCCGAGTCAACCGACGCCACCGTGGCGAGGAGCGCGAAGCCGTAAATCCAGCCGACGAACCAGCCGTAGCGCGCACCGACGTTGAATTTTCCGTACTGGTAGAGCGCTCCAGAGAGCGGATACTCACTGGCCAACTGACCGAACACCAGAGCCACCAGCGTCATGAAAAGCACGACGACCGGGATCGTCCAGATGTAGGCCGGTCCGCCGGCCCCGGCTCCGATCACGAAGATCGAATAGATGCCCACGACAGGGCTCAAGTAGCTAAAAGCCACCGAAAAGTTATCGAAGAGCCCCAGGACGCGATTCAGTTCTTGGCGATAGCCGAGCGCGTGCAGTCGCTCGTGATCCTTCGCCACGTGTTCCTCGACCGCCATACGCACCCCCCAAAGGCCGCGTCCGCGCGCGACTCGTCCTTACGTTAACCAGCGTTAAGTAACGCACGCCGACCTCGCGCGCGCGAGGCTGTGCAAGTGTTAAGGAATGAGCGAGATCGATCGCTACGAGGAACTCGAAGAGCTAGTTCGTTCTCTGACCGAAGAAGTCGAGCGCCTCAAGGCTGAACTGTCACGGTTGCGCGGCGACCAGCACGAACGTCCGCCGCATTACCTGTAATCATCCCCGCGTGCGACCGGGTACTGCCCGCCGCGTTCGGCCAGATCGAACGACAAGGTCGGCTCGCGTTCTCGGGCTAACTCCAGGCGTCGATGCGGGTCCTCGCGCGGGGGAACGTGCGTGAGAAGAGTCCGTTCGGCATTGATCTCGCGAGCAAGATCGAGCGCGTCGTCCACCGCCAAGTGGTACGGCCAACTCGTCGCGCCTCGAGTGAGGTAGGTGCACTCCACCACCGCCGTGTCGGCCCCGCGCCATTCGCGAGGAACGCCCCAGCCCGGCCCGGTATCCGCGCTGTAGACGAGGGAGTGCCCACCGGCCCTCACGTTGGCGGCGAGCGTGGGAATCTGATGGGTCGTTGCGGACAGTTCCACGACGAAGGGACCGAGCGACACGCGACTCGCGCTTTTAACGACGATGACCTGGCACTCGAACTCGTTCAAGGTCTCGCCGATCGCCTCGAGTGACTCAGCCGAGGCGACCACTACCGGCGCCTCGTGACCCGCGGGCACGCACTGGAGGAAGCGCGCAAGGTCCCCGCAGTGGTCGCGGTGGGCGTGGCTGATCACGATGGCGCACAGGTCCTCTTTGAGGGAGAGCGTGCGATACGAGTCGAAGGTCCCGTAACCGCAGTCCAACAGCAGGGCGGCATTGTGATATTCGACCAGGTAGCCCGAGCAGGGCTCGCGCAGTTCGGGGTCGAAGCTCGACCCCGCGCAACCCAGAACCCAGACGCTCATCCCCACCACAGCGGGGCGACTTAGTGCTGCTCGTAGGTGCCCACGAGGATCGCGCGCGCGAGCGCGTGGGCGAAGAGGTTAAAGCCCACGTACGCGGGGGTCGCGTTCTCGGGTATCTCCAGGGAGTCGACGTCCAGCGCGTGCACGACCACGTAGTAGTGATGAACTCCGTGACCGGCCGGGGGCGCCGCCCCGACGTAGCGCTTGAGGCTCGCGTCGTTCTGGAACTGGATCGCCCCCTCGGGTAGACCGCTGCCCTCCTCGTCGCCCGCTCCGGCGGCTAGCGAGGTCGTCGCGACCGGGATGTTTACCACCGACCAGTGCCAGAAGCCCGAGGCCGTCGGCGCGTCCGGGTCGTAAACGGTCACGGCAAAACTCTTGGTCTCCGCGGGGAACCCGTCCCACGAGATCTGGGGGGAGACGTCCTCGCCCCCCGCGCCCATGAGTCCACTCACCTGGGCCATCGCGAGCGCTTCGCCGTCTCGCAGGTCCGCGGACGTGACGCGAAACAACGCCACCGCGGGAAGTTCGGCGTAGGGGTCTCTCGACATGATCAACTCCGTTCAGAAGGAGTACCGCATCGCGGCCACTCAGTTATCGGTCACGATACAAGGGCGCTCACAGTAGGTTCACCTACGGCGTCTTGCGATTACGAGGTTGAAAGGTGACTTTGTCCATCGCAATACTCTGTTATTGTCGGGTCGGCCGCGACCACTCGTGAGAATGAAGGAGAATCATGAAATATCTGCATCGCCGCGTTGCTACCGGTCTGGCGGGGGGCCTCGCCCTGGTCACCGGCCTGGCCCTCGTCGCTACGGGCGTCGCCCCAACAGCCGGGGCCTCGTCCTCGCACAAGGGCGGCACGCTCAACCTGGTGGGACAGGGAGATGTTGATCACCTCGACACCTCGAGCATCTACTCGGGCACGACCTACACCATTGAGCGCGCCTACACCCGCCAACTGGTCACCTACCCCGCGACCGGCACCACCAGCATGCCGACCAACCTGGTCGCCGACATCGCCACCACGGTGCCCAGCCTGGCCAACGGGGGCATCACCAATGGCGGCAAGACCTACACCTACCACATCAAGTCCGGCGTGGACTGGAACACCTCCCCCGCCCGACAGGTGACGGGCGCCGATGAGGTGCGCGGCATCGAACTGCTCTGCAACCCGGCTTCGCCCACCGGTGCGCCCGGGTACTACGAGTCGACCATCGTCGGATTTACCGCGTACTGCAACAGCTTCCTCAAGGTGAAGCCCACCGCGGCCGCGATCAAGGCCTACGTCACGAGCCACACTCTCGCGGGCGTGAGCGCCTCTGGCACCACGGTGACGTTCCACCTCCTCCAGCCGGCCACGGACTTCAACGACATCATGTCGCTGCCCTTTTCCTCCCCCGCCCCGGTGGAGTATTTGAAGTACGTGCCCGACTCGGCCCAATTCCGCCAACACACGCTCTCCGACGGTCCCTACGAGATCCAGACCTACAAGGCCAACACGTCGATCATCCTGGTACGCAACCCCGCGTGGAAGGCGAGTACGGACTCAGTGCGCAAGGCGTACGTCAACAAGATCGTGGTGACCGAGGGCGAGACCTCGACCTCGGTCCAACAGCAGATCCAAGCCGGTACCGCCGACATGGAGTGGGACACCAACGTGCCCAACCAGGACCTGCCGAGCCTGGTGTCCGCCAAGAACTCCGGACTCGATATCTACGACGCGGGCTCTCTCGACCCCTACTTGGTCTTTAACTTTCAGAGCCCTAACGAGGGCCACGCCACGAGCAAGCTCGGCGTTCGCCAAGCCGTGGAGTACGCGATCGACAAGGCCGGCGTGATTCAGGTCAACGGCGGTTCGACTCTGAACGCGGTACAGAACCAGGTAATCACCCCGGGCAGCGTGGGCTACCAGGCCTTCAACCTGTACCCGAGCGCGAGCAGCCAGGGAAACCCGACCAAGGCCAAGTCGCTGCTCAAGTCCGCGGGATTCGCCAAGGGTGTCACCCTCAAGCTGTACTACGACAACGACGACCCGGATCCGGCGATCGCCCAGGTGATTCAGTCCAGCCTGGCCAAGGCCCACATCACCGTCCAATTGCACGAGGTGCCCGTTGACAATCTCTACGGCAACTACATCACGACCCCGTCCGAGGCGAAGTCGGGCGTGTGGGACATGGCGCTGGTGGACTGGGGCCCGGACTGGTTCGGCAACAACGGCCGCACCACCATCCAGCCCCTGCTCGACGGCGCGACCTATCAGGCGGGCTCGAGTGACTACGGCGACTACAACAGCGCGAGTGAGAACTCGCTCATCAACGCCGCTCTGGCGGCCTCGTCGGCGACCCAGTCGGCCAGCGACTGGGCGAAGGCCGACAAGCAAGCGATGCAGGACGCCGCCATCGTGCCGATCGACATCCACAAACACGCGGTCTTTCACTCCTCGAACGTCCATCACTGGTTCATCGATCCCTACTCGCGGGTGGGTGACGTGACCAACGTTTGGCTGTCGAAGTAAACACGTCGACCAGAAATCCCCCGGGGCGCGCCCCGGGGGATTTTTCGTTAGGAAACGCGCACTCGAGGATCGAGCAGGACGTAGGTGATATCTACGAGCAGGTTGGCCACCACCACACACGTCGAGGCGAGCAGCACCAGGCCAATGATGGTCGGCAGATCCTGATGGTCGATGGAGATGACGAGCAGCTGACCGAGTCCGGGCAGACCAAAGACGGTTTCGGTCACGACCACCCCGCCCAAGAGAGCCCCGAGGTCTAGCCCGAACTGGGTGACGACCGGGGTGATCGCGCTGCGTAGCGCGTAGCGACCGATCACCCAGCGCGCGGGCAGCCCCATGGCCCGCGCCGTGCGTATATAGTCCTCGCCCAACACGTCAGAGAGTGACGCGCGCGTGAGCCTCGCGTAGGTCGCGGCGCTCACGAGGGCGATGGTGAGCCAGGGCAAGATCAGGTGCTGAGCCCACTGGCCCGGGTTCTGGGTAAAGGCGACGTAGCCACCTCCCGGAAAGAAATTGAATCCCGCGAGGTGCAGTTCGTAGAACAGACCCAGCAACAGCAGCTCTCCGAGGAGGAACGTGGGAAACGAATAAAAAAAGAGGGCGAGAGCCGTGATCGCATGATCCACCGCGTGGCGGCGGCGCAGAGCGGCCAGCGTGCCCGCGCTGACCCCGATGATGAGCCAGAGCACCGCGCCGCCCACGGCCAGCGAGAACGTGACCCAAAACGCCTGACCGATGAGCGTGGTCACCGGTTCAGAGTTGGTAAAGGAGTAGCCGAGGTTGCCGTGGATGATCTGGTTCAAAAAGTGTGCGTACTGATCGAGCAGGGGCCGGTTGAGCCCGAGGCGCCGCGACACGGCCGCCACGGTGGCCGGGTCAGCCTGACGGCCCGCCAACAGCCGGGCGACGTCATTGGGCGCAACGAAGTACATCACGAACACCGCGCTCACTACGATCCACAAAACGACCGCGCCCTGAATCGCACGACGCACGATAAAGCGCGCGAGTTCCACTAGCGCTCCCCCTCAGCCAAGGCGTCGCGCACCGCGTCGCCCAGCACGTTGAAGGCAAGAGTGGTCAACAAAAGCGCCGCACCGGGAAAGACGACGAACCACCACGCCTCTTGGAAGTAGTTGAGCGACTCGGCCAGCATGTTGCCCCACGTGGGCGTGGGCGGCGTGACACCGATGCCCAAAAAGTCCAGCGTCGACTCAAAAACGATCGCCGACGGCACCAGCAACGTGGCGTAGACGATCACCGGCGCCATCACGTTCGGCAGGATCTCAAAAAGCATGATGCGCGGACCGCTGGCTCCGATCGAGCGCGCCGCTTCGACGAACTCGCGCTGGCGGATCGAGAGCGTCTGGCCGCGCACCACCCGACCCACACTCGCCCACGAGAAAAAGGCGATCACGAAGACCGACACCCACAGCCCCGGTCCCACGATGGCGATCAGCGCGACGGCGAAGATCAAGAACGGTAGCGACAACACAACATCCATGAATCGCGACAAGATCGCGTCCACGACGCCTCCGTAGTAGCCCGCCACGAGGCCGATCACTACCCCGAGCCCGATGGCAAAGCCGGTGGCGACGACCCCCACGAACAGAGAAATACGCCCGCCGTAGGCGATGCGCACCAGCACGTCGCGACCGAGGTCGTCCGCGCCGAAGAGAAACGTCCTGCCGGGGCCGACGGGCAGACCCTGAGGCGACAGTCCCGTGGTGAGGTACTGCGCGTTCGGACCGTGTCCGGTCCAGGCCGCGATGAGGGGTGCGCCCAGCGTGGCGGCCACGATGAGACCCAGGACGATCATCGCGAGCATCGCGACGCGGTCGCGGCGCAGGCGATCCCACAACAGCCGAGTAGAACCTTTCGGTCGGCGTCCGGGCGAGGACTCGTCGACCGTGGCCGTGCTCACTGCTGACTCGAGGATCGCAGTTGGACGCGGGGGGCTTCGAGGGGAAAGTGACAGGCCACGAGATGCCCCTCATCAATAGGGTCGAGTGGCGGCACCTCTCGGGCACAGAGCTCCTGGGCCCGGGGACATCTCGTGCGGAAACGACAGCCCGAGGGGGGATGCAGCGGTGAGGGGATCTCTCCAGCCAGCACCGAAGTCGTGGAGCGCTTGTCGGGATCGGCCACGGGCGCCGCGTCGAGAAGCGCGCGGGTATAGGGGTGACGGGGGGCGTAGTAGAGATCCTCGGTCGGCGCCAGCTCAACGAGTCGCCCCAGGTACATGACGGCGACGCGGTCGCTGACGTGGCGCACCACGCTCAGATCGTGCGCGATAAAGAGGTAGGTCAAGCCGAGTTCGTCTTGTAGGTCGGCCAGCAGGTTGATGACTTGGGCCTGGATCGAGATGTCGAGCGCCGACACCGGTTCGTCGCACACCACGAACTCCGGACGCAGCGCCAGCGCGCGCGCCACGCCGATGCGCTGGCGCTGTCCGCCCGAGAATTGAGCGGGGAATCGATCGGCGTGGCGCGGATCGAGCCCCACGCGGACCATCAGCTCGCGGGCTGCATCGTGCGCATCGTGATGCGACTGGCCACCGGTGACAATTAAGGGTTCGGCAATGATCGACACAACTCGGCGGCGCGGGTTAAGCGACGCGAAGGGATCCTGGAAGATGAACTGCATCCGGGATCGATAGGGACGGAGTTGTCGCGTGCTCATTGTCGAGATGTCCTCGCCGTCAAAGAGCACTCGTCCCGCACTCAAGTGGTGCAATCGAACAACGCAACGCGCAAGTGTCGACTTTCCCGATCCCGATTCGCCAACTAGTCCGAGGGTCTCACCGCGGTCTATCGAAAATGAGACATCGTCTACGGCGTGAAGCACGCTGCGCGAACGGCCCATGAAACGCGCCGAGCCAGAAAAGTGCTTGTCCAGATTGTCAACTTGAACGAGCGGCGTCTCGGGCGACTCACTCACGGTGCTCCAAAGGCACGATTTGTCGATTCGTGAGCGCCCGGACCCACTTCATCGACGGGCAACCAGCACGCGGAGCAGTGAGATCCGTCCCCGGCGACGTCTAAGAGGAACGGCTCATCGCGGTCACAGCGTTCGAGGGCGTAGCGACAACGCGGATGAAAACTGCATCCGCTCGGCAGGTCGCCGGGAGAGGGCGGTGTACCGGGGATGGCGACCAGACGATCGCGCCCCACGCCGGGGAGAGATTCGAGCAGTCCGAGAGTGTACGGGTGGTGCGCCCCATAAAAGATCTGGCGCACCGGGGCCTGTTCGACCTCCTTTCCGGCGTACAACACGACCACCCGATCGGCCATCTCGGCTACCACGCCGAGGTCGTGGGTGATCACGATGATGGCGAGACCAAGTTCTCTCTGCAGGCGGCGCAGCAGTTCGAGTACCTGAGCCTGAATCGTGACGTCCAAAGCGGTGGTCGCCTCATCAGCGATGAGCAAAGCGGGCTCGAGCGCGATGGCCATGGCGATGAGAATTCGCTGACGCTGCCCACCCGAGAACTGGTGCGGGTAGTCGCGGCGACGCACTGGGGCTTCAGGAATGCCCACGAGATCGAGTAGCTCCACCGCGCGCGCCTGAGCCAGACGCGCTGAGGTTCTGGTGTGGGCTCGAATCACGTCGGCGATCTGGTCCCCCACCCGGCGCAGCGGATGGAGGCTCGATGAGGGATCCTGAAAGACCACGCCGATCTCGGCTCCGAGTATGGCTCGGCGCTCGCGCGCGCTCATGGCGATCAGATCTCGCCCGCGCCACTCCGCGCGTCCCGACACCTGCGCGCTCGGGGCGAGCCCGAGGATCGCGAGCATCGAGAGGCTCTTACCGGCGCCGGACTCTCCCACGATGGCCACCGACTCGCCCTCGTCGACCTTCAGGTCGAGCCCTCGCACTACCTCGACGTCTCCGGCGCGCGTCGAAAAACTGACCCGAAGCTGGTCCACACGCAATAACGACACGTGATTCACGCTATCCAGGACCGCACCGGGTGACCGCGGCGATTCAATGCCGCGCGGGTATCTGCTCGCCCGCCTCGACGGCCAGGGCGAGGCGGTTCTCCGGCGGGGGAAGAGGACAGGTCGTAAACGACGTATACGCGCAGGGCAAGTTCGTCGCACGGTTGAAGTCCAGCCGCACGAACCCGTGGGCGTCCGGGCGTCGAGTCTCGAGCTCGCGCCCGCCCGGGTAGGTCGTCGTACCCGACGTTTCATCCCCGAAGAGAAAAGTCAGGCCATCATCGTCATCAAAAGCCGTCAACCGAAACGTCGATCCATTCACTTCGAACTCGACAACCCCCGACGACGTATAGGAGCTGGAGAGTCCGTCGACCGTCGATCCCACTTCAATCTCGAGGGGGAACTCGCGGGCCAAGAACTCTCCCGTAAGAGCCCACAGGGGCGACGGCGGGTAGCTCGGGGTTCCCTCATAGTCGGCCAGCAGTTGGTGATCGGCCTGCCGAGGACGAACAATGTAGGTGGTGCCGCGCCGCGCGATCTCTATCTCGGTCGCTCCGTAGCGCGCTCGAACGGGATGGCGCCCGTCAAATGTCCCAAAGTCCACCCGGCCGCGGCGTGCATCGCCGCCGAGAACCAGATGCTCGTCGTCGTCTAGTTCCACCACGGGGCCGTTTTCGCCGAGGGCCCATCGCCCCGGGGCGCCCGGGATCGAAATGGGCTCGATGTCGAGCCAGTAGAGGCCGGTCACGGCCAAAAACCCCTGGGGCGAGCGCCGCCTCGCCTCGATCTCCTGATGCCACTCGGCCCACTGGCTTTGAAAGTCGCTCGTCGTCATAAGTTCCTTTGCCAACCAAGTGAAATCGGCGCCGTGTCTCGAAATTTGAGATCAGGCGTGCTCGCTGTTCCCTCTCCCTATCGAGTCATCGACTTAGAGGGTGCGAGCGGCCCGACTCTTCTACCCTAGTTACGAGATCACACGGCAGTCGCGCGTCGATGATCACACCCAACACGTATTTGAGTCAGAGTCGACGCTCAGCGTGAGGTTAGGACCTTCGAGTCTTTCGTAGGCTTGGGGTATGAGGGCGGCCCGAGCGACGTGCGTGATCGTCATGGGAGTGGCCGGCTCTGGCAAGACCACGCTCGCTCGAGCCCTGGCCCTCGAACTCGGCGTCAGTTATATCGAATCTGACGACTACCACTCCACGAGTGACATTGAAAAGATGGCCGCCGGGGTGCCGCTCGATGATCAAGACCGGATCCCCTGGCTCGATGCGATTGGTGTCACGTTGTGTACCGCGAACCGCGAAGGTACCTCCACCGTCACGGCGTGCTCCGCTCTTAAGCGCCGGTACCGAGATCTACTGCGGACCTTTGTTCCCGACGCATTCTTCGTGGAACTCGATGGCGACCCCGACCTAATTTTCGCGCGCATGGCCGCGCGACGTCATCACTTCATGCCCCCCGAACTCCTCACATCCCAGTTCGCGGCCCTGGAGCCGCTCGAAGTCGACGAGCGAGGCATTCGCATTGACGTCGCTCTCTCCTCCCACGAGATCACCGAAATCGCGACGATGGCGATCAGCGCCTGAGGGCGGTCGGCTCACGGAACCAGGAGCGGTGTCCACCACTACCATGACCATCTAATGAGCGATCTAATGCCCGCCGCTTTTATCGGACACGGCAGCCCCATGAACGCGATCGAAACGAACCGCTATACCGAGGCGTGGTGTCAGCTGGCCCAGTCGATGCCCACGCCCTCGGCGATCCTGGTCGTGTCCGCTCACTGGTACGTGAACATCACCGCGGTCACCGCCATGCGAGTCCCGCGCACGATTCACGACTTCTACGGCTTTCCCCAGCCCCTCTTCGACGTCCAGTACCCGGCGCCCGGTGATCCAGAGTTGGCCCAGCGCATCGCCGACGTCGTCGAGCCCACCTACGTCGGACTGGATTCGGACAGCTGGGGAATCGATCACGGCACGTGGTCGGTCCTCAACCACATGTATCCCAAAGCCGACGTTCCGGTCATTCAACTCTCGATCAACGCCGAGTTGCCCTTCGACTACCACTTCAACCTGGGCGCCAAACTGCACCAGTTGAGAAGCGAGGGGGTGTTAATTCTCGGTAGCGGAAACGTCGTGCACAACCTTCGCCTGATCGACTGGCACTCGCCGGGGAAGGGCACCGACTGGGCGCACCGGTTTGACGAGTCGATGCGCGACATCATGACTCATGACGCCGCCGGCCTCGGCGCGGCGAGCGCGCACGCTGACTACAACCGGGCGGTGCCCACCCCGGACCACTTCTTGCCCCTGGCGTACCTGGCTGGTCTGTCGGCCGCGGCCGGAACCCCGGCGGCGACCATCGTGGACGGCTACGAGATGGGGTCGCTGTCGATGAGCGCGTACGCGCTGGGCGTCTAGTCCCGCTCTCGGCGTCGTAGTTCGTCCTCAACGGCTGCGGGGTCTAGTCCGCGAGCGCGCAGCAGTAGCAGCAGGTGGAACCACAGGTCCGCGGCCTCGCTCACCACACGCTCATCGTCCTCGGCGAGTGCCGCCACGGCGAGCTCGACCGCCTCTTCGCCCACCTTGCGGGCGTTGAGCGCGACGCCGCCCGAGAGTTGGGCGTGCACGTAGGAACCTTGCGCTTCCTCGGACTGGCGCCGCAGAATCTTGCGCCAGAGCCAGGGTGTAAAGCACGAGGTGGAACCGTCGTGGCAGGCCGGCCCCTGGGCACCCACCCTCACGAGCACGGCGTCGCCGTCGCAGTCCAGCTCAACGTCGCTGACATAAAAGACGTTGCCCGACGTCTCGCCTTTCATCCAGAGTTTCTGGCGCGAGCGCGAGAAGAAGTGCACCAATCCGGTGGACTGGGTCAGCGAATACGCCTCCTCGTCCATCCAGCCCAGCATCAGGACTCGACCGCTCGACTCGTCTTGGACGATCGCCGCTCGTAACTCGTCGCTCATCGACCCTCCTTTATCGGCCGCAGAGCGACCCCGAGTTCTTCCACCTCGCGCCGCAACCCTTTGAGCCCCTCGGGGTTCTCGTGCACGATCGACGCGACCAAAGCGGCGTCACAGACGCGCAACGCGTCGGCCACGTGCTTCGCGCAACCCGCGCCACCCGAGGCGATGACCGGAACGCTCACCGCGGCGCGCACCGCGGCGGTGAGTTCGAGATTGAAGCCGCGGCGATGCCCGTCGTGCGCTATGGAGGTGAGCAGAATCTCCCCCGCTCCGCGCTCGCACGCCTCTTTCGCCCACGGGACCGTCTCTACCTCCGTCGCGTGGCGAGCACCGTGGGTGTAGACCACACGCTCTCCCGCGTCGATCGCCACCACGACGGCCTGGGACCCGTAGCGATCCGCAATCTGGGTGATCAGCGCTGGATTGGCCAAGGCCGCGGAGTTCAACGAGACCCGATCGGCCCCCGACTCAATGATTCGCGAAGCGTCCTCGATCGAGCGCACTCCCCCGCCCACCGTGAAGGGAATCGCCAAGACGTCGGCCACACGTTCGACAACGGCGGTCATGGTGGATTGCTCCTCGGGCGTCGCGGCGATGTCGAGAAGAACGAGTTCGTCCGCGCCGCCTTGGCCGTAGTACGTCGCGAGTTCAACCGGGTCGCCCACGTCGCGCAGGTCGGCGAAGCTCACGCCCTTGACGACGCGACCGTGCGCGACGTCGAGGCAAGGAATCAGACGAGGGAGAGGCACTGATCGAGAAATTCCAGACCGGCCGGGCCGCTCTTCTCGGGGTGGAACTGCACGCCAAAAAACGAGCCGCTGCGCACCGCGGCCACGACTCCGCCCACGCTCGCCACCGCGCGAGGAGTGCGCGCGGCGTAGGAGTGAGCGAAGTAGAACGCGTCCCCCCACGGGCGCACCACCGACCATCCGAGTCGCGGCACGCGACCTTCGGTGAGACGAACGGCGTCTCCTTCGACCAGGCCCAGTGCGGTCACGCCACCGTCCTCCTGGCTCGACTCCAGGGCGAGTTGCAGTCCCAGACAGATGCCCAGGATCGACGCACCCTCGGCGAATCTCGCGCGCAGCGCGTCGGCGGCACCCGTCGCCTCAAGGTGGGCCATCGCGCTCTTGGCCGAGCCGACGCCGGGAAGGATCACCCGCTCGGCGTCGCGGATGGTTGAAGGTTCGCTCGACAGCGTGCTGGTGCGACCTACGTGCGAGAGCGCCGCGCGCACCGAGCGCGTATTGCCCGCGCCGTAGTCCACCACGACCACGTCGCTCACAGGCTGCCCTTGGTCGAACGCACCAGCGAGCCGTCCTTGGTCAGGGCCTGGGCCAAGGCTCGCCCCACTGCCTTAAACGCGCCTTCGCCGACGTGGTGGGCGTTGTGACCCTCGCTCGTGACGTGCAGGGTGATACGCGCAGTCTGAACCAGTGACTCAAAGGCGTGGGCCACCATGCCCTCGTCGGGGGCGATCTGGATCTTGGCGGTGGCGCGGCCGGATAGGTCAACTACCGCGTGCGCGAGCGCCTCGTCCATTGGTACTCGCGCCTCGCCGTACCTCGTAAGCCCCTTGCGGTCCCCGAGGGCTCTATCGAGCGCCTCGCCGAAGGTTCGCATCATGTCCTCAACCAGATGGTGATCTCCCGTTTCGAGGTCTCCTGACCCTTCGAGGCGCAGGTCGAGTCCGGCGTGAAAGGCCAGCTGCTGGAGCATGTGGTCGTAGAAGCCCGCCCCCGTGTTCACGTAGATGCGACCCTCGCCCGGCACGCGCAAGCGAACGCTCAGCAGGGTCTCGGCGGTGTGGCGCTCGTGACGGGTGTACGGCGCCGATAGCGGGGCGTCAAAGAGAACCGCGCGCAGGGCGTCGAGCAAAAAATCGTTGTCGAGCGCGTCGCGCACGCTGACGCGCATCCCACCGGGGTACGCCCGCGCTACGGCCCCCACGGTCATCAGCTGGTCGACCAACTTCTCCGGCTCCTCCATGGGAATGAAGAGGAAGTTGGTGTAGGAACGAAGCGGCGCGAGCCCCAGTTTTTCCAGCTCCGTGGCCAGGCGTTCGCGTTCGTTGATCGCCGGCGCGACGTCGAGTGGCGAGGTAATCGCGGTTAACGCCAGTGCGGCCGAGAGTGAGGAGACCGAGAGAGGGGCCTGGCGAGAAGTGATTGCGTCGATAACGTCCGGGCGCGCGAGCGCGTAGCCGACCCTCGCGCCCGCCAGGCCGAAAGCCTTGGAGAACGTGCGCAGAATAATGACGCCCTCGTCGAGTCGGTCCAGCGCGTCCACGCCCGCGTACTGCGCGTAGGCCTCGTCAACGACGATCTGTCCGCGCACCTCTGGGATTTCTGGAAGTTCTCCCGTGGGATTGTTGGGTCGACACACAAAGACGAGGTCCGCGTCGCGAGGATCGTCGACCAGTGCGGCCCCGGCCATGACGGCGGCGAATCGGTACATGGAATACGAAAACGTCGGTACGGTCGCAATCGTGCCACCGGCGCCATACATGTGGGCCAGGAGCACGATGAATTCATCGCTACCCGCCCCGAGTGCGACGTTGGCGACGTCGAGTCCGTGATGGGCGGCGATCGCCTCTCGCAAGGCGAGATAGCGCCCCCGCTCGTACTCGTTGACGTCGGCGAGCGCTCGCGCAAGGGCGGCGGGTCGCGCGCTGGACGGGGGTGCGGCGGCCACGTTGCCGTCGAATCGCACGATCGAACGCGCATCGATTCCCACTCGGCGAGCAATCTCCTCGGTCGAGGGCGGCCACTGGTACGACTCGAGGGGGACGGGCTTCATCGCCGCGCCGTTGCTTTGTGTGCGCTCATGCCTTCGAGTTCGGCCAGCGCCTCGATGGTGGGCGCCAGGCGCTCGAGCCCGTCCTGGGTGATGCGCTGAACGGTGACCGCCTTCATGAAGCCCTCGAGACCCAGTCCGCCGGTCGACTTCGCCCACCCTCCGGTGGGCAGGACGTGGTTACCCCCGGTGGCGTAGTCGCCCGCGGGCACCGGGGAGTAGGGGCCCACAAAAACCGCCCCGGCGTTTCTGATTCGCGGGGCCAGCGACTCTGCGCGCTCTCCCAGGAGGGCTACGTGCTCCGCGGCGTAGCCCTCGATTTCGGCCAGCGCCGCGTCGAGGTCGTCGCCAACGCGGACCACAAAACCGCGCGAATCGGGACCGTGCTCCATCTGGGCGGCGATCTCCTGAGCGATCAGCGCCTCGTCCACTCCGGCGTCGGCGGCGACCACAATCTCGCTCGGACCGGCGGGCAAGTCGATGGCGACGTCGCGGCTCACCAGCAGTTTGGCACCGTTAACAGCGGCATTGCCGGGACCGAAGATCTTGTCTACCGGGGCGAGCGACTCGGTGCCGTACGCCATGGCCGCGATGGCCTGAGCCCCGCCGATGGCCCACACCTCTTCGATGCCCAGCAACGCCGCCGCGGCGGCCACGGCGGCGGCACCGTTGGGCGGAGTGCAGACCACGATGCGCTCCACGCCGGCGACCTGGGCGGGCACCGCGCTCATGATGAGAGAGGAGACCAGGCCCCGGGGAACGTAAACGCCCACGGATCGCAGGGGCGTCCATCGGCGTTCAAGGGTGACGCCCGGCGACACTTCCATCACGAGGTCGGTCGGACGCTGCGCGGCGTGCCAGGTGCGCACGTTGTGGGCGGCGGCCAGGATCGCCGCGGTCGGCACATCGCCGTAGGCGACGGCCCGAAGAGGCACGTCGGCCGTGGTGTGGTCGAAGAGCCGGGACCACTCGGCTACCGCAGCGTCGCCGCGCTCGCGCACCGAGAGCACGATCTCCTCCACGCTGTAGCTGCGATCGACTTTGACGGGGGCGCTCACGGCACCATCCTCTCCACGGGCAACGTGAGGATCGAACTCGCCCCGGCGCGCTCGAGCCGGGGCAACAAAGACCAGATGTCGGCTGCGGGCACCAGGGCGTGCACCGCAACCACTCCCGGTGTGGCGAGGTCCATCACGGTAGGCGATCCCGCAGTGGGCAGCACGTCGGTGACCTCCGCCAAGCGACTACGCGGCACGTTACAGAGCAGGTACCGGTTGGCCCGAGCGTTGATCACCGATCCGAGCACGGTGGTGAGTGTGCGCCTCGCCTCGGAGTCCTTCGCGTTCGCCTGTCCGATTAGGACCGCCTCGGACTCAAAGAGCACGCCGATCGAGCGCAATCCGTTGGTGCGCAACGTACTGCCCGTTGAGACCAGGTCGATGATGGCGTCGGCCAGTCCGAGGCGCGGGGAGATCTCGACTGAGCCCGCCACCGACACGATCTCGGCACTAACACCCCGATCGGCAAGGGCCTTGGCCGCGATGCGCGGGTGTGAGGTGGCAATACGCCGGCCTTCGAGGTCTTCGATCTCGCGAGCGTCGTCTTCGTTAGAGACGGCCGCCTGTAAAGAACACGCTCCGTACCCCAAACGCAACAGCACGTCCACCGTGCATTCGCGCTCGTTGATGAGATCCAGACCGGTGATACCGCAGTCCACGACACCGTCCTGCACGTATTCGGGCACGTCGTCAGCACGCACGAACAGCAGGTCGATGTCCGCGTTGCGGCAGTGCGCCTGCAGCATGCGCTCACCGGCTTCTTGGGGGGAAACGCCGCTCGCTTCAAGCAGCGCCCACGACGGTTCGCGTAGTCGACCTTTAGATGGCAGAGCCATGGTGAGTCGGCGAGTCATCGTCGCACCTTCTTAAGAACCGCGCGATAGCCACCTTCGCCGTGGTGCAGCCACTGCGCCACTCGAGTAATAGTGGCGGTCGACGCACCAGTACGACGCGAAATCTCTTGATACGAAACGCCCTCATCGACGAGACGCGCTACTTGGAGGCGCTGGCCCATCGCGTCGAGTTCGGTCGTGGTGCACAGGTCGCGCAAAAAGGCGCGCACGACTTCGGGGTCACGCAACTGCGAGAACGCGTCAATCAGGTTGTCAAATCGGGTCGCGGTCTCCGGGCTCGCGTCCGCCGGCACGACTTTTCCACTGGTCATGCTTGCATGCTAATATGCTAACACGCTGCTATGCAAATCATCCCCGCCCTCGACCTGCTCGGCAACGACGCCGTTCGACTCGAACGGGGCGACTATGAGCGCGTCCTATTTCGCCAACCTCTCGAAGAGTTCATGGGTCGAATCGCGGACACTGACCCGCCGCTCATTCACGTCGTCGACCTTCAGGGAGCGCGCGATGGATCGTTGCGCGCTGACGTCGTCGAGCGCTGTCGTCGGTCATCTCGGGGCATTCCGCTGCAGGTGTCGGGAGGAATTCGCAGCGTGGCCGAAGCCCACAACGCCCTGAAAGCCGGCGCCGCCCGGATCATTGTGGGCACGTCACTCTGGAGTGAGGAGGGTGCGCTCATTGAATTCGCCAATGAGTTAGGAGATCAACTGGTCGCCGCCCTCGACGTACGTGAGGGTCACCTCGCAGTACGCGGTTGGAGAGCGAACACCACCGTGTCGTTCAGTGAAGCGCTGGGTCGTTGCGTGGGTGCGGGGGTGAGGCGAATCCACGTCACCGCGATCGAGCGCGATGGCACCATGAGCGGCCCCGACATAGCCCTGTACGACGAGGCCTGTCGCAGCGGCCTTAAGGTGCTCGCCGCCGGCGGGGTGCGAAATGACCGCGACGTCGATGCACTCTCGGAGGTGGGCTGTGAGGCGGCGGTGATGGGCCTGGGATACCTGGAGCGCTTGGGCCTTTCTCTTACCTAAGAGCCTCAACAGGGCGGCGCGTCGACTAGCAGCCACGGCGCGCACCTCGTCCCACTCCTTCGCCCTGTTGGATGAAGCGAGGGACCCACTTGATCACCAAGGGAAAGAAAGCCACCCTTCCTTCTCCGATCTCACCGCTCGAGAGAAACGTAATATTTGGGCGTGGCGACCAAGGAGACCGAAGAACACCTACGAGAGATTTGCCTCTCGTTCCCCGAGGTCACCGAGAAACTTAGCCACGGCACCCCGTCATTTTTTGCGCGTAAGCAGTTTGCCTCGTTGTGGATGGGCGGTCATCACGAACGCGACTACGCCCACCTCACCTGCGCCGCCCCTGAAGGCGCGCAAGAGATCTTGATCGCGAGCGATCCCGAGGTCTACTTTCGACCGCCCTACGTAGGTCACCGTGGATGGATTGGCGTGCGCCTAGACGTGAGGGCCGACTTCGACGCGATCGAGGAGATCCTCGAAGACGCCTACCGGTGCGTGGCCAGTAAACGACAGATCGCCGCGTGGGACGCGAGCAGGAACAACTCCGGCTGAACAACTACTCACTTTGGGTCGCCGATTCACCCGACAACGCGTCGATGTCAATACCTCGTCGCAATAGCTTGGTGGTGTAGATCGTGCCGTAGGTGAGTCGGCGTGAGACAATCGTCGCCACGGCGATCGCCGCCATCACCGGAAGTGCGAGGCCGAACTGCCCCGTCATCTCCAATACGCTCGCCACCGCCACGATTGGCGCCTGAGTGCCGCCGGCGAAAACCGCGCCCATCGCGATGACGCCGTAGAACGCCGCCGCCCCCGCCGAGGCGCCAAAGACGTGGCGCGCCACTAACCCGAACGCCTCCCCGCTCATGGCCCCAATGAACAGCGACGGCGCAAAGATGCCGCCCGAACCTCCTATGCCCATGGTGAGGCTGGTGGCAACAATCTTGGCGAGAGCCAGTCCCGCAACGATCCATAGGACCTTGTCCCCTCCGAGAACCTCGTTCATAACGGGATATCCCACCCCGTACGTCTCGGGTGCGACGAGCAGGACCAGGCCCAGCGCGATGCCCCCCACCGTCGGTCGCAACCATTCCGGGCGGCTTCCCCACAGCGCGTCGCACGCGTCTTCTACGCGATAGAGAGCGTCCTTAAAGCCGACCCCCACGAAACCCGCCAGGGCGCCGAGTGCGAGCACGAGCACGTACTGCCAGTCAGAACTCATCGAGAGATGGTGAGGAATTCCCGACAAGAAGGGCGCGGAGCCAAAGAAGACCCTTCCCACCAGAGTTGACGTCGTCGCGGAGACGACAATGAGCGCCGCCGCGTCCACCGAAAACTCACGCAATATGATCTCGAGCCCAAACAGCACTCCGGTAAGGGGAGCATTGAACGTCGCCGCGATACCTCCCGCAGCCCCACAGGCGACCAGTATTCGAAGTCGACGGCTCGGCGCGCCCACGAACTGCCCGAGACTGGAGGCCAGTGATGCACCGATCTGCACGATCGGACCTTCGCGGCCGACCGATCCGCCCGTCGCGATACACAGTGCCGACGACAGCGCCTTAATCAAACTCACCTGGGGGCGGATACGACCGCCCTCCTCGGTGACGGCGAGCATGACCTCCGGCACGCCGTGCCCACGGGCCTCGCGGGCGAATCGATAGATCAGCGGTCCGTACAGCACACCACCCGCGATCGGGATCACGAGAAAGAACCAGGGTCCCAGAAAACTCAAGTGAGCGCTTCCGACGCGACCCTGTTGACCAAAGGTTCGATGCCCGGTCGCGGCCCAGGTAAAGCCGAAGACCAGCCAGCGAAAGGCGACGGCACCACATCCGGCCACGAGCCCGATGGCGAGAGCGACGAGGGCGCCACCGATCAGGGAGGTGCCGAGCCACACTCTTCTGGGCGCTCCGTCCTCTGGTTGTGCGGTCACCGCGCTCCTCAACTTACGTACGCGTACGATAGTAGTCTCTTTTCGGGTGGTGATACCGAGGATTGGCGAGGGGAGCACCGTGGCGGCAACGAAACGAGTCCGGCGCGACTGGGGATCGTTAACGCGTGAAGAGATCATGGACGCCGCCGCTCGGCGAGTCAACGATCACGGTTTCGAGGGCCTGTCGATTCGCGAGCTCGCCCGCGACGTGGGCACATCCCCCATGGCCATCTACGGACACGTGCGCGACAAGGACGAGATCACCGACGAACTCACCGAGCGACTGCTCGCGTCGCGTTGGGCGCCGAGAGCGCCCTCGAAGGACTGGCGAACGTACGTGGTGAGCTCGGCCGAGCGCCTTCGCGATCTTCTCGTCGCCGAGCCCGTCGTTCTGCACACCTATCTTTCGCACCCGGTCACCTCGTCGAGCGCGCTCGCGCGCATGGAGGCGATGCTCGAGTCGCTTCGACTCTCCGGTCTCGACGCGAAACAGGCCGGGCACGCGTACGCCGCCATCCACACCTACACCATTGGATTCGCAGCGCTGGAAGCCTCGCGGGCGAAAAGCGGCGCCGACTCGTCGAGTGGCGAAATGGCGCGCAAACTTCGCTCTTTCACGTCAAGCGCACAGTTCCGTCGAGGACTCGATCTCGTACTCGACGGCCTCTCGGTGAACTGAGAAGGGCCGTCGCCCTTTAATCAACTCCGAGGGTTCCGGTCCGCTCGGCGCACTGCGCGCAGCGACCGAGCACGGCGAAGTGTCGCGGGTCGACAACGAAGCCGAACCTGAGTTGCGCCGCGTCCGTGAGCTCGCGAAAGAACTCTTCGGGCGCTTCCATCTCGCCGGCACACGCCTCGCACACCAGGTGACCGTGAGTCTCGCTGGCCAGGTGATACGTGGCGGGGCCGTGGCCGAGATGCGAGTGGACAATGATGCCCAGGCGCTCGAGTTCGTCGAGGTTGCGATAGATGGTCGAGAGGTGCACGTCGGGTGCGATGCTCTGGACCTCTTGAGCCAACTCTTCGGCGGTGCGGTGAGGACCTTTTTCGAACAAACAGCTCAGCAAAACGCGACGGGACGTGGTGGCGCGACCACCGTGCTCGCGCAGCAGCTCTAACACCTCTTCGACGGGATCGCGGCGGGCCCCTGAACCGACTTTCGTTGCCACGTCGCCAGGATATACGGTAAATAGTTCTACCTCGTTGTTGCGTCCAGTTCGTATCTATGCCATGATGGCGCCAAGAAACGGGGGCGACCGTGGCGAGAGGTACGTATGAAAAAAAGCGGGCGCCGCGAGGCGCGGGTTAAGTGACGACCCTCCAAGACCCCCCCTCCCGGCGGCAACGTCTGCGCCAGTCCCTCTCGCCCGAAGAGTGGCGTCGGGCACGTTGGATGTTCTTTTCTATCCTGGTGCTGCACGCTCTGGGCTTTGGCATCTTCATTGCGTTCGTCGTCCCCGGCCACTACAAGGGTCTGGGTATGGGAGTGAGCATTCTGGCCTACACCCTGGGTTCGCGCCACGCCTTTGACGCCGACCACATCTCGGCGATCGATAATACGACCAGGAAGCTGATGGCCGATCGCCAAGGAGTAGAAGGCGCTCGGCGCCCGCTCAGCGTGGGCTACTGGTTCTCGCTCGGGCACTCCACCATCGTGGTGGTGATCGGCGTGGGGCTCGTGATTGCCGAAAAGGCGGTCTACGGCGCGGTCTCGAACAACCACTCAGGGCTCGAACAGTTCGGAGGCGTCTTTGGCACCATCGTCTCGGCCTGCTTCTTGTACTTGATCGCGCTGTTGAACATCGTCATTTTGGCCGGGATCCTGAAGATTTTCCGCTCCATGCGAGATGGTTCCTACGACGAGGAGGAACTCGAACGCCAACTCAACAACCGTGGCCTGATGTTCCGATTCTTCGGAAGGTGGATGAAGGCAATCACCAAGGAGTGGCAGATGTACCCGGTGGGCGTCGTCTTCGGTCTGGGCTTTGACACGGCCACCGAGGTCGCGCTCTTAGCCACGACCGCACTGCTCGCCTCCAAAGCACTGCCCTGGTACTCGATCATGTGCCTGCCGATTCTCTTTACCGCCGGCATGTCGCTCCTCGACACGCTCGACGGCTGCTTTATGAACATGGCCTACGGCTGGGCCTTCTTCAACCCGGTGCGCAAGATCTATTACAACATCGCCATTACCGGGCTCTCGGTGGCCATCTGCTTCTTCATCGGCACCATTGAGGTGCTCGGACTCTTGCCCACTGAGTTGCATTGGAAGGGCCCGTTCTGGCACTTCATGGAGAACTTCAACATCAACGCCGCCGGCTTCATCATCGTCGGGATGTTCATCCTCACCTTCGGGTCGGCGACGCTGATCTGGAAGTACGCCCGGGTGGAAGAGAAGTGGATGTCGCGTCTTCGACCGTCGGGAGAATTAGCCGACTAAGCCCCGCGGCTGAACCGGCTCTCCCCGCCACCTACCGGGCGCGGATATCGTTTCTTCAATGCGCACTACCAGCCACGGCGCCTTTCAGCGAGAGATCGATGACGCCGTCCACATGCTCTTTTCCTTGGTCGCCGAGGCGGTAGGCTGGGCGACGGAATCCCTCCTCTCCCAAGAGACCGAGCGCGCCCGCGAGGTCATCGCCGATGACGAGGCCTTCGACGACCGCTGCAACCGACTCTCGGGCCTGATCAAAGAGCGACTGGGCCGCGGCGGCGTGGCCGTGAACGACCTCGAGGATCTGGTCGCGGTCTTGCAGATCATCCCGGAACTCGAGCGAAGCGCGGACCTGGCCAAAAACATCGCCCAGCGCGCGACCAAGTCGGTCGGCGGCACAATCTCACCGCGCAGCCGGGGCCTGATCGATCAAATGGGCACCATCGTCACCGAGATGTGGCGAGACGCGGCGACCGCCTATCGGCACCGGTCCCGGGATGCGGCCTTCGAGTTGAGCAGCGCCGATGATGCGCTGGACGAACTCGCTTCGCGCCTGGTCCAAGAGGCGGTCGACTCTCAAGCGTCCCCTCAGACCGCGATTGACCTGGGTCTCCTCGCGCGCTACTACGAGCGCCTGGGCGACCACGCCGTCAACCTGGCGCGGCGCGTTGAGTTCATGAGCCGCGCTCGACGCTTCTCGGCTCCTCGACTGCACCTGGCGCGAACTCAGAGTGATCTTGATCACGAACCGACGCGCTCACGACTGAGGAGAATTCTGCGCGGCATCGCCCGCTTCCAAATGTCGCCGTCCGACGACAGCTTCTTTCAGCTTTTTCGTTCCGCCAGCGAGAACTGCGTGGAGGCCGCCAGCGCGTTTCGCTCGCTCGCCGACACCCTGGGCAGCGATTCGGGATTGTTCGAGCAGATTAAAGGCAACGAGCGCCGAGGGGACGAGCTCACGATTGCCTTGTTATCGCGCCTCGACCAGAGTTTCGTCACTCCCCTCGACCGCGAAGACATCCACCAACTCGGCGACAAACTCGACGACGTGGTGGACGCCATCCACGCCGCCGCGTCGCTGATCGACCTCAACCCCGACGACAACCCTCCTCCGGAGCTCAACGAAATGGCCGATACCCTCGTCGACATGGCTTCGGAGCTCGACTCGCTCATTGCCTGCCTGCCCAGTGGGGATGGCGCGCGACTGCATATCGAGCGCATCCAGCACTACGAGCGACAGGGCGACGCGATTTTCCGGCGGGGAATGGGGAAGTTGCTCTCGGGCGCCTACGAGCCGCTCACGGTAATCGCCTGGAAGGACATTATTCAGTCGATCGAAAACTCGCTGAATTCCATTGAGGACGCGGGCGACGTGATCGAAGGGATCCTCGTCAAGAACTCGTGACTTAGTGCACGAAGAGATGAACAACGTGGTATGCCACGTAGGCCGTGAGGCCCGCGCCAGGAATGGTAAAGATCCAGGCGGACACCACCTGCTGGGCGACGCTCCAGCGCACCGCGGTAAAGCGTCGTGTAGCGCCCACGCCCATAATGGATGACGTCATCACGTGAGTAGACGAGACCGGCATCGCGTAGGAGTACGCCGAGACCAACAGCACCGTGGCCGCCGCGCTCTGAGCGGCGAAGGCCCGGGGAGGATCGAGTGGCGTAATGCGGCTGCCCACGGTGCGAATAACTCGCCAACCGCCCGCCAACGTGCCCAAACCCATCGCGCCCGCGCAGGCCAATATCACCCAGAGGGGAACAGCGAAACCGGCGAGGTGCGAGGTCACGACCAGTGCCAGGGTGATGACCCCCATCGTCTTCTGCGCGTCCTGGGTGCCGTGGGAAAACGCCATCGCCGCAGTCGAGACGACCTGGCCGTGCTTGAAGTCGCGATTCACCACCGCGGGTCGTATTTTGCGCACACTCCAGAGAATGCCGGTCATCAAGACGTAGCCCAAGAGAAACCCAATGACGGGCGACGCGGCCATCGGCACCACGACTTTGTCGACCAAGCCGCGCCAGAGCACGGGGCTCGACGCGGCGAGCGCCGCACCGACTAGACCGCCGATCAGCGCGTGCGTCGATGAAGACGGCAAGCCAGCTTGCCACGTGAAGAGGTTCCACGCAATGCCACCGATGAGCCCGGCGAAGACAATCACCAGGCCGGTGGTACCACTCGGGGCCGCGATGATGCCCGTGCCGACGGTCGCCGCGACCTTGGTCGAGATGAGAGCTCCCACTACGTTGGCCCCCGCCGCCAAACCGAGGGCGGCGAAGGGCCGAAGGGCCCTCGTCGTAATCGACACCGCCACGGCGTTCGCGGCGTCGTGAAAGCCGTTGGTGAAGTCAAAGACCAGCGCAATCGCGATCAAAATGACGAGTCCGACAGTGCCCATACTTTTAGTAACTCGCCCGCCTACTCATCGACGTTCTTGTCTATCAGACGAGGCGGTGGTCGCGGACCCTCCGGGTCGAATCAAGGTCCCTTTCCTTGGTGCTTTCTAATCCTTTCCTATCTGGGCGCTCGCCGGTCCAGGGAGATGACGTGAAGATCAAGGTCGCTCGAGCGCCGCAGCAGATTCTGAATCACTCCCCCGTAGGGGCGGTACCATCGCCGCGAGTGGCTCGATCCTACGATGATCTGGGTTCCGCGCTCTCGACGAGCGAGGTCGACCAGGGTCGCGGCGATGTCGTCCCCCGCGATGTCGCAGAACACGCCGTCAAATTCCGCCACGAGCTCCCGGGCCAGGGAAATGTCACTCGCCTCATCGGCGCTGTCGGAGGACTTCACGTGCACCGCGACTATCTCTGCTCCGGTGCGCGAGGAGATGCGCGCTGCGCGTCGCAGAAGAACCTCGTCCGAGGGCCGGCCCGTCACTCCTACGATGAGGCGCTCTCGGGTCTCCCACGTGGAATGAATGTCGTGCTCGTCTTGATAGCGCAACACGGCTTCTTCGACTCGGTCGGCCAGCCACAACAGCGCGATCTCGCGAAGGGCATTGAGATTGCCGGTCCGAAAGTAGTTGGCGAGAGACGATTCGATTCGGTCGAGGGCGTAGATATTGCCGTGGATCATGCGTCGGCGTAGAGCTTCGGGCGTGATGTCCACGAGTTCTATCTGCTCCGCCCGGCGAACCACCGCGTCGGGCACCGTTTCGTGCTGGACGACACCCGTAATGGTGGCCACCACATCGTTCACCGATTCCAGGTGCTGAATATTGACGGTCGTGATGACGTCGGCCCCCGCCTCAAGGATCACTTCGACGTCCTGCCAACGTTTGGCGCGCGGCGAACCCGGGACGTTGGTGTGCGCGAGTTCGTCTACCAACACCACCTGTGGCTTTCGAGCGAGAACCGCTTCGACATCCATCTCTTCGAAGAGCGCCCCGCGATACTCGCGCGTCGCTCGTGGCACGATCTCCAGTTCGCGAATCTGAGCCACCGTTTTGGGCCGATTGTGACCCTCGACGTAGCCGATAACGACATCGGTGCCGCGCTCGCGCCGGCGCCATCCTTCGTCGAGCATCCGATACGTCTTTCCCACTCCCGGCGCCGATCCGAGATAGACGCGCAGTTGCCCGCGCATTACGGGCCCCCCGACTCACCGGCGAGTCCGGCCGCCACCAGCGTGGCCAGCGTTCCCGCTACGCACCGGCGCTCCTGACTAATCGGCTCTCCGGGGGTCGGGGTCACCACGAAACGCCCAAATGCGCGCCCGCGCCATTGAGCGAGGATCTCCGCCTCGGGACCGGGGATACCCATCGATTCCGCCGGCCAGCTCATACCCACGTGCGCGACTTCGCCGTTGTCAGTAATGCGCGCCAGTGGCGGAGATGAGGGCTGAGGGTCAAAACGGCAGGCGCGAAGACTCAAGACATCGATCATCAGCGTCTCGGCGTACGTGACGAGTTGGCGAGCGTTCACTGTCTGGGCGATGTTCGCGAGCTCGCGCACCATGCTCACGTAGCGCGACTCCTCGTTGGAGGTTCGATGGTGGCGGCGACTGCGCGCCGCGAGCTCGCTGATCACGCACCCCACGATCATCAGGCAGATGGTGACTTCTACCTTGGGGCGATCGTGGATATCGAAGCTGTCGTAGGGACGAGTATGGAAGTAGTCAAACCAGAGTGTGGCCGACGCGCTCGCGAGGTATCCGCTGGCTCGGGAGCCTCCGATCGCGACCACGGTAATCACGACGACGAGCACCAGCGCGACCGCGGGACTCGCGAAATCGGAGCGGAACGGAACGAGTGCGGCGGCTACGGCGAGGGGTCCCGCGAGTGCGAGGGCGACCATGACAGGCCCGCGATAGGTTCTCATCCACTTCATAGGTCCTCTCTCATCCTTCGTTCTTCTTCAGGGCGGCCAGGCCCTCGTTGAGCGCCAACACGTCGATGTACCGCGTGCCCAAAAACCCCCACTGGGGTCCAGAAGTGTCACCGGCAATGAGTCGGCGTAGTCGACGCGCAGAGACGCCAGTGGCCTTCGCAACCATGGGTATCTGGGCGATGGCGTCGGCGGGAGATATATCGGGGTCGTACCCCGAGCCCGATGTCGTCACGAGGTCCGCAGTGGGGTCGACGCCGCGCGCGCGCCAGTATGCGACCAACTCTTTCGTGTCGAGGAGCAACGTTTTGGACCGCGGTCCCAGGTTCGTCGCCCCCGAGCTGCCCGCCACGCCGTTGAGTTCGTAAGGGTCGTCACCCGGGTGCCCCGCGGGGCTGGGATGGCGGGGATCGGAGTCGCTGTATGGTCCGAGGTCGTCGGGTCGCCCTTGAAAGACGCAGCTGCCCAGCGGATGCCCGGGGCACCGCGTGAGGTTCCAGGGCTGGCCGATCAGCGCCGATCCCTCCGGCGAGATCGACCCGTCAGCCTGACTCTTAAAGAGCAGCTGGGACACTCCGGTACCGGCGAGGGCGTACAGCATTCCAAAGACGACGAAGCACAGGAGAGCGAAGACCAGCGACCGGCGCAAATGTAGCAACACGTCAGCTCCTCTAATACGCGTGCAGCGCGACTAGGACGAGGTCGATCAACTTGATACAGATGAAGGGCACCACGATCCCACCGGCGCCGTAGATCAAGACGTTGCGGCGCAAAATCGCCGACGACTTCGACGCGCGAAACTTCACTCCGCGCAGCGCCAGCGGTATGAGAGCGACGATCACGAGCGCGTTAAAGATCACCGCCGACAGAATCGCGCTTTCGGGACTGTGCAGCTTCATGACGTTGAGCGCGCCGAGTGGCTTGTGGTTCAGCCCGTAGGCAAACACGAAGAGTGCGGGAATGATCGCGAAGTACTTGGCCACGTCATTGGCGATGGAGAACGTCGTCAACGAGCCACGCGTAATGAGCAACTGCTTACCGATCTCCACCACGTCGATCAACTTGGTCGGATTGGAATCAAGGTCCACCATGTTGCCGGCTTCCTTAGCGGCCGTCGTACCCGTGTTCATAGCAACCCCGACGTCGGCTTGGGCGAGGGCCGGCGCGTCGTTGGTGCCGTCTCCGGTCATGGCGACGAGCTTGCCGCCTTGTTGTTCCTGCTTAATGAGGGCCATCTTGGCCTCGGGCGTCGCTTCGGCGAGGAAGTCGTCGACGCCGGCTTCTTGGGCGATGGCCGCTGCCGTGAGCGGATTGTCGCCGGTGATCATGACGGTGCGGATCCCCATCTTGCGCATCTCGTCGAACTTCTCTTTGATGCCCTGCTTCACGACGTCCTTCAGTTCAATAACACCCAACACGTCGGGTCCGTCTGCGACCACGAGTGGCGTAGAACCCTCGCGCGCAACGCGTTCGACGATGACATCGAGATCGAGCGGCACCTCGCCTCTCTGATCGGTGACCCAACGCTTGACCGACTCGGCGGCACCCTTTCGCACTTGACGAGAGGCGATATTCAGCCCCGACATCCGCGTCGTGGCGGTGAAGGGCACGAACACGTGATCCTCGGCCATGGGACGCTCGCGCAGGTCGTAAAGCTCCTTAGCGAGCACGACAATAGAACGCCCCTCGGGCGTCTCGTCCGCGAGTGAGGCTAGTTGAGCGACGTCGGCGACTTCTGCTTCGCTGTGACGACCCACGGGAATAAACGCAGCCGCCATGCGATTTCCCAGCGTGATCGTCCCGGTCTTGTCTAAGAGCAGCGTCTGCACGTCACCGGCCGCCTCCACCGCGCGTCCGCTCATGGCCAGCACGTTTCGCTGCACGAGTCGGTCCATTCCGGCGATGCCAATCGCGGAGAGCAGAGCGCCGATGGTGGTGGGAATGAGGCAGACCAGCAGCGCTACGAGCACGACCACCGACACCGAGGCGCCGCCGAAGTTGGCGAAGGGCACCAAGGTGACCACGACCGGAATAAATATGATCGTGAGCACCGACAAGAGGATGGTGAGAGCGATCTCGTTGGGCGTCTTTTGTCGATTGGCCCCTTCCACGAGCGAGATCATGCGATCAATAAAGGTGTGGCCTCGCTCGGCGGTGATGCGAACGACGACGCGGTCACTCAGGACCTTGGTGCCACCGGTGACCGCCGATCGGTCCCCTCCGGACTCGCGGATCACCGGAGCGGACTCGCCGGTGATGGCGGACTCGTCCACGGAAGCGATGCCCTCGGTGATCTCGCCATCCGAGGGGATGATGTCGCCCGCTTCGCACACCACCACGTCCCCCTTATTGAGAGTGGCCGCGGGCACGATCTCCTCGACGCCGCTCGCGCCGAGACGCCGTGCCTCGGTATCCGAACGCATCCGGCGCAGCGTGTCGGCTTGCGCTTTTCCTCGTCCTTCGGCCATGGCTTCGGCGAAGTTCGCGAAAACGACCGTCAGGACTAGCCAGACGGTGATGGACCAGGTGAAGGTACTCGAGTGGGAGCAGGCTTCAATAAAAGTAATGACCGAACCCACCAGCACGACGAACATGATCGGGTTCTTCACCTGAGTGCGCGGATCCAGCTTTATGACGGCGTCCCTGAGGGCCTGGCGAAGAATCGCTGCGTCGAAGAGGCCCCGGGCCTGGGCGACACCGTGCGCTTCGCTGGGTTGTTTGAGTGACGTACTGAGGTCACTGGTCACTAGAAGAACCTCGCGTGCACGAGTTGCTCGACGACGGGTCCCAGTGAGACGGCGGGAAAGAACGTGAGGCCGCCGATGATCAAGATGACGCCAATGGTGAGGCCGACGAACATGGCGTTGTCGGTCCGAAAGGTGCCCAGCGACTCCGCTACCACGTCCTTTTCGGCCAGGACGCCCCCCAGGGCGAGAGCGGGGACGATGACTCCGAAACGACCGATCAGCATCGCCATCGCGCCGATCACGTTGTAGAAGGGCGTGTTACCGCTGAGGCCCGCGAAAGCCGATCCGTTGTTGTTGGCCTGAGACGTCAGTGCGTAGAGGATCTCGCTGAAGCCGTGTGGTCCCGCGTTAAGCGGGCCCGCGCGTCCCGCCGCCACCGAGACCGCCACGCCCGTGAGCACGATGACGGTCAGGGGCATCACGAGGGAGGCGAAGCCCGCCAGTTTCACTTCGCGCGCCTGGATCTTTTTGCCCAGGTACTCCGGCGTTCGCCCGATCATCAGGCCGCCGATGAATACCGCGATAATTGCGTAGATGAGAAGCGTGTAGAGGCCGCTGCCGGTGCCGCCCGGGGACACTTCTCCCAGCATCATGCCCGTCAAGAGTCCAAAGCCGCCCAGTGGGGTAAAAGAGTCGTAGGAGGCGTCGGCGGACCCGGTTGAGGTCTGGGTGGACGCCACGCCGAATAGTGCGCTCTGGGTGTCGCCGAATCGAACCTCCTTACCCTCGGTGTTGCCCACGCTCGAGTGAACGCCCGCCGCCTGCACGGCGGGATTCTGGCCGTGCTCGGCGCTGATGGTGATCGCGGCCCACGAAGCGAAGATGATGGTCACGGCCGCCAGAAGTGCCGCACCGTGTTTCACGCTGCCCACCATCTTGCCGAACGTATAAGTCAGGGCCACCGGAATCGAGAGCAGGAGGAAGATGGCGAGAAAGTTGGTTAGACCAGTCGGATTTTCGAAGGTCGTGGCCGCGTTCTGGTCGAGGAATCCCCCTCCGTTGGTACCCAACTGTTTGATGGACTCCATAAAGCCAATGGGGCCGCGGGCGAGTACTTGGGTCGCGTTGTTGAGAACGTCGTGAATAGTGGCAGTGCCGGCCAACGTCTCGACCGCTCCTTGGCCCACGAAGATGAGACCGAAGAGGAACGCAATGGGCAACAGGATGTAGAAGAGGCAGCGGGTCATGTCGACCCAGAAGTTGCCGATGGTGGGCGATTTACGCCGGGCGAACCCGCGCACCAGCGTGATCGCCACGGCGATACCGACCGCGGGCGACACGAACTGCTGCACGGAGAGGGCCCCGATCTGGGCAAAGTACGACATCGTCGTCTCGCCGCTGTAGTTCTGCCAGTTGGTGTTGGTCACGAACGAGACCGACGTATTAAAACTCAGCGCGGGCCCCACCGCGGGTTCCTGCTGAGGATTGAGGGGCAGATGGCCCTGCAGTCTCAAAATCACATACGTAACAACCAGCGAGACGAACGAGAACACCACCAGCGCACCGGCGTACCTCTTCCACGTTTGCTCTTGCTCGGGGCTCGTGCCCAGCAGCCGGTAGATACGACGTTCTATCCACCCCAGCCAGTGCACCCGCCCGCTAAAGACCGCTTCCATATACGAACCGAGATAGCGCCAGGTGAGCGCGAGGGCGCCGACGAGGCACAGCAATACCAAGAAGAGCGCCATCAAAACTTCTCGGGTTTAAACATGGCGTACGCGACATAGAGGAACATCGCCACCGAAACGACGAGTAGCAGGATCTGGGAGTAGCTCATACTCGGTCGAGGACTTTGACCAGTCCGAGGGTGCTGATCGTCAGGATAACGAAACCGATCAGAGAGAGAACATCTGCCACGCCTCCATCGTCGCGGGGAGCCTCTGAACATATTCTTTACAAGCGTCGACCGCTCTTCATTTTTTCTTCATTTTGCGTCGGACGACTCGCGCGGACTAATTCTTGCGATACTGACACTGTGAATCGGCGATACGTCGGAATGATCGTGGGGGTGGTGAGCGCGTTTGCGCTGGGCGCGGTGATGCTCACGGTGCGCGGTCACTTGAGCGTCTCCACGGCGGCCCTCGCCCTCGTCATACCCGTCGTGGCGGGTGCCGTTATTGGCGGACTTGGTGCGGGAGCGCTTGGCGTCCTCGCGGGATTCTTTGTGTACGACTTCTTCTTCATTCCTCCCTATAACACTCTGAGCGTGGATACGGCCCAAGATTGGGAGGCGATCGGTGTCTACGTGGTGGTGATGCTCTTGGTGGCGCGAGTCGTCGATCGACTCGAGGTGGCGCGAGCCGACGCCCAGCGGGGCCGAGAAATCATGCGGCGCGTCGCCGAACTCTCCGAGCTTCTGGTGCGAAACCAGCCCGTGGACGACCTGCTTCGCAATATCGTCGGCACGGCGCACAGCGTCTTTCACGTTCCCGGCGTTGCCCTGTTACAGCTGGACGAGGGCCGCTTAGTGGTGGTGGCGAGTGCCGGTGAGCCGCTCTCACCAGAGGAGTTGCGCCAACTCGATCCCCAGTCCGGAACACCGGTACACGTGGGCGCCGCAGGAACCGGACCGGGAGATTTACGCACGATATCGCTCTCGCCGTCGGGTCGACCGGTCGGCATTCTCGCCTTGAAGGGGGCCGCGATCAGCGAGTCAGACAGCGTGCTTCTCGATACATTCGCCAACGACTCGGCTCTAGCACTCGAGCGTGCCGGACTTCGTGAGCAGGCCCTCAAAACACAACTGCTCGAGGAGGCCGACCGCTTTCGTCGCGGACTGCTCGGCGCGGTCAGCCACGACCTGCGAACGCCCCTCGCGACGATCAAGGTTGCATCTTCCACTTTGTTGAGCCGCGGCGAACTACTCCCGGCAAAGGACGCCAAGCTCCTGCATCAGCTCATCGAGATTGAGTCGGATCGCCTCACCCGACTGGTCACAAATCTTCTCGATATGACGCGCATTGAGGCGGGCGTCCTGACTCTGCAGCGAGAGGCTACCTCCGTTCGCCATCTGGTCGACGAGGCCCTCGGCGCCATGAGAACGACGTTGATCGAACTCAGAATGGAAGTCCAGATATCTGACTCGTTGCCTCTCGTGATGATCGACCGCGTGCTCATGGGACAGGTGCTCGTGAACCTGCTCGATAATGCCTCGCGGCACGCGCCCGAACATAGTGTGATCACCGTGACGGGCGAAAGTCGAAACGGCGCGATCGTGCTGTCGGTTTCCGATCACGGATCGGGCGTCGCTCGCGAAGAGCGAACCGCGATCTTTGACCGCTTTACCCAACTGGGCACGGGAGGCCGGGCCGGACTCGGCCTCACCATTGCCAAGACCTTCGTCGAGGCCCACGAAGAGAGTCTCTGGTACGAAGAGGTGCTCGGGGGCGGGGCGTCCTTCGTCTTCTCGTTGCCCGCCGCCTCCGCGGTGACGTCCGAGTAGCCGTGGCCCACGTTCTCGTCATCGACGACGACAATTCGCTGCTGCGGGCACTGCGTTTAGGACTTGAGTCCGAAGGCCACGAGGTGTCCGTCGCCCACGACGGTGAGCACGGCCTCTCCCAAACGGCGCTGCTCTCGCCCGACCTCGTGATACTCGACATTGGTCTTCCCGACATGGACGGACTGGTGGTTACGCGGCGGCTGCGCCAGTGGAGCGACGTGCCGATCATCATCCTCTCGGCGACGGGGGAAGCAAATCGCAAGATCGACGCGCTGAACGACGGCGCCGACGACTACGTCACCAAACCGTTTTCGATGGGGGAACTCGAGGCGCGCATCCGCGCCGTGCTGCGAAACCGCGGAGCAGAGTCCGAGTCGGGCCCCGCCGAGATCCGTCTCGATTCTCTCACGGTTGATCTCGTCCACCACGAAGTTCACTTGCACGGCGACAGCGTGGAACTCACTCCCAAAGAGTTCGGCGTCCTCGCCTATCTCGCGCGCTACTCCGGGCGAACGTGTACGTACCAGATGATCCTGCGCGCGGTGTGGGGAACGGGCTACGGCGACGAAGCGGCCTACGTGCACGCGTACGTACATCGACTGCGCCAGAAGCTCAACGACGAAGCGGGCACGCTGATCCAGACCTCTCCGGGCGTGGGATACAGCCTGCAACCCGAGTCGGTTGATCCTTAGTTCGGAGTCGCCTCGGACAGCGCACTGCGCGCGAGCTCTTCATATTCGTGCACGTTGATCTCCACGTCGTCGTCGGTGAAGCTGGGTTGGGCTGCGAGCAGGATCAGCCGCGACCCCGAGGACAGCGCGAGTTGTCCCTCAAGTTCGCTCGCCGACTGAGCGAGGGATGCGGCCAAATCAGTCGCGTCCAGCGTGTCGTCGTCGTCATCATCGTCGCGCTCGGGAACTTCCGCAACAAAGACGGTCATCGCCGCCCCTCTCGCGTTGGTCGCGACGAAACTCAGGCACCCGCGAGTAGGCAGGTACGAGCCTGAGGTGGCCAATGAGAATTGAATGTCGGCCAGCTGATCCTGACCAAGTGGTCCCGTGGTGACGTGGGTGGAGTGATCCATCGCGTCGGCAAGACTCGCAGTGAGTGTGGCCAGATTCGTAGTCGGCGCGTAGGCGACGTAGTTGTCGCCTTGGATCGGAGCGCCGAACATGCCCCACAACGACGTACCCCAGCCCGGATGAGGCAGGCGCGACGCGCGAGCGGAACGCACGACCAGGGTCTCGAAGAGCCCGATGCCGTATTGCGTGGTCGTCTCTTCTAATAGGCACTGGCTGATCTCTTGCACCCGGTCCATCGCGCCGAAGGCCACGTTCGAGCGCTCAGCAAAGTCAGGGCGCAGATCCAGCAGCCGTTCTTGCATACTTTCCAGGTCACCGCCGATACTGCGCGAGAAAAACAGTGCTCCCTTGACCCAGGTCTCCCAGGGCACGTCGAGGGCCGATCGAAGTAGACCGAAAGCGTCCAAGGCCTCGTAGAAAGGACCGAGCGAAGACTGTCGCCGACCCAGGGTGACCCGGCGCATCGCGAAGAGTCGTAGGGTGTCCACCTCGTTGCGCGTCGTCGCGTCGCCGAAGGCCGCGACGCCGTCTACGCCTTCGGCGACGACGCTGCGCACCACCGAGGCGACGGCGTCATCGCTGGTCTCGACCCGATAGCGGATGAGGTCGGCGGCAACTGGCTCGTAGGAGACCGAGGCCAATAGAGCGGCCTGGGAGCTAACGCGATCGCTAACACTCACGAGAAGGTGACCAGTTCGACACCTCCCCAAGGTACTCAGGACGCGGCGGGCGGGCTGTGGTTTAGTGAGAGCAGCCGGTCAGGCGCCGCGACGCGCGACAAAGACGGGAATCTTCCGGGAGGTTTTCTTCTTGTAGTCGGCGTAGGGCGGAAACGCCGACACAGCCCGCTCCCACCATTGGTCGTACTCATCCCCGGTTACCTCGCGCACGTCGACGGCAAAGGGCGCCGGACCGTCTTGAAGTTCCACGTCATCGGGAAACGCCACAAGGTTATAGAACCACTGCGGGTTCTCCGGCGCTCCGCCCTTGGAGGCAACGAGTGCGTATTCGCCGTGGTGCTCCACTTTCATCACGGGCGTCTTGCGCACCTTGCCGCTCTTCGCCCCGCGAGTCGTGAAAATGATGATTGGCAGTCCCGTGTTTCGAAGCGTGTTCGCCAACTCGCCGTTAGAGTTCTCGTACTCCTCGACCTGGTTTCGCACCCACTCCGATGGGCTGGGTTCGTACTCGCCGTCCACTGTCATGGCTCCTTTTTCTAAGCGACATGGCTGACTTTAACGTCACCCGCTTACCCCGCCGCGCTCGGCTCGGCCGAGGCGCCCTGGTGCACGAAATCCTTTTGCCGGATAAAGAGAATGGAGCAAACGCCACCCACCAGCGCCATGATCCCGCTCACAATCAGGATGTTGTCCAATGAGCTGGCGAAACTGGAGTGCAGCCCAGAAACGATAAGCCCTCGCGCGGAACCAGGCGCTGCCCTCAGTATCGGGGCCACGTTCCCCTCCTTCACGCTGGTCACCAACTGATTCAAATCGGTGGGCGACAAGTGCAAGGGAGCCAGCGAGGAGTGCAGGCCGCTCGCGAGACTCGAAGCGAACACGGTGCCGTAGACCGCTATGCCCACCGAGATGCCGATCTGTCGGAACGTGGTATTCACGCCCGAAGCCATGCCGGAACGCTCGGGCCGTACTACTCCTACCGCGGTGGAAGCGAGCGGTGGATTGACCATGCCCGCCCCCAATCCGGCAATCGTCATGCCCAGAGCCAGGTGTGTCCAACTCGTGGTGCCCACGATGCCCGTCATGAGTAGCAGGCCGATACCCACGAGGATCAGTCCCGGACCGATTAGCCACCGTACGGGCATGTGACTCGAAAGCCGACCGGCGATGGTGGCCGTGACGAGCTGGGCGACGCTCACGAGCAGCACACGCTCTCCGGCTCCGAGCGCCGAGTACCCAAGAGAGTCCTGAAGGTACAAAACGAGATAGACGAACACCGCGAACAGTGAGCCGTTCATCGCAAACGCGGCGATCAATCCGCCCGTGAAGGTGGGAATCCGAAACAGTGAGAGATCGAACATCGGGTGACTCACCTTTAACTCCACGACGAAAAACGCCACCAGTACGACCACGGCGAACGCGAGACACACCCACACCCCGGTGTCGCCCCAACCTTGTTCGGACGCCCGGATCAATCCGTACACGAGGGAAATGAGTCCCAAGGTGAGGGTGAGGAATCCCCACCAGTCAGGAGACGACGCCAGAGGAAACTTCGACTCTTCAACCTTCCACAAAGTGATGATCAGCGCGATGATCCCTATGGGCACGTTCACCAAGAAAATGCCCCGCCAGTTGATGGCGTTCGTGATTACCCCTCCCAAGATCGGACCGGCGGCCACCGCAATTCCGCTGATCGCTCCCCAAATGCCAAAGGCGACGCCGCGATCCTTACCCCGAAAACTGTTGGCCAGAAGAGCGAGGGACGTGGAAAAGAGGATGGCCCCGCCGACACCTTGCGCACTGCGCGAGAGGGTCAGCATCAAGGGCGACTGGGCGAATCCGCACAACAGGGAGCCGAGGGTAAAGATCACCAGTCCGATCGAGAACAGCAGACGGCGTCCATAGCGATCAGCAAGAGAACCCGCGGTGAGGAGGAGGGACGCCAGCGTGAGTGCGTACGCATCGACGACCCACTGAACATCCGAGAAGCTCGCGTGCAGCCCGCGCTGGATTTCGGGCAGGGCCACGGTCACGATCGATATGTCGAGCAACAGCATAAAAATCGCCGCGCCCACCACGATCAGCGTCCACCACTTGCGTTCCACGTTTTCTCCCTACATTGCTCTAGCGATCGTAAAGGCAGTCAGTGACATCAGTCACGCCCGCCACCTTAGGGGTCGCACGATGGAGTCTCCCCACGCGGTGAGCTGCGATTCGGTCGACTCAGGTCTTCCGTCATGCTTGACGCGCAGAGCAGAGCAAGTCGGTGGTTGCGCGCCGCCGGCGATCCTCGTCGGAGCCGCCTTCAAACTCGGCTGGCGGCGAGGGTTCAAATCTCACGGTTAATGTTTGGTCGTGGACACGGGAAAGGCCTCCGCCGGGAAGAAGAAGTCGGCAGAGCCGACGCCCTCAGAGCTCATTGATCAGCGGATCGAAGAGCTGGGTGACTGGCGCGGCGAAATGCTCGGCACCGCTCGGCGCCTCATCCACGAAGCGCTTCCCGAAGTTAGCGAAGAGTGGAAGTGGCGCGGGGTACCCACGTGGTACGAGCACGGCATGATCTGCACGGGAGAGACCTACAAGGCCGCCGTCAAGCTCACCTTCGCCAAGGGAGCGTCACTGCCCGATCCCTCTGGACTCTTTAACTCCAGCCTGGAAGGAAATGTTCGTCGCGCCATCGACTTCCACGAGGGCGACAAAGTGAACGTACGCGCACTTAAGGCGCTCTTCAAAGCTGCGGCGGCCGCGAACCAGAAGAAGTGAGCGAACTCGACGCCGCGACGATCGAGGGCGTCGGAGAACGGTACGACGTCGAGTCGATGATGGATGTGCGCCGTCGCACCAGGCTCGCGTTGCGCGCCATCGCTGAACAGTGCGAGGTGGGTATGACCGAGCGTCAGGCCCGCACGATGGCCCGCGACACCCTCGACGCCCTGGACCTACGACGAGGATGGCACCCCACCCTGGTGCGATTTGGCCCCAATACCGTCCGGGAGTTCCTGGACCGAGACGGCGGAGACGTCCGGCTGCGCGAAGCCGACATATTTTTCATCGACATCGGTCCCGTCTTCAACGAACTCGAAGGGGACGCCGGCGAGACGTTCACGACGGGAGCTGATCTGGATTTTGAGCGCTGTGCGCGCGACGTGCGCGCGATTTGGGACGAGGTACGAGAGGGCTGGTTCGTTCACCGCCTCAGCGGTCGTCGACTCTACGAGTTTGCGGCGCAACGCTGTGCCGAGCGTGGCTGGGTCCTCAATTTAGAACTCACCGGTCACCGGATATCGGACTATCCCCACAAAGTCCACTTCGCGGGCGCCATGTCCGAAGTCGAGCTCGTGCCGTCGTCCGATCTGTGGGTCTTGGAGATCGGACTCGCCCATCCGAACCGGACGTACGGCGCCTTCTACGAAGATACGTTGCTCGCAGACCAAAGCTTTTAATCGACTAAGTGGCTGGAATCGAGAAGTGATAGGTCGGTGATCGATAGACGCGACCAAACCATCCGACGTAGGAGGAGTAGACGGGTACCGTTCCAGCGGGAGGGTCGGCGACGCGAATGAGGCACTCGCCAAAGGGACTGGGCGAGCATGTCACGACCGAGGTACCGACGTGGACGAGGACTTTGGTCACCGGATAGAAGCCGCTCGAGTTTGCTGCGATCCCGGTGAGTTCCAAATCGCTCGGCACCGCATCAGTCGTGTCGGGATGAGCCGCAACGGCGAGTGAGGGGTCCGCAACGGGCACGACGAATTCGGGATCGGAGGGGGCGGAGTAGCCGTAGCGGTTGTACGCCTGGGCCGTAACCCAGTACACCTGGTGATCCGTGAGACCCCTAGTGACGCAGTGGGGTTGGTAGTTAACCGGAGCGTGGCAGTATCGAGTGATTGCCCCATCGGTGATGGCGACCCGGTACCCCTCCACCGGGGCACCGCCCGGTCGAGGCGGAGGGTGCATGTAGGTCGAGACTTGGCCACTGTGGACGCTGCCAGAGATTTGGATGGGGGGCGAGGGAGCGTTCTGCGCGCATCTCGATGCGGGGAGCGATGCGATGTCGCCCGCCGTGTCCACGGCCATGAACTGACCGGCGCCGTAGGCGATCGACGTCCAGGCGGAGTCCGCGGCGCCCGCCCCGGTCGGCGTCCAGGTCTGGCCCGTCGGGGAAGTAATGATCCCATCGCCACCAATCGAGCCGGCGGCAAGAAACGAGTTGCACCCGAACGTCGCCGCACCGATTTCTTCGCCCGGCGAATACTTCCTCAACGTCCAGCGGTACCCAAAGACCGACGTCGCCACGTACCCGGCTCCCGATGCCGAGTCGCCCAAGGCGACGAAATTACCGTTACCGTACGCCACCGCCCCGTAGTGCACGCCACCAGTTGGTGCGGATACGACCCCGGTTAATGGCTGGAAGATATCGCTCCAGCTCGTGCCGTTGAGTGACAACAACACGTTGCCCTGATTGGCGTCGACGGCGATGAACTTTCCGTCACCGTAGGTGACAGAGGTGAAGTCGTCCGAAGGACGCCAGAAGCGACGAGTCCACGTGACGCCGTTGGGTGAGGAGTCAATGATGCCGTCGGAGCCAACGGCCACGAACAGGCCGTGTGCGTAGGTCAGACTGGTCCACTGTCCGTTTTGTTGATCCCGGCCAGCCTGTTGGGGGGACCCCGGTGGGCCCACTTCCTCCGTCCACTGCTGAGCGTTGGAGGAGATCATCTCATTGGGCGCTGCGTCCGCGGAGGAGAGAGCGACGTAGCGACCGTTTCCGTAGGCAATGGTCTGCCACGTACCGCTCGGCGTCGCGACTTCGCTCCACGTTGCGCCGTTCACTGACGTAGCGAGGTCGCCCTGGTGGCCGAGCGCGATCCACTGGGCATTGAGGTACGCCACCGACGACCACGACTGAGATGAGGCGAAGGCGGGAACGAGCGTCCACGTGGGATTAGGCGCCGCAGAGGAGTTGGCGCCAGAGGGTCCGATGACGACGCCCGCAGCGGCGCTGAGCATCACCGCACCGGCGAACCACTCCCGTAACGAGAGTTTCCTCATCTGCCCTCACTTCCCTTGTGCGCCAAGTTTCGTGGATCAGGCGCACGCGCTTCTCTACGAAATATCAAGGTTTCCTCAAATGAGAGCATCACCTCAGTGGCGATATATGGCTCCCAATGAGGAACAATACGGGCTCGGCTTTTGAGCATTACCGCACAAAGGAGAGTTTTTGCTCAGTTCGACGGTTATCCCTGAAGTACCTGCGCGCAACTTCCCGCGCAGATGTCCTAGGACCCGCGCGCGCAACCCGTGCTCCACCGATAGGTCCAACTTCAAAAGACAGGTGTAGCTAGTCGATAAGTCCCAGCCGAGCCCAGCGATAGTTTGAGCCATGCCCAACTACGGCGACTGGCAACACGAGATCTACCTGAGTGGGTTAGCAGGGGTGGTGCCCGACCTGCCCATGACCTACTCGGACCTCGAAACTCGTGCGCGTGAGTTGATGCCGCCCGAGTTGTGGTCCTACGTGTCCGGGGGTGCAGGAGACGAACGAACACAGAACGCGAACGTGACGGCGTTCGATCGATGGGGCATTGTCCCGCGCATGCTCGCCGGAGCCTCGCACCGCGACTTCAGCATCGAACTGTTCGGGACTGCGTACGCGACACCCTTGTTGTTCGCGCCCGTCGGCGTGATCGGGATCTGTGACCCCGACGGTCACGGCGACAAGCTCACCGCTCGCTCCGCCGCGAGCACCGGGGTGCCGATGATCGCCTCGACCTTGATGCAAGATCCACTCGAAGAGGTGGCGACGGAGTTCGGGGGCACGCCCGGCTGGTTTCAGCTCTACCCCCCGAACGATGACGACCTCGCCCAGAGTCTTGTGACCCGCGCGGAGGCGGCCGGATATAGCGCGATCGTTGTGACCCTTGATACGCTCACCCTCGGCTGGCGACCGCGCGATCTGGCGATCGCGAGTTTTCCCCAGTTGCGGGGTCGCTGCTTGGCGAACTACTTCACCGATCCGGTCTTTCGCTCAAAACTTCGCGTACCGCCCGAGGACAATCTCCTCGACGCGGTCGCGGCCTGGGCGGCCGTGTTCGGCAATCCCGGCCTTAGTTGGTCCGATCTCGCCCGGCTGCGCTCGCTCACCCGCCTGCCCTTGCTCCTCAAGGGCATCTGTCATCCCGAGGACGCGCGACGAGCGGTCGACGCGGGTGTCGACGGCATTTACTGCTCCACCCACGGCGGGCGTCAAGCAAATGGCGGACTTCCCGCTCTGGACTGCCTCGAAGGAATTGTCGACGCTGTACCCACCGTGCCGATCATCTTCGACTCGGGGATCCGCAGCGGCCCCGACGTACTCAAGGCCCTGGCACTGGGCGCCTCGGCGGTGGCCATCGGCCGGCCCTACGCGTACGGGCTCGCGGTGGGGGGCCAGCGCGGGATTGAGCATGTAGTCAAGTGCTTCCTTGCCGAGATGGATCTCATCATGGCGGTTAATGGAATACCCCGCGTGGACGACCTCTCCCGGGACTCACTTTGGCGGGTGAGGTAGCGAGATCTTCCGCGCGATCGTGCCGACCCCGAAGCGCCGCGGTGACCGCTCTCGTAGGGTGAGCCCATGGTCGAGTGGCACATCCCACAACCCGAGGCGGTGCCCGTACGCTCTTCAGTCCGCCGGCGCCGAATCGTCAGGCCGCGACGCCGAGTGCTCTTCGGTGCGATCGTCGCAGTACTCGGTCTTCTTGTCTGGATAGTCGGCTCATTCTCGGTGTACATGTTGCGACCCTCTAGCATGAACTTCTCAGAAAAAAGCGCCGAGTGGGTGCGAACACTCCCCTTTGGCAACTGGGCCGTGGATGAGGCCGAACACGTGTACTACAGCAACCATGCGCCCAAGAAAGGGGGTCCGCAGCTCAAGAAACTCCCGAGCGTGGGACTCCCTCCCGCCGCCAATTTGGGCTCACGGCCCCCCGTCGTACCTCGTGCCGCGCAGAGCGCGTGGCCGGCGCGCATTAATCCGATCTTTTCTTCCCCGCTCCCCAACGAAGGCGTGTGGCGGAGAACCGGACCCGCGGTCGACGGCAAGCCGCCGGTGCTGGTGACAACCTACCGACCCGATCCCACCTATCCGCAGATGGTGGCCTACGTGGCGTGGTTCAACCACTCCCTCATCGATCTGGCGTACTACCCCGGACGCTACGAGCCTCCGGCCGCCGCGGACCGCGGACCCTCAATGGTCCCCGACGACCAGCGATCTCGACTACTCGCGACCTTTAACGCGGGCTTTATCTATTCCGACGGTGACAACGGTTCGGCGGTGAACGGACGCAGCAACGAACCCCTCACTCAGGGCAACGCCACTCTCGTGGGATATCGAGACGGACAAGTCTCGATCGTCAAATGGCACGGGGGGAGCAAGCCACCCGCGAACGTGGCGTGGGCGCGCCAGAGCCTCACGCCCATCGTGTGGGACGGAAGATTGAACCCCGAACTCAACACCAATCCCGACAGCCCCCAGTGGGGATTCACCGTAGGTAATGCGGTGCGAGTCTGGCGAACGGGAGTTGGCATCGACAAGGAAGGGAACTTGATCTACGTCGCGGCCAACGACCAGACCGTGGTCTCGCTCGCCCAAATCCTCCAGCACGTTGGCGCGGTCGATGCTATGGAGTTCGATATCAACGCCGACTGGCACACTTTGATCACCTACAGCCACATAGGGGGTCTCGGCCCCACCATGGTCGAACCTCAACCGAACCAGTCAGTCGACCGCTATCTCTACCCTGATGACCGCGACTTCTTCGCGGTCTACGCCCGTAAACCTGGCCCGGTATCCGTTCCGTTTAGCTAACAATTCTCCTCATCGGGACGGCTCCCTCGCGGCGCTAGGAGTCCGCGTCGAGTTCCATAGCTGGCCGTCGGCGACGTACCTCGACACACCGCAGCACGGCGGCGACGCAGAGCGCGGCGAGTACAAGAAGGACGAGACCGACAACAGCCTGAAGCATCCAGAAGTGGTCGGCGGGCTGATACGCCACCCAGTAGGTGTCGTGGTGCTGAGTCAGCCATCTGGTGGCGGACGTGGCGCTGTTGGACCCATCCTTGAGCTCGTATGCTCGGTCGACTCGTGCGCCGACGCGTTCGCCCGCTCGGGCGCCGAGCACCTGACCATGCGAGCCGGTGTACCAGCTACGCACCAGCCAGCCGCCTGCCGGCCCTTGGCCCGCAGTGGCACTCTGGTCGATCGCACCGGGTTCCATTCCATTGAGAAAGATGTGCGACGAGACGACAGTTCCAATGCTTAATACTCGGGGCAACAGTTGGCCCAGTACCAGCAGAACCCCGCAGCTCACTGCGGCGGTGCTCGCGATGGCGGCCACCGTGCGCTTCACCAGTGCTCCAACCAGCGCTCCGAGCGCTAGGGCGAACAGCACCGATGCAGTTGCCGTCCACCACGTTGTCATAAACAGCGAGGCCTGCCAGTGGTTCCCCACCCCCACGTTGATCACTTCGTAGGGATGTACGTACCAGCCCCCGAAGAGCAGTCCAAGAGCGATCGTCACCGGGACCACGACCAGGGCCAAGGTCGCCAGGGTTCCGAGTATCAAGCGTGTGCGACCTACCCCTTGAGTCCAGGCCAGGCGAAAAGTGCCCGACTCCATTTCGCGCGCGATCAGCGGAGCACCAACAAAGGATCCAACGATCACGGGAAAGAGGCGAAGAGCAATGACGATCGGGGTGAAGGTCGGGACGTCGGCAAAGGAATTCGCGGTATTTGCGCACACTCCGAGATTGGTCGGATGAGCGAGCGTACAACCCGCAGCGAGGTAGGCCGCGTAGCTGGCACTTACGGCGTTGTGTCCTACAACAGTCACAATCACGAGTGCCACCAGCGTCGCGAAAACCGTGATGAATGCAGCTCGGTGTTGTATCTGAGCGACGCGAGTCACTCGGCGCCACGTTGCGCTCCGGCTCACGGGCTGACCCTCCACCACGCTCGTCGTCACAGTCATCGTGACCTCCCCGTGGTATTCACGATCATCGCCATCGGCCCAGACATCGCCGTGGCGGTCGGCTCTCGCAGGTAAGCAAGGACGAGTTCGTCCAGCGAGGGAGACTCGGACACCCAGCCACTCGGGGCGTCGCCGGGCGTCTCGACGCGGGCGACCAACTGTGTATGTCGTCCGGCGCGCTGGGAGTGAACGATCGTACATGACTGGGCGACGCTCTCCACATCGTTCGTGGGCCCGCTCAAGATCACATGCCTCGCAAGAAGGTCATCAATTTCTCCCGACATCTGAATCCGACCATCGCTCATCAAGATGAGGTGGTCCGCCACGCGTTCCAACTCCGACACCACGTGCGAAGAGAAGATCACCGTGAGACCTTCGTCGGCCACAGCAGACATCACGGCGGCCATGACCTCATGGCGTGCTAGTGGATCTAGTCGCGCCAGTGGCTCGTCGAGCACGAGAAGCTCCGGGCGGCGCGCGAGCGCGAGCGCGAGCGCCACTTGGGCCTGCTGGCCGCCCGAGAGCTTTCCCACTCGATGGTCGAGCGGTATGTCGAGGGCCGCGAGTCGCGACTCTGCGAGGTTGCCGTCGAAGTACTGGTTCAAATTTGTCGCCACGACGAGCATCGCCCGCACCGTGAGGTGACGATATAAGGGTGCTTCCTGGGCGACGAACGCAATGCGCTCAAGCGCGTCGATCGAACCGGGCGCCCGGCCATTGAGCACCGTAATCTTTCCCTTCGTGGGGGCGGTCAAGCCAACGATGCAATGCAGAAGCGTGGTCTTACCCGCACCGTTCGACCCAACGAGTGCCACCGTGCGACCTCGAGGTACCGCGATGGTGCAATCTCGAAGCGCCCACTTTCTCCGATAGGCGACGCCGAGGGCGAAACTTTCGACGACGCTCACGCGACTCCCGCCGTCGGCTCTGGCGCGACACGCTGCGCACTATGCGCCGACTGATCGTCTCCGGAGTGGCTTTGAAGATCTTGTAGGGCGCCCGCAAATAGTGCAACCATCCCATCGTGGTCGAGTCCCGCCGCCATTGCTTCGCTCATCCAGCCAGTAACGAGACGCCGTCGCAGTCTCGCCAATTCGCGCAGCCCCAGCGTTTCCGGCGCCGCCTCCACGAATGTTCCCAAACCTGGCCGCGCGCCAATGAGGCCCTTTTGCTCGAGGTCGCGATACGCCTTTAGGACGGTGTTCGGATTAATTGTCAGAGATGCAACCACGTCTCTAATTCGAGGGAGCTGGTCACCTTGACGCAAATAGCCGAGCCGAATGGCACTTTCCACCTGCTGAATGAGTTGGAGATACGTCGGAACACCCGATCGTGGATCTAGTCGAAACAACATCGAGGAACCCGCGGCGTCGGGCCCAGTTTTCGCACCTGGGTCCTCTTCTTTATCTATCATCATAGGTAAAGCGTAGTACTGGTAATCGACTGCGCAAAGACTTGCCTGTCTGAATCTGAGATGGACGTCAGACGTGCCGCAACGTGTTATTCCTCTAACCGGCCATCTTTCGCCGCGTAAAGGGCCATTTATTAGGCAGGTGCGACCACGGATAAAAGTGGAAAGCAGTGTAAACGAGGCACGCACATCCGCCCGAAAGAGCAGAAGGGCCAGTCCTTGCGGACCGGCCCTGACCTGCACTTCTATGGTGGCGGGGGCAAGATTTGAACTTGCGACCTTCGGGTTATGAGCCCGACGAGCTACCAGGCTGCTCCACCCCGCGATGCGTTGTACACATTAGCCGATCATCCCGGACTCACGAGCCGAGGCCCGGCGTTGGGTCGCCAACCACTGATCGTACGTTTGCACTCCTCGAGGGCCCTCACTCGTAGGCAAGAGTCCGCCCGAAGCGGCCGCCTTCCCTCCTGCTCCCGGAACGCGAACACTCAACACTCGCTTTTTTAGACCGCGAACTCGCACGAGCCCGCGCACCATATCCACCAGCGCCAGAGGATGCGGTCCGGCAAGATCAGGAAGAAGGCCCGCAGGTGACTCGTGGGCCGCGCGCACCAGCGCGTCGGCCACTTCGTGAACAGCGATGGGCTGACAGAGCATCTGGGGGACCAGCACGGCTTTCGCGGGTAGCGAGCTCGGACGATCCAGCATCTGAGAGGCGAATTCGTGAAACTGCGTCGCGCGCAACACTGTTGCGGGCACCGGTCCGTTCAACGAAAGTTCCTCTTGAATCCGCTTGCCGAAGTAGTACGCGAGGTCGACGCGGTCGACTCCGACGATTGACAGGGCCACGTGATGCGCGACGCCGGCGTGCGCTTCGGCGTCCAACAGATTCCTCGTCGCGAGCCGAAAGAACTCCTCGGATTCGTGTCGCTTGATAGTTACCACGTTGGAGACGTCGATCACCACCTGCACGCCCGTCAGCGCCGCAGCCAGTCCTTTCCCGCTGAGGAGGTCGACCCCCGCCGCGCGAGAGAGAACGACGATCTCATCGTGGGCCGCGCGCAATTGTTCGACCACGATTGCGCCAGTGAGTCCGGTCCCTCCCGCCACCGCGATGCGCATCTCTGCCTCCTGTGCGTGCACGAACAGAGTACGCCGGTGGCGCAGTTAGGAACTCGAGGTAAAGTGCTACTCCGATACGGAGAAATTAGAACTGATCGGACTCGGTCGAGCCCACCAGTGCCAAGGTCGAAGACTGGCCCGCCGACAGCGTGGTCATAACGTCGTCGAAATAGCCCGCGCCGACCTCTCGTTGGTGACGAGTGGCCGAATAACCGTCGTCTTCGGCTGCAAACTCCCGGTCTTGCAGCTCCACGTACGCGCTCATACCGTGACGCGCGTACCCGTGGGCCAGGCGGAACATCGACTCATTCAGTGCGTGCCAACCAGCCAACGTCACGAACTGGAAGGCGTAACCCATGGCGCCGAGCTCGCGCTGGAATGACGCGATGGTCTCGTCGTCGAGGTGGGCTCGCCAGTTGAACGACGGCGAGCAATTGTAGGCGAGGAGCTTGTCGGGGAACTGCTCGTGAATGCGCTCGGCGAAAACCTTCGCCTGCTCGAGATCCGGCGTGGACGTTTCGCACCAGAGGAGATCGGCGTACGGCGCGTAGGCCAACCCGCGCGCGACGGCCTGCTCGATACCCGCGCGCACATAGTAAAAGCCTTCGATCGAGCGCTCCCCGGTTAGGAACTCCTGATCCCTGGGGTCGACATCGCTCGTGAGCAGATTGGAGCCGAGTGAGTCCGTGCGTGCCACGACCAGCGTGGGCACGCCCGCCACGTCGGCCGCCAGGCGAGCTGCCATCAAGGTGCGCACGTGCTGACCCGTGGGGATCAGAACCTTGCCGCCCATGTGACCGCACTTCTTCTCCGAGGAGAGTTGGTCTTCGAAGTGCACGCCGGCGGCGCCCGCTTCGATCATCGCTTTCATGAGTTCAAAAGCGTTGAGCGCGCCGCCGAATCCGGCTTCGGCGTCGGCCACGATCGGCACCATCCACTCGCGGTGCCCGCTAGCACCGCTCGCCATCGCTTCGGACCACTCGATCTGATCGGCCCGGCGAAGCGCATTGTTGATGCGCCGCACCACCGCCGGCACGCTGTTGGCGGCGTAGAGGCTCTGGTCGGGGTAGACCTGCTCGGAGAGATTCGCGTCGGCGGCCACCTGCCAACCCGAGAGGTAGATGGCCTTGAGGCCCGCCTTCACCATTTCGGTAGCCTGGCCGCCGGTCATGGCGCCCAGAGCGTTGACGAAGGGCTCTTCATGAATGAGTTCCCAGAGCCGTTCGGCGCCGTGGCGGGCCAGGCTGAACTCGATCGGCACGGACCCGCGCAGGCGGATCACGTCAGCAGCGCTGTATCCGCGCTCGATTCCCGACCAGCGCGGGTCACTCGCCCACTCGTGCTCGAGGGCCGCGATCTCCAAATCGGAAAAGGTGGTCATGGGGTCTCCTTTACTTGCTCGACCAACAACGTCAGTCGAGAAACTCGTACGCGGGCAGGGTGAGGAACGTCAGGAACTCTTCTCCCAACGCCACTTCTTCAAAGACCGCTCGGGCCCGGCGCACGAGTCCCGCCGGCTCGCCCTCTTCGATGAGTTCCGCCTCGGTGACGTCGAGGAGGTCGCGCACCAGGCGCTCGGTGATGGGCTTGTCGCCGACGCTCAGGGTGACGCCGTGGCGCACCCACTGCCAGACCTGGGCCCGCGAAATTTCTGCCGTCGCCGCGTCTTCCATTAGGTCGTGAATGGCGGCCGCGCCCACGCCCGATAGCCACGACACGATGTAGCGAAGTCCCACGTCGATGTTCGTGCGCAGCCCCGCAGGAGTGACGCCATTTTCGGGGAACTCCACATTGAGCAGGTCCGCCGCTTCGACGCTCACCTCGGGCCGTTGACGCTCGAGTTGATTGGGACGATCCCCCAGCACCGCGTCGAACTGTTCTCGAGCTACCCCGACCAAGTCGGGATGAGCGACCCAGGTGCCGTCGAAGCCGTCGTGGGCTTCGCGATACTTGTCGTCAGTGACTTTGGCGAGAGCTTGGGCGGTGACGTCCGGCTTCTGGCGATTGGGGATGAAGGCCGACATGCCGCCGATGGCGTGGGCGCCACGCCGGTGACAGGTCTTGACGAGAAGTTCGGAGTACGCGCGCATGAAGGGCGTGGTCATGGTGACCGCGCTGCGCTCTCTCATCACGAAGGCCTTGTCGCCGTGGAACCGCTTGGACACGCTAAAGATGTAGTCCCACCGACCCGCATTGAGACCGGTGATGTGCTCGCGCAGCTCGTAGAGGATTTCGTCCATCTCGAAGGCTGCGGTAATCGTTTCGATCAAGACGGTGGCGCGAATCGAGCCCGCAGCGATACCGAGAGCGTCTTCGGTGAAACTCATCACCTCGTTCCACAAGCGGGCCTCCGCGCGACTCTCGATCTTGGGCAAGTAGTAGTAGGGGCCGAACCCGCGCTCGAGGGACTCTTTCGCGTTGTGGAAGGCGTAGAGGCCAAAGTCAAAAAGACTCGCCGAGATCGGTGCGTCGTCCACCACAAAATGCTTCTCGTTGAGGTGCCAGCCCCGCGGACGCACCACCAACGTGGCGCGCTCAGACTCGGGCCGTAGTTGGTACGTCTTTTCCTTGGTCGACAGCTCAATCGTGCCGCGCACCGCGTCTTTCAAGTTGACTTGACCCTCGATGATGTTGTCCCAGGTAGGGGCATTGGAGTCTTCGAAGTCGGCCATGAAGACCTTGGCGCCGGAGTTAAGAGCGTTGATCATCATCTTGCGCTCAGTCGGTCCCGTAATCTCGACGCGGCGGTCGACCAGACCGTACGGAGCTGGTGGGACGTGCCAGTCAGCCTCTCGAACAGACCGCGTCTCGGAAAGAAAGTCCGGGCGTTCGCCGGCGTTGAACCGGAGCTGTCGCAACGCGCGCTCGGCGAGCAGCGAGGCGCGAGTTGCCTCAAAGTTCTCGTGCAGGGCCACGATGAAGTCGATCGCCCACGGGCTCAAAATGGCGTCGGCGCTACGATGGGGCGCAATGGAGAGATTCCTAGTAGCGAACATAAATTGAATTATTTCCACTTTGGAGAAGAAACACAAGTGAAGATCGCTAATAGTTGTCATATAAGTGGAAATATGAGAAAATACTTCACGTGACCGTCACCGAACCTCTCGACGCCTTCGTCTTTGGCCAGCGTCTGCGCCACATGCGCAAGCGGGCGCGCCTCACGCTGGGTGAACTCGCCGACGCGGTCGGTTCTTCGGCCTCGTACCTCTCTCAACTTGAAAACGGTCATCGAGAACCACGACTGTCGACGGTGAATCAACTCGCCTCGGCACTCGACTGTCGGCCCGCGGATCTTCTCTCTTCGGCCGCGCCTCATCGACGCGCGGAGTTAGAAGTCGCTCTTGCTCACATTCAAGCTGATCCGGCCTACGCGGCCCTGGGACTCCCGTACCTCAAGGCCTCACCGCGCCTCGACGCGGCAGCCCTGGAGCACGTGGTCGCCCTCTACTACCGCGTGCGAGAACTCGAAGCAGGAATGTCGCTCAGCGACGCTCCACCAGTCGCGCGCGGCTCCCACAACGGGGCGCGCTCGGCGAACGCGGCGCTTCGCGACGAGATGCGCCGGCGAGACAACTACTTCGAAGAGATCGAACGCGTCGCCACTGATGCGCTTGTCGCGGCCGGTTACGACGGACCCGGAGCGGTCTCGGAGCGCCAGCTCTCGGACGTAGCGGATCACTTTGGTTACTCGATCGCCCGCGTGCAGGGGCTGCCCACGTCTACGAGGTCGATCACCGACACGGAGCATCGCACCATCTACGTTCCCCAACGAAACGCGACGGGGGGAACGCGGTCATCTCGATCAGTGATCGCCCAAACGCTCGGGCACTTCGCTCTCGGACACGAGCCGCCGAGCGACTTTGAGACGTACGTGCGCCAGCGGGTAGAGGCGAACTACTTTGCCGGAGCTCTACTCGCGCCGGAGACGGCCGTCGTGCGCCTGCTCGCCGAGGCCAAGCGCAACGAGGACATCGCCGTGGTGGATGTGGGCGAAATGTTCTACGTTTCTTACGAAATGGCGGCGCACCGCGTGACGAATCTCATCACCCGCCACTTTGGGATCCCGGTGCACTTCCAGCGCTCAGACCCCGAAGGGTTGCTCTGGAAGGCGTACGAAAATGACGGGGTGCTGCTGCCCGCGGCGGTGGATGGAACGATCGAAGGTCAGCGGCTGTGTCGGTGGTGGAGTTCGCGCCAGGCTTTCGCCTCCGAGGACTCCTACGAGCACCACTACCAACGCACCGATACCGCTGCGGGTACCTTCTGGTGCCATACCCACATTGCGCTGGAGCGCGACCGAGGGGACGCCATCACCATCGGCACCGTCGACGAAATGTCGCACTGGTTCCGCGGATCGGACACCGCGAGACGCGCGACGTCGACCTGCCCCGATCCCGACTGCTGTCACCGGCCTCACGCTCGCGCGCGAGCCCGCTGGGAGGGTTCGGCGTGGCCCTCGGCGCAAGATCAGAGCGGGTTCGTCTCCGGGCTTCCCACTGACACCGTGGTCTTTACTCCTTATCCGGGGGTGGATCTGATCGACGTGTACTCGTTTCTGGATCGACAGATCCAGCGAGATCGCCCGATCTAATCAAACGACACACTGCGAGGATGCTTCGCTCGTCTAATACTCGTTCTTGATGACGAAGAACGATCCCCGGATCGTGCCATTCCAAACCCGAGTTGGAATCGTTTTCAAAGTCCGCGACCTCGGCCCTCAACCTCTCAGAAAACCGATAGAGACCTTACCGTCGTGAGGCGAGCGCCGCTGAATTCGGGTCGGCTCGCCCCGTACGAGCCGACCCGCCAGAAGGACTATCGAAGTACGTAGCGCACGCTCACGCGTTGACCGTGGGCGAAGACAATGGTGAAGCGGTAAACGCCACGGTGACTGCCTCGCGACACCACCACGCGCAGTCGCAGCTGGCGGCCGTTGTCGTGGGTGACAACGGCACTCGTCCCGATGAGGCTGCTCACCACAAGGGGGCGGCCATAGAATCCTGAACCCACCACCACCACGTTGGTCACCCGACCCGACCGCAGTGTTCCGGCGACACGGATTCCCCGGGGGGCCGGCGCCTTAATTGTGATAGTCGTCGCGAGTGATGTCGCCTGAGCGTAGGTTCCGTCGGCCGCCTTGGTGGCAACCACGACACAGGTGCCCGCTCGAGCGCTGGTGAGCACGGAACCGCTAATTGAGCAGCCCGCGCTGCCACTCGAAGCGACCGAGTAACTCACGGATCCCGATCCCGATCCCCCAGACGATGCCAGATTAAGGGCGTGCCCAAACGGCGTTGATGTCGTGGTGATCGTAACCGCGCCCTGGGACTTGGGATTGCCTGAGCCAATGGTGACGTACTGCTTCACCTCGGTCGCGCTCGCGAAGGCGCCGTTGCCCGCGTCGTTGAAATCGATCACGCACACGCCGTTGGCGTTGAAGGTGACGACGCCATCGGCGAGTGAACAACCCGTCGACTCGCTGTTCAGGGTGATCTGAACCTTGTCGCCCGAGGTCACTGAGGCGCTCGGAGTGTAACTCTGGTGTATCGCACCGGCCGCGGGGGGCGTCGAGGCGCTGATGGTGTTGGCGGAATGCACGGTGATCGATCGTTGAACTTGGGCGGCGGCGGCGAAGGCGCCGTTGCCCGGATCATTCAGATCCACGACGCACTCGCCCGAGCCCTTGAACTCAATCCATCCGCCGTTGAGGTAACAGCCCGCGGAGCTCTTGTCGAGGGTCATGACGACCTTGTCGCCCGAGGTCGCAGTTAGCCCGGGCGCGTACGCGCCGCCGTTGCTTCCGGCCTTGGGAAAGGTGCTCGTCGAAATGTCGTTACTGGAATGCACCGTGATGGACTGTTGCACTTGGGCCGCGGCGGCGTAGGTGGTGTTTCCGGCGTCGTTGAAATCGACCAGGCAAGTGCCCGACCCGGTGAAGGTGACTTTTCCATCGCTCAGCGAGCAGCCCGACGAGCCCTTGTCAAGAGTGATCACGACCGTGTCGCCCGACGTCGCGCTCGCTTTAGGGGTATAGGTTCCGTGTGTGCTGCCCGCACTCGGTGCGGCGCTCGCGCTGATGGTGTTCGTACTCGAGCCAACGCCGTAGGCGGGCGAGTCCACCAGCGCAACGACGACGAGCACGATGGCGATGGCCGCAACCACCAAGGACCAGTGATGATGATGAGGCGAAGGAACCACACTTCGCTTCGCGAATGACGTGTTATTTTCCATGAACTCAGCCTCGCGCTCGTTCGCGAACGAAGGCTGGTCACGACGAGAGATCACAGAGTCCGCACAAAGACCGACATCCTTCAACAGAATCAAGGGTTCTGGCCACAAATGTTCGCGACCAGCGACGAAACTTCCCAGACTCCTCTATGGCTTGGGGGAACGATCAAAGTACGCAAGGAACGTCGATCTCGCCCCGAGCCGACGTCAGATTGACGGTTGAAGTCGAGTTAGGTTAGCCTAAACTAACTGTCCCTGGAGACCGAGTCCAGACAAGTGTGAGGCGGGTGATCAGGTGAATCGGAGCCACACGAACCAAGCGGTCACCACCGAGGAGGCTCCGAGATGACCAGCCTGGTGCCATCTCGCGAGTTCGACCTGCTCGCACCGCGCCGGCGACGTCCGCGCCCCAAAGCTCTCGTCGCGCTCTCCGCGTTGGTGTTGGCCGCGCTGTCGCTGCCACTGATCTTCCTACTACTCGAAGCCTCCGACGCGGGTACGTCCAAGGTCTGGCATCTGATCTGGCGAGGACTTACGGCGACCCTGCTCTGGAACACCGTGCGCTTAACTGTCGCGGTCACGCTCCTGTGTGCGATCATCGGCACCCTCTTGGCGTACTGCGTCGAGCGCACCGATCTCCCCGGACGCCACGTGTGGGCCGTGCTCGTGGTGATCCCCTTCGCGATCCCCGACTTTGTCGTCTCCTTTGGATGGAACTCGCTGTTCTCGTGGGTCTCGGGCTTCCACGGGGCCGTGATCGTCATGACCCTGGCGGTGTACCCCCTCGTGTATCTGCCCGTGGCCGCGAGCTTCCGCGGAGCCGACACCGGTCAGGAGGAGATCGCACGCAGCCTCGGCGCCTCACGGCTTTCCGTCTTTGTGCGCATCACCCTGGGTCAGGCCCGGCGATCCATCCTGGCCGGGTGCCTGCTGGTTTCGATGGTGATCTTGGCCGAGTACGGCGCGTTCGAGATTCTGGGATATCGCACCTTTACCACCGAGATCTATTCGGAGTTCTCGGTCGGCTTTGATCCCGCTTCGGCGTGCGCGCTGTCGCTCGTGATCGTGCTGCTCTCGGTCGCGGTCATGCTCGGTGAGGGCGCGTTAGGTGGCGCGCGGCATGTCTCACGTTCGGGTCGGGGAGTCGCTCCCGTGCGTAGGCGCGTGACCCTCGGACCCTGGACCGCACCAGTTCTCGCACTCTTTAGCGCGCTCGTCCTCGCGGCGCTTGGGGTGCCGGTCGGCTCGGCCATTTACTGGATGTTCGAGGGTGGACCCGCCCTGATAGGCGGAGCGTCTCTGCTCTCGTCGGCCCTCTACACCGCTCTGTACGGTGCCGCGGCCGCCTTGTTGGCAACGCTGATGGCGCTCCCCGTCGCGTTGCTCGTACTCAGGCGGCCCTCGAAGTGGGCGCGGTTGCTCTCACGCTCCACGTTCCTGCTGTTGGCAATGCCCGGGCTCGTCGTCGCACTCGCCCTTACGTACTTCTCCGAACAGCACGCCGACAGCTTCGGCTATCAAAGTGCACCGATGTTGATCGTGGCCTACGCGCTCATGTTCTTTCCCCTGGCCCTCGTGGGCGTGCGCGCGTCGCTGAGCCAGGCCCCGGTGGCCCTCGAAGAAGTGGCTGGCTCGCTGGGCGTCACCCGCTTCGAAGTCCTGCGGCGAGTCACGATGCCCCTGGTGGGTCCCGGACTCGCTGCCGCCTTCTGTTTGGTGTTTCTCAGCTGCGTCACCGAACTAACGGCCACGCTGGTCCTGATTCCCACCGGAACGACCACGCTCGCCTGGCAGTTCTGGGCCTACGAGACCAACCTCTCGTACGGCCAGGCCGCCCCCTTCGCGCTGGCGATCATCGTGATCGCGGCCGTGCCGGCCTACCTGCTCGGACGCTTCTTTGACCGGCTCCCCCAGCGCGCCACCCACGCGCCAGTACCTAGCCTGGCCGTATGAGCGAACTGGAGATCAACGAGCTCGTCAAGTCCTATCGGACCCAAGAAGTTCTGCGCGGTCTCGACCTCGTGGTGAAGGAAGGATCCTTCGTCTCGATCCTGGGACCCTCGGGGAGCGGCAAGACCACGTTGCTGCGACTCATCGCCGGCTTCGAGCGCGCCGACGCGGGCAGCATCCAACTGCACGGCGAGATCGTCGACGACCCGTCCCACTACGTCGATGCGCGCAAGCGCCGCATCGGATACGTTCCCCAAGACGGCAACCTGTTCCCGCATATGAGCGTGAAGATGAATGTGGGCTTCGGCCTGCCCCGCGGCGAGCGCAACGGCACTCGAGTTCACGAGCTCCTCGACATGGTGGGATTGGGAAACCTCGCGGAACGCTACCCACATCAGCTTTCGGGCGGCCAGCAACAGCGTGTGGCTCTGGCTCGGGGACTCGCCATCAACCCGGACCTAGTGCTGCTCGACGAGCCCTTCTCGTCGCTCGACGCGAGCATGCGTGCCAGCGTGCGCCACGACGTACGCCACATCCTCAAGAAGTCGGGGGCGACGACGATTCTGGTCACCCACGACCAAGACGAGGCGCTATCGCTCGCCGATCAAGTGGCGATCATCCGCGACGGACAGATCAGCCAGTGCGACGAACCCGCCCACCTGTACGCGCGACCCGCAACCCCCGAGCTGGCGCGCGAGTTCGGCAACGTGAATTTTGTCAAGGGTGTTGCCCGTGGCCTCGACGTCGATACGCCGCTCGGTCGACTGTCGATCGACGATCTCTCACCGCTACCCCACGCCCGCGACGGCGCGCGGCTCTTGGTATTAATTCGACCCGAGCAACTCGTCTTGGCCGACGCGCACTCCGGCCACGTCGAGGCGCGCGTGCTCGACACCGAGTTCTACGGACATGACGCGATCATCAAACTACGAGCGAATGTCGCCGATGAGATGTACTTACACGCGCGCACGTCCCAAGCGATCGAGCTGCCGTCCCGCGACAGCACCGTCGGCATCAGCGTGCGCGGCGACGTAGTGGCGTGGCTCGACGAATCTGCTTCGTAGCGGCCGCATTACTCGCCAGGATAAAAGCTGTCGATCGGCAAACCGGGCACGCCCACGTCCGCGCAAAACACTCGTCCCGCGTGGGGCTCGGACGCCAGCGCGAGTTCACTCATCTCCTCTCGCGCGGTCGTTACGTACAGGGTTGTCCCGTTAGCGCCGCCGATCGCGCAACTCGAGGGCTGCGACGTGGGGAGATCTAGGCGGCCAATCAACTCCCCGTGTGGCGAATACCGGCGCACCTCAGAGGCGCCCCATACCGCGATCCAAATGGCGCCTTCCGCGTCGACGCACAGCCCATCGGGAACGCCTTCTTTCTCATCGAACTGGATCAGCAGTCGCTGCTCGGAGATTTCGCCCTCGGTGTTGACGTCAAAGAGATAGAGGATCGCCGGACCCGAGTCGACGTAGTACATGTGCGATCGGTCCGGACTCCAACCGATGCCGTTGGAATTGGTCACGTCGCGAAGCATCACTTCTGAACCCGTCGAATCTTGGTATCGATAGAGGACGCCTTGTCCCTCGGCGACATCAAAGGCCATCGAGCCGAACCAGAAGCGGCCCCACGGATCGGCACAGCCGTCATTCATGCGCACGAGAGCCTCGCGGTTCGCTTCGGGTCGCGACAGTTCGCGCGGTAGGCCCGACTCGTCTATGAGCGAAATGCCTTGGTTAACCGCTACCACCCACCCCCGCGACCGGTCTCTGCAAGGGGCGATCGCTGAAATAAAACCGTCGACGTTGTGCACCGCGGTGATCTCGACCGCCGCGGCGTCGGCCGTTGCGCGAAAGAAACGGCCCGTCAGTATGTCAACCCAGTACAACTCGTTGCGCACCTCGTCCCACCGGCACGACTCACCGAGCTCATAGAGCCCCGTCGTGCACGGAGTTGCTTCATATTCCTGGATCATGTCTCCCTCACCTGCTCGGATCACCGTACTCGGACGCAGCACCAGCGTCCGCTCCAGAACCGCCGCGCGCGTTCTATGTATTGGAACAATGCATCGGCCATCGGCACTCGCACCGTGTCAACTTCCTGATGTTCTAATAGCCGGAACGCGACGCACGCACCGGCTCGCACCACACCAACCGCGCCGCAAACCGGTAGCGTGACATGAAGTTCGATCGCGACGAGGAAGTAATGAAAGCACTGGTGTTTAGCGCCCTCGGGGTCGTGGAAATCCAAGAGGTCGAGGACCCAACGGCCAAAGAGGGCGAGGTCATCGTTCACGTGGAACGAGCCGGAATTTGTGGCAGCGAACTCCACGGAATCACTAAGCCCAGTTTTCGCGTGCCGCCCCTAATCATGGGACATGAGTTCGTTGGTCGCACCGAAGATGGACGTCGAGTGGCGATCAATCCGTTGATCTCCTGTGGCACCTGTGAGCTGTGTCGACGCGGTGAGCCACAGCTGTGCCGCAATCGCGTGCTCCTCGGCGCGCACGTGGCCGGAGGATTCGCGCAGCTTGCGGTCGCGCCCCTCTCCTCGCTTCACGATCTGCCGGACTCCCTCGACTGGGACAGTGCCGCGCTTATCGAACCGCTCGCCAATGCCGTACACGCGTGGAATCTCGCGGGCTCGCCGAAAGGTCAACGAGTCGGGGTCATCGGCTGTGGTCCGATCGGTCTCGCGTGTCTTCAAGTTGCGCGCTACTACGGAGCGTCAGAAGTGGCGTGCGCCGACCTTTCGTCGGAGCGTCGTGAAGTGGCCTCGCGACTCGGCGCATCGAAGGTCGACGATTCTCTGATGGGCGAGTACGACGTGATCTTCGATGCCGTGGGGACGGGATCGACGCGAAACAGCTCTCTCGAGCAACTCATACCGGGTGGCACCACGATCTGGCTCGGGCTCGCAACGAATGACGGCGGCTTCGACGCGGCCGCAGCGGTTCGCCTAGAGAAGAACATTCGCGGCTCTTTCGCGTACACCGACGAAGAGTTCGTGCGAACGATCGAACTAGCCCCTCACCTGGACCTTACGTGGTCAACGACGTATCCCCTCAGCGAAGGCGCGGAGATATTCACCGCGCTCATGAATGGACAGACGACGCCAATGAAAGCGCTGCTGCAACCGTAGATCGCACACTCCGACTAGACGCGGCTGTAGCCACCGTCAATGGGAATGTTCGCACCAGTGAGAAACGGTGCCGCTCCGCTGCAGAGAAAGACGGCGCTCTCTGCTACTTCTTCGACCGCACCAAATCGACCAATGGGATGTCGCGATAGCAGCACCTTCTCGAAGGCGCCGCCGTCGTTCATCCCCGCCATCACCCCCTCGTGCAAGGCCGTTCGCACCACGCCGGGCATCAGGGTATTTGAAACGATGCCCCGCGCTCCGTACTCCACCGCGATGTGATCCGAGAGCATATTGAGGGCGGCTTTGGAGATGTCGTAGGCGCAGTCCCCCGCCCAGACGGTCGAGGCACATACCGAACTGATGTGCAGTAGCGAACCCCCGCCGGAGTTGAGCAAGTGGGGTATCGCGTATTTGGAGATGAGAAAAGGTCCGCGTAGGTTCACCGCCAAAATGTCATCGAATTGATCGACCGACCAATCGGCTACGTCGTGCCACTCGTTCGCGTCGATTCCCGCGTTGTTCACGACGATGTCGAGACCCCCGAAGGCTCCCACACACTCTTCGACGATGCGCCGCGCGTCGTCGTGCACCGACACGTCGCCGCCCACGGGCACGCAGTGTGCTCCACTTGCCGCCAGCGACGCGCACGTCGAAGCGAGGCGGTCTTCGTCTCGTCCCCCCACCGCCACGAGCGCACCCTCGCGGGCGAACGCCTGAGCGATGGCGAGTCCGATACCACTCGTCGCGCCCGTGACCAGAGCCCTCTTTCCCTCTAGAAGTGCCACAACTTTTCTCCTCTTTCCACAATCCCTACGCCTGAACGAGTTCGCTGCGATGGGTCCCGAGTCCCGTGATGGACAGTTCCATCACGTCGCCCGCCTTCAAGAACGGGACATCATCGTGACCCAGCGAGACGCCCGGCGGCGTGCCCGTGATCACCAGGTCGCCCGCTTCGAGCACCAGAAATTGGCTCAAATACCAGATCACGTAGTCGACATCGAAGATCATCTGTGACGTCGTGCCGTCTTGGCGGACCACGCCATTAACGCTCAGCCGCAGCGAGAGGTTCTGGGCGTCGAGCACCTCGTCCTTGGTGGCGATCCACGGCCCGAGCGGACAGAACGTCTCGCACGACTTGCCCTTGTCCCACTGACCGCCTCGCTCAATCTGGAACGATCGTTCGGACACGTCGTTGGCCAAGACGTAGCCGGCGATTACGCCGGGGGCGTCCGAGGGGCTCTCGAGGTACCTCGCACGCACGCCGATCACTACCCCGAGCTCTACTTCCCAGTCCGTCTTTTGCGAACCGCGCGGTATCAGCACCTGGTCGTTGGGCCCGACCACGCAACTGGGCGCCTTCATGAAGACCACGGGCTCAGTGGGGATCGGACTGTTCGTCTCAAGAGCGTGGTCGCGGTAGTTGAGGCCAATGCAGATGATCTTGCCCGGGGCGGCAAGCGGTGCGCCGAATCTCGTGACTACGGCCTCACTGAGAGTTCGGCTCTCTAAGAGAGTTCGCGCGCGCTCGACGCCGCCCGAAGCAAAGAACGCCGCGTCGATATCACCAATGTCCTCGGGGAGAAGCCAGATCCTTCCCGTCGCATCCATGACGGCCGGACGTTCCCCGCCCGGCTCTCCAATACGCAGTAACTTCACAACTTTCCCTTCTCTTCCTCGCTTTTTGCGCCCTCACGTACCCCGCACTCGATCGCAATGCTCCAGCGTCTCGACTCGCCCGGTGCCAGCTTCCAGGACTGACCGAGTCGAGCAGCAACCTCCAAGGAGTCGCTGCTCGCGCCGGTCGGCTCAATGACCGCCGTCTGATGCGAGGACAGCGAGGCGCGATCGAGCCAGAGGCCCAACCAGGGCGCATCGCTCGACTCCCACTCGCAACGAACCCAGGCGCCGCTGGGGTCGTGGAGCGATGCCGAGACCCGTTGGGCGAGCGCGGGGGCGAATACTTTGCGATCGAGCCCCGGAGCCAATATGTCCGCAATCGTGGGCTCATCGGTGGGCCACGGGCCATGTGGCGCGACTTCGTCGCCCTGATCGCCGACGAAGTCGCCAAAACCTTCGAACTTCATTCGAGTCCCACTCCGGAGCGCAAAAAACGGGTGCGCGGCCCACAGGAACTCGAGACCGTCGCAACCGGCGCCGACAAGGTAGTCCACGCGCACGCCCCGTGTTCCGAGGTGAATCTCGCGCTCCAACTGATATCCCAGGTCTCCGGTGACCGACGTCACCAACGAGTCCTCTGACTGCGCCACCACCCGCCACGACTTCTGCCACAACTCACCGTGGTCGGGCAGGTCGCGTCGGCTTTGGGGATACCGGCACGCAGCGATGGTTGGCATCATCTCGTCCCAGCCGCACAAATCGCCCTCGTCGTAGGGAATCGACGCGTCCGCGGGGCCGCCCATTTCTCGTTCCGGTGCGACCAGCCACTCGCGTCGGGCGCGCCGGTCGAAGAGACTCACAATTTTGCCGCCGCGCTCGGGAAGAATGCTCAACGAAATGTGTTCGTTCCCCATCGTTACAGAGCTTTGAACTCGGGATGACGCCACTATGAAATTGCGTTCTGGCTCTCGACGTCGAAGAAGTGCAAACGCTCCGTGAAGACACGAAAGGTCACGTCCTGTCCCACGTGGACGTCCGCTCGGGGTTCGACGCGGGCGACTCCCTCTCCGACAATGTCGATCGAGGTAACGTCCAGTTCGCCCTCCTCGGCCACCGCGCTGACCTCTAAGCCCACGCGCGTGGCGTCAATCGAGAAGTGCACGAGTAACTCCGAACCGAGGGCCTCAATCTCCTCGACTCGCGCTTTCATGACTGCGCCTCCTCCAAGGTCAGGTCCCGCCACGGGCAGATCCTCGCAGCGAAATCCGACGACGATCTTTTCCCCCTTGTATTGCGCCAAGCCGGGCCGGGCTTGGTAGACCGCAGAGTCCATGCTCAGTTCCTGGGACCCGACTCGCAAAAGCGTCCCGTCCTCGGAGAGCGCTCCCTCGAAAAGGTTCATAGCGGGTGAGCCGATGAAGGCCGCCACGAACAGATTCTTGGGTCGCGCGTAGAGAACCTGGGGCGCATCACACTGCTGCAAGAGTCCGAGGCGCATCACCGCGACCCGGTCTCCCATCGTCATCGCCTCGGTCTGGTCGTGCGTCACGTACAACGTCGCCACACCGATGCGGCGTTGAATTCGCCGTACTTCGGTGCGCATCTGCACGCGCAATTTTGCGTCCAAGTTGGAGAGTGGCTCATCCATCAAGAACACCTTGGGATCGCGCACGATGGCCCGACCCATTGCCACACGCTGGCGCTGACCCCCCGAGAGCAGGCCGGGCTTTTGTCCGAGCAGTTCGCTCAGACCCAAGATGCTCGCGGCCTCGGCGACTTTCTTCTTGATGTCGGACTTGGGAATCTTTCGTAGGCTCAGACCGAAGGCAATATTTTCGGCCACCGACATGTGGGGATACAGCGCATAGTTTTGGAAAACCATCGCGACGTCGCGCTCCTTGGACGTGCGTTGATTCGAGACCTCGTCGCCAATGCGCAGCGTCCCCGAACTGATCTCTTCCAGACCGGCCACCATGCGCAGCGCGGTCGTCTTTCCACAGCCCGAGGGCCCGACCATAACCATGAATTCGCCTTCGGCCACGTCGAGGCTCAACTCGTCAACGGCCTGGTAGCCATTGGGATAAATCTTCGACACGCTTTCTAGAGAGATGGAGGCCATATCTAACTCGCCACCAGCCGTCGCGCGACTTCGTCTTCGTTGAGCTCAATGCCTAGGCCCGCTGCGTCGGATGCACGGAGCTTTCCGCCTTCGGGAACAAAGGGCGACGTGAGAAGAGATCCCAGTCGCTTCGACGCCGTAACGGGGTATTCGATGAGGCGTTCGCCGGGCAGGGACGCCACGAACTGCAGAGTCGCGGCCAAGAGCACGTCGGTGGAGAAACAGTGAGGGATGACCGTGGCGCTCGACGCAAACTCGCGACCCATGGAGGCAATGTCTCGACCAATGGTCAGCCCGCCGCAGCGACCTAAGTCCGGCTGGAGAATGCTGACCCCATGGTCGATCAGCCTTCGAAAGGGTGCCACGTTCGAATGAGCCTCGCCGCAGGCGATGCGCACATCGACAGAAGAGGTCAACAGTTGGTACGAGCGAAAGTCGTCGCCCTCGAATGGCTCTTCGAACCAGAAGAGATTCAGGTTTTCAGTACGCCGGCAGAAATCGCGCGCGCTTTGCAGCGAGTACGCCATTCCCCCGTCAATCATCAGTTTTCGATCCGGACCGAGCACCGCTCGCGCGGCCTGGGCGAGTTCGACGTCGCGACCCACGTCCCTACCAAGCGGACCCCACCCCAGCTTGAGGGCGAGGAAGCCTTCATCGACCACCCGTTGGGCGAGCTGGGTGACTTCCGCAGCGGTCTCGGGCATGACCTCGCTCGCATAAATCTCGATCTCTCGCGACTCCTCGCCGCCGAGGAGTTGGGTGACGCTGAGGCCCGAGATCTTCCCGAGCAGATCCCACAGCGCCATGTCCAGAGCGCTCATCGCGTGCAGCGCCGCACCGTCGCGACCGTAGTGGTATCCGCTGAGGAACATCTCATCCCAAAGGGGGCGCAGGCGAGTCGGATCTTGACCCAGCAGAATCTCGCGCAAACCGCGCGCAATTGAGTGCGACGAGGGCATGTTGACGATTGTCTGGGCCACGTAGGGCGACGTGTCACCTTCTCCCACACCGACCAGTCCCTCGTCGGTGTGAATGCGAACGATGAACGCATCCTGCGTTCCGTCAGCGCGTGACGTGTCCACCTCGCCGGCCCGCAGCACGAGCGCCTCCACATCCGTAATTTTCACGATGTCACTTCTCCTAAGTGATAGGTAATGATCTCTCTCGCCTCGTCGATGGACGCTTCAAGCTTTTCCAGCGGCAGACGTTGAGCGACCGCGGTAATGCTCACCGCCCCGTCGGGCACGGACTTCGAGGTTAAAAACAGCGGTATCGCGAGACAGTTGATGCCCGGCTCATTCTCTTCGCGGTCTACGGCGTAGCGCGACTCGCGAATGCGGCATAGTTCGTCGTTCAAAGTCGCGGCCGTCGTAATGGTCTGATCGGTGTGGCGAATCAAGGTTCCTTCGTGGGTCGCAACGAACTCGCGCACGGCCGCTTCGTCTTTGAGCGTGTAGGCCAGGAGGGCTTTACCCACGCCCGTGCAGTACGCCGGATTGCGTCCCCCAATGACCGATGTCATTTGGTAGCGCGAAGAGGCGGGCTGGACTTTGGCCAAATAGACCACTTCGGCTCCGTCGAGAATCGCGTAGTGACTCGTCTCTCCGAAGTGCTCAGCGAGGGCCGAGAGCATGGGCCGGATCCGACCCACCTCATCCAACTCTTCGTAGTAGGTAAAAGCGAGCTTCAACAGCCCGTATCCCAGTCGGTAACGGCTGTCGCGATCCTGTTCGATGAGGTCGGCGCGGCGGAGTATCCCGAGTGCGCGATGCACGCTGGAGCGAGGCGAGTGCAGGACGCGCGACAGGTCGTTGAGCCCGATTCCTTCGGGGTACGCACCCAGCGCACTCAGGGTCGCCAAGACGCGCTCCGCGCCGCTCAGGCTTCGAATTTCCTCGCTGGAACCGGACTTCGCCTGGTCTGTGGTCACCCGGCCCCCCGCCTACCCAAAGAATCACTATACCGAAAAGAGCACATATAGGAACACTGTTCCGATATTTGAAACAAGGATATGCGCACCGAGATCCTCAAAATGTCACCGTGAGTCCGCCGTCGACGCGAATGACTTGGCCCGTGACATAAGAGTTGTCGGGCGATGCGAGCCAGGCAACAAGGCCGGCGATGTCGCGAGGTTGAGCGGAACGTCCGAGCGGCAGTTTTCCACCTTCAAGGTACGTTCGGCGAAACTCCTCGGTACTGGATTCGAGCACTCCGTCGACCGTGGCCATGGCGGTGTCCACGTAGCCCGGAGCCACCGCGTTGCAGAGCACGCCGTGAGGTGCGAACTCCAGCGCGAGGGTTCGCGTGGCTTGGTTGAGCCCTCCCTTGGCCACGTCATAGGCCAGTCCGCCGCGCTCACCGAACTCGCCGTGGATACTGGTCACGTTGACGATGCGACCGTATCCGCGCACCGACATTTTCTTGGCCGCCGCGACAGCGAGAAGGATGGGAGCGTCGAGGTCAACGGCCAGCACCCGTCGGTAGGCCGAGTACGAAAATGCGTCGGGGTCGATTCGCTCGTAGATTCCCGCAACGTTGATCAACCCCGCGATGTTTCCGAACTCATCTTCGACTTTCTCGACAAGTTGGGAGATCTCGCCCACGTTCGAGAGGTCCGCCCGCAGCATTGGAAAGTCGACATCTGTCGGGTCGCGGTCAATTCCCACCACGTCACGACCCTCAGCGACGAATCGTTCGGCGATAGCCCGACCGATTCCGTTGGCGGCACCGGTGACGACGACGAGGTCGCTGGAGATCGTCGCCATCAGCGAACAGCTCCCGAGAGCATGCCTCGAATGAAGACCCGGGCGGTGACGAGGTAGAGCAGCAGCGTCGGCAGGGCACCGAGCAGGAGACCGGCCATCAGGACCGGGATGTCGGAGGTGAACTTGCCGCTGAGTTGAGCGAGGGTGGGCGTCACCATCTCGGTATTGGGTTGGTGCAACAAAACGAGGCTGATGAACAGGTCGTTCCAGATATTGAGGAACGTGAGAATCCCCACGGTAATAATGCCCGGCTTGGCAATGGGCAAAATCACCCGCCAGTACACCTTGATCCAGCTCGCGCCGTCCACGCGGGCCGCCTCCACTACGGAGTTGGGAATGGAACGGAAGTTGCTGCGCAGCAGATACGTGCCGTAGGGAATGTTGATGGCCGCGTAGATAAGTATCGCGGGCGCAAAGTTGTTAGCGAGTCCCGTTCGGGCGACTTCGACGTAGAGGGGCAGCAGTACCACGATCCCCGGCATGAACATGATCATCAACATGGTCCAGAACAGCGCGTTTCCCAGCTTGACGGGCACCTTGGTGAACACGAAGGCGGCGAGTGAGGACGCGAATGTCGCCAGCAGCACCGCCGGGACGACGACGAAGAGGGAGTGCAAAATGCTCTGGAGAAACGGCACCTGAGAGAACAGCGCGTGATAGCTGCTCAACGACCAGTGCGTCGGCAAGCCAAAGGGGTTGACTTCGTAACTCTGTGAACTACGCATCGAGTTGAGGGCCATGAATAGCAGCGGATAGACCGTGGAAACCCCGACCAACGTCAGCACGATAAATACGAGGGTTCGCGAGATTCGAGACGTCATGGTTACGAGCCCTGCTGCACTTCGCGATTGGGGAAGAGCTTCACTTGGAAGATCGTGAGGGTGAGAACGATGAGGAAGAGTACGACTCCGAGGGCGGCACCGTAGCCGAACTGGCCATTTTCAAAGGTCGTGATGTAGGTGTAGTAGTCCACCGTGGTCGTCGTGAATCCCGGGCCGCCGGCGGTAATGACAAAGACGAAGGCGAACAGAGAAGTAAAGGTGTAGATGACGTTGATGACGCTGAGAAACTGCAACGAACCCGAGATCATGGGGATGGTGATCGAGCGCAGCCGTCGCCACCACGAGGCCCCGTCAATGGCGGCCGCGTCGTAGAGCGCTGGGTCGATGGTGGTCATCGCCGAGAGAATCACCACCATCCCGAAACCGAAGGAGGCCCAGACGAGCGCCAGGATCACCACCCAACGCGCCGCCCACGGATTAGCCAGCCACGAGAAGTTGCCAAGGCCCAGCGGGCGCAGAATTTGGTCGACCGCGCCGCCGGGCAGAAAGAACGTGCTGAAGAGCACCCCGATGATGACCGGGGACAGAACCATCGGAATGAAGAAGAGAAATCGAAAGACCCGCCAGCCGAGAACCTTTTCGTACACCAACACGGCGGTCACCAGTGACGCGGCCAGAATCAGCGGCACCGAGATCAAGAAGATCAACGAATTGACCAGGACGGTCGCGATGATCGGATTGTCAAAAATGAGCTCGAAGTTCTTCAGCCCGATGTACTGAGAGGTGACCCCGTCCCAGTTGGTAAAGCTGTGAAAGACGGTTGCGCCGATCGGCAGAACCATGAGCCCGAGAACCAGCAGGGCGGCGGGCAGCAGCGCGACGTAGGAAAATACGTTGCGCCGCTTACCCAACTTGATGGAGCTGGCCGCCGTGTCGACGTTCTTCAGCGCCTCGGCGTCGCGGGTACGCCCCATCGTGAGCCTCCTCAAATACTCGCTCTCCCCTGCTTACTCGGTCGCGGGATCAGGTCGAAGCCGTAGCGAGGTAGCTCTTCATCTGCGACTGCATACTGGACGCTGCGCTACCGGGACTGAGTGCGCCGGAGAATACCCCGTTGTTGGTCTGATACCAGTACGAGTCGATGCTGCCCGGCATGATGTTGTCGAACGCCTCGTCCAGGGCGTAGTGATCGGTATTGATGTAGGTGCTCAGCTCGTTCAACAGCGGCTGGGATGCCGCAAACGCCTTGGTCGGTGTGAATCCCACATTGTTGGGGAGTTGGCCGAGTTCGTGCACGGAAAGCAACTGAACCTTGAGCGTGGTCAAAAACTTGATCAACTTCACGTCGTCCGCGGTGTGCGTCGAGTTCTTAAAGATCACGTAGGCGTTGTTCGGCCCACCCGAGAGCGACTTGGGGTCCTTAGACCCCGAGAGGGCGGGAACCGGAAAGAGACCCACATTGGAGCCGAGGCCCGTCGCGATCTGGGTGTCGTAATACTGGCCGGTGATCGTCATAGCGGCCTGGCCGGCCGCGAAGTTGGCGATGCCGGTGGTGTAGGTGAGCGTCGCGGCGTTGGAGTTGGTTAGACCCGCTTTGTACAGGCCGTGCCACGCGGTGTACGGCTTGATCAGTTCGCTGGAGTCCAACGTCGCTTTCCCGTTGTACATCGCCAGTACGCCCTGGTTGCCATCGAGCATCGACATCAGCGAGTCCTGCGTCCACGCGCCGAAATAACCTTCTTTTTCGCCGAACTCGAAGGGCGTGATGCCCTTGCGCTTCAGTTTCTGGGCGTCCGCAACCATCGCGTTCCACGTCGTGGGCACCGCTGTGATGCCGGCCTTGGCAAAGTCCGACTTGTTGTAGTACACGGTGTAGTAGTAGCCCGCACCGTAGGGAACCGCGTAGACGGTTCCCTTCGCGGCGTAGTTCTTCGTGACGAACTGCCAGCCGGTCAATGACTTGATGTACGACTGACCGAGCAGTTTGTTCAAGGGGTCGAGGTACTTCGCGTTCTGGATCACTTGGCCGCCCACGTAGAGTTGCCCGATGTCCGGCGTGGTGCCCGCCAGTTCTGAGGACTGCAACAGGGTGTCGAACGCCGTGGACGAGGCCATCGGCTCTTGAACGATCTTGACGGTGATATTCGGATTGGCCTTCTCAAAGAGGTCAACGCCCTTGGTTAAGAAAGACTTCGAGGCGGGCACACCCACCGAACCCGCGGCGAGCGGGTCGTTCCAAATGGTGATGGTGGTCTTTGAACTCGCACCCGCACCGGTCACCAGACCGACGCTGGCCATCGTCACCACGCTCAGACCCACCAGGGTCATCCTTCGACGGGCCGAACTAATGACCCACTTCTTTCCTTGCAACATCTTGCCCCCCTGGCGGTCACTGTTCTAATAATCGGAACTTCGTTCCAATCAATCTCTGGCGACCTTATGTGAGTGGTGAACCAATGTCAAGTTCACCCCTCGCCCAATCTGAGAGTTGCGAAAGCCCCGGAGCAAGGTCCACAAGACGGTACGCGGACGGCTCGCCGGGATCGACCGTTTCGCACAGACCCCCCGAATTCCCGAATGGAGCGAGCGAGTGAGGGTCGCGCGGTTTCTGGCTCCCGCAACGAAGTCGGCGCACAAATACGCGAGTTCGACGGCCACGCGCTCGACGCTCGGAGCGAGCGAGCAGATTCACCGCGATATCGTGCGAACGATGATTGACCAAGACGTCCGCGCTGAAATTGAAGCTCTCGTGGAAACCGTGAGCTTTGCGGGCGGCCACAATCCCGATGACCTGCACGACGAGTCACTGCACATTCGAGAGCGCGAGCCGCTCGCCGTAGCCCGCCCCCGACAGACCTCTGAAGTCGCCGCGCTCGTTGGTTGGGCGGCGAAACACCACATTCCCATTACCCCGCGCGGCTCGGGGACCGGGCTGTCCGGAGGAGCGCTACCAGTCAACGGAGGGCTCGTCATTGCCTTTGACCTGATGAGCGACGTCCTTCACATCGACGCGCGCGATCACGTCGCCGTCGTCCAAGCCGGCATTACGTTGCGTGAACTCAACGAGGCGCTTCTTTCGACCGGGCTGCACTATCCGGTCTACCCCGGGGAACTCTCGGGATCCCTGGGCGGAAATGTCAACACCAACGCGGGGGGCATGCGCGCGGTGCGCCACGGAGTTACGCGCCAACACGTCCTCGGTCTCGAAGTGGTCTTGGCCGACGGCTCCGTCGTGCGCACCGGGGGTCCGGTGATGAAAACGTCCTCGGGCTACGACCTCACGCAACTGCTCATCGGCAGCGAAGGAACGCTCGGGCTCGTGACCGAAGTCACGCTCAAACTCTCTCCGGTCTTGGCCCACGCTGCGACGATGCTCGTCCCGTTTGGCGACGTCGCGGGCGTTGCGGGCGTCGTGCCCACGCTCATCTCCTCGGGCCTGATGCCGTCGCTCCTCGAGTACTTGGACTCCACGACGCTCAGCGCAATTCAGGGCTCGTCGGACCTGCATCTCGGCGTCGCGCCCGAGATCGTCGAGCGGGCGGCCGCGTACCTGGTCGTCGTGCTCGAAACCAGAACGCGCGAACAACTCGACGCCGACATCGAAGCCGCCGCGGAGATTCTGGGCGAGGCCGGCGCGCTGGACGTGTACGTTCTCGAAGGTTCGCCCGCCACCCAGTTAATACAGGCCCGCGAGCGCATGTTCTGGGTCTCCAAGGCCGCGGGCGCGAACGAAATAATTGACATCGTCGTGCCCCGATCGAGCGTTCCGGGCTTTCTTGCCCGCGTCAAGGAGATTGGTGATGCTTACGACGCGTACATCCCAGGGTGCGGACACGTGGGCGACGGTAACGTGCACCTCTCGGTGTTCTTGGCTGACGAGGTGAAGCGTGAGGAACTGCTCCTTGAGCTCTTTCGCGCGGGCGCAGAACTGGGCGGCGCGGTCTCGGGCGAGCACGGCCTGGGGATCGACAAACGCGACGCCTACCTAGCGCTCGCGGATCCGCTCCTCGTGAACCTGCAGCGCCGCATCAAGGCGGTCTTCGATCCGGCGGGACTGTTGAATCCCTATCGTCACCTCGACGAGCGTCGCGACGATTAGCGCAATCTCGAGCGACGCCCGGTCGCCCGAGCTAAGGCAGCGTGGTGGTGGTCGTAGTGGTGGTGGTGGTCGATGACGTGCCCTTTTGGAGGGCGGTCTGGGCGGCCTGGAGCGCCGTGTCCATCGCCGTGACGTCTTTTTGATACTCGCCGAGGTTGCCCTTTTCCAGCGCACTCTGCGCCGCGGCGTAGTCCGACGAGGCCTGGCTCAAGTACTGTTCCGCCGTTTTCGACGTGGTCGTGCCCCCGTTGCCATTGCCCTTGCCACTGCCGCTCGAGGGTGCGGTCACTCCACTCACCGCCGTGCCCAGTACGGCGGAGAGCGCCTGATCGAGAGTGGGCTCGATGCTCACCTGCTGGTTAAACACGGCAATGACGTAGCGCAGCTGAGGTATCGGATTCGACTTGCTCGTCACGTAGAGCGGTCGTACGTAGAGCACCGCCGAGTCGAGCGGCACGGTCAAGTTATTGCCGAGCAGGACCTCCGAGCCGTGCTGGTCCAGGAGGCTGATCGTCTGGGAGGCGAGGCTGTACTGATTGATCTCGGCGTCCGCCTGTAAGGGGCCGGTGATGGACGAGCCCCGCTCGGTCTCGTAGACGTCGAGTTGACCGTAGTCGTTGGGATCTGAGGTCGCGATCATCATGCCCGTGAGGTTCTGGACCGTCGTGGAGTTGCCCGCGGGCACGTAATCGACAGTTTCGAGCAACTGCTGGTGGTCGGCGTTGGGCAAGGAGCCCACGGTAAAGACGGGGCTCATAGGCGTGTTCGAAATGCTCGTCACGTCACCGGCCGCGTTGGTCTTGACGGTCTGCTGGATGGTCGAGGAGGGAGAGCCAGCTCCCGTCGAGGGCGAGACCTCCCAGCGGTCCGAGGCGGAGTAGAAGGCCGGGGCCGCGGTGATGTGATAGCGGCCATAAGTCGCGGCTTGGACGCTAAAGAGATTCGAGGGATAGCGCAGGTGGGTGCGAATCGTCGACGGCATGGCGCTCATCGGCAGGAACATCGACGGGAACGCCGAGCGGTAGGCCCGAATAATCGGGTCCTTGGGATCGGCCACGTAGAACTTGATCGCTCCGGTGTAGGCGTTGACCACGACTTTGACCGCGTTGCGCGCGTAGTTAAAGCTCCCGGGCAGGCCTCCGGTGTTCACGTTGAGATTGCTGGCGTTCTCGGAGTAGGGATATTGGCTGGTCGTGGTGTACCCGTCGAGCACGTACTGCACCTCGCCGTTGGCGATGACCGCATAGGGGTTCGAGTCAAAAGAGAGGAACGGAGCCGCCTTCTGAGCCATCTGGCGCACGTCGCGCACGAACATCACGCGGCTCTTGTCGCTGATCTGGTTCGAGATCAGGAAGTTAAAGTCGCCCAGTCGCAACGCCAGGGCGAAGCGGCGAAAGAAGCCCCCCACCTGGACTCCGCCCGTGCTCTGGTAGTGGTTTTCTACCGGAGTTCCCGCCTTAGCCCCGGAGCTCACTTGGTAGTTGAGCTCGGCCTGTTTGGTGTCGGCTACGACCCAGCCATTCAGTCCGATGCCGAAGTAGATGTCGGGCTGGGTGAGGGTGGGCATGCCGTTGCTGGACTCGGGTGGGACGTTCGAGACCACGAAGTTGGGGTTGCCCGTCGAACTATCGACCTCATTGGCGGCCAAGACCGCCGCGCCGATGCCGTGGGTGTACTGCAGATGCTCATTCACCCAACTACTCGAGGGGAGTGCGGTGCTGTTGAGCTGGCGCGCGCCAATGAGAACCGGGGTGAGCTTTTTGTTGATGTAGTAGCGGTCTACCGAGATGCTGGTGAAGTCGTAGTAGGAGCGCAGCGACTGACGCTTGGTGATGGTCTCGAGGGAGATGTTGCTGGACGGGTCCCACAGGCGGATGTTGCTGAGCGTCGTATTGTCGGCCTTAACCTCGCTCGGAGTCACCGTGGCCGAGCCCGAGAAGGCGTGGTACTTCACCTGATCCAGACCGAAAGCCGATCGCGTGAAGTCGATGTTCCGCTGGATGTAGGGGGCCTCTAGAGACTCCTGGTTCGGCGAGACCTTAAGGGTCTGAAGGATGGTGGGATAGAGGACCCCTATCACCAAAGCTACGAAGGCCCATAACCCCACCGCCACGGCCGGCAGCGACCAACCGCGGGCGCGCACGTTGTAGAGCAGGATCCCCGCGGAGGCGAGCGAGAGCCAAAACAGGATCGTCAACGCCGGCACGCGGGCGTGGATGTCGGTGTAGGTAGCGCCTTGGACGTACCCGTGGGTCGACACGACCAGCTCCCATTTGGCGATGAGATACCCGACGGCCTTAACGACGGCGATAGCGGCGCCGATGACCGACAGGTGGGCCTTGACGCGCGGAGCCACTCGCGGGTTCACCTTGGTGGTGCGGATACCCCCGTTTAGAAAGTGAAAACCAGTCGTCACCAGCAGGGCGATGATGAGCACCACCAAGAACCAGGTCACCACGAAGGAGACGAAGGGCAGGGTAAAGATGTAGAAGCCCAGGTCCTTGTGGAAGAGCGGGTCGGTCTGGTGGAAAGACTGGGAGTGGGAGAACAAGAGATAGTTGTTCCACTGGCTCGTCGCGTTCAAGCCCGCAATCAGACCCATCACCAGCGCGATCGCCGCGTAGATGCGCCGAGCGTACGGCCGCACGATGTTCTGGTAGCGACGCACCACCTCGTCCTCGGGGTCAAAGGAGAGGTCGCGGGCGCCGAATCGGTCGGTTAAGAGCAGGTTTCCCCACATGATGAAGAAGAAAATCGCCCCAAAGGTGAGCGCCAGGCCGGCCTTAATAAAGAAGAGCGTGGAAAAAACGTGGGAGAGCCCGACCGAGGAGAACCACATCTGGTCGGTCCAGAGCACCGAGAGGTTGCGCAACGAGAAAAACAGGACCAGCAGAACGACGACGATGATTCCGACCCAGAATCTCCGAGAAAGGCGTCCTAGTCTCCGCGGACGCGGCGGAACGTCAGTCGAACTACGCACGGTGACGAGCCTACGACTTTGTTAGACGGGAATTACGGTGCAGGCGCAGCCCGCGTGCAGCGGCGGATACGGCGAGCCACTGGGGAAGTTCTCCCCCGCGAGGCGCTCACCGGCTTCGGAATCGTGCGCGCACAGGTCGCACGGAGCATCGTTGGGGGTCGCAAAGAAGCGAATTGAGCGTCCCTTCGAGGCGGTCACTACACCCAAGTGGAACGCCCGGCGCGCGGCATCGGTACAGAGCCGTTCGACGCGCGCACCGCGCCATTCGCGATACGCGGCGTTCACGCGCTCGGTGGCGTCGCCTGCGGACTCCGAGAGGATGCGCTTGCGCAACGCCAGAACGATGGTGACCGCTAGATCGGCGGCCACGTCGTCGAGGCGCATCGACTCGACGGTCGCGTCAGCCACTCCCCCCTCGTCGCGCGCAAACTGCACCCCGGCTCGAGCGGAGAGCGTTAATCCTTCGCCCGCCGCGTCGGCGTATCGCTCGCGCTGCACCATCTCGTCTTCGAGCTCATCGGTGATCATCGCCTTCACGTTGCGAATGCGCTCGAGCATGATGTTCTGATCGTCCTGGAGCACGCGCTTCACCCGACGGGTGAGTACGCTGAGCGCCTCTTCCAGGGCCTCGTCCCGGTGACGAAAGAGAGTTCCCACCGGCGTCTCGGGCTTAGCCGGCGCCGCCTTCGTTGGAGCCGGCGCGGTAGCGCCTCGCTCTTCGAGTGTGGCCTTGCGCAATCGGGCGAAAATCTCATTGACGACGTCGGTGCCCGAAGGGTCGTCTTCAAGGAGCGACTCCTTTTCTGGCGCGCTGCGAGGGGCCGGGGCTGGTGGCGGCACCGAGTCGGGACGCTGGTTGATGTCGGGAGTCGAGTCGACGGGGGTCTCCAGCGAGACCGCGGGCACCTCGCGCAGCGGGGTTCCCGCCAGCAGCTCCTCGTCGGTGGGCTCGGGGGCCGCGGAGTGCGCGCGCAACGCTTCGAGGGCGGCCGCGCGAGCCGCTTCATCCGAACCGTTGATACCCGCCAGGATGTCGTCGACTTTTTCGCGCAGTTCGCTCACGAACGTACCCAGCGAGTCGCGCGCTGCGCGCAGTTGATCGATCTGCATGTGGAGGGCCTTGCGCTTGACCGCAAGGTCGTTCAAAACGGTGCGTCGAGCCTCGTTGGCCTGTTCGACGATGGCCCGGCCCTGCTCGCGCGCGCGATCGATCAGCGCTTCTCCGTTGACTTTGGCCGAGTCGATCAATCGTTCGGCGCCGAGTCGGGCGTCGTGGTCGATCTGATTGCCGATATTCTCGGCCTCCGTGATGAGGGCGGTCGCGCGCTCTTGCGCCTCGAGTAGGTGAGCGGAGGATCGCTGTTGAGCCTCGGTGAAGACCGCCGCGCTGCGCTCCTGGGCCTCAGAGGTCACCCGTCCGGCTTCATCGTGCGCCGAGCGCAGTATCGACGCGCTCTGGGCTCCGAGGGCGGCCGTCAGCGTCGCTTCGTCGAAGGACGGATTGTCCGCGCGGTGGTGCGCCTCTCCGAGCTGGTCTTGAAGTTCGCGGATCCGCGCCTCCAAGTGCCCCATTTCTCGAGAGGCCGCCTCTAGATGCAGACGTACTTCGTTGGGATCTACCCCCCCTTTTCTGAGGGTGGTGAAGGTGACCCGGGTCAACTCGCTCGCGGAAAGTCGGGTGGTCGAGACTGTTCGGCGGTCGTCCATTCCTTACAGCCTATGGTTTTTTACCCGCGCATCTAGGAGTCTGGGGGCGCGGTGACCGGCGTCGGATTGGACCCACCGATCCGCTTTAAGTCAGCCAGGGCCTGGGCCAGGGACCGCACCGGCAAGATCGTCAGGTTGGGCTGATCGGCGGCTTTGGCTGCGTTGACGTTCCCGCCTCCCTCGGGTACGAGAAAGTACGTCGCCCCCGCACGGTGCACCGCCACAGCCTTTTCCTCAACCCCGCCCACGGCGCCGACCTGCCCGTCGGGCGAGATCGTGCCCGTGGCCGCCACCACGTGATCGCCGGTCAGCGAACCTCGACTGAGCTGATTGATGATGGCGAGCGTCATGGCGAGCCCCGCCGACGGTCCCCCAATGGTGGCGGTATTCACTCGAACGACCGCCGGCAGCCGATATCGATACGCGTCCTGGGTTTCGATGGCGATGACCGAGTCGAACCGGTTGCTCAGGCCCGGGCAGCCCGAATTGATCGTGGTCCCTTTACTCAAAGCGAAAGTCGTCACCGACACGTCCGAGACGGCGGCGTAGTGAAATGTTCCGCTCGCAGAGATCGTGACTTTCTCGACCTGCAACGTCACGGTCGTTCCTGCCGGCGTCTTTTGAGTCTCGGCAAAGAGGTCGCAACTCGATCGCACCGGGGAGCCGTCATAGCCCGAAATGATGTCCCCCACCGCGAGACCGGCCCGGCTGGCGTCCGAGGACGCGCCCACCGCGTTGACGGTGGCACCAACTCGCGTCGCGGGCACCCTCCATCCCAGTGCGCGAAACGCGGCCACTTCGGCGGCCTGCTTGGCTCCGTACATCTCGAGGTATCCCTGGTTCGTGAGTTCGCTCGCCGCCGCGCCCGGCGTTTCGAGTGCACTAGCCGGAACCACCTGAATGTGACGTTGGAAGTGAGTCAAAAACAGACCAAAATCGGATAGGGCTTGCAGATAGACGTCGGTGAAGAGAATCTTCTTACCCGGCGTGGGGTTGGTACCGACCCCACTCACCGTGATCAACGGCTCGACCGGGGTGCTCGTTCCTGGGGTAATGGAGTAGCGGCCCGAGGAGATTGACTCCATTGCCAGAGCAGCCACGAGCACCACGCCGACGATCACCAGGGGAATCCATATGCGCGACTTTTTGTCGTTGGGTGTCGGACTCTTCCAGGTAATTGCCCAACGCTACCGGAGCAACCCGCGCCGCCCCGAGCTAGCGATCGGCGCTGCGAAAGAGGGCGTGCAGCGCCGACATCTCTTCGAGGCACGCCTGGAGGCCCCGGATCACCACCAGATCGGCCTGAGGCGCGAGGCTGACCTCCACGCCGCTGGACTGGGCAACGAGCTCGTCCAGTTCGGCGATATTGGCGTGACCTCCGCACACGATGAGACCTCGGGCGCTGACGTCCTGGGCGAGATCGGGGGGCGCGCCGCCGAGACACTCTTGAATCATGCGCATGGTGGACTGCAGCGTGTCGTGCGCTGCCGCGTTCACCAGTTCGGCGCTGACCTCTATTTGGACCAGTCTCCCCCGGTCCACGGTGCGGGCGAGCACCACTTCAGAGTGACCCGCGCTTCGACCGAGCGCACTCGCCAGGGTGCATTTGAGCATTTCCAGCACCGCCGGCGACACGACCACCCCCAGATTGAGCCGCAGCGACATCGCGATCGCCGAGTCGACGTCGCTGCCGCCGATGCGGCGCGCGCCTCCCGTCACGATGCCGCCGAGCGAGACGACCGCCGCCTCCGACGCTCCCGCCCCGAGCAAAACGACGGCCGAGCCGACGGGATCCTGAACGGGTAGGCCCAGTCCGATCGCCGCCGCCAAGGGCGCCTCGATCAAACTCGCTTCGCGCGCGCCCGCTTGTATCGCGGCCTGGCGTAGGGCGCGGCGCTCGATGGCGGTCGCCAGCGAGGGCACGCTCATCACCACGCGGGCCCGGCTCAACTTCGAGAGTCCCGCGCGGTCAAAGAGCGCTTCGATGAGCCGCGCGGTGACGTCAAAGTCAACGGTGGCGCCTTGGTTGAACGGTCGAAACACGATCACGTGGCGCGACGTGCGCCCAATCAGCTCCAGCGCTCCGTGCCCGAGGGCCTGAACCTGCCCGGAATTGGTGTCGATGGCCACCATGGTTGGTTCGTCAAAGAGAATGCCGCGGGTCGAGGTCGCCAGACGAGTGTGGGAGGTGCCAATGTCCAACGCCACGTCCACCGCCATAGGCGCCAATGTTAGGGCGACCTCAGAACCAAGCCCCTCGTCACTAGCCTTTTTCAGGTGGCGGAGTGGTCGTGGAGAAAACGATGGTCGAGTCGCGGGCGCCCACGCCCGCCCGCCGAGTCACGTCACTGGGTGCATCCGAGCGAGTTGCCGAGCTTTAAGGACCTCGAGACAACGGCGCGGCCCCACGTCGTCACCCCGCGCAGCGTGATCATGGTGATGGCCCTTTTCCTCATTGCCGGAGGAATATTTCTCGCCGTCAATCGCGCTCCGGCGAGTCCCAATCCCGACTCCCCCGCGAAGCTGGCCACCTCTCTCAACGACCTTCCGCCCACCTCGCGCCAGGCGGCGGCGGACACCGTTGTGCTGACTCTCACCAACGGGGGCCGGGTCACGAAAGTGCCCGCCTTGGTCTTGCCCAACGACCTCGCGGTCACCACCACCGTGATCCCCGTGAACGCGGTCATCACGGGATCGACGGCAACGATCACTAACTTCGCGGTGACCTTGGAGGGTCGCGACAGTGTGATGGGATTTTCCATCGTCAAGCTCGGCGTCAAGATCGCCGCTACCAAACTCGACACCATGCCCGCGAGCGCGGACGTGGTCGCGATCGCGCCGGTGATCTCGACCTCGTATTCGACGCCGGAATACGACTGGACCGACACCACGCTGGGAGATCCCGCGAACGACGACCAGGGCGTCGTGCACTACCTCGCCACGAGCGCCAACACCAAGCTCGCCAACTACGTCGACGCCATCGCGGTCGACGCGAAGGATCGTGTGGTCGCCGTGCTCTCCGCTCACCACTTTTGGTATCCGGCGGAGTTCGTCGCCCAGGTGGCCGACGTGGTAGCGACGGGCCACGGCTGCCACGCCGACCTCGGCATCGTGGGCGCGACCGAACAGGGAGGCGGCGTGCGCATCACCCAGATTGCGCGCTACGGCACCGCCGCTCACGCGGGCCTGACCGTGGGTGAGGTCATCACCGCGTGGAATGGCACGGATCTCAATACCTACAACCAGTTGCGTTCGACTCTCTACCTCACTCCCGCCTACACCCGCGCCCGACTCACCTACGACAAGGGCACCTCGGTGCACACCGTGGACGTGACGCTGGGCTGCCCCTCTAAGTTGGGGCCGTGACCAATAACCCTTTCGGCGACATGTTCGGCGATATCTTTTCGATGCTGAGCCAGCAGGGGCCCGACGCCTGGTACCAGACCGCCAGCCAGCTCGCGCTGAATATCGCGCGCGGCGAAGACGGCGACCCCAACGCCGAACCCGTCGAGCGCCAGCGTCTCGAAGAACTCGCACCACTGGTGAGCCGTCACGTCGATGCGCTCTTTGGCGTCTCGTTAGAGCCCACCGTCACCGCGGTAACCCGCTCGGGGCTAACGAGCGCCGCCCTCTCGCAGTGGCGTCCTCTCATGGACCCGGTCCTCAGCGCGTCGTCGTCGCTCGCCGCGCCCAGCGAAGATCTGGACGTCGCCCAGAACCAGCTGATCAACCAGATCTCCACGACCATCGGACCGCTCTTTGCGGGTTTTCAGATGGGTTCCGTGGCGGGTCACTTCAGTGAGCGCGCGTGGTCCCTCGCGGTACTCCCCCTGCCGCGAGAGGACGACGCGCACCTCATTGTGGTGAACAATCTCGCCAAGTTCGCTGCGGACTGGTCTCTCGAGCGCGACGAGGTCTACGTCTTTGCTCTGGCCCAGGAGTTCATCGCCTCGCTGGTCCTGACTCAGCCCGGAACAGGCGACGCGTTACGTGCGCTGCTCATCGACGCGGTGCGCGAATCGTCGGCCATGCAGGGCGACATTCTGGGACGACTGACGAGCCTGATGGAGTCGGGCGATATCAACGAGATGATGAACAACCCCGAGGCCCTGCTCGACGGCATCGAGGTTCCTGAAGAAACGGTCGCGACCCGCGCCATCAACGCCGCGACTAGCGTCCTGCTCGCCTTCTTTGACGCCGTCGCCCGGGACGTCACCGAAGGTTTGCTGGGCCCGCGTCCCGCGCTCTTCGAGGCCTACGCGCGGCACCGTCGTAGCGACGCACGTGGCGAGGACGCGGCGGCGGCCCTCTTTGGGATCTCTACTCAGGGACCCCACCACGAAGCCGCGCAGCAGTTCGTGGCCCGCATCGTCTCCGATCACGGCCTCGCCGCATTTTCGGCCCTATTGCGAGTGGATGGACTGCCAAGTGCCAGTGATCTCGAGGACCCCGCCGCGTGGTATGAGCGGGTGACGAACTCACCTCTCGCCTAATCGACCATTCAGTATCCTCGTTGCGTGAGCGATCTCGAGCGCGCGCTGCGCGCTCGCCAGTCCGAAGACCTCGCTCTCAGCGCCGCGCGTTGGCTCGAAACCACGCTCTGGGAAGACCCCGTGGACTACTCCCTCTACCACGGTCTCGCGGGGTCCGCGCTCTGCCTGCTCGAAATTGATCGCCACCTGGCTCGCGACTCGTACGCCCCGAGGATCGCCCGCTGCGGCGAGTTGCTGACGCGCGCAATTGGCGACCTCGAGGATGCCTCGCTGTATCTGGGCTTAACCGGACTCGCCTTCGCCCTCGGCGAGCTGGGATGGAATACAGGCGCCGACGAAGCACTCGCCAAGGTTCGAAGGTTGTACGACGGCACGCGATGGAATGAGATGTTCGAATTGATGATGGGCAATGCGGGTGTTGCCTTGGGGGCCCTAAGCGCGGGAGATGTCGAGCTCGCCGTCCAGGCCGTAGAGCCGTACGTGGCATCGGCCGATCCCACGGCGCACGGGGTGAACTGGGCGGTGCGACCCACACCTTCGCGATCGCATCACCTTGCTCACGGCACACTCGGAATCGTCTACGCGCTTTGCGCAGTGGGTGAAGCGGCGCGGCGAGACGATTTCATTGAACTGTCGCTTCGTGCTGCCGCCGACGTCGTGAGCCGCAACGTCGCGGGCGACGAGGGATTCCTGGTGCCGCACTCTGATCCACCTCATCGACCGGACCTCATTGATCGCTTCAGCTACGGATGGTGCAACGGACCTAGCGGTGACGCCCAGGCGTTTCGGCTTCTCCATCACGTCACCGGCGACTCGCAATGGACGCTCCTTGCCAATCGCTGCTGGAACACGGTTCGAAGCAGCGGACTTCCCTCGCGGCTCTACCCCGGCTTCTGGGACAATAACGGGCGCTGTTGCGGCACGGCAGGCGTGCTCGCCCTGGCGTGCGATCGCATTGCCGAATCGGGCGACGACTTCACGTTCGCCGACCTCTTGGTCGATGACCTCAGGGCTCGGGCCACCGTTGACGAGAGCGGGGCGCGCTGGTCGAACTATGAGCACCGGTTAAGCCCGCCCGAACTGACGCCCCGGCCGGGTTGGGCGATGGGGAATGCGGGGATCGTAAGGGAACTCCTACGCTACGCGCGCCTCTGCAGGCACACCGACAGTGGTTACGGAGTCGTATGGCCCGATCAGGCCCCCACCGCACCGGTCGGCTGAAGACTCAGACCTCTTCGTCGTAGCCGAGGTTCCACTCGACGAGCAGGTTCTCGCGCTCAGCGTCGCGGTTCACGCGCTCGCGGTTGCGTCGGAACTGAGGATCGTGAGGGGGCAAGAAGCGCAGTCGTGCGTCCACACGATCCACGAAAGCTTGGATCTGCTCTTCGTCGCCAAAGACCATGCGGCACTCCCAGTGCGGGGCAACAGGCCCGAGGTAGACCACCTGGACGTGACCTACCGGATCGACGACCTCTACCGCTTCTCCGATCGGGACCTGACTCACAAAAACTCCTTTGAGAACGCTTACATCTTGAATCCTACCGGTCTTTTATTTGGGCCTTTGGGGGCCTAGTTACCGGACCCAGACAATGCTAAGGAAAAGGTCAAAGGATCGTAACGACGGCTGCGACAGAAGTCGGTACTGTGAGACATAGAAAGAGGTAAGGAGGTGAAGTATGAGCTCTGAGTGGATGGCGGATGGCAAGTGTCGCGACTACCCGGCGGAGACGTTCTTCCCTCGTGACGGAATGGGTGTCATCGTCGCCCAGCGCATCTGCGCCACGTGTCCCGTGGCCCAAGAGTGCCTGGTCTACGCGCTCGACAATCACATCGACCACGGCGTCTGGGGTGGCAAGAGTGAACGCGAACGCCGCCGCCTTCTGCGCGAGCGCCGTCGGTTGCGCCTCTTCAACCGAGACCTGTCTTAGGCGCGACGATTGTTCGAGTGCGTCGTCAACGTCTCGGACGGACGTCGCCTCGAAGTGCTAGAGGAGATCGGGCGCGCGGCCGGATCCGCCCTGCGCGATCGCCACAGCGACCCGGTTCATAATCGCAGCGTCTTTACCCTGATCCACCACCGCACTGAGCTACGACAACACGTGCGCGACTTCATTGTGGCCACGATGAAGCTTCTGGACCTGCGCGAGCACGAGGGGGTGCATCCGTGCTTTGGCGTGCTCGACGTCGTGCCTTTCGTGGCCCTGGACCCCAGGAAGAAGGACGCCGCCGCCACTCTTCGCAACGAAACGGCGTCATGGGTCGCCAATACCTTCGGCGTGCCCGTCTTCCTCTACGGCCGGTTGCGCGACGGCACCCACCGCAGCCTGCCCGAAGTCAGGCGGCACGCTTTTAAGTCCCTCGCTCCCGACATGGGGCCGATGAAGGCCAGCGCCGAACGTGGGGCCAGCGCCATCGGCGCGCGCGCGATCCTCGTGGCCTGGAACATCTGGCTGCGCGACACCGACCTCGCCGAAGCGCGCCTCGTGGCTAAGGCCATCCGCCGACCCGAAGTGCGCGCGCTCGCCTTTTCGATGCCCGACGCGGTCCAGATCAGTTGCAACCTGATCGATCCCTTGAAAGTCCGCCCGTCGATGGTCTACGACAAGGTGCGCGAACTCACGTCAGGGCGCATCGAGCACGCCGAACTAGTGGGGCTGATCCCCGAATCCCTACTGCGCAGCGAGGAACGAGCACGCTGGAGCGAGTTAGGGCTCTCCGAAGAATCGACGATCGAGTCGCGCCTGGGCTAGCCGGCCTGGGCTCGGCGCTCGAGGGCTCGAGCTCGGCGCAACCGGCGCCGCTCTCGTTCACTCATCCCGCCCCAGATGCCGAACTTCTCACCGTTTTCGAGCGCGTACTCGAGGCAGTCGTCACGCACCACGCAGCCGCGACAGACCTCTTTGGCTTCGCGGGTGGAGGCGCCGCGCTCGGGGAAGAAGAGGTCGGGGTCCACGCCCATGCAGTTAGAGCGAGCCTGCCAGCCCCGGTCTTCTAGGCCACTGAGTAGTTCGACTATTTCCACGTTGTGATGCCTCCCCGTCGAGGTCGATGCCATCGATGTAATTACAACGGTGTCATTGTTGCGGGAAATCGGCGAAAAAGCAAATCGAATTTGAGAATTTCCTGATCCGGAGCGGCCAGAACTATCCCGCGCGCCGGTGGGTGACGAAATCGTCCAGGGCGTAGGTGCCCAGATCGTCCACGTCGGTATAGAACAGGCGCCCCCCGTTTACCTTGGCGATCTGCTCGACGAAGGGAAACTGGCTGCGCTCGATGTCCAGGGCGAAGGTGTTGATCGTGATCCCGGCCTTGGTGCAGCGCAGCACTTCGGCCATGGTTTTTTCCAGGGTTTCGTGCACGGGAGGCCAGGAGAAAAAGGGCTCCCCCGAGGCCGTCAGGTGCGCCGTGGGCTCGCCGTCGGTCACGACCACGATCTGGCGCTCGCCGCGTTCGTTGCGCAGCAGGTGCCGACTGAGCGCTAAGGCGTGTTGGAGGTTGGTGCCGTAGTTGTAGTCGATCGTGAGGGCGGGGACGTCTTCGAGTTTGAGCAGTTGGGCCCGCTCGCCGAAGCCCACGATGGCCACAAAGTCGCGCGGGAACTTCGAGGAGATCAACTGACTGAGCGCGAGGACCATCTTCTTGGCGGGCAACAGATTGCCCCGCATCGCCATCGACAGCGAGAGGTCGATGGCGAAGATCGTCGCCGAACGTCTCGTCGCCTCATACTCTTCGACCTCGAAGTCATCGGGGTGCAGCGACACCGGAGTGCCTGGTCCTTGTCGAAGTAAGGCGTTACGCAGTGTTCTTGGCAGGTGTAGGGCGACGGGCTCGCCGGGCTGCCAGGGTTTTGAGGTCTCCTCGCGATCCCCGCCGTGAGCGAGCGTGGTTACCGGATGCGCGCCCAGGGTTGGAGAGTCGCGGAGCCTGCGAAACAAGTCGCGCAGGGCCAGTTGACCGATTTTGCGAATACCGCGTGCGCTGAGGGTCAATCGGTTCGCGCTGCGGTCGATAAAACCCTGGTCCTTAAGCCCCTGAAGGGCCTTCTGAAGCCGCTGGACGTGGCGGGCCGCGTCATCGCCCAGATTGCGCCGCACCGCGTCAACGTCGACTTCGGGCAGACCCTGGGCCGCACGACTCTGACCGAGAAACTCCTCGAGCCCCTTGAGCTCTCCCAGCTGTTCGGCAACCGAGGCGGCTTCGGCGAAGGAGCCACCTTGGCCGCGCATGCGGTGCGCACGACTCCAGTCGATGTCCGGGGTGGCCCGGCGCAAGTTCGAGACCAGGCGGCTCATCGAGAAGTTGAGTTCCATGTTTTGCATCATTTGGTCGAATAGGGCGCGCAGCTCGCCCTGTTGTTCGGACGAGAGGGAGTTGAACATTGCCTCGGCCGCGGCGGCGCGCTGGGCCATCATCTGAATCACGTCGTCCAGGCTCTGCGCCCCGGGGAAGTAGTCGCCGAACGTATCCATAAAGTCCTCAAAAGTCGGGTCCAGCGCCTCGCCCGCGCGATCTTGTTCGATCATGGTGGAGAGTGCGTCCATCATCTCTCGCATGCGCGCAAGTTCTTCGGGGTCGGGCTCTCCCATGAACTCCTTGCTCTGCTCGAAGTACGTGTCGAGGACGTCGCGCTCGAGCTCGCCCATGAGCGCTTCGAACTCCTCGCGGGCCTCAGAGGAGATGAACTCGTAGTTCTGAAAGTCGCCGATTCGCTCGGCCAGTCGATCGCTCATGAGATCTCTTTGCATAGATCGCTGACCCACTAGATCGCGCGTCACCTCCTCGCGGCGTACGTCACCGGACTCTTGGGCCTCCCGCAGTAGCTGGTCGGCCTGAGCCTCCTCTTGCGATTCGATCAGATCAAGCCAGTCGCGATAGCGCTGCATCTCTCCGTCGGGATCAGCCTGTTGTTCGAGCTCGCGACGTCGCTGGCGCGTGCGCTCTAAGAGTTCGCGCAGGCCCTCGACCCGCTCGCCGTTGTCCGTGTCGAAGCCCTCGCGCAACAGACGATCCATCGCCTCGTCGAGGTCGCCGTTTTCCATATAGTCGTCGGCCAACAGCGAGAGCAACTCGTCCACGTCGAGGTCGTCGAACTCGTCGTCGTCCCCGACGCGGCGATACCCGTAGCGAACGGCCACCTAACGCGTCCTCGATCGATAGAGGGCCCGCGCGCCCGACGCGTCTTTGGCGAGGCGCTTGGTCAGGTAGAGGCCTTCTAGAACGAACTCGACCGCGGCCGCCCTCTCTCCGTCACTCGCGCCGGGTCCCGCGATGCGCTCAACCGGTCCCGCGAGCGCGGGCATGGCCCCTAGGACCTCGAGATAGCTGGCGTCGGGTAGGTCGTCGCCGGTGTGCACGATCACTTCGTCGTTAAAGGCCGCCACGATCTCGGACGCCTCTTCTAAGAGGACGTCGGCGAAGCACTGGCGCACCGCCAAGGAGACCAGAGCCGCGATGACCTGATCGGAGTCGCTGTCATCCATCGTGTCGAACTCGATCTTGCCTTGGGTGGATTGGACCACCGCGCTGAGATCGCTCACTCGCGGCACCACGGTGTCGTCGTGGGTGCGCAGGGTGCGACGCAACGCGTTTGCAACGACGGTCTCGAAATTGGCGATGGAGAGGCGCACCGAGACTCCCGAACTCTGGGATATCACGTGCGAACGCCGTGCGACGTGGCTGACGCGCGCGACAATGTCGTCGATGAACCACGGCACCACCACTGGTCGGTCGGTGGCGGGCAGCCTCGCCTCTTGGTGCATGATCTCGATCTCGGTCTCCACTTCGAAGGGGTAGTGGGTACGGATCTGGGAACCGAAGCGATCCTTGAGCGGGGTGATGAGTCGCCCGCGGTTCGTGTAGTCCTCGGGGTTGGCAGTCGCCACCACCATCACGTCAAGCTCGAGGCGCACCAAGTGACCGCGGATCTGCACGTCACGCTCTTCGAGCACGTTCAACAGTCCGACTTGGATGCGCTCAGAGAGGTCGGGCAGCTCGTTGATCGCAAAGATTCCCCGATTGGACTTCGGAACGAGCCCGTAGCTCAAGGCGCGCGGATCGTCCAGGTACAGCCCGTTGGCCACCTTGATGGGATCGACCTCGCCGATGAGGTCGGCCATGGAGGTGTCCGGTGACGCCAACTTCTCGGCGAATCGCTCGCTGCGGTGCACCCACGCGAGGGGGGTCTGCTCACCCTTCTCCGCCACCAGGTCTATCGCGTAGGCGGAGATGGGCGCGTAGGGATCGTCGCGCACGTCCGAACCCGCCACGACCGGTAGCCACTCGTCGAGCAGATCGACGAGTGAACGGATGATGCGCGTCTTGGCCTGCCCGCGCTCGCCGAGCAAGATGATGTCGTGGCCGGCCAGCAACGCCGTTTCCAACTGGGGCAAAACGGTGTCGTCGTAGCCGAGCACCGAGTCGCTGAGCGGGACCCCTCGGCTCAGACGATCCTCAACGTTTCGCCGCATTTCTTCGCGAATCGAACGTCGCTGGTGGCCCGTCGCGCGCAGTGCGCCGAGGGTCGTGGGCAGGTCTGTGGGGGCCAGGGGGGTGCTCATAGGTGCACCTTAGGGGGTTGGACCACCGCCCTGGACTGCACGAGCGGTGCGTAAGGATAGAAAGGTGAGCACCACCGAAGGGTCGCAATCGCGCTGGAACGACACCGACTACCTCAAAGGGATCCAGTACGCCACCAGCGAGAATCTCGATGCACGATTGTCCCTGCACGCGAAGTACTCAACCGCGCCGACGAGCTGGCTCGAGTGGCTTCACGCTCAAATCGACTGGAGCAACGCGCGCGTGGTCCTCGACGTGGGATGCGGCACCGGCAACTTCTGGAGCGCGGTGACCGAGCCCCTACCCCTCGAGCTGACGCTGTGCGACATCTCGCCCGCCATGCTGGCGCGCGCCCAGGTCGCCGCTATCTCTCGCGTGAGGTCGGTTCGCGCGATCGAGGCGTCCCTCGAAGACCTGCCGTTGCGCGACGACTTCTGCGATGTGGTGCTCGCAAATCACATGCTCTACCACGTGCCCGACGTCGCGCGGGGAGTATCGGAACTGCGCCGGGTGCTGGGCGCCCACGGTTTCCTCGTCGCCTCCACGATCGGCCCCTCGCACATGCGCGAGCTCAAAGAGATCGGCAACAGCGTCTTTGGCGGGCGCTCTGCGGGTGCGGGAGATTTTTTCGGACCGGTGTCGGGGCGTCGCTACCTCGAGGAGAGATTCACCCAGGTGGAGTGGAGATCCTATGACGACGAGTTAATGTGCACCGAGCCAAAAGACGTGGTTGCGTACTTCATGTCGGTGCTTCCTCGCGAGCGAGTTACTGAAGAACACGTTCGTCGGCTCTTTGAGGAGATCGCACGCCGTAGCGACGCCGGGGGTCTGAGGATCACCAAGGAAGCCGGAGTGTTTCTCGCGCGCGGAGGTTCGGCGCTAACTGTTCATTGACTTATGGACGGTGGTCACGATGCGCTCCACCGAGGGGATCGCCAGGTCCTCGAGCGATTCGGCGGCGGGCAGCGGAATGTGGGGAGTCGTGATTCGCACGATGGGCCCGTCGAGGTCGTAAAAGACCTCGTCGGCCACGATCGAGGCAACTTCCGCGCCCCAGCCGCACAGCCGGGGATTCTCCTCAACCGTGAAGAGCCTCCCCGAAGACGCCACCTCATTCAAGATGGTCGCAGTATCAAGGGGCACCAAGGAGCGCACGTCGATCACGCTGCAATCGATGCCGTTCGCCACGAGCTCCTCGGCTGCTTCTAGGGCCCGGGGCACCATCGCACCCAGGGCGACCAGGGTGGCGTCGGCGCCCGAGCGCACCACTTTGGCGGTTCCGAGGGAGTCGACAATCTCGGTGTCGGATACCTCCATCTTGGAGGAGTACAGCGACTTTGCTTCAAGGAAGATCACCGGATCTTCGTCGCGCACCGCCGCCGCCATCAGGCCGATCACGTCGGCGGCATTCGACGGCGCGACGACCTTGAGCCCGGGAACCATCATCGCCCAGTTTTCGACACTTTGGGAGTGCTGGGCGCCCATGCGAAGGCCGCCGCCGTTTCCGGTTCGTATCACGAGGGGGAACGACACTTGCCCGTTGGTCATGTAGCGACTCTTGGCGATCTCGTTGGCGATGATGTCCCAGCAGACGGCAAAGAAGTCGGAGAACATGATTTCGGCAATGGGTCGCAGCCCCGTCATGGCCGCACCCATTGCCGCGCCGAGAATCGCCTGCTCGCTGATGGGGGTGTCGCGCACGCGGATCGGGCCAAACTCCTCGAGGAGGCCCACCGTCCCCTTAAAGACGCCGCCGGCCTGGCCGACGTCCTCTCCCAGAAACACCACCGACTCGTCGCGGCGCATCTCTTGGGCAATGCCGCGCGCGATCGATTCTCGAAAGGTCAGTTGCGCCATGCGGCACCTCCGTCAGCCCACACGTCCTTCATAAGAAGGTCTTCTCCTGGAATACCGCCGGCCTTAGCGGCGGCGGCGGCGCTCTCGACCTCGTTGTCGACCTCGTTCTCCATGGCCACAATGTCCACCTCGCTCACGCCCGCATCAAGCAGCCGGGTCCGATATCTCGGAATCGGATCTTTGGCCATCCACTCGGCGATCTCCTCGTCGGGGCGGTATTTGCCGGGATCGGCGCGCGAGTGTCCTCCGTGTCGATACGTCTTGGCCTCGATCATGCTCGGGCCTTCTCCCGCCCGCGCGCGCGCGAGGGCGCGACTCGTGACCTCATAGACCTCGTCCGCGTCGTTGCCGTCAATAATGATGCTCTCGAGGCCGTAGGCGCCGGCGCGATCGGCAGCAGGGTTCTCGACCGCCGTCACCTCTGAAGTCCGCGTGTACTCCATCCACAAATTGTTCTCACAAAAAAAGATCACCGGCAACTTCCAAATTGCGGCAAAGTTGAGCGCTTCGTGAAACGCGCCAATGTTGACTGAGCCGTCTCCGAAGAAGGCGACAGCCACCTGATCCGTACCGCGATACTGCGCGCTCCACGCCGCCCCGCACGCAATAGGCAGATGGGCCCCGATGATCGCGTACGAGCCCATCATCCCGTGCTCGACGCTCGTTAAGTGCATCGAGCCGCCCTTGCCCGCCATGAGGCCGTTCGTTCGGCCCATTAACTCGGCGAAGACGGGGGTCATCGGCACGCCGCGCGCGAGGGTGTGCGCATGGCCGCGGTAGGTGGCAAACGTCCAGTCGCTCGGCTTCATCGCCGCGGCCACGCCGGCCGCGATGGCCTCTTGGCCGATGGAGAGGTGGCTCGTGCCTTTGACGTAGTTCTCTAAGAACAGGTCGTACGCGCGAGTCTCGAACTGGCGCAGCGCGTACTGGCTGCGGTACATCGCTACCAAATAGGCGAGGTTGCCCGGCGCCGTTGCTACTTTCGTGGTGGTCACATCATCCTCCTAGTATCGATTCGCAACCATGAGCTCTTGGGCGGGAAAGTGGGTCAAGATCGCCGGTCCGTTCTCGGTGACCACAATCTCTTCTTCAATGCGCGCAGCAGACGTGCCGTCGCGCGCCGGGCAGTACGTCTCGAGGGCGAAGACCATGCCGACCTGGAGCTCGATGGGGTCGCGCAGACTGTTGAGCCGACTGATTACTGGTCGCTCGTGCAGGCCCAGGCCCAGTCCGTGGCCGAACTGCAGGCCGAAGGCGTCCATCTCGTTGGCGAATCCGAAGTCCGTGGCGGCCGGCCAGGCGAGGGCGATCTCGTCGGTGCCGACTCCGGGACTCACGAGATCGATGGCGGCATCCATCCACTCGCGCGCCTTGGCGTAGGCGTCGCGCTGGGGGGCCGTTGAACTCCCGACGCTGAGCGTGCGGTAGTAGCACGTGCGATACCCGTTGTAGGAGTGAATGATGTCGAAGAAGGCCTGCTCGCCGGGACGGATGATGCGATCAGTGAAGTTGTGCGGGTGGGGATTACAGCGCTCCCCCGAAACGGCGTTGACCGCTTCGACCTGATCAGAACCCATCTCGTACAGGCGTTTGTTCACGAGCGCGACCATCTCGTTCTCGCGAACGCCGGGCTTCAGCGCGTCAAAGACGTCTTGGTAGACGCCGTCCACCATGGCCGCCGCCTGACTCAGAAGGGTGAGTTCGTCAGAACTCTTGATCTGGCGAGCGTCCAGCATGAGTTGCTGGGCGTCGCGCACCTCCAGCCCCGCCTTTTGCATTTCGAAGAGGAACGGCAACTCGGTGATGTCCATTCCGACGGGCTGATCGGCCACGCCGTGATCGCGCAGGATGCCCGCGATCTCCTGCACGGCCGACTCGAAGAGACCCGCGCGCGGTGCGATCGCCCCACGAAGCCCGAGCATGCCCGCGCGGCAGTTCTCGGGTTCCAGCCACGGTGCAAAGAGCCGGTGGTGGCGCGCGGCCGAGCCGAAGTCCCAGACCATGGGCTCACCCGAGCGCGTGAGCAGGCAGTAGCGCGACATCTTGTCACCAAGCGCGCCGCCGATCCATGTCTGAGAGACGTAGCGGATGTTGTAGAAGTCGAACAAGAGGAGCGCGCCAAACTCGCTCGCCTCCAACGCGGCCCGGGCCCGCGACAGTCGATATTCGCGAAGTCGATCGAAGTCGACGCGAGTCTCGAAATCGACGCCGCCGTGACCGGGGGTATTGATGATTGGTCCAAAGCCCTCGCTCATGAACTCAACCCCAGCCCGTCGTCGATGCTCGCATTCTCGGACTCCAAGGAAAGGCCAGCTCCCCGGGCGGCTTCTAGCAGGAGAACGGCGAAATCTTCCTCCGTGTAGCCCGCGCCGATCGCGCTCGTCACGATCTGGGTGCAGAGTGCTGCGAGCGGCATCGGCACACCCGTCCTCTTCGCTTCACCTAGGCCAAGTTCAAAGTCCTTCTTCAAGAGCACCGGTGTGAAGGTGGGCGTGAAGTCGAGATTCACGAATGCCGGGGTCTTGTACCGAGTGAACGTCGAACCCATGACTGAGTTGTTCAAGAACTCGAGGAATGCGCGTCGCGTCACGCCTCCGCGCTCGGCGAGCACCGTGATTTCGGCCAGCGACTGGGTGACTACTCCCAAAAACATGTTGTGACAGATCTTCACCAGACGCGCGAGCTCGCCCGCTCCGACGTAACTGACCCCGTGGCCGAGCGAGACCAGCAGGGGATAAGCCTTCTCGAAGGCGTCTTCGTCGCCCGACACCGCCAGAGTCAGTTGACCGGAGGCGACGACCTTGGGGTTGCCGCTCACCGGCGCAGCTAGAAAGTCGACGCCTCGAGCTTCGCAGGCCTCTCTCACTCTCGCCGACGTCTCCACCGATACGGTCGAGCAGTCCACGATGATCGCGGGCAGCCCCGCCTCTTTCGAGAGCACGCCGCGCGGTCCCGACACCACTTCTAGGAGCTGCGCGTCGGCCGAGACCATCACGAAGATGATCTCGCACTCATCGAGGTCGCGGGGCGTGTCCACCACGCTCGCGCCCAGCGACCCGAGAACCTCGGCCTTGGCCCGCGTACGGTTGGTGACCACTACTTCGTGACCCGACGCCACCAGTCGCTTGGCCATGGCGGTCCCCATGCGACCACAGCCAATCCAACCCACACGAGCGATGTCCATCAGGGGTTCTCCTTTACGGCTGAGGCCGACGCGCCACCGCGCACCGCACCTCCAAGGTAGAGGGCGGCGATCTCGGGGTTGGTCAGAACCTCGGTGCCGCTGCCCGAGAGCCGTACGCGACCGTTCTCGAGTACCACGCCGTAGTTACTGAGCCGCAGCCCCTGGCGTGCGTTTTGCTCCACGAGCAGGACGCTTCGGCCCACGGAGTTCATCATTTTGACGGTGTCGAACATGACGCGCAGTGTCCTTGGATCTAGGCCCATGGACGGCTCATCGAGCACCACCAACTCGGGCTCCAGCATCAAACAGCGCGCAAACTCGACCAGGCGCTGCTGGCCGCCCGAGAGACTGCCCGCCTTGTCCTTCGCGCGTTCGGCCACGATCGGAAACATCTCGCGCACCATGGCCATGCGTTCGGCCACGAGCGCACGATTGCGAACCAAGAACGCCCCCAGTTCGACGTTCTCGTGCACCGTCATCTCGCGAAAAAGGCTGTGCTGCTGGGGTACCTGGACGATCCCCAACTGCAAAATGTCGCGCGGGCTACGGCCCACGAGCGGCTCGTCCTTGAAGTAGATCTGGCCCAAACGGGGGCGAAGCAGCCCGCTGACGGTCTTGAGCAGGGTGGACTTTCCCGAGCCGTTGGGACCGACGATGCAGGTCACTCCACCTTCTTGCATCGCGTAATCGACGCCCTTGAGGACGTCCCCTCCGCCGTATCCGGCCGTCACGCCCTCAAAGCGCAGCAGCGGGTTCGACGTCACGAGGCGACGCCTACGTCGTCTTCGTCGACGCCGCCCAGGTACGCGTCGAGCACGTCGGGACTGTTGCGCACCACCTCAGGCGGGCCGGTAATCAGATCTACGCCCTGGTGCATCACGGTCACCGCGTCGCAGATCTTCATGACGAACTCCATGTTGTGTTCCACGATCAAAAAGGTCTTGCCGTCTTTGTTCAGCGCGACAATCTTCTCTGCGATCTCTTCGATCAAAGTGAGATTCACGCCCCCCGCGGGCTCGTCGAGCAAGATCAGCTCGGGGTCGGCGACTAACACGTAGGCGAGCTCCAGTAATTTGCGCTGGCCGAATGACAGCGCTCCCGCCTGGAGCGAGGCGAGGCCCGCGATGCCGACGAAGTCGAGCCACTCCATCGCGAGGGCAACCTCTTGGGGCGAGGACTTGGACCGCGTGAGACCGCGCAGCCAACTCTCCTGGCGCTGGGAAGCGACCAACATATTTTCCAGCACGGAGATCCGCGCAAAGATTCGGGTGATCTGAAAGGTGCGCCCGACGCCCAGGGTGAAGACCTGGCTGGGTCGATGTCCCGTGACGTCGCGCTCTTTGAGCGTCACCGTGCCCGAATCGGGACGAACGTAGCCGGTGATGACGTTAAAGAGCGTCGTCTTTCCCGATCCGTTCGGTCCAATCAGGCCGGCAATCGTGCCCTGTTCCACGCTGAGTGAACAGCCGTTCAGCGCTTGAAGCCCTCCAAAGGCCTTGGTCGCATCGCGCACCCTCAAGATCTCACTCACGGCGTCGCCCCCGGGGTCAGCGTCGCCGCAACCGAGGCGTCCTCGACGTGACGCGAGGCGCGTCGAATCCAGGCGTCGCGAATCGCCACGACCACGCCCTGGGGCATGAAGAGGATCACGACGAGAAAGACCGCGCCAAAGATGATGAGGTACAAAGATCCGTTGGAGAACTTCAGGGTCAAGAGCTGTTGGGTCGATTCCAATACCAGCGCGCCCAGCAAAGGACCCACGAACGTTCCCAGTCCCCCAAAAATTGCCATCAGCGCAATGGAGATGTCAAAGATCGGATCAAAGACGAACTGCGGATAGATCTGACCGATGAACATCGCGTACAGCGCACCGCCCATGCCCACGGCAAAGGCCGAAAGGGAAAACCCGGTCAACTTGACCGCGAACACCTTCACACCCAAGCCCGCCGCGCGGTCCTCGTCGTCGCGGATAGCGAGCAACTGGAGGCCGAATCGCGATCGGCGCACCAGCGCCGACAACAGGGCCGCGAAGAACACGATTCCGAGGGCTACGTAGTAGAAGGGCAGGTTGAAGTTGGTGATGAACCAGGGGATGAAGGGCAGCTGGAGTCCTGCGGTGCCCCCGGTGAAGGAGAAGTTGATCGCCGAGAGTTGGAAAACAAAGAAGATGGCGATGGTAATGACGACAAAGGTGTGACGACGAACGCGCAGCGCTATCAGCCCCACCGGTATGGCGACGAGAGACGCCACGACGCCGCCCAAGGGCACCAGCCAGAACAGGTCGCCGTTTCCGGCCATGTGCAGATGGCTGGCGAAGAGCGCCATGGTGTAGGCGCCCGTGCCATAAAACACGGCCGAACCTAGGTTCACGTATCCCGAGTACCCCGAAAACATGTTCCACGAGGTGGCGCACGCCATAAAGATGAGGGTGAAGATGCCGATCGTCGTATAGGCCGGGTTGGTCTCGACCAACGGATAGGCGACCAGCGCCGCCACCGCCGCCAACCACCAACCCTTCCTCCAGCGCCGCATTAAGCCAGCCTTGCGGTCTGCTTGCCGAAGATTCCCTGCGGGCGCACCGACAAGATGATGACCAGGATCAAGAAGAAGGTGAGGCTGGACCATACCGGCCCCCAGATCACCGAAACGACGTCTTCAATCGTGATCATGAATACGCCCGCGGCGAGCGCGCCGCCGATGCTGCCCATGCCGCCCAAGACGATAATGACGAGCAGCCGTGAGATGAGGTCGTAGCTGGAACTGGCGTTAAAGGCGTTGGTCGCACCGTAGATCATTCCCCCGGCCGCGGTGACCGCGATACCGATTCCAAAACAAATGGTTGACACGTTTTTTACGTTGATGCCCACGAGGGCCGCGGCGGTCTGATCCGCCAACGAGGCGCGCACGCTCGCCCCAAAGCGCGTGCGATACAGCATGAAGTACAGCGCACCCAGCAACACGACCGCCATCGCGAAGCCGAGCAGATAGATATAGGGCAGCCAGAATCCGAAGACCCGTACGGAGCGGTTCACGTACCAGGCGTGGAGTTCGACGTAGTTGACCGAGAACACCATGTTGAGGGCGCCCTCTATCACCAAAGAGATGGCGTAGGTCACGAGAATGGACATCACAACTTTCTCGGGACCCTTGATGCGAGAGAGAAAGACCCGCTCCACCACGATCCCCACCAGAAACAAGGTGGGGATCGTGATGGCGAGCCCGACAAACAAGTCAATGCCGAGATGCACCGACAACGCGTAACTCAAGTACGCGCCAAGGATCACGAAGATGCCTTGGGCCACATTGATGATGTCCATGACCCCAAAGATCAGGGTCAACCCCGTCGCCATGAGGGCGTATACGGAACCGGTTAGGACACCGTCAATGATTGAGTGAACGAGTGCGGAGCCGCTCACTGCCTAATTTTTCCAAGCCGGCTTCGGGTAGAGAATCTTGACCGCCCCGGGGTCGGTGGCCGGATTCACTTCAACGAAGTTCGATCCCTGCCACTGGAACGTGAAGGCGGTGGGCTTGATGTTCTCACCCAGCGAATTGAACTTCACCGGACCGAGCACGCTTTGGATCGTCACGCCCGAGTGCAGGTACGAGATGATCTTGGCGTTATTGAATCCGCCGGTCTTCTCGACCGCCTGGGTGATGACCTGGCCCACCGAGTAGGCCTCGGCGACGTCGGCGTTCACGTCCGCGGCCGTGCCCCCGTACTTCTTGATGTACTCGGCCACCATCTTCTCGCTCATCGCGTTCTTCGAGCCACCGAACCACGCGTTGGGCACCATCATGCCGTCCGCGTTGCCCAGCCCCACCGCTTTGGTGAACGCGGAGCCCTGGTCGGGTCCGGCCGTGGCGATAAAGGCCTTGGGGTTGTAGTGAGCTTGCTCGAAGGCCTGCATGAAGGCCGACACCGTGGGCACGTCAACCGAGCCCAGAATGACCACTTGCGCCTTTGCTGAGGCCACGGCGTCGGCAATGGGCGTGTAGTCGGTCGCCTCGGCGGGGAAGGTCTTGTAGTACACCGTCTTTACTCCGGCGGCCTTGATGATCTTCTCCGCGACGGGAATCTGCGGCTCGGTGAAGGGGTCCGTTGAGGTGACGTAGGCGATGCTCGTAGGTCGTTGACTCTTGGGCAGAGAGGCAATCCACTTTGCGAAGGGCACGAGGCCGCTCGCAACGGGCAAGGCGGAGTCGAAGACGTTGGTGAGTCCCGCTTGGAACACCGACGGCGCTCCGCCGGCCCCTTCGACCATGGCGTAGCCGTAGCGCGCAACCGCCTTGGCGGCCGGCAGCGTCAAGAGCGACGAAAACGGTCCGAACGTGAGGTCCACGTGGTCACTCGAGATCAAGTCTTGATAGTTCGTGACGACCTGGGTTGGGCTGGATGCGTCCGAGACAATCTTGAGTTGTATTTTGTGGCCGAGCAGACCACCCCTGGCGTTCTGATCGGCGGCCCAGAGTTCGTATCCCTGCTGGAATGCTGTGCCGTCCGCGGAGAAGTCTCCCGAAAGCGACAGCGAGGTGCCAATTAATACCGGTTGACCCTTCGCGATCGTTCCGCTCGACGACGCTCCGCCCGGCGAGCTAAACGTAAACAGCGTTGCCAGCGCGACCGAAGCCACACTTAGCGTGCTGAATAAACCTTTCCTTTTGATCATGAATCCCCCCATGCAATGAAGCGACCGCGAAACGTCCCCCAAAAAATCGAAGTTCCGGAGTCGAACGCCCGGTGGCGATGGGCTAACCCTAACGACGTAAGGCGAAGCCAACAAGGCGGAACACGCTTTACGCTCTGAAAAGATTTCAAGCCATCTCGGCTGTTCTGGTCGGTTAAACCTCCGTTACCATCGGCATCGTGTGCGACGGGGGGAGTTGCGTTGACTGACACGCTGTTAGAGACCGCCGTCGCGAACTGGGAGCCTCGATTCACCGCAAATGGTGTCGACGCCAGCGACTACGCGCGAATCACGGGACCTCTTGAGCACTGGGACGACTGGTGCCAAGCCTGGTGCGACGGCGCCGAGGTGTACGTCCGTCTCGCTGGTGAAGCTCTTCACGAAGGGCGCCAACGTAGCGCGGGCGAGTTCTACGCGCGAGCCGCCACGTACTTTCACTTCGGCAAGTTCATGTTCGTTCACGATCAGGACCAGGCCCGCGCCGCGCACGCGCGCGGGGTTGCGGCGCTGATGAAAGCTGCGCCACTCTTCGACCCTCCCGCCATCCGCCACACCATCGACTTTGAGGGGTCCCAGTTGGTCGGTCTTTTTCGCCGGCCACTTGGGGCGGGACCATTCCCGACCGTTTTGCTGATTCCGGGTCTCGATTCGACCAAAGAGGAGTTCCGCGAAGTGGAGCAGGCGTTTCTCGACCGCGGCTTGGCGACGTTCGCGCTGGATGGGCCCGGGCAGGGCGAGGCGGAGTGGACCCTGCCGATCCGACCGGAGTGGGAAGTCGTGGGCGAAGTCGTGTTCTCCTACCTCTCGGCGCTTCCTGAGGTGGACGCGGAGCGCATCGGCGTGTGGGGAGTATCCCTCGGGGGGTTTTACGCCGCGCGCCTCGCGAGTTCGGGCGTTCCGGTGCGTGGCGTCGTGGCCCTGGCCGGTCCCTACAATCTCGGAGCCACCTGGCAGAGCCTCAATCCTCTGACTCGACACGCCTTTGAGGTGCGTTCGTACTCCTCATCCGCCAAAGAAGCCGAACGTCGCGCGTGGGACATGACCCTTGAAGGGCACGCCGAGAAGATCACCCAGCCGCTCATGGTCATTATGGGCCAGAGGGACCGGCTCTTTCCCTGGCAGCACGGCGAGCGTCTCGTTAACGAGGCGCACGGCGAGACGAAGTTTGTCCTGCTCGCCGAGGGCAACCACGGTTGCGCCAACGTCATCCACCACCACCGCCCCCTGAGCGCCGACTGGCTCGCCGCCAAACTGCGGGCGGGACTGTGACATTCGCCCCCTTGGTGATATAGCAGTGGCTCTCGTTTCCATGCCTCAACTCGGCGAAACCGTGGCAGAGGGCACTCTGACTAAGTGGTTCAAGGGCGTGGGCGACGCCGTCGAGAAGGGGGAGGTCCTCTTTGAGATCTCGACCGACAAGGTCGACACCGAGATTCCCGCCCCCGCGTCGGGAATACTGAGCGCCATCCTGGTCGAAGCAGGTTCCACCGTTGACGTCGGCACCACGCTCGCCATCATCGACTCGCCCACCGACGCGCCGCCAACAGGTACCGACGAGCTCGTTCCGGCCTCGACACCGCGGCCCCTTAGTGGCGCACCGGGCACTCAAAGCGCGGATACTCACTCCCGCAGACTCTCGCCCGCCGTACGCCGTCTCCTGGACGAGCACAAGTTGCGGCCCGAGGAGATCCCCGCCAGCGGCGCGGGCGGTCGTCTGACGCGCGATGACGTGCTGTCCTTTCTGGCCACGACGGCCGAAGTTGCCGGTTCCTCTCCGACTTCCCCGCTCGTGCGCCGACTGATCGATGACCACCACCTGGACTCCGACTCGATACCCGCGACCGGTCGTGACGGCCGCCTGGCGCGGCGCGACGTGGAAGCCGCCATTCAACAACGCGATGAGTCACTCTCCGCGTCCGACGAGGTCGTTCCCTTCTCGCGAACACGCCAACTCACCGCCGAGCACATGACTCGGTCCAAAGCCACCTCGGCCCATACGTTGATGGTCAAAGAAGTGGACTTCGAACGAGTGGAGGGTCAGCGCCGGCGCTTTGGCGCGGGGTTCGCAGAGCGCGAGGGTTTCACGCTCACCTACCTCCCCTTCGTGGCGGCCGCGGTCCTGGACGCACTGCGCGCTTTTCCCCACCTCAACGCCTCGGTGGGCGACAACGCACTGATCGTGCACCGCCGCATCAATTTGGGCATCGCCGTTGACCTT
>DASXFG010000036.1:0-4759 GCA_036489715.1 Acidimicrobiales bacterium | reverse complement strand
AGGAGTGCTCGTCGCCGGCGGAAGTCGACCACGCGTACCTAGCGTCGAGATATTGTCGCAAGCTCCGCATTCGGTTCTCTCTACCGCCGCTCCCTACGTACCTGAGTCCGGTCCTCGAGAGTTGGTCGTGCCCGCCCTGGGAATCCGCATCGCCGTGGGGCGACTCGGACTGCAGCCTGACGGGGCGGTCCAAGTTCCCTTGACCACTCACACCGTGGGCTGGTACGACCGCGGTGTGACGCCCGGACAGATCGGCTCGGCGGTGATCTTGGGCCACGTTGATTCGTATCTGGGGCCGGGAGTGTTCTTCGAGCTCAAGACGCTCAAAGCCAACGATCTGATCTCGGTGGTGCTCGCCGACGGCGCCGTGACGCGTTTTCGCGTTACCCGTGTCGTGCAGTACGCCAAGACAAACTTTCCTGACGATCTCGTCTTCGGTTCGCACGGGAGTCGGACGCTGCAACTAGTGACGTGCGGCGGACCTTTTGATGAATCCACGGGCCACTACTTGGCCAACGTCGTGGTCTTTAGCCGACTCGTGGGCGTCGCTCACGCCCCCACTAGGACGTAGTTGTTCGATCTGGTTTCTGTCCAGCGCTGATTAGGCCAAACTCTCGCTCGCAACCCACACGGCGGTCTTCGGCGCATAGCGTGGGAACGAGCGGAGCGGAGGGGCATGGACGACGAGGACGAAGCGGGCGCGACCCCGAACGACACCGAGGCGACCGGAAACTCCCGGAGCACTCGAAGTACAGGTGTTTGGATGGCGACGGTAGTGGTGGTTCTTTTCGGGGTGGCCCTCATCGACTTCATCGCCCAGAACACGCGACACGTTCGCATTTCGTTCTTCGGGGTTCACGCTCAGATTCCGGTATCCGTCGCGTTGCTCGCCGCTGCGATTGCTGGCGCGATCGTGGTCCTTGCCATCGGCATCGGGCGGGCTGCCTACGTGCGGCTTTCTGGACATCGCTCGCGCGCGGGTCGCCGGGAGCGAAGGTCCTCCCCGGCGCCTCGCCCGTGACGAAGCCACATGGGTGCTCGGCCCGGGTCGACCTCGATGATGCTCGTGGGCGCTACCACTACGCCATGGCGCCCGAAGATTTTGAGCGGCTCCCGTTCTACGCGTCCCTGCTACGCGAACTCGAGGACGATGACGCCGCGCTCCGGCTTCTGGCGAGCGTGCGCGAAGAACAGCGCAATCCGATGCTGGTCCTCGCCGCGCTCCAACTCGCCGGCCTACGCGGCCACGACGTGCTGGCTCCGATTTACGACGCGGCACGTCGAGGCGAACTGGACAATCCCCGCCAGGCAGCCGCACGGGTACTGAGTTCGCTGCACGACGACCCACGAATAGTGAGCGACGAACTGTGGCGCTCCACTCAGACCAACGAGCCCGGTCGCAGCGCAGTGCTGCAAGCAGTCGTGAGAGACCTCGTGTCCCCCGACGAGTCCATCAACGTCGTTGACGTCGGAGCCTCGGCGGGAATCAACCTGCGCTTTGATCAGTTTGTGGTGAGCGCCGAAGGCGATGGCGACCCATTAACCCTGATCTGTGATGATTTAACACCCATCGAGCGCGGCGCCCTGCAGGTGCGCGTGAATCGGCGCATTGGCATCGATCCCCATCCTCTCTCGCTCGAGAACGAAGACGATCGGCTATGGCTCAAGGCGTGCCTCTGGGCCGAGGAGAGACACCGCCACGAACGTTTCGATGCAATCGTGAGGGCCGCGGCACACTGGCCGCCGATCACGATGCTTACCGGTCTGGTCGGCGATCGCCTGGGCGATGCGCTCGCAATGTGCGACGACGACACCACCACGGTCGTTATGAACACCTGGGTCGCGGCGTATTTCTCTCGCGAGGAACGCAACTGGTACTACGAGTACGTGACCAACGCCTGCGCGAACAAGAAAGTGGCGTGGATCTCGATGGAGTCACCGCTGATCGCCTGGCCCGGGGTCGAATCGAACGTTGACTCCGCGCGCCTGCGCAGCGCGTCTCAGGTGGTGGTGACACGTCCGGGCTCCTCCCCGGTACGGTGGGGATGGTGTCACGCTCACGGCCGTTGGCTAGAGCGGACTTCGCTGGCCTGAGCCCCGCGAGGCGAGGAATTCGGGCCTCGAAAGATGGCATTGTCCGCGCGAATTCTCGACCATTTCTGTGGAAAAGATGCGTCTAAGTGGTTGGTATGTGACGGCTTATCGAAATCCGCGGTGGATAAGTGGCACAAACCTGGGCAAAAGTTTTTGATATCCCCTTTTGCCCTTGGTCGGGAGAAAAATGTCTGGCAGAGTATCACTCGTAGTTCACGTAGTACCTGCCAACGATCTGACGAGCCGCAAGGTGAGAAGGAAGCGGGGGGAAGAGGGACCTCGAAAGAGGAACGGAATCCTTTCGACGGGTAGCGGAGTTCGGTCCGTTACACGGAACAGGCAAATGACGTGAAGTGCCTGCCGTCAAAGGTGTTCTGTCCGACACGGAATGCCGATGATGTGCCTCGGAAACCCCGAGGGGCGGGTGAGCTTCGGCTCACTAGTCACTCGGGGTTTTCGGCTGTCTACGGGGCTTTTCACTCGATCCAGTAGCGGCGAACGAGCACTTCGTCTTCGGGAACGGGAGTCGCGTAGGACTCGAAAACACCGCCGTTCTTTTCAATCACGCGCGCCGAGGCCAGGTTGGCGTCATCACAGGTCACCAGAATTCGTCCGACGCCCTGCGCCCGTAGAATCTCGAGCGCTAGACGCAAGATCTCACTCGCGAACCCCTGGTTGCGCTGGGTGGGAGCGACACCGTAGCCGATGTGACCGCCGCGCTCGCTCAAGAACTCATCGAGCTCGAAACGGATTGACACCCGCCCCACGATCAACCCGTCTACGACCGCCGCTAATTGATCGGCGCGTACCCAATGCTGGGAAGAAGGCGCAAGGTTCACACCACGGCGCTGCGCATCGATGAGCGCTAGGAACTCGGACCACGACATGGCCTCATTCCAGAAGAGAAGGAAGTGAAACTCCGGCAACATCGATCGGTGGATCGCCACGGCCTCCGCCTCGTCGCCGCCGCAGTACGGTCGAAGTTCCAACGTCATTGAGTCAGGCTAATAAGGGGACTGACACGCACCCGGGTCCGTTTCAGAAAAACAGCGTGAAAGCGGGAGGAGATCCCTGAACACTTTCTCGTAGATGTCTAGAGTCGGGCCAACTTGTGACCAGCTCGGTGAATCTTCTGAAGAACCTCAGAGAAGATGGCGGTCATGCCACAACGTAACCCCCTAGGCGTAGAATGCACCTATGAAAAGTCCGCAGGGCCGCGAGTCCAAAAAACCCAAGAAATCAAAGGCCCCAACGCAGGCAAAGGTTTTCGAGGACCCTGCGCGAAAGATCTTCAAAGTCCCCAAATCGGAGATCAAAGAAAAGGACTAAGCCTTCAACTCGGGTGCGTCATCTATATCAGTGCCCTAATAAGTCCGGTTAAAACAGCGTGGACGGCTCGGCGGGCTCGATCAAATCTGGCCCGTTGTTCTTCACCGATCCGACCGCCTTGCCCACTCCGTAGTGGCGCAATGTCCCGCTCGGAGCCGGGCGCAGCAGCAATAAACGCTCTTCGGCTGAACTGTTCGCGACGTCGAGCCACACTTCGACCTCGTCGCGCGACAGCACGACCGGCATGCGGTCGTGGATCTCGTCGATGTCCGCGTTTGGGGTCGTGGTGATGACGGTGCAGGTCGCGAGTGGTTCAGCGTGCTCGATGGCCGGATCGCGCCAGAACTCGTAGAGGCCGGCGAGGAGGACGGGATCTTCGTCGACGCGGGTGAAGAAGTGGGGTTGACGATTCGCGCCGGGTCGGTGATCCCACTCATAGAAGCCGTCGACTGGGATCACGCAGGCCCGACGCGAAAACGCGTTACGAAAAGACGGCTTCTCCGTGATCCCCTCGGCGCGGGCGTTAAACATTCGATTTCCGACCAAAGGGTCCTTGGCCCAACTGGGGACGAGCCCCCAGCGAAACGCGTCCATAACGCGAGCCTCGTGGTGCTCGCTCACTCCAAAGAGGGTGCCTTGCGGGCCTACGTTCCAACTCGGCAAGCCCTCGGGCTCCACTCCGGCGGCGAGCGCCGCGTCGAGGAAACGCGCAAGGTGCGCGGGGGGCGTAAAGAGAGCGATGCGACCGCACATGATTCCAGTCTGCCGTGTTCTGTGTCACACGCAACGGGTGACTTCCCAAGGTTTGGGGAGATCTGAAAAGAGTTAGGTCGAGACGCGTCGATGCCAGAAGACCAGCTCGGGATCTCCCTCGTCGATGCCCGTGAGTTTGCCGCTGAGGGTCCACCCCTCCTTTTCGAAGAGCGAGCGCATGGGGAGGTTGGATTCATTGGTGGAAGAGAAGATGGTGTCCGTATGAGCGCCACTGAGTACGTTACGCAGGAGGGATGTCGCGACGCCCGCACGGCGATGAGCGCCCGAGACGATGAGAAGTTTGACGAAGTCGCGACCGAAGAATGCTCTGGTGTTCCTAATCACCAAGCCGGTGATCTCATCGTTCGAGTCGACGTCAACAAAGCACTCCTTCGCCGCGATGGCGCCTTCGAGGATTTCGCGGGCCCGTAATGAACTGAGCTCCGTGGCCTCTCCCTCAAGAGCGAGTGCGACCAGGGCATCGGCGGGATGGGCGAGGCGAATGATGCCGCAGTCTTGCACGAAAGCCTTCGATTTGGGCACTTTGAGCGACATTGGCGCGTGTCGCGACGGATGGCTACTC
>DASXFG010000035.1:0-13520 GCA_036489715.1 Acidimicrobiales bacterium | reverse complement strand
TCGTCCAGCTCTGAGAGCTCGGACTCGACTTTGGCACAGAGCACGATGCTGAGTGCGGGAGCGACCGAGTCGCGCAGCTCACCTTGACGCGTGGGATCCGACAGCGTCGCTTCATCGACGTTAAAGACGTAGATGAAGGGTTTGTCACTCAGGAGATGTAGGTCGTAGAGCTGGGCTCGATCGAGCTCCTTGGGGCTGAGTTGAGAGATGACGCGCCCCTCGTTGAGCGCGGCTTGGGCTTTTTTCACTTCGGCCAATTTGGTCGCCGCCTCTCCGCCGCGCTTGGCATCGCGCTCTAAGCGCGCCACGGTCTTCTCCACCGTCTGTAGGTCGGCGAGGATCAGTTCGGTCTCGATCGTCGCGACGTCACCACCCGGGTCGATGCGCCCGTCGACGTGGATAACATCGTCGTCTTCAAAGACCCGCACCACTTCACAGATGGCGTCGGACTCGCGGATGGCCGCGAGGAACTGATTGCCTAGACCTTCGCCGGTGGAGGCCCCCTTGACGATGCCGGCGATGTCGACGAAGGTGACACTGGCGGGAATGATCTTCTCAGAGTGAAACATCTCGGCCAGCACTGCGAGGCGCCCGTCGGGGACCGCTACCACCCCCACGTTGGGTTCAATCGTGGCGAAGGGGTAGTTCGCGGCCAGCACGTGGTTCTTGGTGAGCGCGTTAAACAACGTGGACTTTCCGACATTGGGCAGTCCGACGATGCCGATGGAGAGCCCCATAGAGGGACCCAGGCTACTTCAGCCTCGGCGATGTACTAGCGCCCTAGGCGATCTCGGCCAGTGCACCGTCGTCAATCTCGAGGCGCCGGTCCGCCTGGCGCGCCACCTTGTCGTCGTGGGTTACGACGAGGACGGTGGCCTGCTGGGAGGACGCGGTGTGTCGAAGCAGTTCCACGATCTTTTGACCCGTGGACTTGTCCAAACTGCCGGTAGGTTCATCGGCCAGGATGAGATCGGGCTGGGGCGCGAAGGCCCGCGCGATGGCGACGCGTTGTTGTTCGCCCCCCGAGAGTCGGTTGGGGCGACGATCGACCTTCTCTCCGCTCAGTCCGACGAGAGACAGCATTTCGTCGGCGCGCGCGGCGCGCTCGGCCTTGGGCCAGTGCGCATATTCGAGGGCGAGGAGAACGTTTTCGCGCGCCGTGAGGTTCGGGATGAGGTTGAACGCCTGAAAGACGAAGCCCACTTTCTGGGATCGGTACTTCGTGCGTCCCGCCGAGTCGAGGTTCGCGAGCTCCACTCCGTCAACGTCGATACTGCCCTGGTCGGGAGCGTCCAGCAGGCCGAGCAGGGCGAGCAGCGTGGACTTGCCACTTCCGCTAGCGCCGATGATGGCCACCATTTCACCGTTTTTTGCGTGGAAGGTGACATCGCGCACGGCGTGCACGTCTCCGGCGGGCGTGCGAAATGTCTTATTCAGGTTCTGGACGGTCAGCATTACTCACTCCTCAATACTTCAGCGGGACGGATGCGCACGATCGTGGCGGTGGCGACTGTCGATCCGATGGCGGCAATCACGATCGCTATCAGAACTGCGTAGGTCAACGTCGACCAGCCCACCGACGTGTGCAGGGTGTCGAAGGTGTTGTGCAGGCTCGTGGGACGAAACGCTCCCGAGCGGAAGTTGCCGCCCGAGGGCGGGGTAAAGCCGCTTGCCCCGCCAGTGAACGAGCCCCGGCCGCCGCGAATGAATCCAGTTTGATTTGAGGTGTTCGCGTTGGAGGTCGTACTGACGAGAGCCGAGGCGATGGGGCTGCTCAAAGCCGCGCCCACGACGAAACCGACGATCGCTCCGAGCACCGTAAAAGTGGTCGACTCGGCGATGAACTGACCGATGATGGAGCGGTTCGGTGCGCCGAGCGCCTTCAGCACACCGACTTCACGGCGCCGCTCGCGCACGATCATGAGCATGGAGAGCAACAAGATGATGGCGGCGCCGATGATGGCGCCGATCAGGGTGTAGGTCGATATCGTCTTGACCGAATTCAGGGGGGCGAGCTCGGCTTCGGTGGTTGCCTCGGTCGAGGTGACGTCGGCCGAGGATCCGATCTTGGCGGTGACGGCCTTGGAGACCGAGGCGACGTTGTTGACGTTGTTGACGCTCACTGTTGCGTCGGTCACATCGCCCGTCGCCTTGGCCAGGGATTGCACGGTCGCGAGCGGCATCAGCACGTCGGAGTCGGCGAAGCTGGAGCCCGAGTTGTAGATGCCGACCACGGTGATTGTTGTGCCGTACGCGGTGAAGGTTGAACCCACCTTCAATTTGTTCTTGCTGGCAAGGTCGGCCCCGACGACCGCGACGTCGGCGTGCGAGGTGGCAGAAAAGGATGCGCCCGAGGTCAGTTTCTCGGTTCCCCCGCCGTTCGCCCCGCCCACTAGGGCGGTGCCGGGAGAGTTCGTGCCGATCACCCGAACCGGAATGGTGAAGTTGCCGCGCCCGGTGAAGTTTGAATTGCCCGAGGTCGACGAGTTGGCGCCAAATTGCCGACCGAGCGACCCCGTGGGAGTGGGCGACTTCAGGTTGGTAGTGGAAGAAGACAGCTCCTCACTCAGCGACTCCTGGACTGACACGACGTTCTTGAGGGTCAAGAGGTCGTCAATCGACGCGGCCTTGAGCGGCGTCCCGCCCCCCGAAAAGCCGAAGAAGCCTTTGGGAGAGATGGTGATCGTGGTGCCCGTCGAGGATCGCACGTTGTTGATCTTGGTGGTGACCGCGTCGCGGGCGATCAGCATGGAGATGGACAGTGCGATCGCCACCGCCAGAATCACCACCACCCCGACCGAGCGCATGGAGTTGCGGAATGCGTTTCGAATGCCCCGGCGTAGTGAATTCACAGAGTTCCTTTCGGCGTGAGGCGCACTATCTTTCAGCGCGGCCTGCAAGCGGAGCGCAAAAGCCCCTAAAGGAGAAGTAAGAATCGGTCGCGCTCGTTAAAGTCGAACGATGAGCGAAAATACAACGACCGAGGGCTTCGCGCCGTTCCGAGAGTACGAGACGTGGTACCGCATTACCGGTGACGTCCATTCCGGGGTGACCCCGCTCGTTGTCGCTCACGGAGGGCCGGGGTGCTCGCACGACTACCTCGACTCCCTCGTGGCGCTCGCGCGTAGGGGTCGCGCGGTCATCCACTACGACCAACTCGGCGGCGGGAAGTCCACGCTGCTGCCGAGCCGGGGGGAAGACTTTTGGACGGTCGAGCTCTTTCTTGACGAACTGGACAACTTGCTCGACGCCTTGGGCGTGCGATCGCGCTACGACCTGCTGGGCCAGTCCTGGGGCGGAATGCTGGCCGCCGAACACGCGGTCCGCCAGCCCGAGGGCCTGCGCGGACTCGTACTCTCCAACTCACCCGCCTCGATAGCGCTGTGGTCGAGCGAGGCGAAGATCTTGCGCAGCAAACTCCCCAAGGACGTCGAAGAAGCCCTCGATCGACACGAAGCCAACGGGACTCTCAACGATCCCGAGTATCTGGCGGCGACCAAGGTCTACTACGACGAGCACGTCTGTCGGGTGGTGCCCAATCCTCCCGAGGTGCAGCGCACGGAGGACCTCATGGCTCTCGACTCGACCGTCTACAACACCATGAACGGTCCCAACGAGTTCTTTTGCGTGGGCACGTTGCGGGACTGGAGTGTGATCGACCGGTTGGGATCGGTCACCGCCCCCACCTTGCTGCTCTCAGGGCGATACGACGAAGCCACGCCCGCGACGGTCCAGCCGTTCTTTGACGGCATCGCGGACGCGCGTTGGGAGATCTTCGAAGAGTCCAGTCATATGCCCTTTGTCGAGGAGACCGATCGATACATGGACGTGGTCGACGAGTTTCTTTCGTCGCTGTCGTGAGCTAAATCTCGGGAGTCCAGTATTCGGCGGGCGAGAGTCCGCGCTCCTCGCGAGCGCTCGCGAGAACTGCGGCCACGAAGTCGGCCTTCGCGGCGAGGTAGATGTCCATGTTGCCCTGTGCTAGTTCGACATTGCGCCGTTTGAGCTGACCGTATTCCTCGCGCAATGACGGATCCTCGCGAAGTGCATCTCGCAGCAACACGTGGTTGAGGTGGGCTTCATTGTGGTCGACGACCAAATAGAGGTGGTGGGTAGGCAGGTTTGAGTCGGACGGGGTGTCGAAGGCCTCGCGCCCCGCCACCCCGAGGTCTCCGCGCCAGCGATAGCCCGCTTCGGAGAGTTGCTGGGTGGCCGCCGCGATGTCGTCGACCCGCTCGACGACGACGTCGACGTCGATGATGGGCTTGGCATCGAGGCCGGGAACCGCCGTCGATCCCACGTGGTCGATTCTCACCGCGAGGCCGCTGACGAGGGAGTTGAGTGCGCCCTGAATCGTTGCGAAGTCACCGGGCCAGGAGTCGTCGTAGGCCACGACTTCGAGATCCTTGGTGACCGCGACGGCCCACAGTTCGAACGTTCCTTCGGCGCACAGCGCGATGACGGGCTCACTGGCGTCGACGCGCCAAGGCTCACTGGCGTCAAAGACCAACGCCTGGGAGTCGCCGAATGAGAAGGGCGCGCGCTCGGCCACGCTCGCTACGCCCGATCCCGAGATCACCGCGATGATTTGGGATGACCCGGCGGATCGTGCGCAGTAGTGCTCGCCCGCGTCGAGATAGAGAACACCGGCGTGGTCAATGGCCGAGGGCCCAAGAATCTGACCCAACTGAGCGGCTCGGCCGCCCTCGCGCAATTTCATCGCGATGTCGCGGTCGAATCGGAACACTTGCATCGCAACAGTCTGGCCGACGACGCAGCGTGCGCGTGTTTAACCGAACGTAAAGTCGTACGCCTCCACGCCGGGCGAGAATGTCATCACGAGCGTGCCCGCCGAGGTCGCCTTTGAGTGAAACAGAGTGTAGAGCCGAGGAACTCCCGCGACGTGAATCGTTCGAGGCGCGACACCGCTGCCGTCAGAGATGCGGACCGTTCCGGTCCCGCCCATGACCAAGTAGACGTCGTTGTCCTGGAAGCTGAGTTCGAGTTGCGCGCGCCGATAGGCGGTGGCCTCGTCGGCGTGATCGGTCCATACCCCCGAGAACGCGAACGAGTCGGCGTCCAACGAGCTCGGGAAGATGAAGGTCGTGGGTTTGTTGGGAGTGGGGGTCCTCGAATTGTCGAGATACTCGAGCCGCTCGTAGCCGATGTAGGACTCGGGGTTCGAGACTTCGCTCGGGGTGAGGTTGGGAACATCGGTGCGTGGAGGGAGCCGGAGTCCGGGGTGGGCTTCGACGAGCAGCTTTCGAATTAGGTTCTCGGAGAGGGCGTAGTTGCCCTCGCCAAACTCCTCGTGTCGAATGACGCCGTTGGCGTCGATGAGATAGTCGGCGGGCCAGTACTCATTGTTGTACGCATCCCACGTCCCGTACTTATCGTCGATCGCAACCGGGTAGTCGACGCCCAGTGACTTCGACTCCGCTCGGACGTTGCTCACGACGTGCTCGAATCCAAACTCCGGAGTGTGGACTCCCACCACGACGAGGCCGTCACTCTTGTAGCGGTTGTACCACGCCTCTACGTGGGGAAGGGTCCGTTCGCAGTTGATGCACGAGTAGGTCCAAAAGTCGACGAGCACTACCTTTCCCCGCAGCGCTTTCATCGTGAGCGGCTTGCCGCCAGGGGTATTGAGCCACGCGGTGATGTGAGCGAAGTTGGGCGCCAGTCCGCACTTTTCCAGCACCGGTGCCGAAGGAGTGCATGACGCCAGCGCCCCGTCGACCTTCTGGTGCTTGAGCGCTTGGAGTTGTCGGGTAACAGAGGTTGTGCCCTCGACGTGGATCTGTAGTGCGTTCGTGTACCCCGGCACATCCGTTTGGAGAGTGTTAAAGGCGTTGAACCAGATGGCCAGCGCCATCACGATCAGCACGACGCCCCCGATCCGGCGAAGCTGCGGACTCCTTTGGCGCAGCGTGCGCGCCCGGGTGACTAGTGCGCTGCCGGCGAGCGCAATGAAGATGAGGGGGACCGCCGCGCCGAGGGAAAAGGCCAGAGTAATGAACACGGTCTGGAGGGTGATCTGCTCCTTGTCACCGAGGGTGATGATCGTCGAGAGGATCGGTCCCGCGCAGGGGACGAAGACCAAGCCCAGGGCCAGGCCGATGAGAAAGCCGCTGCCCGAAAGGGTGGGTTGACGACCGGCGACGAGGCGGGCGAAAGGTCGAGCGATGAACTCTCCAACAGGAGGGACAACGAGCCCGATACCGACCGCGATCAAAAGGCCGATGCCCAAGTAGTGCAAAAACGTCTGAGGAAGGTGCAGGAGGGAAACGATCTCGGTCCCCGCCAAGATCAGGACCGAAAAACTGATGATTAGACCGAGCACGATTGACACCGCGCGCCGCCAGGACGAGGTCGCCGTGTTGGTGGCGCCGGCAAAGAACACCACGGGTAGGACGGGTACCACGCACGGCGAGATGCCAGCGATCAGCCCGGCGACGATGGCAATCAGAATTAACGTCACTTCACGACTTTCTACAAACGTTGCAGGGGAACGGCGTGAACGGTCTTTCTCGTCGCTCCTCTGTACGTCCTCGCCCGGCGCAGACGTGTTACATCACTGGTGACGATAGTGTCCGCTCTAGACAAGAAAGCATCGAGAAGAGTGCGAGCCGGGTCCGGATCGTAAGAGTTCGATAAGACGTGCTCGGGACAACGCAGCTGATCGCTGTCGCGTAGCGATGCCCCCGTGAAACCCCCTCGCAGGCCGTAGTAAGACGCAGCGAGTCGTTAATGGCGTACGGAAATCGGATGAAAGTACGCCAGGTAGGTGGCAGCCGCAACGATCACGCCGGCCGCGAGGCTCATGACTTTTGCGAGTCGCCCGCGGGCCCGCCACAGATCGATAGTTAACACAAGGATGAACGCGAGTCCAATCTGAACCCACCAGTAACCCGCAGAAGTTGATTGGGCGTTCTTGGTGAGGCCGAAGATACTTTCTCCGACGAGCACTCCCGACAGGGCGCCCACTCCTACGCCGACATGCAGCGGTGGTCCGCGGCGAACGGATCCCGCGGCCAGACCCACGAGAGGGCCGACCACCACCGCCGCAATGACCCAGAAAATGATCTGCTCAAGCGATTCGGGCATTCCGCGAACACCCGACGATGCGTAGTAGCCACCCACCAGACCGAGCAAGCTGAGACCTCCGCAGAGAACGGCCATGCCCGTACTCGTAGCGACAAGAGCGAGGGCGAAACCTATGAGTACCCAGGAGCCGCCCGAGTTTGCGACGGACGCACCCGACTCGGGGAGCCACGTCTGTCCGAAATCAGTTACGACGCCAAGACCAAACGAAACGACCGCGACGATTACCCCGAGCGCGACGTGAGTTCGATACGTAGCGCTGCGACCCGGACGCCCTCGATCTGACCTTTTCACCGAACCACAATAAGCACGAGGGCCTCTTTCTCCGACCGTCCCGTGGTGGCAGCCTTCGCCATGAAACTGCCTGTTGGATGATGATTCCGGGCGGTTGATCGGGAGCCCCAGGCCGTAGCGGCGTTCGCCATGCTCTTAGAATCTCGCTATACAACCCTAGGGTTGCGAAGGAATTGCGAAGGGAAACCAAGGTCGAATCATCGGCGGGTAGCAGTCAGCCATCTCCTTCCCTCGTCCCGGTCGCTCGAGCCACGAGACCCTCTTGGAGTTCGATCACGCTCGGAAAGCGCGAGATCACAGCGGGGTCATCAGATGCAACGACCACGATCTTCCCACGGGCAGCGGCCTCCAGTAGGAGCCCGAGGACGATCTCTCGGTTGTCGGGATCGAGCTCAGCGGTGGGCTCGTCTGCCACGACGACGTCAGGGTCTCCGGCGAGCGCCCGCGCGACCGCGACGCGCTGACATTCACCGCCAGACAGCTCGTCGACGACCCGATGCCCGTCATCGGCAAGTCCGACCGAGGTAAGGGCCCTGATCGAACTTTCATGTGCAACGTCGATCGGTCTGCGTCGAGCTAGCAACGGTAGGGCCACGTTTTCGATGGCTGTAAGGCCCCCGACCAGTCCATGGATCTGGAGGACCACGCCGGTTTTCTCTCGGTCCTGGCTCGAGATCGAGTGTCCATTAAACAGAACCGCACCCCCGGTGGGCTCCACCGCACCGGCCAGGACGAGACACAACGCGCTCTTGCCCGAGCCAGATGGTCCAGTTATTGCGACTGGTACTCCGCCTTCGAAAACGAGATTCACATCCGTGAGGGCTCGACGGCCGACAATTTCAAGCCCGACATCGACGAGCTGAATTTCTCGTCGCGTGGGAGTAGGTGTCACGGTCACTCGCGTAGCTCCGCCTTGCGCAACTCGACTCCATCGGGGATCTCAATCACCCGGACTCGGGAGTTCGGTGGAAGCGTCTCGAGGACGCGAGGCGGGAGTTGGATGGAACCCGAACCGTCGACGACCGCGTATTCCTCACCTAGATGGCCCTCGGCCCCGACCCGGCCGTCGCGAATCGTCACCGTACGAGGGAACATGGCTGCGATCGAAGGATCGTGGGTGACGATCACGATGGTCGTTCCCAGCACCTCATTGACGCGCTGGAAAAGGCGCACGACGTCCGCGCTGGCCTCGCTCGCGAGTTGGGCCGTCGGTTCGTCGGCCAGAAGTAATCGCGGCGCCGAGGCCACGCAGGCGGCCACCGAGACCTGCTGCTTCAAGCCCAGAGGAAGTCGAGCAACCGGGACAGAGGCGAAGTCTTGAATGCCCAGCATCTCCAGCAGTTGCGAAGGTGTCCAGGGGGGCGACTTCCCGCTGACTTTCGTTCCATGCTGGGCGAACCAGATGTTCTGCGTAGGTGTCGCAAAAGGAAGGACGTTGGTACCACTTCCTTGCACCATGAAGCTGATCTCACCGGCCCGAAGAGCCCTACGCTCCGCCGCGCTCAGTCGCCTGAAGTCGTGTGGGCCTACCGTGACGGTCCCTGCTGATGGCGTCATCAGACCCGCCATGAGCCGCAGGACCGTGGACTTGCCCATGCCGGAAGGTCCCAGCAGGGCAACCATTTCACCAGAGCCGATGTCGAGGTCGACACCTCGCAGCGCGACGATGTCGCTCCCTGACTGCCGGTACAAATGCACAACACCGATGAGGTGGACGTCCACGCCGCCGGCCACGGTGCCGGGTTCTTCTGAGCGTGCGGTCACCGTCGGCACGGTCATTTCAGGGACCCACCGAGCTTCTCAATCGTCGCGCGCTTGACGAGAGCAGACGAGCCCAGTTGCACGACGAGGGAGAAGATGACGAGTGTCGTCGCCAGTCCTGTCGCTAGCAGAATGACCGGAAGTCCCAGCTGGAGCGGGGGCCCAGGCACCAGAGTCACGAATTCCGGAATCGATCTCAGGGCCACCGCCGCCGCTCCGAGGCCGGCGCCGGTTCCAAAGATCACCCCGGCTCCGAGCGCCAGGGCCTGCTCCGCCTCAATCGAATGGCGCAGTGAACCCGCAGGGATTCCGATGGCACGCATGGCGGCCAACTCCGCCTCGCGCCCCCGGGTGCTGGCCGCGAGTGCCAAACTCGCAGAGGCGACGCCGAGGAGGGCGGCGGCCATTCCAGCGATGAGGAACAAGTTGTAGGCGAGGTTGACGCCGCTGTGATCGAAGGCCCGTCCACGCGCCTCGAGGCTATCGACTCCGAGGACCGAGATGCCGTTCGCCGCCAGGCGGGAGACGATGTCGGCGGGTGCGCTGCTCGAGAGCCAGACCTCGGTCGTGGCGTAGGTGAAGGGCCCGGAAAGAAACCGCTCTGCCATCTCAAGATCCACCAGGGCGGCGTCACTCCCTACTCGGGGTAGGGCCAAAACCTGGCCCACGGAGTGAGCGTTGATCGTCCCCCCGTCGAGGCCAATGACCGGCGGTGGTTCGCCATCGATGGCTTCAAGTCTCGTCGTCAGGACTGCGGGAAGATAACGAGAAACGTCGTGAGGAGAGACCTCCACCGGCGTCCCGTCGGGATTCAGTTCGACCAGCGCCGTCAGGCCCTTCGACGATGTGCTCAGATGCGCTCCACCCGTTAGGTTCGCCCAGCGGCGAAGGGTCTGTAACCCGGCATTAATCGGTTCCCACAAGCCGCCGTGGAGCTCCGAAAACGACGAGATATTCAGATCCGCGGACCCGGCCTGCGTCGAAGTGATCGTCGGAGGAGTCCATGAGATCGCGATGTCCATGAGTCGACAGGTCGCCGGGCACAAGCCCACTATCGGTGCCTCGTAAGTCGACGTGCCCGTGGCCAACGTGCCGAGCTCAACTTGGTCAACTGTTTGGGATCCCTCGTCGAAGAGATCTACCGAGAGTTGCGGGCCGGGCCGGGCATTCACCCGAGCGGTGACAGTCATACGCAGCGCGGCTCCCGTCACCTTGACGGGGGGCGACAATCCCCGGGGGACGAGTCGGTGGGCGATTCGAGTCGATCCTGTAGCACTCAGTCCGGGCGGCCATGACATCACCTCTGCCATGTCTCTCGTATCGACCGCCAGCGTGGTGCCGTCGGTGGCACGCTCCACGACGGCCGCCATGGCCGAGTGCCCAAATCGGTCTGCCGACCTTACCGCTGGCAGAAAGCGCACGCCCGGACGGACCGAGACGGTCAGGACCTCCTTGGCGCCCACGGCGAAGGAGTTGTGCACGGTGTGGTTCCTGGCGTTGATCGCCCAACCACTGACACCGAAAACCGCCAATGCAGTGCACATCGCCACGAGCACGATTTCGGAGGAGAATTCCGGTCGTCGAGCCACGCGTCGAGTAGCAATCACCCACGCGACGCTTCTCGAGCGCGTGAGGCGATGCGACGACCGGAGAAGTACGGGAAGAAGCCGGGCCGCTACAACGCCAAGCGCCAGAGCGAGTAGGCCCGGTGCAAACGCCGACAGGGGATCAGCGTTGGTCTCGCCGGACACCCCCGACACGCCCGCCACCGTAAGTTCCACGAAGGCCGCACCGGCGATTGCGATCACTGCGACATCCCCCACGAGTCTCCAGGTCGATAGCCTGCGAGACGAGGCCCCGGGCGCTTCCCCGACATCGGCAGCCCTGAGGACGCGTCGGGCTCCGAGCGCAACGGCCAGGATGCCGATCACCCCGCTCACGAGGGCACCCCCCAGAGCCAACAATGTGACGGACGCACCGACGCCGGGTCCGAATAGACCGGTGGCGGCCGTCACGGCGACAGTCCACGCGAGGAGCAGCCCGACGGGAAGAGCGATGAGGACGACGACGATCGGTTCGGCCAGGGCGACCGAGAGCGTGCTTCGAGGCCGGTAACCCCTCAGCACCGCGAGCTGGACGTCGGCCATCCGTTCCCACGCGGTACGAGAGGCGACGAAGTAGAGGGCGAACGCCGCGAGCAGGAGTAGCTCGATGTCAACGACGAGCACGATGGAGTTAGGGGTGCGCTCATTGGCGCTCGCAACGGCCAGGACGTGCGGAAGCTGAGTGCTTACGACGACACCTTCGTCAGCCAATGCAGATGTCTTATAGTGCTCCACCATTGATTTGAAAGCAGAGACGCTGTTGACTGCTAGTGACGTCCTTTGGAAGGGGACCTGAAGTATGTGGTCGATCAGCGCTCTGGGGGCAATCGCATTGATGGTGCTCGTTGTCGAGAAGGCGTTGTCGATCACCGGCTTGTTGGGTGGACCCGTCCCATACCCGAAATAGTCGATTCCCCACCAATAGGGACTCGACGGATTGGGCGCACAGAGACCGGTGACTTTGAGCGAAGCAGTTCTTGACGAATCAATGAGCGAAAGATGAAGCGTCTGGCCAACACGTAGGCCCAGCTCCTTCGCGCTCCGCGTGCTCAAGACCACTGTTCCGGTCTGACTCGAGCATTGGCCGGCCACCATGACCAGGTGAGCGCAGACTCCAGAGCGATCCACCAGACTGGAGTAATACTTTTGGCCCGCAGCAACACTGGTGAATCCCACCTCGGCTGTAGAGATCCTCTGGCCGAACCACGGGCGACCGCCACCTGGTTGAAGTATTTTGTCCGCCGCTGCCTCCAGCTGATGCATGCTGCCCGTTCGGTGAGCGGGCTGGAGGGTCAACCCAAGATTCCCCGAGGGGGCGTGGTCGAGCGCGCTGTTCAGTACTGATCGGTCGGCGCTGTGCAGATAAATCGGCCCGAACGTTCCAATTGCTACGGCCGCCACCGCCATCACCAACATGGCCAGCGAACTTCCCAGCCGCCAGCGGAGTCCCGATAGAAGTAGTGAAAAGCGAGCTGAGCGATCTCTAACCGTGGTCGTCACCCCGCCATCCCCAGCGAGGCGCAGTGATAAGAGTGACGTCGCGCATGGGCTTGTTACACTTTCTAGCAAATATGGCTCCTACTGCTTCCCCGTAGCTCGACGGGAAAAAAGGTCCCGTGGGTGTCATGGACTCTCGACACGAGGCTTGGCAAGACCCGGGGGAAGCGCCACAGCAACTACGGAGGTATCGGGCTATTTGAGCTCTTGCTGTACGTGTACAGATTCCCGCGTGCCTCGTTCGAAACGACGAAGGTCTCACGGTCGTGGTTGACTCTACAGAATTGGCTATAGAAGAAGTCGGCGGAGCACTTTTCCTGGAGAAACAATGGAGCAAAGGCCTCAAGATAAAACGTAAAGCCATTCGGCCCTCGTAGCTCAGGGGATAGAGCATCGGTTTCCTAAACCGTGTGCGCAGGTTCGATTCCTGCCGGGGGCACAAAGGGTTATGGCCGCTCCAGATTGCCTGGAGCGGCTTTTGCCATGAATGCGCCGGGGGAGGGCAGCAAAGGTACCCGATTATGACTGAGTGTCCACGGTTACACGCCGTGACATTACTTGAGGGTGGAAAGTCCACCCCGGGCTCTCCTGAAAGGAGCAGCCATGAGTACACCAGCTACACGGTTAACCATTTCTGCTGTATGTGAGGAACTCGGCATCAGCCGAAACACCCTCAGTGACTGGCGCAAAGACGGGCGTTTCCCGGCTGGCAAGCGCCTACCCAACGGTTCAGTCCTCTTCAAGGCAGAGGACGTCGCTAAGTTCATCGACTCGCTGGATGCCGCGTGAGTCGTCGTCGGTCCGTAGTGGCGCTCCACAAGACTCGGATACGCAACGACGGTCGTAACAAGCCCAACATGGTCCGTTGGTCTGTGGACGGCAAAGAGTTCTCTAAGGGTTTTACCCACATGTCACTGGCCAACAGCCACTTCGCCAAGATTCAAACAGCCATTGAGGATCCCAGGGAGCGCTGGAATCCCAAGACTGGTGAGCCGTATTCCTGGTACGTCTCCAGCGAGATCGACGTCGCTACATTCTGCCGGTCCTACGTGGCTCGGGAGTGGGATACCTACGAACCGAGTTCTGCGGCCTCTTTAGTTGAGACCTTGGGCGCTCTCATCGAAGCTGCCGTCTTAGAACGTGCCGCGCCCTTTGACCCCAAATGGCGCCCAATACTTCGGGCGTGGCTACGTCCGAATGATGATGTGCAACTTCCTTCACCGCTAAATCAGTGGATCAAGAGGTGCTCCCTTCTGATAG
>DASXFG010000056.1:0-50316 GCA_036489715.1 Acidimicrobiales bacterium | reverse complement strand
GCGGTGTTCGCGGTAGTAAAGAGCCCTTGACGGCGCGACAGTTCGCGATCGGCGGCCCCTTGGCTCATCAGTGACGAAATGGAGGGCAGCGAAAGAGAGGCGCCGATCGACTCGAGCGAGCCCAGACCCAAGATCACGTTGTTGTTGTGAATGTGGGGATAGAGGGCGAGGAAGAACGCGCCATTGAGCAATCCCAAAAGCGCCGCCAGACGTCGATTCGTATGATCGGCGATCCAGCCACCCAGTCGCGAGAGCAGCACCCACGGCAGCGCGAAGAACGTCCAACTCAGTCGTATCTGGAGGGAACTCGCGTGATGTGCGTTCATCAAGAGGCTCCAACAGGCTTCGTACACACCCACGGCGAGCCCCGAAGCGCTCGCGGCGATGAGGGCTCCGGTGAGCTGCTGATTCCACTGCAACTTGGGAAGCGCCGAGGGGTCGTACTCGCGATCCCCGACGTCGGTGCGCAGCGTGACCAGGGCGGCGATCAGGCTGGCAATACCGGCGGCGAAGAACGCCCAGCCCAACTGCGCGACGCTCGCCACGGCTCCAAAGACCGGTCCCAGCGCCAGACCGAAGAGCTGGGCGGCGAAAATGCGCGCTACGGCCCGCCCGCGTTGGGCCTCGGGAAACAGTGCCGCCACCGCCGAGAGCGAGGCGACTTCGATCGCCCCGGCCGAAGCGCCCTGGACCGCGCGCGAGAGCGCAAACCACGGCGCGTCGACGTGGAAGAGGAACGTCATGCTGGCCAGGCCGTAGGCGACGAGGCTCGCACAGAGTAGGAGGCGACGACCGAAGCGGTCGGCCAGATGCCCGAAGCCGAACTGCGTGGCGATTCCCGCGACGAAGAACGACGCCATCACCAAACCCACTTCACTCGGGGTGCCGTGGCGACGTTCGAGAAAGAGAGGGAGGAGCGGCAGCCCCAGGGTGGCGCCCATCCACTGGATCGCCACGATGATGGTCAGGCGGCGCAAAGTCTTCTGAGGAGTGCTTTGGGCCATGCATCCACGCTACTAATGCGCGCTTTTGTCTAGAACGTGCCGCACTCCCACAGCACGAGGACGGCGAGCAGCGCGTACGCAAAGGGTTGGAGTACGCGCGCGCATCTCCGTCCTCCTTCAATCACTTGCGCGCGAGATGCAATGGCGATCGAGGTCATCAGCCCGAGGAACTCCATGAGGGCGAAAACTGCTGCCGCCACGACATCGTGCGCGACGCCGTTCGCGCGAAAGAGCGCCGTCCACACGACGAGAACGCCGCCGCCGCCAATGAGCGTCATGGTGAACGTGGTGAGCACCCCGCGGGAGTGCTGAACGCGCAGCGGCGAACGGTCGCGCCCGGCGTGTACGGCCAGGCCGGCGAGGGCGACGGCGAGCAGGCCCGCCCAGCGCAGCGGAACGGGCGCGAGAATCGCGGCGAGCACGGCGCTTACGGCCAGCAGCGCCAAGCGGGCCGCCGCGTGAGCCCATGCGGTCCGCTTCACTCGCGCCGACTTGGTGAGCGCGAGCTGGCCAGAAAAGTCGAAGATGTCGCCGGGCGACAACAGAACGATCGATACGACCGAAGCGACCACCGCGCCAAAGATCGTATGCACTCGCTGACCTTACTTCGCGGTAGGAATTGCTCTGGTCCGAGCGAAGTAAAGTCCCAATGATGGTTCGTCCTGTATTGCCCCCTACGAACGAACAACTCGCGCACGCACGCGAGGTCGTCGCGCGCTATCTCTCAGCGACGCCGACCGTGACGATCTCTTCGCGAGGGAGGGCCATCTACGCCAAGCTCGAGAGTCTCCAAGTAACCGGGAGTTTCAAGGTTCGCGGGGCTCTCGCCGCGATCGATTCCGCGCACCGCGACGATCCCACCGGGGCGGTCATCACCGCGTCGGCCGGAAATCACGGACTGGGCATCGCCTACGCCGCCACGTTGTTGAAGGTGCCAGCGACCGTGGTGGTCCCGGCGAACGCCTCGGTAGCCAAAGTAAAGAAGCTCTCGACTTTCGACATCGAGCTCATTCAATTCGGCTCGTCCTACGACGACGCCCAGGCCCACGCCTTGGAACTGGCCGAGCAGCGATCAATCCGCTTTATCTCCCCCTTTAACGACAGTGACGTCATCGCGGGTCAGTCCACGGTCTTTGAAGAGATGCTCGCCCAGGCGCCGGATCTCGAACATCTGGTCGTGCCCGTGGGCGGGGGAGGATTGATATCGGGAACGCTGCTCACCAGGGAGGCGCACGGTCGCACCGATATTCGCATCACCGGCGCCCAACCCGCAGTGAGTGCGGCTCTCTATCACGTCCTGCGCGGCGCCACCATGGCCGAGGTTGTTCACGGCCCCACGATTGCCGACGGTCTGGCCGGCGGGGGAGACGACGGCGCCGTGACCAATGAGTTGATCGCGAAATCGGGCGTGGATCTGGTGCTGGTGCCCGAAGACGAGATCCGTCGAGCGGTGCGCGAGATTGCCGAGACCTCGGGTCTGGTCGTCGAAGGCTCGGGCGCCACTCCCTACGCGGCGATCTGCGCCAATCTGGTGGGCGACGAGACGTCGCGCATCGGCTTCATCGCGAGCGGCCGCAATATCTCCCACGAACTCTTCGTGGAGTTGCTCAGCGACTAGTTCTTCGGGAGCAAATCGCTATTCGAGGTCGGTCAGTAGGGTGGAGCGATGCGAAAACAGCGAGCGCTGGCCGGAACGATCGCGCTCGTAGCCCTCGCGTTGAGTGTGATGGGCGTCGTGATCGCCGCCATTGATCCCAATCCCGGGGGTCTCGCCAAGGATCCCTTGGTTCTTAACGGGTACCCACCCAAGACCGTCCAGATCGCGGTCGCCATATCCACGGGTTCTGGCGTAACGCTGAACGCCACGCTGGAGGCGAACTTTCGCACCGAGCGCGTCGCCGCACTGGTTCACGTGCCGGTCGTGGTCACCAGCGCGTCCCTCAACCTGGTCTGGGCGAAGGGCACTCTCTACGCGAGGTCCGCGGACGTCGAGAACGGACCGTGGTTCCAGACGAGCCAGTCGATGCCCGACCTGTTCGGACTCTCGCTCGAATTCACGAAACCCGACATCAATCTGGTGGGTGGCTTTCACAAAACCGTGAGCAGGAGCGGATACACGACGACCTACGTCTTCACCAAGAACGACGTTGCGCTCACGAGCCTGCTCGCCCCGCCAGGATCGCTGTCCGTGCTCGGATCGGTGCGCTGGACGATCAGCGTAGGCAGCCAAGGCGAGGTGAGTGCGAGCACGCTGGTAGAAAAGACTCGCCACGCCGAGACCACGATCTCGGCGACCGTGCTCTCCTACGATCAGCCCGCGCCGATCCAAGTCCCTCCCACGAGCGCGACCCAGTCCCTCTCACACAGCGGCGTAGCGGGCATCCTTAAGGACGTGAACTTCAACTCACTCTTGGTTCCGAGCGCCTTGCGTTCGCTCGGACAGACGTCGATCAGTTAAACGTGGCCGACACGAAGCCCGAACCGCGCTGGCCGGCCGATCTGTCCGTCCTGGTCTGCGCGGGGCTCTACGTCCTGCTCTCGGATCGACTCGTGGTCGGCCCGCGCTGGCTCGTGCCCGGCCTCGTCGTCCTGCTCCTCATACCTCTTACTATTCGCCGGCATCGGCGTCCCGACGACTCACGCTTCATTCGGCGCCTGGCGATGTCCATCACCGCGATCGTGACCGCAGCCAACGTCGTCTCGGTAGGGCTCTTGGTCCACTACATCCTCTACACGCGCCACACCCTTGACGCGCTCGGCCTGATCTACTCCGCCGCCTCGATCTGGACGACGAACGTGATTATTTTTGGCCTGTGGTTCTGGGAGCTTGATCGCGGCGGTCCCCATCTGCGCGTGGGCCCGGACGCGCGGCCGCCGGACCTGCAGTTCCCCCAGATGACCGTGGACGCGGAGGGCGAATCCTGGCATCCGCGCTACTTCGACTACCTCTACACCAGCTTCGCGAACGGCACGAGTTTCGCGCCCGCCGACGCCATGCCCCTGACGGGTTCGATGAAGGCGGTCTTCGCGTCCGAGGCGTTGATCTCGTTTCTGACGATCGCCATTATCGCCGGTGAGGCGATCAACAACCTGCACTGAGTCAGTTCATGAGGCGCGCCAGCAGGCGAGAACTCGCACCCTCGCTCTTTCCTTTTGCCTCGGCCCGGTCGGCCCGGTCGGCCGCGCTGAGTGCCGCGTTGATGCCCAGCCAACGAAAGGGCTCCACCTCCCAGCGCTTGCTGCGGTGCTGGACAAAGGGCAGCACGCTGTAGTCGCTCGGGGTCTCGGGCGTGCAGATGAGGTCGGCCAACGCGGTGGCCGCAACGTGCGTCATCACCACGCCGTCGCCGGTGTAGCCGCCCGCACTGGCCAATCCGCTCGCGTGGTCGACGAGCACCGAGGGCGACTGGTCGCGGGCCATGGCGAGGGGGCCGCCCCAACGATGCGTCACCGTACCTTCGAGTAGGGGGAAGAGCTCGCGCAGCGTCGCTTCTAAGAGGGCGAACACCTTGGCGTTGGAATCAAAGCGTGGCTCCACGGCCGATCCGAAGTGATACGGCGCCCCCCGGCCGCCGAAGGCGAAGCGGTTGTCGCGGGTGCGTTGGCCGTAGATGATCAGGTGGCGCTCATCGGAAAACGTCTCGTGGCCCGAGAGGCCCACCTGATCCCAGAAGCTCTGGCTCTGGGGCGAGGTGGCGATCATGAGTGAGTAGAGGGGCGCGACGCTTCGCCGTGCGCCGGGCAGACTCGGGGTGAATCCTTCCGTCGCGCGCACGACGTAGCGCGCGTGCACGTTGGCGCTCGGACTCACGACTTGGGCCGGGCGTCGGCCCGTGGCCCCTACGATGCGGGTGATCTTCGTGTTCTCAAAGATGTCCACGCCCAGGCGTTCGTTCACCTGGGCGAGCCCGCGTACCAGTTTGGCCGGATGTAGTCGCGCGCAGTGCGGAGAGTACGAGGCGCCCCGGGTTCCCGTCACCACGGCGCGCTGGTTGGCCTCGGACTCATCGAGCCAGCGCAGGTCCTCCTCGCGATATCCGAGTTCTCGGGACTCTTGAACGTGGCGTCGGAGCCGCTCGGCCTGGATGTCCGAGCGCGCAAAGTTAAGGGTGCCGCCCTGTATGAAATCGCCGTCGATGCCGTCATCGGCCATCGCTGCGCCCAGGCGGGTCACGCCTTCTTGGAGCACCCTGCGCAAGTGGCGAAACGAGTCGTGGCCGTGTCGCGCGACGATCGCCTCATCGCTCAAAGGGTAGAAGGACGACGCCCAACCCCCGTTGCGGCCCGACGCCCCAAACCCGCAGACCGCTTGTTCGAGCACCGCGATGCGCAGCGCGGGGTCACGTCGTTTTAGTTCCCTCGCCGTCCACAGACCCGTAAATCCGCCTCCCACGATGGCGACGTCGACGTCGAGGTGAGAAGACAGCGCGGGACGTGGCTCCACTCGTTCGCCGAGGGTGCTCCACCACAGAGAGGCGGGCGCACGCACTAGATGCCGCGCCTGGCCGCCTCGCTGAATACGTCGTGCAGGACGCCCACCATAAAGTCGATGTCGTCGCGCGTGGAGATCAGCGGCGGCGCCAGCTGCACCACGGGGTCTCCGCGGTCGTCGGAACGACAGATGAGTCCGCGACGGAACATCTCGGGCGAGACAAATCCGCGCAGCAGTTTTTCGGCGTCGTCGCCCGACCAGGTCTCCTTGGTGTCCTGGTCCTTCACCAGCTCGACGCCCCAGAAGTAGCCCGCGCCGCGCACATCGCCCACAATGGGGATGTCGCGCAGCGAATCGAGGCCGTCGTGGAAGTAGGACTCGTTCTTGGCGACGTTCTCCAAGACGCCCTCTTCTTCGATGATGTCGAGAACTTTGAGCGAGACGGCGCACGAGACCGGATGCCCCGACCAGGTAAATCCGTGGAAGAAGGCGTTGTCGTCGTGCATGAAGGGCTCGGCGATGCGGTCCGAGACGATCATCGCGCCCAGCGGCGCGTATCCCGCGGTGATGCCCTTGGCGCAGGTGATGATGTCGGGCACGTAGTCGTACTTTTGTCCCCCGAACCAGTTGCCCAGGCGACCGAAGGCGCAGATGACGTCGTCGGAGACGAGCAGCACGCCGTAGCGGTCACAGATCTCGCGCACCTCTTGCCAATATCCCGGCGGCGGAGCAAAACAGCCGCCCGCGTTTTGGACCGGCTCTAGGAAAACGGCGGCCACGGTTTCGGGGCCCTCGCGCAAGATCGCCTCTTCAATCTGTCGCGCCTGCCACAGGCCAAAGGCGATGGGGTCATCGCCGTGGCGCTCCGCCCGGTAGAAGTTCGTGGTCGGAACCTTGATGGCCCCCGGTACCAGGGGTTCGAAGGGCGTGCGGTAGGGCTCGAGGGAGGTAATCGTTAGCGCACCCAGGGTGGTGCCGTGATAGGCGATCTCGCGGCTAATGACCTTGTAGCGGTCGATGTCGCCGCGCAGCTTGTGATAGTTGCGCGCCAGTTTCCAGGCGCTCTCATTCGCCTCTGCTCCACCGGAGGTGAAGAAGACGCGATTGAGGTCGCCCGGGGCGAGGGAGGCGAGGCGTTCGGCTAGTTCGATGGCGCGCGGGTGGGCGTAGGTCCACAAGGGGAAGAAACCGAGCTCTTCCATTTGGGCCGCCGCGGCCTGGCCGAGCTCTTTTCGCCCGTAGCCCAAGGAGTTGGTGAAGAGTCCCGACAGGCCGTCGAAGTACTCGGTGCCGTTGGCGTCATAGACGTGCACCCCCTCGCCGCGCACCATGATGGGGATCTCCTTGTCGTGGTCGTAGGCGCCCATTCGCGACATCTGGAGCCACAGGTTCTTGCGCGCGCGCTCCGAGTACTGATGGCTCGGCTGTTTTTCATCCGTGACGGTGATGCCGTCGGTAATGGCCTCGTTGAGTGTCACTTTTCCCCCCAGGTATAGGTTTGCTTCGCCAACTTCAGATATAAGAACGTCTCGACTTCGGTCACCCCGGGAATCGAACGAATCGAATCGTTGAGCAGGTGCACCAGGTCGTTGTCGTCTTCGGCGATGACTTCGGCGATGATGTCAAAGCTGCCGGCGGTCATGACGACGTAGTTGGCCTCGACGATGGACGCGATCTTGTCGGCTACCAGTCGCACGTCGCCGTGCACGCGGATGCCCACCAGCGCCTCTCGACCAAATCCGAGTTGGAGCGGGTCGGTAATGGCGACGATCTGCATGACGCCCGAATCCTTCAGGCGTTGCACGCGGCGTCGCACCGCGGCTTCGGACAGTCCGATCTCTTCGGCGATCGCGCCGTAGGGCCGACGACCGTCGCGCTGGAGGCGGTAGATGATCTTGCGGTCGAAGGAGTCAAGGACGCCGGGTGCGGAGTTGACGAGTTCGTCCTTGACGTGTTCGTCACTCAGGCGTTGCGCTTTGGTTGCTGACATTGGTTGTTCCTTAGCCGAGGTCTTGCGGCCCGTGGCTGCGGTTTTTGACAGTATAAGCACACTTCGCGCCGAAAAGAGTCGAGATTTATTTAAGAAGAGCCTGAATCCATCCTCAGTCAGTTGCAAAGGCCTTGTCTTTTCTGGCAGAGTGAACGGGGACGCCGCAACGACGCGTGCGCCATCGAGGAGGGGTATATGGCACGTCTAGCCAACTTCATTGGGGGCGAGTCCGTCGCTCCCCAGAGCGGTCAGTACGCGGAGCTGATCAACCCCTCGACCGGCCAGGCCTTTGCCGAGATGCCCGTCTCGAACGCCGCCGACGTCGCGTCGGCCTTCGCCGCGGCCAAAAAAGCCTTCGCCGGCTGGAGGCGCACCACCCCCTCGCAGCGCTCGCTCGCGCTGCTCAAGATCGCCGACCTCTTCGAGGCCAACGCGGAAAGGCTGGTCGCGGTCGAGTCCGAGAACACCGGCAAGATCATCTCGGTCACGATGAGCGAAGAGATACCGCCCATGATCGATCAGATTCGCTTCTTCGCCGGGGCCGCGCGCCTCTTAGAGGGCCGCGGTGCGAGCGAGTACATGGAGGGCATGACGAGCTACGTGCGCCGCGAGCCGGTGGGCGTGTGTGGCGCCGTCACTCCCTGGAACTATCCCATGATGATGGCGGTGTGGAAGTGGGCGCCCGCTCTCGCGGCCGGCAACACGATGGTCCTCAAGCCCGGCGACTCGACGCCGGCCTCGACGGTCCTGATGGCCCAGCTCATGGCCGAGGTACTTCCCGAAGGCGTCTTTAACGTCGTCATGGGAGATCGCGAGACCGGCCGCGCGTTAGTCGAAGATCCCACGCCCGCCATGGTCTCGATCACCGGATCGGTGCGCGCGGGCACCGAGGTTGCTCTCTCGGGAGCCAAGGACCTAAAGCGAGTGCACCTCGAGCTCGGCGGCAAAGCACCCATCGTCGTCTTTGACGACGTGGACGTCGCCAGTGCCGTCGAAGCAATTGCGATCGCGGGCTACTTCAACGCGGGACAGGACTGCACCGCGGCCACGCGCGTACTGGCCGGAGCCGGGGTGTACGGCGACTTCGTGGACGCCCTGGCCGAACAAGCGAGCAACACCGTGGTGGGCATGCCCGACAACGACGAGGCCCTCTTCGGCCCGGTCAACAACGCCAACCAGTACGAGCGAGTCCAGGGATTCCTTTCGCGCAAGCCCGCTCACGCTCGGGTGGCGGCGGGCGGATCGCGCATCGATCGCGACGGCTATTTCATCGAGCCCACCGTGGTCGCGGACCTGCAACAAGACGACGAGATGATCCAGAGCGAGATCTTCGGGCCCGTGATCACCGTCCAGCAGTTCAGCGACGAGGCCCAGGCCCTCGAATGGGCGAACGGCGTCGAGTACGGTCTCGCTTCCTCGGTGTGGACGAGGGACCACGGACGAGCGATGCGCTTTGCGCGCGACCTGGACTTTGGCTGCGTGTGGATCAACACCCACATACCTCTGGTCGCCGAGATGCCCCACGGCGGTTTTAAGAAGTCCGGGTACGGCAAGGACCTCTCGGTGTACGGATTCGAGGACTACACGCGCATCAAGCACGTCATGCACAACCTCGAGTTTTAGGGTCGCGCCGAAAAGCCCGACTTGTTAGCGTGGTTCCGGCCCCACAAGGAGTAGATCAACGATGATCATTGGCGTAGTCACAGAAATCAAGACCGACGAAAACCGCGTCGCCCTCACGCCCGCGGGAGCGCGCGAGTTAAGCGGCGCCGGCCACCGGGTGCTGGTGGAGCGCGGAGCGGGGGTGGGCTCGTCCATCGAGGATGCGGACTACGTCGCCAACGGGGCCACCATCGTGGATGGCGCCGATGAGGTATGGGCCGAAAGCGAATTGCTGTTAAAGGTGAAAGAGCCCATCGCCGCCGAGTACGACCGACTACGTGCGCACAAGGATCAGGTGCTCTTCACCTATCTGCACCTGGCCGCCTCGCGCGAGTGCACCGACGCGCTCGTCGATGCGCGCAACGTGGCGATCGCTTATGAGACTGTGCGCCTATCGGACAACTCACTGCCGCTGCTCACGCCGATGAGCGAGGTCGCGGGGCGCATGGCGACGCTCATGGGGGCGCACCACTTGATGCGCCCGGGCGGGGGTCACGGGACGCTCATCGCCGGCGTGCCCGGCGTGGCGCCGGCCAACGTCACGGTGATCGGAGCGGGAGTGGCGGGCTTCGCCGCCGCCACGATGGCCGCGGGACTGCACGCGAACGTGAAGATTCTCGACCGCAACCTCGACCGCCTTCGCCAAGTGGACATCCTTTTTGACGGTCGCGTCGAGACGATCGCGTCCTCGACCCTCGCCGTCGAGGAGTCCTGCATCTGGGCCGACATCGTCATTGGCGCCGTGCTGGTGGTGGGAGCCAAGGCGCCCAAGCTCGTGAGCAACGATCTGGTGGGGCGCATGAAGAACGGCTCGGTGTTGGTGGACATCTCGGTCGACCAGGGCGGCTGCTTCGAGGCGACGCGTCCCACGACCCACTCCAATCCGACCTTTGACGTGAACGGCTCAATCTTCTACTGCGTGGCCAATATGCCCGGCGCGGTGCCCGCGACGTCGACGCGGGCTCTCTCGAATGCGACGTTGCCCTACGTGATCGAACTGGCGAACCGCGGCTGGCGCGAAGCCGTCAGCTCCGACGCCGCGCTCGCCGAAGGCGTGAACGTGGCGAGCGGGCACGTGACGTACGCTCCGGTCGCCGAGTCCCTCGGCGTCGAATACACCCCGCTGTCGAGCGTGCTCTAGGACGGTTCCGCTTCGCGCTCGACGTGCAGGACGACCTTGCCGAATTTACCGGGCTGGGCGAAGTAGTCGTACGCCGGAGCCGCTTCGTCGAAGGGGAAGACGTGGGCGAGGGGAACGTTTAGTTCTCGAGCCCGCCAGCGCGGTATCAGCGCCTCGGCGACGCGCCGGGTGACCTCGGCCTTCTGTTCTCTTGAGCGTGATCGCAGCGTCGAGCCCGTGAGCGTCACGCGCCGCTGCATCAGTTGGAGCAGGTTGAGGTCGATGCGACTGCCCCCACTCACGCCGATGATGACCACCCGCGAGTACGGGTTGAGAACCTGAAGGGCGCGCGCGAGATGGGCGGCGCCGATCAGCTCGAGCACGACGTCCACTCCCGCGATCGCGTCCACCTGGTCGAGAGTGATCGCCTCGTCGGCGCCCAGGTCGCGCAATCGCGCGTGGAACGTGTCGTCGCGCGTCGCGGCGACGACGTGCGCGCCGAGGGCGTGCGCAATCTGCACGCCCGCCACCCCGACCCCGCCCGCCGCACCCGAGATGAGCACGCGCTCTCCCGCCTCGAGTTGTCCCTGGGTCGCCAGGGCGTCGTGCGCCGTGCAGAACGCCTCGGCGAATCCTCCCGCTTCGTTGAAGGTGACGTGGTCGGGGACGAAGAGCAGGTGTTCGGCGGGCACCGCGCAGAACTCGGCCTGCGCACCTCCTCCCACGAGCGCGCACACGCGGCGACCCATGAGTGGTTCAATCACGCGATCGCCCACGCCAACGACGACGCCCGCCAGTTCCATGCCGGGGATGTCCTCGGGCCAGCCGGGCGGCGCGGGATAGAAACCTCGGCGCTGCATGAGATCGGCGGCGTTCAGTCCCGCCGCCTCCACGCGCACGAGCACGTCGTACGCCCCGACTTGGGGAGTGGGGCGATCTTCAAATACGAGTGATTCCTCTTTGATGACGAGTGCGCGCACGCGGCGATTTTAAGTGGCGCGTCTCGCGCACGGTCCTTTAAGGTCGGGTTATGACCATCTACGACACCCCCCTCCACACCCTTTCGGGTGAGCCGACCTCCCTCGATCAGTACAAGGATCAAACGATCCTCATCGTGAACGTGGCCTCTAAGTGCGGGCTCACCCCCCAGTACGAGGGGCTCGAGAAGCTGCAAGAGACCTACGGCGCTCAGGGTTTTTCGGTGGTGGGCTTTCCCTGCAATCAGTTCGCGGGCCAAGAGCCCGGCACGGCTGAGGAGATCCAGACGTTCTGCTCAACGACCTACGGCGTCACCTTTCCGCTCTTTGAGAAGATCGACGTCAATGGCGACGACCAGAGTCCGATCTACGCCGAGCTCGAAGAGGTCCCGGATCAAGAGGACGGTTACGTGGGCGACGTGCGCTGGAACTTTGAGAAGTTTCTCGTAGGGCGCGACGGTACGGTGATGCGATTTTCTCCCACCGTGACCCCCGAGGACCCCAAACTGCGCATCGCCATCGAGTCGAGTCTGAATTAACCCGCGCCAATCGTGCGGTGTAGGCGCACGTAGGTGACCCGAAAACCGTAGCGACGCCAAAAGAGCGAGGCCCGGTGATTGGTCACCCGCCAGTTCGCCTCGGCAAAGTGAAATCCGGAATCTATCGCGTCATTGAGCGCGTGGCGTACGAGGGCCTGGGCGACCCCTCGGCGCTGGTGTTCGGGCCGAACCGACAGCGCGCTGAGATGTAGCGAGTTCTCAAAGGAGCCGCGACGCGCGTCGAGGGGGAAGGTGACGCACTGGGCGATCGCGCGGCCCTGATAGTCCACGAGGTAGTGGTGCACCTCAGGGTCCTCTAACGTCTCGCGCATTTCGGCGGACCTCGCGTCGTGCTCGACAAAGAGAGAGAAACTGGGACCGAGTTGTTGCGCCTCGTCGATGAGGTGGTCGAGTTCGAGCGCGACGCTGAGTTCACTCGGGCCGCCGGTGCGCACCGAGTAGCCCAGTGGCCAGATCTCCGCGTCGCGCTCACCGAGCGCCAGGACGCCGCGAGCGTGCATGCGCGCGAAGCCGAGTTCGTACAACGCCGTCGTGTCGGGCGCATCGTCAAAAATCCAGGCGTAGTGCTCTACCGCTGCGTCGGCGATCCAGACTGAACCGGCCGCGGCGTACAGCGCGTCGAGAATATCGGGGGAGTCAAAAGAGACGCCATCAGGTCCGATCCACGCGCCACGCCCGTATTCGGGACTCTCAAGGATGGCTCCGTAGAGGTGACCGACGATCGTGTTCTCCTCTTCAGCAACCCACGTATGTTCGCGAGCGTTCTCCAGCGCGCGGGCGAAGTGACCCGCGTTAAAGCGGGGATTCACAAGATCGTTGCGATACGAATCGTGCGCCAGGCGAGCACGTACTCGCTCGACGACTTGGTCGATGTCGCCGTACTCGAGGTGACGCACGATCATGATTTCACGGTAACGCGGCGTGTGCAAGGGTGGAACGGTGACTCTGCGCGCGACCCTGTTCGACATGGACGGTCTGCTGCTCGACTCCGAAGTCCTCTGGCATAAGGCGGAAATAGAGATCTTCGGTGGCTTGGGGGTGCCCCTCACTGACGCAATGGGACGTTCCACCAAGGGAATGTACGTCAATCAAGTCGTTACCCACTGGAACTCCCAGTTCCCCTGGGAGGGTCCCGACGAGGACGCGGTGGTCGATCTCCTGCTCGAACGCGTGGGAGAGCTCGTCGAGACTGAAGGAGTTTTACTCCCCGGTGCGCTGCACGCGCTAGACGAAACCGGAGCGCGCGGCCCCCTGGCGCTGGCTAGTTCAACCCCGATGGGTCTGATCATTCGATGCCTGCAGCACTTCGGTCTGCTGGATCGATTCGTCGCCATTCACTCCGCGGAGCACGAGCCCTTCGGCAAGCCGCACCCCGGGGTGTTTTTGAGCGCGGCCGCAACCCTCGGCGTCGCTCCCCGGGAGTGTCTCGTACTCGAAGACTCCGCGGCCGGAGTACTCGCGGGAAAGGCCGCGACCATGACGGTGGTCGCGGTTCCCACCCCCGACGATGCGCACCGGCCAGAATTCCTCCTCGCGGACCTGGTGCTCACTTCCCTTGAAGAGCTGGGTGCCGGATGGCTCGATGATCGGTTCTCCAGCGCCCACACGTGATGAGTCACGGCGCCAGTAGGTTCGTCGCCACGGACGACTGGCTCTTACTCACGCTCGCGGACGACTCGTTCGACGATGACTGTCTCTGCGAGGCGGGATGCACTCACGACATCGATTTTGGTCGCATCGACACGGCTCTTCGCCGAGCCTGTCGCCCGGAGTGCCCCGTGCACCTTCAAAGCGGAGTGTGGTAGATAGATATCGCCGGGCGCCTACCCTCTCGTTCGCCAGCCACCTCTCGAGCGCCGAGCTACAGGTCCTTCATGAATCGATTGGCCTTCGGGTACGAGTACGCCCCCGGCGGATAGTTGTCGACTTCGCGCCAACCAGAGTTGCGATAGAGCTCGAGCGCTTCGGGCTGGGCGTAGCCGGACTCGAGGTATAACTGACGAAAACCCAACTCTTTGGCCCTCACTTCGGCCCGGTCCATGAGTTGGAGGCCGATGCCCGCTCGACGAAGATCGGGCCGCACCCAGAGTCGCTTGACCTCGCCGATGTCGTGGGCGGGATCGCCAATCGGTCGTATCCCCACGCCGCCTACGGGGTGATCGTCGAGGCGCGCAACGAGAAAAGTGCCCGTGGGCGCCATGAGCTCCTCGACGTGTAAGTGCTTGTCTTCGTCGCTGCCGCCATAGCGGCGACTTAACTCATCGATCGAAGCGTGATAGACGCTGAGGGCTCCGTGCGTCGTGATCAGTTCGTCGCCGATAACCAGTTGGGGCACGCCCGACAGGCTAAAGGCCGCTCTGATCGGTTGGCCCTCTTCACTACGATGGAGAGATTCTTTAAAGGAGACCCATGTTTCGCCCGGTCAGCGCCGATCTTGAGTTCGTGGCCATCGAGGAGGCCGAACTCGCGCGCTGGAAGGCGAACTCGGTTTTCGAGCGCTCGATGAAGTTGCGCGAGGGCGACCCCCCCTGGATCTTTTATGAGGGGCCGCCGACCGCGAACGGCATGCCCGGTCTGCACCACGTCTGGGCGCGGGTGTACAAGGACCTCTTTTGTCGCTATCGCACCATGACGGGCCACTACGTCGCGCGCCGTGCCGGGTGGGACACCCACGGCCTTCCCGTCGAGGTACAGGTCGAAAAGCAGATTGGCGTCTCGGGCAAGAAGGAGATTGAAGAGAAGGTTGGCATCGCCGAGTTCGCTCGACTGTGTCGTCAATCGGTGCTGGAGCACGTCGATGAGTTCGAGCGCCTTACCGAGCGCATCGGATTCTGGCTCGACACCGAGCACGCGTACTACACCTACCATCCCAGTTACGTCGAATCGGTGTGGTGGAACCTTAAGCAGCTCTTCGAGCGCGGACTGCTCTACGAAGACTTCAAGGTCGTGCCCTACTGCCCGCGCTGCGAGACCGGTCTCTCCTCGCACGAACTCGGTCAACCCGACGTGTACACCGACGAGACCGACGAGAGCGCCTACGTGCGCCTGGCTCTGCTCGATGGCGACGAACGTGAGCTCGGGGGCGCGACGCACCTCTCGGTGTGGACCACCACCCCCTGGACGCTTCTTTCGAACGTGGCCATAGCCGTCAACCCCGCCGTCACCTACGCCGTGGTCGACGGGACCGTCGTGGCCGAGGACCTCGTCGAGAAGGTGTTCGGCGAAGGAAAGATCGCGAGCGCGACCTTTCCCGGCACGCGGCTGCTCGGTCTGCACTACGAGCGGCCCTTTAGTGACGTGTCGTTCCCCGAGGGGGTGGACGCGAACTACGTAGTGGGAGCCGAGTACGTCACGACCGAGGACGGCACCGGTCTCGTCCATCAATCTCCCGCCTTTGGCGAGGTCGACCGTCAAGTGGCGCGCGAGAACGGACTGCCCACGCTCAATCCGGTGCGAGCTGATGGCACCTTTGACTCGTCGGTGGCGTGGCTAGAGGGACAACACGTGCGCGCCGCGAACCGCGCGATCAACGACGAGCTGGAGCGGCGCGGGCTGCTCCTTCGACGCTTTTCCTACACCCACTCGTTGCCGCACTGCTGGCGCTGCGGCACCGTACTGATCTACTGGGCCAAGCCCAGCTGGTACGTGGCCACGAGCCAACTCAAGGACAAACTCATCGCCGAGAATCAGCGCATCGACTGGCATCCGGGCTACATCAAAGACGGGCGCATGGGCGAGTGGTTGGCGAACAACGTCGACTGGGCGCTCTCGCGCGACCGCTATTGGGGAACGCCGCTGCCCATCTGGCGCTGCGAGGACGGCCACGTCACCTGCATCGCGAGTCGCGACGAACTCTCCGCGCTCACCGGAAGGGATCTCAGCGACCTCGAGCCGCACCGGCCCGAGATCGACGAGGTGGTCTTCGACTGTCCGACCTGTGCCAAAGAGGCTCGCCGGCTCGAGCCAGTGATCGACGCATGGTTTGACTCAGGTTCCATGCCCGCGGCCCAAGTGGGGTATCCCCACGTGCCGGGTAGTGAGGAGGCGCTGCGGTTTCCCGCTCAGTTCATCTGCGAGGCCATCGACCAGACCCGCGGATGGTTCTATTCGCTCTTGGCGGTGAACACGCTGGTCTTTGGCCAGACGCCCTACGAGCACGTGCTGTGCCTCGGACATATCGTGGACGAAAACGGCAAGAAGATGAGTAAGTCCCTGGGCAACGTCATCGATCCCTGGCAAGTACTCAATACTCGAGGCTCGGACGCCCTTCGCTGGTGGATGTTCTCCCAGGGGTCGCCCTGGACCTCGACACGGGCCAGTTTGGGCGCCATCGACGCCTCCATGAGAGAGACCTTGGGCACCTTGTGGAATACCGTTAGTTTCTTTTCGACCTACGCGTCGCTCAACCGCTTTGATGCCGGCGACGCGGACATTCCTGCCGTCTCTGAACGCAGCGCGATCGATCGGTGGATTCTCTCGCGTCTCGAAGACGTAACCGCGAGCGTGAGCGCCGCCCTCGACGGGTACGAACCCCTAGGGGGCACCGACGCCCTCGGCGCGTTCATCGACGACCTGTCCAACTGGTACGTCCGGCGCAGCCGGCGGCGTTTTTGGCGAACCGACCCCACCGCGCCGCGTTCGGACTCTCTGGCCGCTCAGGCCACGTTGCTCGAGGTCCTTCAGCACGTGACCTTATTACTGGCGCCGTTCTGCCCCCTGCTGACCGAGCGCCTCTATCAGGATCTCTTTGAGGTGAGCGACTACGACTCCGTGCACTTGGTTGATTGGCCCCGTGTTCGCCCCGAGCGCCGCGACGTAGCGCTCGAAGAGTCGATGGCGGTGGCTCGTCGACTGACGTCGCTCGGTCGCGCGGCGCGGGCCGAAGCCGGCGTCAAAGTGCGCCAGCCCCTCGCTCGCGCGTTGATTTTTATGCCCGTGAACGCTCCGCGTCCTCCAGCGGGCGTGGTGGAAGACGAACTGAACGTCGATCGCCTCGAGTACGGATCGGAACTGGCCGAAGTGCTCTCCTTTGAACTCGTGCCCAACTTCCGCAGCCTGGGTCCGCGACTCGGGGAGGCCGCCAAGGAGTTGCGAACGGCCCTGGCGAAGGTGGACGCGACGGCCGCGGCGGCGGCACTCGAGTCGGGCCAGTCGGTGCGCGTTGCACTGTCGAGCGGCGAGTTTGAGCTCTTCACCGAGGACTTGGAACTTCGCGTGAAGGGCCAGGGCGGCTTTGCGGTCTCGCGAGACGGCGCCGAAGTGGTGGCCCTCGATCTCACGCTCACCGACGAACTCCGCCGGCGCGGCTACTTGCGCGACGTGGTGCGCCAGGTACAAGACCTGAGAAAGAACTCGGGTCTGGACGTCGCTGATCGCATCACGTTGCATCTGGTGGGTCTTGAGGACCTGGTTGACGGCTTTGCGTCGCTCGCGAGCGAAGTCCTGGCGACGAGCGTGGTGTCGGGCCCCGGCGCGGGGGAGGGAGCGGCGTTGGAGTTAGACGACGAGCGCAGCGCTCGCGCCTGGGTCGTAAAGTCCTAGCGCGCTTCGTTGAGCTTCGTCAGCAGGTCGCTCAGGGTGCGCCGTTCCGAGGGGTCCAGGCGAGCCGCCAAATTCTCATCCAGGTAGCGCAGGTGCACCAGCAGACCTTCGCTCAGTTTCGCCTCGCCCTGCTCGGTGATTGCGACCCAGATCGCGCGGCGGTCGGCCGCGCAGTGCTCGCGTCGAACGAGGGCCGCCTCTTCGAGGCGATCGACGAGCCGGGTGGTGCCACCGGTTGAGTGCACGATCGCCTCGGCGATCTGGTTCATCTTGAGCCGGCCGTTCTCACTGGTGTGCAGTTGCAAGAGCACGTCGAACCAGGCCAGGGGGAGTTGGCAAGACTGCTCTAACTCCGTGCCGAAATCGCGTGACATCCGGGCGTTCGTCTCGAGCAGCAGCCCAAAGAGAACCACCTTCTCATCACCCGACGGGCACGCCCCGGTAATCGTCATGGCTTTAGTATACGAGAGTTACTCGTATTAGATACAACTGCTTGACAAGTAATTGCAGAAGCAACTATAATCACAGGGAGCACACCAGTGCCCATACGAACAAGGAGAACCCCCCAATGAGCAGTCTTCCCGCTCCCGGCCCGTACACCGTAGACGCCGTACACACCAACATCGACTTCGTCGCCCGTCACCTCGTGGCGTCCAAGGTCCGCGGCAACTTCACGGAGTTTTCCGGCGTCGTCAACCTGGGCGACTCCGTTGAGACCTCGAGCGTGGAGGCGACGGTCCAGGCGGCCAGCATCACGACCCACAACGAGATGCGCGACAACCACCTCAAGAGTTCGGACTTCCTCGAACTCGAGACGTACCCGACGTTGACCCTTAAGTCCACCAAGATCACTCCCAAGGGCGGGGACGACTATGAACTGGTTGCCGATCTCACGATCAAGGACGTCACCAAGTCCGTCGTCTTCGATTTGGAGTACCTAGGCACCAGCCCCGGTATGGCGCCCGGGGTCAACACCGTGGCGTTCGAGGCCAAAACCGAGATCGACCGACGCGACTTTAACGTCAACTTCAACGCGGCCCTCGACAACGGTGGTCTGGTGGTTTCGAACAAGGTCGCCATCGAGCTCACCATCGAAGCGCTCAGCCCCGCGGCCTAGCTCTCTCGCGCGAAAGGACCGGGGGCCCGTGCGGCCCCCGGTTTTTCGCGTCGGTAATATCTCTGCATGGCGAAGGTGAGGTCCAGCATCGGTGTACTCGGCGTGCTCGCCACGATTCTGTCGGTGTGGTGGTTCGCGTTACGTCCCCGTCGCCACCAGAACGACACCTAGAGCATCTCGGAGGGACTCTCGAACCCTGTTTGGGAGTCCTCGAATGCTGGCAAACTGGGGCTATGCCCTTTGTCGCCATTAATCCCGCCACCGAAGAGACCATCGCCGAATACCCCGCGCTCGACGCCGCCGGCGTCGAGCGCGCACTAGAAGGAGCCCACGGCGCGTTCTTCAAGTGGCGCGGAGCCAGTTTCTCTGAACGCGCGGCCTTCATGAACCGCGCCGCGGAACTGCTCGAAAGCGAGATCCCGGTCGTGGCCGAGCTGATGACGAGCGAAATGGGCAAGACCTTCGCCGCCGCCAAGGGCGAGGCCCTCAAGTGCGCGACCACCATGCGCTATTTCGCCGAACACGCCGAAGTAATGCTCCAAAGCGAGGACCTGCCGACCAAGGGTCGACGCAGCGGATTGCGCTACGAGCCGATCGGGGCCATCTTTGCGGTGATGCCGTGGAACTTTCCCCTCTGGCAAGTGGTGCGCATGGCGGTGCCGACGATCATGGCCGGCAACGTCGTGGTGTTCAAACACGCGCCGAACGTGCCGGGCTGCGCGCGCTACATCGAGGATCTCTTCGTGCGCGCCGGCTTTCCGAGCGGAGTGCTGACGACGGTCTTCGTCGAGGTCGACCAAGTGCCCGACATCATCGCCGACGCGCGCATTGTCGCGGTCTCGCTCACCGGCTCGGAGCGCGCGGGGCGCTCGGTCGCCGCCGAGGCCGGCAAAAATTTGAAGAAGTGCGTGCTGGAGTTGGGTGGTTCGGACCCATTCGTGGTCGCCTCCTCGGCCGAGATGGATCTCACTGTTTCGATGGCGGTAGCGGCGCGCATTCAGAACAACGGCCAAGCCTGCATCGCGGCCAAGCGCTTCATTGTCGTTAAGGACCGCGCCGAGGAGTTCCTCGCCCGCTACGCCGAGGCGATGGGCGCGGTTCGCATCGGCGATCCCATGGACCCCGCCTCCGAGATGGGGCCGCTGGTATCGAGCGCCCAGCGTGAGCTCCTGGCCGCCCAAGTCACGTCGTCCGTACAGAAGGGCGCCCGGGTGCTGGTGGGGGGAGAAGTCCCCGAGCGCACCGGGTACTACTACCCCGGCACGGTGCTCACCGACGTGCCCGCCGACGCGCGCGCCAGCTGCGAAGAGCTCTTCGGCCCCGTCTCGGTCGTGATGGCGGCGCGCGACCTTGCCGACGCCATCCGTATTGCCAACGACACCCCCTGGGGACTCGGCGCATCGGTCTGGGCCCAGGACGACCGCGAGATCGATGAGGCGATCGCCGGACTCGACGTCGGCGCGGTCTTTGCCAACGCGATGGTGGCCTCGATGAACGAGTTGCCCTTTGGGGGCACTAAGAACTCGGGATTCGGTCGTGAACTCTCCGCCCTCGGCGCGCGTGAGTTCACCAACGTGAAGTCCTACTTCGTCGCATGAGCCCGCAGTACTACTTCGATCACGCGGCATCGGCTCCGCGGCGCGACGCGGTGAGCGAGGCCATGTCGCGTTGGCAGCACGGCGTAGTGGGAAATCCTTCTGGTTCGCATCGCGCCGCGCGCGAGGCGCGTCGAGCCATCGAAGAGGCCCGCGACGAAGTGGCGTCCTTCGTGGGCGCCAAGCCCGGCGGCGTCGTCTTTACCGGGGGCGGCAGCGAATCCTGCCATCTCGCACTCGCGGGCGTTACCCACCACCACCGGCGCACCCACGAGCGAACCGACGTGATCGTGTCGGCCGTTGAACACCACGCCGTGCTCGACACCGCGCACGCCCTCGCCCGCGACTTTGAGTCCGTGAGCACTCACGTCGTGGGCGTCGACGAAGAAGGGGTCGTGGATCTCGACGCCCTCGCAGATCTAGTCAACGACCACACCGCGATCGTCAGCGTGATGGCCGCCAACAACGAAACCGGGGTGCGTCAACCTCTCGACGGCGTCGCCTCGGTGGTTCACGCGCATCCCGGGTCGCGGGTAACCCACACCGACGCCGTGGCCGCGGCCCCGTGGCTGGACCTCGCGGTCGTGACGGGATCGATCGACATGATTTCAATCTGCGCGCACAAACTCGGCGGACCCGTCAACTCCGGGGCGCTCGTCGTTCGCAGCGACGTCGCCTACGACGGCGTGGTGCCCGGCGGTGGTCAGGAAAGGGGGCACCGCGGGGGAACGGTCGACGTGGCCGCAGCGGTGGGACTGGCCGTCGCGCTGCGCGAAACGGCGCGAGAGCTCGAAGCGTCCAATGATCGGGTCATGGAGTTCCAGCACAAGCTGGGCGCGGCTCTGTCCTTTCTGCCGGGCTGTCGCGTCACGGCCGAGAACGCGGCGCGCGTACCCGGCACGGTGCACGTCACCTTTGAGGGCATGGCGAGCGACGAGCTGCTGTTCTTGCTCGATCAAGAAGGGGTCTGCGCGTCGGCGGCGGCCAGTTGCTCCAGCGGGGCGTCGGTATCCAGCCACGTACTGGCCGCCATGGGGGTGGCTCCCGAACGCGCGAGAGGCTCGGTGCGATTCTCCATGGGCGCCGAGACGAGCGACGACGAGATCGACGGCCTCATCGCCATTGTGTCGCGCGTGGTGTACCGCCTACATCAGGAGTAGGTAGACCTAACGCCCGGGGGCTTCGGCTCGAGCCCATCAGTGGCTCACGAACGCTCGGACTCGAGGTCGCAGTGGCCTGGCAGACTGGTGGGGTGAAAGTCCTCGTGGCGATGAGTGGGGGAGTCGACTCCTCGGTAGCGGCGGGCCTGCTAAAGGAGGCCGGTCACGAGGTAACGGGCGCCACCCTCAAACTCTGGGGCGGCGCTTCGGATTCGGGCTGTTGTTCGGTAGCGGACGTCGACGACGCGCGACGCGTGGCCCAGATGTTGGGAATCGATCATCACGTCTTTAACTACACCGCGGAGTTTGAGCGTCACGTCGTGAACCCGTTTGTTGAGGACTACGCCAAGGGTCTCTCTCCCAATCCCTGCATTGAGTGCAATCGCCATATCAAGTTTGACCTCTTATTCGAGCGCGCCGAGCGTTTGGGCTTTGACGCGGTCGCGACCGGCCACCACGCCCAGGTCCTCGAGCGCGCCGGGCGGCGCTGTTTGGTGCGCGGCGCGGACGATCAGAAGGACCAGAGTTACGTCCTGGGCTACTTGGGCGCCGCGCAGTTAGACATGTTGATGCTGCCCATCGGGCATCTCCACAAGAGCGCCGTGCGCGTCGAAGCCGAGCGACTCGGGCTGCGCACGTGGGACAAGCCGGACAGCCAAGACGTCTGCTTCATCGAGGCGTCGAAGGGTCGAGAGGTCTTCCTTCGTTCGCGCGTCGAACTCACGAGCGCAACGATCGTCGACATGAAATCGGGAGAGACCGTGGGCGAGTCGTCGGCGGCCGAACTGATGACGGTGGGCCAGCGCCGTGGCGTCCTGCCCGCGCGTACCGGAGAGAAGCGCTACGTCGCGCGCGTGGACCTGGGCGCCCGCCGCGTCGAGGTCGGTCGCCTCGAGGACATTATGGTGACCTCGATTGCCCTCGACGGGGACTCGCTGAGCTTCACCGGTCCGGTGCTGGAAGACGGCGCACGGGTGCTGGCTCAGTCGAGCGCGCACGGTCGTGCTCAGAGTGCGACGCTGCATCACAGCGATGGTTGGTGGTTGGAGCTGCACGTTCCGTCGCGTCCCGTCGCAGCCGGCCAATCGGTGGTGCTGTACCGAGAGGACGATCCCGGGGTCGTACAGGGCGCGGCGATCGTTTCGATTCGATGAACGCCAAGTCTCGCGTCGCTGCGTTGCGCGAGGAGATCGCCGCACACAATGAGGCCTACTTTGTCCACGACGCGCCGACGCTCCCCGACGGCGACTACGACGCGCTGGTGCGAGAGTTGCGAGAACTCGAGGCGCGGCATCCCGAGCTAGCCGACGAAGAGTCGGTGAGCGGGCGTGTGGGCGCCCCGGTGTCCACGACGTTCTCTGCGGTCGCCCACGACGAACCGATGCTGAGCCTCGACAACGTCTTTGACGTCGAGGAACTCGAAGGCTGGGCCCAGCGCGCCGCTAAGGGGCTCGCCACGCCCGCGAGTGACATCGACTTCGTCGTCGAGCCCAAGATCGATGGACTGGCCCTCTCGATCCTTTACGTTGACGGCGCGCTGGTGCGCGCGGCCACCCGCGGTGACGGGCGCGTTGGGGAGGACGTGACGGCGAACGTGCGCACGATCAAGAACGTTCCCCAGCGACTCACGGGCGTTGTGCGCGGCCGCATGGAGGTTCGCGGTGAAGTCTTTTTGGCCCGCAGCGACTTCGTGGAGATGAACGCCCAGCAAGTTGCCCTCGGCGCCAAGGAGTTCGCCAATCCTCGCAATGCGGCCGCGGGCAGTCTGCGCCAGAAAGATCCCGCGGTCAGCGCCAAGCGGCCCTTGTCGTTTCTCGCCTACCAACTCGTGGACGTTGATGAGGCGCTGTCGTTCAACGCCTATCACGACACCATCGCCCAGCTCACCCACTGGGGGTTCACCACCGCGGCCGAATCCAGCCGCGAGCACGGTGAGGCGGCCATGGTGGCCAAGAGCACTTGGTTTCAAGAGCATCGCCACGACCTGCTCTACGACATCGACGGCACGGTTGTAAAGATTGACGATCTCGCCCAGCGCCGCGTGCTCGGATTCACCAGTCGCGCGCCGCGATGGGCCATCGCGCGCAAGTTCCCTCCCGAAGAGCGCACGACGCGCCTGCTCTCGATTGACGTGTCAATTGGCCGCACCGGTCGGGCAACCCCCTTCGCCGTGCTCGAGCCCGTGGTGGTGGCCGGTTCGACGGTGTCAATGGCGACGTTGCACAACCAGGACCAGGTCGCCCTCAAAGACGTACGCCCCGGCGACCTGGTGATCGTGCGCAAGGCGGGTGACGTGATCCCCGAAGTGGTCTCCCCGGTCCCCGAGAAGGGGAGGCGCCGGGCCAAGGCGTGGAGCTTCCCGCTCAACTGCCCCGAGTGTGGTCAACCTCTCGTGCGACGCGGTGAGGAGAGCGACACCTACTGCGTCAACCCGATCTGCCCGGCCCAAGTGCTGGAGCAGATCGTGCACTTCGCCTCGCGGAGCGCGCTCGATATTGAGGGACTGGGCGAGCAGCGCGTCGCACAGCTCCTCCAGGCCGGACTCATCGGCGACGTTGCCGATCTCTTCTTCTTGCGCGCGGCGGATTTGAGCGGACTCGAGGGGTTCGCCGAGATCTCGGCAACCTCGCTGGTGCGAGCCATCGCGAGTGCGAAGGAGGCGCCGCTCAGTCGCGTGCTGGTGGCGCTGGGGATTCGTCACGTCGGACCGGTCGCTGCGCGCGCCCTGGCTCGCCACTTTGGAACTTACGCCCACCTCGAAGCCGCACCCCTCGAAGAGATCGAAGGTCTTGAGGGCATCGGACCGATCATCGCCCAAGCGATCTATCAGTACTGCCGCGAGGACGAGAACCGCGCGCGCATGGCGCGCCTGGGCGAGGCGGGCTTTGGCTTGCGCGAGACCGGCCAAAGCGGAGGCGTGGAGGCGACCCTGGCGGGCAAAGCGGTGGTCGTCACCGGAGCGGTGCCCGGATACACGCGCGACGGGGCCGAGGCCGCGATACTGGCGCGCGGGGGCACCTCGCCCGGTTCGGTCTCGAAGAAGACCTACTGCGTCGTCGTCGGCGACGCGCCGGGGGCGTCGAAACTCACCAGAGCCGAAGAGTTAGGCGTCCCGATACTGAGCGCCCAGGGCTTCGAAGATCTGCTGGCGACGGGGTCCCTGCCCGCCTAGCCCGTCACGCAGGCCGCGCCTTCACTAGTGTTTTGCCGATGGCGCCTACATACTCCCCGGACCATCTGCTCGCGGGCCGGTACCGCATTGTCCATTTGTTGGGATCGGGCCAGACCGTGGAGGTCTACGAGGCCGAGGACACCTCACTGCAGCGCCCGGTGGTCGTCAAGGTCCTCTTAGCGGACCTGACGGCCCACGAAGACGTGCGCCGGGCCCTGCGAGATCGAATCATTCGCGCGGCCGCGCTCAGCCATCCCCACCTCGCGCGCGTCTACGACGGCGGCCAGGAGGGCGGTGCGATCTTTCTCATCACCGAGTTCCTCAGTGGCGGATCTTTAGAGGACGTGCTGAGCGCGGGTCGGCGATTCAGTGTGGACGAAGGCGCGCGCCTCGGACGCGATATCGCCAGCGCGCTCGCCTACGTGCACGAGCGCGGCTTCGTGCTCGGCAACCTCTCGCCCTCGAAGTTGCTCTTCGACTCCGAGGGCCGGGTGCGCGTGAGCGACGTGGCTCTGGCCGGGCTGGCCGATCCGTACCGCTCGCGCACGACTGTGGACGATGCGCGCTACCTCTCGCCCGAACAAGTGTTGGGAGAACCCGCGACCGGCGAGAGTGACGTGTACGCGCTCGCGCTCATCCTTTTCGAAGCCGTCACCGGCTCGGCCGCCTACGAAGGCAGCACCGCCGAGGCGGTGCTGCGCGCGCGCCTCGACACTCCGCTGCCGGTGCGTCTGGAGTTGGGCACGCTCGACATGGTTCTCGCTCAAGCGGCCGTCCCCGATCCGCGCCTGCGCCTGGACGCCGAGCAGTTCTCTCAGCGTCTGGGCGCGGTCGTGGGCGATCCGAGCCCCCTCGTGGTGCGCCCCGGCCACGAAGAGACCCCCCTGCTCGCTCAGTTCGACAACGTCGAGCCACGCCGCACTATCGGATTTACCGCACCCTCCGCCGAGCAGATCACCGGTTCCCAGCCCGCGGTGGGCGCCTTTCCCCGCGCCACCCGCGCCCCGGGCTCGCCCGGCGCGTCCTCGCCCATGCCTCTTGGGCGCACGCCGCGTTTTGGCGGCACGCAGTACGAACTGCCGCGCACCTCGCGCAACAGCGGCGGATTTCTCGTCGCCGCGGTCGTGATCATCGTGATCGCGTTGGTCGCCGGATTGGTCTGGAAGCTGGGCGTCTTTACGTCCTCGCACGGGGTCCCCAATCTGGTGGGTCTCACGACCAAGCAGGCCGCCACCAAAATTACGAGCGGTGGCTACACGCTCGACATCGTCGACGTCACTTCCTCGAAGCCGGCCGACCAGATCGTCTCCCAGAGCCCCACCGCGGGTACCAGTGCCAAGTCGGGCAGCGTCATTGACGTCAACGTGTCGACGGGACCGGGCGTGGTATCCATTCCGCGCGTGATCGTGGGTGAGACCTGTCCCGTCGCCGTGGCTCAGCTCAAACATCGCGGCGTGAACGCGACCTGCCCGGCCGCCCAGCGCCTCTACTCCAACGTCGTTCCGGTGAACCGGGTCGCCCGAGTGCTCTATGGTAAAACCGTCAACCCGCTCGCGGTGCCCTCGGGCGCGAGCGTGGTACTCGAGCGCTCCAAGGGACCCAATACCTCGACCACGACCACGACCAGTGGTACGGGCACGACGACGACTTCGACGACCACCACCACCCAGCCGGCCACCGAAGTGGCCGTGCCCGACGTGGTGGGCGACACGTACTCCCAGGCGTACGCGGCGATGAAGACGGCGGTGCTCTACTTCACGACCACGGGATCGGGCGCGGGCACCACCACCTGGACCGACGTCGTCTCCCAGAGCCCGGCGGCGGGCACGATGGTTCCCACCAAGTCAACGGTAACGCTCAACGTCAAGTGAGCGGGCCCTGCGAGCTCTGCGAGGCGGCCGTCCTCACCAAGCGCTACTACGAAGACGAGGTCTGTTGGATCGCGGACTGCGAGATCTGCCTCGTGCCGATGGTGGTCTGGCGTGTGCACGACGCACTGCCCTCCGACGAGGTGCGCCGACACCTCCATCAGGTCCTCGCCGAAGTCGCTAATGAGGAGTTCGTGGACACCGCGTGGACCATCGACGACCACATGCGCAACATCCCCGAGCACTATCACGCGCACGCGCGCCCTCCGTATTTCTGGCGGCGCACCTAAAAAGTCACGGGGTGGGCGTCGTTACACTGAGTTGACCACTTGAGCTTGAGTAGGGAGTTTGCATGGGAGCACTGGACGGCCGCGTTGCGATCATCACGGGAGCCGGCCGCGGCATCGGTCGTGAGCACGCGTTGCTCTTCGCCGCCGAGGGCGCCAAGGTGGTGGTGAACGACCTGGGTGGGGGACTGGACGGTTCCGCGCTCGAGGCGAGCCCCGCCGAAGAGGTCGTCGCCGAGATCGCCGCCATGGGCGGCGAGGCGATCGCCAACCACGACGACGTCGCGAGCTGGGACGGTGCGCTCGCCCTGGTGGACGCCGCCCTCGAGGCCTTCGGCGACCTGCACATACTCGTTAACAACGCCGGCATCCTGCGCGACCGGGTGCTGGTGAATCTCTCCGAAGACGACTGGGACGACGTCATCCACGTGCACCTCAAGGGGCACTTCGCGCCCACCCGCCACGCCGCCGCGTACTGGCGCGAGCAGGCCAAGCAGGGAAAGACCGTTCACGCCTCGGTGATCAACACGTCCTCAACTTCCGGGCTCCTCGGTAACGTCGGCCAGTCCAACTACGGTGCCGCCAAGGCGGGCATCGCGGCCTTCACCGTGATCATCGCCGAGGAGTTAAGCCGATACGGCGTGCGCGTCAACGCCATCGCCCCGGCCGCGCGTACGCGCATGACCGAATCCACGCCCGGGCTCTCCGACTACGTCGTGCGGCCCGCCGACGCGTCGGTCTTTGACGTGTGGGACCCCGCCAACATCTCGCCCCTCGTGGCCACTCTCGCGATGGAGAGCTGCACGGCGACCGGTCAAGTGTTCTTTGTCCAGGGCGGCACGGTGCGTAAGTTCCAAAACTGGACGATGACCGAGACGCTCGAGAAGAACGACCGCTGGAGCGTGAGCGAACTCGCCGCGCAGCTTCCGACACTGCTTTCGTGAGCGACGAGCGCCCGACGGCGCACGTGGATCGCGAAGATCCCGAGGGGCTCCTCAATCCCCGCACCGATCCCGCCAGCGCGGCCTTTGGCACGCTCGGGAGTGAGGCCGGCAGCGACCTCAACTGGCTAGCCCTGCTGCGCCAGAGGGTTCAAGACCGCGCCGCCACCTCTCCGCGCTATCAGTGGTGGGTTCTGTGGACCCTGCTCGCGGGCCTGTTCGCCTTGAACTTCACCTTCACCGTCTTCATCGTGGCGCTGCCCACCGTGGCGACCCAGTTCCACACGTCGGTGACGGTGCTCACCTGGACGATGGTCGGGCCGCTGCTGGCCTACGGTCTGGCGGCGCCGCTGCTGGGAAAGACGGGCGACATCTTCGGACACCGGCGCCTCTATCTCTTGGGCCTCATCGGCGCCATGTTGGCGGCCCTGCTCACCGCGCTCAGCCACGACGTCACCATGTTGATCCTCGCGCGCACCCTGGACGGCGTGGAGGGCGCCGCGACCGGGACCGCGTCCGGGGCGCTCATCAATATGGTCTTCTCGCGAGAAGACCGCGTCAAGGCCATGGGCTGGTGGAGTCTGGTGGGGGCCGGGGGGCCGGTCGTGGGCGTCTCGCTGGGCTCGCCGATCATCGCGGTCTTTGGATGGCGCGCGCTGTTTTGGACGCAGCTCGTGGTGATCGTGCTCTCGTTCTTGTTGGTCGCGCTCGTCCTGCCCAAGCGTCGTGGTCTGGACCACGAGAGTGCGCACGCCAAAGCTCAAGCCCGCGCGGAGTTCAAGCAGCTCGACTGGGTGGGCAGCGCGTCGCTGTCTCTCGCGGTCACCTTGATCATGCTGGCGCTCTCGATCGGTCCCAACGTGGGCTGGACCAGCGCGTGGACGCTGGGCGGTTTCGTGCTCGGAGCGGGTCTATTGGGAGTGTTTATCTACCGGCTCCACCACGCCGCGCACCCGATTATCCCGGCGTACTACTTCACCCGACGCAACTTCGTCTTTCCCATGGTGCTGCGCGCCTGCGCCAACTTCGCCTACTTCGGGGCGTTCTTCCTCTTTCCGCTCCTGATGGAGCAGGGGTACGGCTACTCGATCTCGCGGGTGGGCGCGATCGCGATTGCCCGTCCCCTGATCTTCGCTCTGTCCTCGCCGGTCGCGGGATACGTGGCGATACGGGTGGGCGAACGGGTGAGCGCGGTGGCCGGGGCGGCGTTCCTCACCGGCTCGCTCGTCCTGTTTTCACTGCTGGATCCCAGTTCGGGTGCGTGGGTCGTGATCGTTGCCCTGGCCCTCTCGGGCCTCGGTCAGGGCGTGGCGCTGCCCTCGACGAGTTCGGTCATGGCCAACGAAGTCCAAGCCAGCGAGTTCGGCGTCATGTCCGCCGCCCAACTGCTGGCCGTGCAGGTGGGCGAGGTCGCGGGGATCCAGGTGCTCGAAACGGTCCAACAGGCCATCGAGCGACGCCGACACCTCACTCACGCGCCCCCCGGCGCGGCGTTGCTGTCCACTTTTCATCTCTCGTTCATCATTGGCGCGATCGTGGCCGCCGGAGGTCTGATAGCGGCGACGTGCATTCGCTCGCTCGAGCGGGGTCGCTCCCGGACCGCCTAGGTCCGCCCATTAATCTGGACTCCATGACCGCAGACGTTCTTTCCGGCGCCGAAGCCTTCTCGCATCAGGGAGGTTCATCGGGCGTGCTCGTCGTGCACGGCTTTACCGGCAACCCCTCTTCTATGCGCCCGCTCGCTGAGCGCGCGGCGGGCGCGGGTTACAGCGTGGAGTTGCCGCGTCTGCCCGGACACGGCACCACGATCGAGGACATGCAAACGACCACCTGGGCGGACTGGGCGGGTGCGGCCGAGTCGGCCTACCTGGACCTCGCCAAGCGCTGTGAAAAGGTGGCCCTCGTCGGGCTCTCGATGGGCGGGTCGCTGTGTGCGTACCTGGCCGAGCGCCACGCCGAGGTGGCGGGGGCGGTGCTCATCAATCCGCTGGTCAAGCCCCCGGTCGCGGAACTCCTCGAGGGGCTCGACGCGCTCTTAGAGGCGGGCGTGGACTCATTTGAATCCATCGGCTCCGACATCAAGAAAGAGGGAGTCGTCGAACTCTCGTACGACGCCACCCCGCTCGTTCCGGCCAAGTCGCTCTTCGAGGGCGTGGCGCGCGTGCATGAGAATCTCTCACGCATCGAGTCTCCGATCCTGTTGCTCTCGAGCCGTGAGGATCACGTGGTCACCTCGGACAACGGCGACGACGTGGTCGAGATGGTGAGCGGTCCCCTGGAGCGATTCTGGCTCGAAGATTCGTACCACGTCGCCACCCTCGATAACGACCAGGCGCTGATCGAGTCGCTCACCCTCGATTTCCTCGCCAAGGTCCTTTAAGGGTGGGCGAGGCGCTGCGTCGAGAGGACGTCGCCAAAGTTGCCCAGCTCGCGCGCCTGCGCCTGAGTGAAGAGGAACTCGACACCTTCACCTCCCAGCTCGCCCAAATCCTCGAGCACGCCAACGACATCGCCGCGCTGCAGCTCGGCGACGTGCCCGCCACGGCCCACCCCTTCAACCTCATCAACGTGGTGCGCGAGGACGTCGTAGGGGAGTGCCTCGATCGCGACGAAGTCCTCTCGATGGCTCCGGACGTGCAAGACGGCCGCTTCGCGGTGCCGCGCATCATTGGAGAAGCCCCGTGAGGCGGGCCACCGACGTCGCCGCGGACGTGCGCTCCGGCCAGAGCAGCGCGATCGCCGAAACGACGCAGGCGCTCGAGGCCATTGGCGCGCGCAACGAGGAGCTCAACGTCTTCATCCACCTCGACGAGGATGACGCTCTCGCCCAGGCGCGCGCGATTGACGAGCATGTCGCTCGCCGAGAAGACCCCGGGGTGCTCGCCGGGGTCCCCCTCGCCCTCAAGGACAATCTGTGTCGTCGCGGGGAACTCACCACGGCGGGTTCGCGCATCCTGAGCGGCTGGCGACCGCCCTACAGCGCGACCGTGGTGGAACGGGTGCTCGCCGCGGGTGCGATCTGCATGGGCAAGACCAACATGGACGAGTTCGCCATGGGTTCTTCGACCGAGACGTCCTACTACGGACCCACCCGCAACCCGCTCGACCCCTCGCGAGTCCCCGGGGGGTCCTCGGGCGGTTCCTCGGCCGCGGTCGCCGCCCAGATGACTCCTCTCGCCTTGGGATCGGATACCGGTGGATCGATCCGCCAACCTGCCGCCCTGTGTGGGCTCATTGGCGTGAAGCCGACCTACGGCCTCGTTTCGCGCTACGGGCTCATCGCCTTTTCGAGTTCGCTCGACCAGATCGGACCCTTCGCTACCAACGTCGCAGACGCCGCGTTGCTGCTCGAGGTCATCGCCGGATACGACCCCCGGGACTCCACGTCACTGGCGATCGATGCTCCCTCGTACGCCGAGCACCTAGAAGAGGGGGTCGCGGGGTTGCGCGTGGGCCTGGTTCGCGAGCTCGTCGAGGGCGCGGACGAGGAGGTGGAAGCGGCGGTGGCGCGTGCGCGAGGAGTCCTCGAGGGCGCGGGAGCGAGCGTGGTGGAGATCTCGATACCCGAGTGCCGTCTCGGACTATCCGCGTACTACCTGATCGCCCCCGCCGAGGCCTCGAGCAACCTGGCGCGCTTTGACGGCGTGCGCTACGGACTGCGCGTCGACGCCGAGGACGTGAGCGCGATGAACGAAGCCACGCGCACGCTGGGCTTTGGCGCGGAGGTGAAGCGACGCATCATGCTGGGCACCTACGCGCTCTCGGCGGGCTACTACGACGCGTACTACGGCCAGGCCCTCAAGGTGCGCACCCAGATGATCGCCGCCTTTCGATCGGCCTACGAAAAGGTCGACCTGCTACTCGGCGCCACGGCGCCCTCGGTCGCCTTTCGCTTCGGGGAGAAGACGAGCAACCCGCTCGCCATGTACCTCTCGGACGTCTTTACCATCCCCACCAACCTTTCGGGAGACGCCGCGATCTCGGTGCCCTTCGGACGCGGCGAGGGCGATCTGCCCATCGGGGTCCAGCTGCTCGGCCCCGGGCTGAGCGAGGCGCGGCTCTTCGCCGCCGCGCGCGTACTCGAAGAGGCGTCGTGAGTTTGCGCGAGGGATGGGAGATGGTCATCGGCCTGGAGGTGCACACCGAGCTCAAGACCAGAACCAAGATGTTCTGCAGCTGCGAAAACGTCTTCGGGGCCGAGCCCAACACCAAGGTCTGCCCGGTGTGCCTGGGTCTGCCGGGCTCCTTGCCGGTACTGAACGCGCGTGCGGTCGAACTGGCCATGGCCATTGGCACCGCACTGCACTCGCGCATCAGCCCCTCCACCTTTCACCGCAAGAACTACTTCTACCCCGACATGCCCAAGGACTTTCAGATCTCCCAGTACGACCTGCCCATCAACGTGGGCGGGTACCTGGACCTGCCCGACGGCACGCAGGTGCGCATCGAGCGCGCGCACCTCGAAGAGGACACCGGTAAGTCCACTCACCTGGGATCGACCGGGCGAATCCACGGGGCCGAGCGATCCTTGGTCGACTACAACCGCTCGGGCGTTCCCCTGGTGGAGATCGTCTCGGGTCCCGACATGCGAACGAGCGCCCAGGCGCGGTTGTACGCGAGTGAGCTGCGGGGCATCTTGATCGCCACCGGGGCGTCCGACGGGCGCATGGAAGAGGGGTCGATGCGCATTGACGCCAACGTCTCGGTGCACCGCCCCGACGAACCCTTCGGCACGCGCTGTGAGATCAAGAACCTCAACTCGCTGCGCAGCCTGACGCGCGCCATCGACTTCGAGGCCGAGCGCCAACTGGCGCTCATTGAAGAGGGCGGCGTCGTGCGTCAAGAGACGCGCCACTGGGACGAAAACCTCGGCGCGACCTCCACCATGCGCTCTAAGGAAGAGGCGGAGGACTACCGCTACTTCCGCGAGCCCGACTTGGTCGACCTGGCGCCCGATGCCGCCTGGCAAGAGCGGGTGCGCGACGCCCTCGGTCCGATGCCGGCCCAACGCCGGTCCGCCTTGTTGGGTCATGTGGTCGAGGCGACGACGGCCCAGCGCGACTTCGTGGACGTCGTCGTGGACCTTGGATTCGACGACTACGTGATGGCGGCGGTGGAGGCGGGAGCGGACGCGGGGCTCGCCCTGGCGCGCGCGGCCAATGAATTAGCCGCGAACGCCGAGAGCGTCGCGAACCTGAGCCGCGACGCGTTCGTGAGCGCTCTACAGATGGAGCAGGCCGGAGAGATCTCGCCCACCCAGGCCAAGCAGGTGCTCTCAGAACTGCTCGCACACGGCGGCGACCCCCGAGAGATCGCCGCCGCCCACGGCTTCGAGCAACTTTCTTCGGACTCCCTCGGCGACGCCGTGGCCGCGGTCATCGAGGCCAGTCCCGAGGAGTGGTCGCGATACAAAGACGGCGACGACAAGCTGGCGCAGTACTTCATCGGACAGGTGATGAAGTTGACCAAGGGTCAAGCCAACGGCAAGGCGGTCGTCGCCGAACTCCAAGACCGGCGCTAGACGCTCGCGTTCACGGTCGTGCTCGAGTGCGCAGCGCTATCGCTCCGCGCAAGGCCCTAACCCGCGACTCCTAGACTCGGTCCCCATGGCGACCCACCCCACCCCGCGCAGCTCTGAAGTAACGATCGGCAAGGGGCGCGCGCCCGCGCGCGCGATGCTGCGCGCCATGGGCTTGACCGATGAGGATATGCACAAGCCCCAGATCGGCGTGGCGTCGAGCTGGAATGAGGTCACCCCGTGCAACATGCCGCTCGATCGGCTCGCCCAGCGCACCAAGGCCGCCGTGCGCGAGGGGGGAGGCGTGCCCTTTGAGTTCGTGACCATCGCCGTCTCGGACGGCATCTCCATGGGGCACGAGGGCATGCACGCCTCGCTCGTCTCGCGCGAGGTGATCGCCGACTCGGTCGAAACGGTAATGCACGCGGAGCGCTTCGACGCGATGGTCACCCTGGCCGGATGCGACAAGTCGTTGCCGGGCATGTTGATGGCCGCGGCGCGCGTGAACGTGCCCAGCGTCTTTCTCTACGGCGGCACCATTCTGCCCGGACACCTTGACGGCCGCGCCCTCGATATCACCTCGGTCTTTGAGGCGGTGGGTGCGAACGCGGTGGGGGCGATGAGCGACGACGAACTCGCCGCCATCGAGTGCGCCGCGTGCCCGGGAGAGGGCAGCTGCGCGGGCATGTTCACCGCGAACACCATGTCGAGCGTGGGCGAAGCGATCGGGATGTCGCTCTTGGGCAGCGCCTCGGTGCCCTCGATCGACCCTCGCCGCGACCAGTTCGCCTTCGACTCGGGAATAGCGGTGCTGGCCCTGCTGGACCGGGGGATCACCGCCCGGGACATCATGACCAAAGAGGCCTTTGAGAACGCGATCTCGGTGGTGATGGCTCTGGGTGGATCGACCAACGCGGTGCTACACCTGCTCGCCATAGCCCACGAAGCGCGCGTGGCCCTCGAACTGGACGACTTCAACAAGATCGCCCAGCGCGTGCCCCACATCGCCGACACCAAGCCCCACGGCAAGTACCACATGAGCGACATCGACGCCATCGGCGGGGTGCCGGTGGTGCTCGCGCACCTCTTAGAGCGCGGACTGCTGCACGGCGACGTGATGACGGTCAGCGGCAAGACGATGGCCGACAGCTTGGCCGACTACCACGCCAACGCCCCCGACGGCGAGGTGATCCACGACGTCGAGCACCCCCTGCACGTACAAGGCGGCATCGCGGTGCTGAGCGGCTCGCTCGCCCCCCGGGGGGCGGTCGTCAAAGTTGCGGGTCTGGACGACCTCCACTTCGACGGCGTCGCGCGCGTCTTTAACGGAGAAGTCGCGGCCATGGAAGCCATCATGGCCAACGAGATTCAGCCCCGCACCGTCCTGGTCATTCGCTACGAAGGCCCCAAGGGGGGACCCGGCATGCGCGAGATGCTCGCGATCACCGGCGCGATGAAGGGCGTGGGCCGCGGCGCCGACTGCGCGCTGGTGACCGATGGACGATTTAGCGGCGGTACGCACGGCTTCTGTGTCGGTCACGTGGCCCCCGAAGCGGTGGACGGAGGTCCCATCGCGCTGGTGATGGACGGCGATCGCATCGTCATCGACGTGCCCACCTTGCGTATTGATCTGATCGTGGAGGAAGCGGAACTGGCGCGTCGCGCTACGAGCGTGGTCGACCCGGCCCCGCGCTACTCAACGGGAGTGCTCGAAAAGTTCGCCCGACTCGCTCAGGGCGCCGACAAGGGCGCCGTCACCACCCGCTAGTCGGCCCCGCCACGCAGGTCATGGCGCGCCGTACGATACCGGGGCAGTTGCGACGAAGGGGAGAAGGCGTAGCGGGTCTCTTGTTGGGACGTCCCCCGCGACCTCAACAGTCTGCTTGTGATATTGCTCACAGTCTGCGTAGACTGAGGACGTGACGTCCCCAATCGAGATTCTGGTAGTAGTAGGCGCCTGGCGCCGGTAGTCACACGTACATACGTACATACCGGAGGCCTCCCAGAAAAGGGAGGCCTTTTTGCTTATAGGAGACAAAGGAGCAGCGTGCAACTCACCGGAGCACAAGCACTGATCAAGAGCCTCGAACGTGAAGGGGTCGACACCGTATTTGGGCTGCCCGGCGGGGCGATCCTGCCCGTCTACGACCCCGTCCTCGACTCTTCGATCCGCCACATTCTCGTGCGTCACGAGCAGGGCGCGGGCCACATGGCCGAAGGGTACGCCCTCGCCACCGGCAAGCCCGGCGTCGCCATGGTGACGAGTGGGCCGGGCGCGACCAACATCGTCACCCCCATCGGCAACGCCTACATGGATTCGACCCCGCTGGTCGTGATTACCGGCCAAGTCGCCACGGCCTCGATCGGGACCGACGCCTTCCAGGAGTGCGACATCACCGGCATCACCATGGGGATCACCAAGCACAACTTTCTGATCACCTCGGCCCAGGAGATTCCGCGCGTGGTGGCCTCCGCTTTCTACCTCGCCACAACGGGCCGACCGGGTCCGGTGCTGGTGGACCTGCCCAAAGACATCGCCCAGACCCAAATGGAATGGTGGTACCCCGAATCGATTGAGGAACTCGACCTGCCCGGGTACCGACCCGAGGTGGACTTTGACACCCACGCGCTGGCGCGCGCCGTCGAACTCATCTCGGCGAGTGAGCGGCCCGTCCTCTACGTGGGTGGCGGCGCCCTTAAGTCCAACGCCACCAGGGAGCTGCTCGCCTTTGCCGAGCGCACCCAGATCCCCGTCGTTACGACTCTGATGGCCCGGGGGGCCTTTCCCGATTCTCACGACCAGCACCTGGGTATGCCCGGCATGCACGGCATGTACTCCGCGGTGACCGCGTTGCAGAAGTCGGATCTGTTGATCTCCTTGGGCACTCGCTTCGACGACCGGGTGACGGGCAAGGTGTCGAGTTTCGCGCCCCACGCCAAGATCATCCACGTAGACATTGACCGCGCGGAATTCAACAAGGTGCGTCGCGCCGACGTCACCCTCCAGTCGAATGTGGCCGTCGCGCTGCGCGCGATGGACGACGCGTTAGCCATCCCCCAGAATCTGGACGTGTGGTGGAAAGAGATTCGCTCGTGGCAGGAGCGCTATCCCCTCGTCTACGACGAACCGGCGCCCGAAGGTCTCCTTCGCCCCCAGGCCGTCATCGAGGCGATCGCTCGCAGTGCCGCGCCGGGCACGATCGTGAGTTCGGGGGTGGGTCAGCACCAGATGTGGGCTTCGCAGTTCTGGCAATTTGACGAGCCGCGCACCTGGATCAACTCCGGCGGTGCGGGCACGATGGGGTTCGGCGTTCCCGCCGCCATCGGGGCCAAAGTGGGCCGCCCCGATCGCACCGTATGGTGCATCGACGGCGACGGGTGCTTCCAAATGACCGCCCAAGAACTCGTCACCGCGCGCAGCGAAGGCATCCCCATCAAGGTGGCGATCCTGAACAATGCCTACCTGGGAATGGTGCGCCAGTGGCAGGAGATGTTTTACGAGGAGCGATACTCCGAGGTGTACCTGAGTGCCGATTTGCCCGATTACGTGAAGTGGGCCGAAGCCATGGGATGCGTGGGTCTACGGGCCCGCACTCCGGCTGAAATGCACGACGTGATTGCACGGGCCAATGAAATCAACGACGTGCCCGTCGTGATCGACTTTCGCACCGACACCTCCGAAAAGGTCTTTCCGATGGTGGCCGCGGGCGCGAGCAACGACGACATCATGGTCCACCCCTTGCTGCGAGGAGGTCAGGCGTGAGTCCCGAGCCATTCCTGGGCGAGGTGGACGCCGCCCCCGTTCATCACCACATTCTCTCGGTACTGGTGGAGAACAAGGCGGGCGTACTCGCGCGCATCGCGGGACTTTTCGCGCGGCGTGGGTTTAACATCTACTCCCTCGCGGTCGCCCCCTCCGAGGGTCACGCTCGCTTTTCGCGCGTAACCATCGTGGTCGACGCCCAAAGCGCCCCCCTCGAGCAGATCGTCGGTCAGCTCGACAAGCTGGTGAACGTGGTCGAAATCACCGACCTCGCGCCCCAGGATGCGCTCGAGCGTGAGTTGCTGCTGGCGAGCGTTCCCATAGACGAAACTCGCCGAGCCGACGTGCTGGGAGTGACCGCGCGCACCGGGGCGTCCATTGTCGACGTGAGTCCGGTCTCGGTGACGGTCATGCTGGCCGGCACGCCCGAGGCGTGTGATGCGCTCGAGCGCGAGTTGGAGGCCTTCGGCGACGTCGCTCTCCAGCGAACCGGTCGGGTGGCACTCCCTAGACTCGGACAGATGGCATCGGCCTAAGCGAAGAGAAAGTTTCCCCCATGACGACGCTGTACTACCAAAAGGACGCGAAGCCCGAGTTACTCAAGGCCAAGAAGATCGCGATTCTGGGATACGGATCACAGGGCCACGCCCACGCGCTCAACCTGCACGACAGTGGATACGACGTGCGAGTCGGGTTGCGCCTGGAGTCCTCGTCGGTCCACAAGGCCGAAGAGGCCGGACTGCGCGTGCTGTCTCTGGGCGACGCGGCCCAGGAAGCCGACGTGATCATGGTGCTCGTACCTGATACCGAGCAGAAGAAGACCTACGACGCCGACATCGCCCCGCACCTGAGCGCGGGCAAGTGTCTCTTGTTCGCGCACGGCTTCAATATTCGCTTCGACCTGATCAACCCGCCCGCGGACGTGGACGTCGCCATGGTGGCGCCCAAGGGGCCGGGCCACCTCGTGCGTCGCACCTACCTCGAAGGCGGCGGTGTGCCGTCTCTTATTGCGGTGCACCAAGACCCCACCGGGCACGCCCACGACATTGCTTTGGCCTACGCCGACGGCATCGGCGCCACGCGCGCCGGCGTGCTGGAAACCACCTTCGCCGAAGAGACCGAGACTGACCTCTTTGGCGAGCAGGTGGTGCTGTGCGGTGGCGTGACCGCACTGGTGCGCGCGGGCTACGAGACGCTGGTGGAGGCGGGCTATCAGCCCGAGAGTGCGTACTTCGAGTGCCTACACGAACTCAAGTTGATCGTGGACCTGATGTACGAAGAGGGCATCACGGGCATGCGCTACAGCGTGTCGGACACCGCGGAGTACGGAGACCTCACCCGCGGCCAGCGAGTCATCACCGACACGGTCAAGGGCGAGATGAAAAAGATCCTGGGCGAGATCCAAGACGGCACGTTCGCCGCGGAGTGGATTCAGGAGAACGAGATCGGACGGCCTCGATATCGCGAATTGCGCGAAGCGGGCAAGAATCACCCGATCGAAAAGATCGGCTCGACACTGCGCGAGATGATGCCCTTCGTTTCGGCCGGCAAGCAGAAGGTCTCCGAAGTATCCGGCGGCGACACCGACGAATAGGTCGGCGCGAGACTCTAAGGAGAAGTGGTGAAGTCGGCGCCGATCATTATCGGCAGCGAGCGCAGCGAGGCGGGTCTCTTTGCGGGCGCGCAACTGCTGGGCCAGGGAGCTTCGGCCCTGGACGCGGTGGAAGCGGCCTTGCGTCTGTGTGAAGACAACCTCGAGGATCACTACGTCGGTACGGGGGGTCTGCCGAATGCGCGCGGCGTAGTAGAACTCGACGCGTCGCTCATGATCGGCTCGACGCGGGCCTTTGCGGGCGTGGGAGCGCTCCAGGGATTCGCCCATCCGATTTCGGTCGCACGCATGATGCTCGAGCGTCTACCCCAACACAGTCTCTTGGTGGGCGAGGGAGCCGAGCTCTTTGCCCGGGAGTGCGGCTTCGAACGGGCCGAGCTACTCACCGATGAGGCCCGAGAGATCTTTCGCAACGCGCTGGCGCCGTCCGATCAGTCGGTGGAAGGCGAGAACACCCTGGCGACCTCGGGCGACGAGGCCTACCGGCGCTCGGCGCTTGAACTCGTGCGTCGCTTGTCTCCCCACGACGGTCCCTGGGGCACGATCAACGTAATCGCCCTGGACGAACACGGCGAGCTCGTGGCGGGCGTGTCGACGAGTGGCTACCCCTGGAAGTATCCCGGGCGCGTGGGCGACTCGGCGCTGCCCGGTGCGGGAAACTACTGCGACGCTCGCTACGGCGCCGCCGCGTGCACCGGTCGTGGCGAGCTCGCGATGCGCGTCACGGGTGCGCGCGAGGTGGTGGACCGACTCGCCGGCGGCGAGGAGCCCGAGGATGCCTGTCGCTCGATGCTTCGCCACGCGGCAGATCTCGTCGACGCCTTCCGCTCAGAGCTGCGCACGCTGTGCCTCACTCCAGAGGGACGTCACGGCGCGGCGGCCAGCCAATCCGGGGCGACGTACAACGTGATCAGTGCGGCAACGGGCACCCTGGATGTGCGTCCACGCGCGGTGGTGCAGTAACGAGGGTTCGGTCCGCGACGGTGCCCGGATTCTTAGAGATAGCCTCAGTTGGTGAGCCACAGCAGGGACGGGTCTAGCCAGCGGCTCGGCCCACAACATGCTTCGCCAATATTCCCCGTGCGGGACCTGAAGCGCTCGCTCTCGTTCTACGAACAACTGGGGTTTCGCATCTCGACCTACGACAAGGGCTATGGATTTGCCCAGCGTGGCCGCTTGATCCTCCATCTGCGCGTCGTTTCCGACCTTGATCCTTGCGCCAACCTGTGCGCGGTGTACGTGGACGTGGCGGGCGTTGATGACCTCCACCGCGAGTGGCTCTCCGGGTCGCTGCGGGCCGTTGCCGAAGACTTCGACATTCGCGACGAGCCGACGGGCCGGATTGCCGAGTCGGTCAGCGCGAAGCCCTGGGGCGTACGGGAGTTCTCCATCGCCGACCCCGATAACAACGTTCTTCGCTTCGGCGAGGAAACCGACTGACTACGCCGAGCGCCAGCGCCGGCGTGCGGTGAGTGATCTAGAGATTTCCGACGATCCAGTTGACGCAGGCCAGCAGCGACGCGACGTCCTCGGGGTCGATGCTCGGGAACATGGCAATGCGCAGCTGATTGCGGCCTAGCTTGCGGTAGGGGTCGGTATCGACGATGCCGTTCGCGCGAAGTATCGATGCGATCTGGTTGGCGTCAATCTCGTCGATGAAATCGATCGTTCCGACCACGTTGCTGCGGTCCTCGGGCTTGACTACGAAGGGCGTCGCGAAGTCGGACGCCTCGGCCCAGGTATAGAGGATCTCAGCGGACCGGGCCGAACGCCCACTCGAGAAGTCGAGACCTCCGTTGTCGTTGAACCACGAGATCTGTGAAGCCAGGAGATGCAGGGTCGCGAGCGCGGGCGTGTTGTAGGTCTGGTTCAGCCGAGAGTTGTCCAGGGCGATCTTGAGATCGAAGAACGCGGGGGTCCAGCGTCCCGAAGCGGACAGCGACTCGATGCGCGCCACGGCGGCGGGGGAGCACAGGGCGATCCAGAGCCCGCCGTCGGAGGCGAACGACTTCTGGGGAGCGAAGTAGTAGCAGTCGAACTCGGTGGGATCCACCGCGAGCGCACCCGCCCCCGACGTGGCGTCGACCGCGACGAGCCCTTCGCCACCCGGTGGTCGGCGAATGGGCATCATGACCCCGGTAGAGGTCTCGTTGTGAGTGAGGGCGTACAGGTCGACGCTGTCATCAGCCAGCGCACTCGGATGCGTACCCACATCGCTCGTGATCACCGATGGCTCTTTGATGTGCGGAGCGTGCTTGGCCGCGGCCGCGAATTTCGAGGAGAACTCGCCGAAACTGAGATGCTGGGACTTCTGGTCGATGAGATGGAAGGTGGCCGCGTCCCAGAAGCACGTGGTGCCGCCATTTCCCAGCAGGACTTCATATCCTTCGGGCAAAGAGAAGAGGGAACTGAGTCCCTCGCGAATCTCTCCGACTTTGTTCTTCACCGTGGCTTGGCGGTGCGAGGTGCCCAGATACCTCGACGCGTCGGCGGCGAGAGCGTCGATCTGAGCGGTGCGAATCTTGGAGGGGCCCGAGCCGAATCGTCCATCTCGGGGTTTGAGGGCGGCGGGGATCTGGGGGAAGTCGGGGGAACTCATAGACTTATTCTTACGGAAAACCGATAGGAGCCATTCAGTGAGCCCCCGAGTAAGTGACCTGCTGACCGGACTAGCCCCCAGCGCGACGCTGGCGGTCGACGCGAAGGCCAAGGCTCTGAAGGCCAATGGCGAGCCCGTGATCGGTTACGGCGCGGGCGAACCGGACTTTCCCACTCCCGTTCACATCGTGGAAGCCGCCGCCAAGGCGTGCTACGACCCAGTCAACTACAAGTACACGCCGACCCCAGGACTGCCGGAATTGCGCGAAGCGATCGTGGCCAAGTCCATGCGCGACAGCGGTCTGGCCATCAAGCCCAGCCAGGTCCTCGTCACCAACGGGGGCAAGCACTCGATCGCGACCGCGTGCATCGCCTTGCTCAACCCCGGCGACGAAGTGCTCATTCCCGCGCCGTTCTGGACCACGTATCCCGAGACGGTCTATCTGGCGGGCGCGACGCCCGTGGCGGTGATGAGCAGTGAGGCCAATGGCTTTCGGGTGAGCGTGGAGGAGCTGGAGCGCTCCCGCACCTCCCGGACCAAGATGCTCATCTTTAACTCGCCGACCAACCCGACCGGCGCGGTACTCGGCCACGACGACGTCGTCGCGATTGGGCGTTGGGCCGCCGAACACGACATCTGGGTGCTCAGCGACGAGATCTATGAGCATTTGACCTACGGGGACGCGCGCACCGTCTCGCTGCCCGTGGTCACTCCCGAACTGGGAGATCGCTGGATCGTGGTGAACGGAGTCGCCAAGTCTTACGCGATGACGGGCTGGCGGGTGGGCTGGATGATCAGCGCTCCCGACATCATGGAGGCGGCCTTTAACTACCAGAGTCAGACGACCTCGAACATCTCGAACATCTCTCAGCGCGCGGCGGTCGCCGCCCTCACCGGCGACCTGATGGCGGTGGCTGAGATGCGCACGGTCTTCGATCGGCGCCGCCACACCATGGTCGAGATGCTCAACGGGATCGACGGGGTGACGTGCACCGAGCCCGACGGCGCCTTCTACGGCTTCCCCAACGTCTCGGGACTGCTCGGGCGGAACCTCGCCGGCCGCGTCGCCACCACCTCGGGCGAACTGGCCGACCTGTTGCTCGACGAGATCAAGATCGCCGTCGTACCCGGAGAAGCCTTTGGCGCGCCCGGCTTTGTGCGGCTGAGTTACGCGCTCGGTGATGACGACCTGGTCGAAGGCCTCCAGCGCTGGCACGACCTCGTGGCCGCGGGCTGAGGGCGCGCCTCTGACCCGTAGTCTGTCTTCTTTCAAATGAAAGGTACTCCGTGGCCCGAGTTCTAGTGACCGAAGAGATCGCCGAGTCGGGGCTCCAGAAGCTTCGCAACGCCGGACACGAGGTCGACGTCCAGCTCGGGCTCACGCCCGCGCAGCTGTTAGCGGCCGTCCCGGGAGCGCACGCGATCATCGTTCGCTCGGCCACTCAAGTCGATGCCCCCACGCTGGAGGCGGCGGCCGACCTCGTGGTGGTGGGACGAGCCGGGATTGGACTCGACAACGTGGACGTCGAGCGAGCGACCGAGCGCGGCGTCATGGTCGTGAATGCCCCGGTCTCGAACATTCTCTCGGCCGCCGAGCAGACCATGGCGTTGCTGCTGGCCCAAGCGCGAAACATCCCCCAGGCCCACTCGGCCCTTAAAAACGGCAAGTGGGAGCGCAGCAAGTGGGAGGGCGTCGAGCTGCACGGCAAGACACTCGGCGTCGTGGGACTCGGCAAGATCGGCGCCCTCGTGGCCCAGCGCGCCAACGCCTTTGGAATGCGCCTGATCGCCTTCGACCCCTACATCGGCGAAGAGCGCGCCCGCCATATGGGCGTGGAACTCGTGGACCTTGACGCGTTGCTCGCCCAGAGTGACTTCATCACCATTCACCTGCCCAAGAACAAAGAGACCACGGGCCTGATCAACAAGGAGTCTTTTAGCAAGGTCAAGCCCGGCGTGCGCATCATCAACGTCGCGCGTGGCGGCATCGTGAGCGAAGCCGATCTCGCCGCGGCGATTCGAGACGGCAAAGTCCAAGGTGCGGCCCTTGACGTGTTCGAGAAAGAGCCGACCACTGAATCGCCGTTGTTCGAGCTGCCCTCGGTGGTGGTCGTCCCGCACCTCGGGGCCTCGACCTTCGAGGCCCAAGATAAGGCGGGCGTGACAATTGCCGAGCAGGTCGAACTGGCCCTCGGTGGTGACTTCGTTCCCTACGCCGTCAACGTCTCAGCGGGAGAGGTGTCGAACTCGGTGAGCCCCTTCATGGGCCTCGCGGAGATCCTCGGACGCTTTATCGGAGGCCTGCTCGACGGCGAGACGGCCAGCATGACCGTCACCTACCAGGGCGAACTGGCGGGTGCAGGAACCAAGATTCTCACGCTGTGCGCCTTAAAGGGTCTGCTGTCCTCAACGGGCGTGGAGGCCGTCTCCTTCGTCAACGCGCCCCAGTTGGCCGAGGCCAACAACGTCACGTTCAGCGAGGTCTCCTCGGTGGCGACGTCGGAGTACGTAAGCCTCATCACCGTGAGTTCGGGCCGGCACAGCGTGTCGGGAACGTTGATGACCATCGGTACGCGCCTCGAGACGCGCATCGTCAGCGTCGACGGCCACGCGGTCGAAATCGCTCCCGCCTCCTCGATGCTGGTCGTTCACAACGATGATCGACCGGGCATGATCGGCGTGGTGGGGATGGCTCTGGGCCAAGCGGAGATTTCGATTTCTTCGATGGCGGTCGGACCGGACCCCGAAACCAAGACCGCGCTCATGGTGCTGTCCACGGCGGCGCCCACTCCGCTCGACGTGCTCGAGACATTGCGCCGCACCGACGGGATCCAAGACATCCACTTCATCGCGCTGCGATAACTAGGGGCGGACGCCGCCGCGGCCGCGCTTTACCGCGTCCTTGATCTCCTGGCCGCGCTGGCGAGCCTCTTGCTTAATCTCTTTTTTGATCTCGTCTTTGAGTTTCTCTCCGAGTTTGCGAGCCTCCTCGCGGTGCGTCCTCGCCTCCTCGCGTAGCTCTTGTCCTCGTTCTCTCGCCGCGTCGCGGCGCCGTCGAGCTTCGTCACGCAGTTCTTGGCCACGTTGGCGCCCGTCTCCTCGACGCGCGCGTGCTTCGTCGCGCAGTTCTTGGGCGCGTTGGCGCGCCTCTCGGCGAATCTCGAAGGCTTCGCGGTGGGCGTCGTGTACCGCGCGGTGGGCGTCGTGCATCTCTCGAAACGTGTGCTGGTGCGCCTCGTGATCGTCGTGGGCGTGGCTTTCGATCTCAGTTCTGATGGCCATCCAGGCGGTCCGGGCCGCCTTGAGGGCGGCCAGCACCTCTTTTCGCGCCTCGAGCGACGCGTCCGCGGCGGCGCTGAACTCTTCTCTCGACGCACTCGCGCGCCCGGCCGAGCCAAAGGACCACAGTCCGGCGTCGAGCAGGCGCGCGGCGCGTTGGACGTCGCCCATGACCGACTCGCGCAACTCGTCGCTGGAGAGATCCTCGACGGAGTATTTGACGACGGCGCGGTAGAAGATGCGCCACAGGCTGGTGAGAGCGTCGGCCGCGATTTGGGGCTCAGGATCCTCAGGGTCGATGCCGGCCCGTTCGGCCATGGCCGAGGCGGCGATCTGGGCGAGGCGCTCGATCATCTCGGCGCGGGCCGCCTTGAGCGCGGGGGTCGAGTCGATGAGGTCGTTGAAGTCGGCCACTTGGGGAAACGAGACGTGCTCGGCGGCGTTCATGTAAAAGACGAAGTTCTCGAGCTCCTTTTGTAAGACCCCGACCATCGCCTCCACGGGCGAACTGGCCGGGCTGTCAGGCCCGAACGCCTTGCGCAACTCCTTGGCGGCGTCCTCCTCGCGGTCCAAGATGAGCGACTCCTTGGTGGGGAAGTAGTTGTAGATCGTTTTTTCCGACACGTCGCAGGCAGTCGCGATCTCGGACACTTTGACCTCGTCGTAGCCGCGCTCGAGGAACATGAGGGTCGCGGTGTCGGAAATTAGCTCGCGCATCAGTTGCTTCTTGCGCTCGCGCAGTCCCTGATGGAGGGGGGAGTCGGGCAGCGGGCCGACCTGGGCGGGCTCGGACTCCTGAGGTGGCGTCACACTCACTCCTTGCATTGTACCGGAAAAGTTTCCATAATTCTAGTTGCTAAATCTTTTCAGTCACTGTAGTATTATCGCCCGGAAGGAGATTCATGTCAACTAGATCCTCGAATGAGTTGGTCGTCGTTACCCACGGGCTCACCAAAGAGTTCGGCGATTTCACGGCGGTGAAGGAGTTCGATCTCGAAGTACCGAGCGGCACTGTGGTGTCATTGCTCGGCCCCAACGGCGCGGGCAAGACCACGATCGTGCGCATGCTCGCCACCCTGATCAAGCCCACCAGCGGCACGGCGGAGGTCTGCGGACATGATGTCGTCAAGGAATCCGACACCGTGCGCAGCCTCCTCTCTCTGACGGGCCAGTTCGCTGCCCTGGAGGACAACCTCACGGCCCGCGAAAACTTGCTCCTAATGGCGCGCCTGCGCGGCTACAACCGCTCGGCGGCGGTGCGGGTCACCGACAGCCTCATTGAGCGCTTCGACATGAGCGAATTCCGCGACAAGCTGGTCAAGTCCGTCTCGGGCGGACAACGCCGGCGCGTGGACTTAGCCGCCAGCCTCGTCGTTCAGCCCAAGGTGTTGATATTGGACGAGCCCACGACGGGCCTGGATCCCCGCAGTCGCCAAGTCGTCTGGAACACGATACGCGAGCTGGTGGGTATCGGGGTCACGCTCTTTCTCACCACCCAGTACCTCGAAGAGGCGGACGCGCTCGCCGATTACATTGTGCTGCTCGATCACGGACGCGTCACTGCGGCGGGAACCTCGAACGAACTCAAAGCGCGCATCGGCGACCAGCGAGTCGACGTGATCGCGGCCGACGTAGCGGGGATGGAAGAGCTGGCTCGGCTGCTGTCGACGAACTTCGAGATCTCCACCTCGAGCGAACAGCGGATGATTTCGATTCCCGCTCCCCACGACGTCGAGGATCTTGCGAAAGTATCAGCGGCTCTCCGAGGCGTGAGCGTCGAGATCGATGAGGTGGCGCTGCGCCGGCCCACGTTGGACGACGCATTCTTAGCCCTGACCGGCCAACCGGCCACCGAAACGAAGCATGATGAGGGTCGAAGGACCCCAGAACTGGAGGAGTCCCACTCATGAGCATCCTGACCCTGGAGCGGGCTCCCGCCGACTATGAGGTGTTGCCCGCTCGGCCCTCGAGTTTTTCTCGTTTCCTGCGAGAGACCTGGCTGCTCATCGCCCGAGGGCTGCGCACCATCCCGCGTGTTCCCACGAGGTTGAGCGACGTGACGATCCAACCGATCATGTTCACGCTCCTGTTCTTGTACATCTTTGGTTCGGCTATCCACATCAAGGGGATGACGTACCAGAACTTCCTGCTGCCTGGACTCATCGGCCAGAGCCTCGCCTTTGGTGTCATCGGCGCGGGCGTCGCCACGGCGACCGACTTCGCTAGCGGCGTGGTGGACCGATTCCGCTCGCTGCCCGTCACGCGGCTGTCGGTGATTTGCGCTCAGGTTGTCGGTCAAGTTATCGAGCAGATCCTGGGCATCGCGATCGTCGCGGGCATCGGACTCGCGCTCGGCTGGCGCCCCGAGCACAGCGTGACCACCGTGTTGGCCCTTATCGGGCTCATCTTGTTGGGCCTCTTCGCCTTCACGTGGTTCGGCGTGTGGCTGGGGATGGTATTAAAGACCTCGGACGCGATGCAGGGCATCGGCTTTGCGATCATGCTGCCGCTGTCGTTCCTTGCTGGAACGTTCGTGCCGATCGCCGGGCTCAAGCCCTGGATTCGCGTCCTAGCTGAGTGGGACCCGCTCTCGTCCATCGTGGCCAGTGTGCGTCACGTCGCCCAGGGCACGAACGCTACGGGTTCTTGGCAGCTAACCCACCCGGTGGTCTCCATGGTCGGCTGGTGCGTGCTCATCATTGCCGTCTGTGTTCCCCTGGCCCTGAGACGCTTTCGCACGACCACGGCGGCCGGATAGAAGTCGCGCTTCGATTGAGAGGTTCTCGGCGCTACGTCGAGGACCACTCAATCGTGTGAGGCCAGGTATCGGTCTTCAGCGTCGTAGTCGAAGAAGTCGGCAAAAAACTCGTGATCGAACGGAGCGGGGAGACCCACCTCTCCATCAGTTAGAGCGATGTCGCAGAGCCATTGCACTTCGGCGCGAACGGTCTCGTCGTAGGTTCCGACCGGTCGGTATCCGAGTTGGAGAGAGGCCGTGGTATCGAGGACGATCGGAAACTCGGCGTCCCACGGCGTGCGGCCGAGGTTCGCAGGCGCCTCGGAGCCGAGGAGCTCCTCGCTCCACTCGTGCGAAAGAACTGCCGTAATGGCTCGAGAAAGGTCGCGCACGCTGGGCGCGTCGGGATCCGCGCTGTTGAGTATTCGCTGCCCCGGCTTGTCGGCGGCTACCTGAACGAGCGCCGCCAGGTTGACGGCTGCGGTCGGGTGGTCGATGCTGTCGCCGCCGTAGCGCAACAAGACGTGTCGCCTCGCGTCGAGTACTCGTTTCACGAAGTGCCACTCTCGGGGTCGAGCGGCTCCGACGCCGTGAACTTTCGACGCCCGCACGATCGTGACGGGCATTCCGCTCTCGAGTAGAACGCGTTCCGCGGCGACTTTGTTGCGCGCGTACCAGTCGCTGCCTTCGACGGAGTCGTCGCCCGTGGCACCGTCGGACTCGTTTCGAGAATTGGTCCGTCAAAGTGCGGTGACTCGACGGAGTTTGAGTGCCGACCGAATCTGTCGACGTAGACCGCCTTGCTCGAGATCATGACGAGCGACGCGACGTCCTTCGCCAAGGGGACCAGGAGTTCCGCGTCCGCGGCCGAATAGCAGACGCAGTCAACAACTAGATCTGCGCCAGCCCCCACCATGTTGCGCAACTGCGAGGCGTCCGAGCGATCGGACAGCCGATACGAAGCGCCGCGATCTTGGACGGCGGGATCAAACTTGCGCGGATCCCGACCCGTGATGTCAACGCTCCAACCAGATTCGAGAAGCCGCTGAGCGACGGCGCGACCCACGACGCCGGTACCTCCGAGTACGAGTGCGCGGGGCATTCCGGCGAGTTTATTGCTGGAGACTCAGAAAAAGATAGGTGAGGGCGCCAAAGCTTCACGTTGCCGCGTTTCGTCCTCGCCCCGTGATTTGGCCACTCGAGGTACGACTATTTGCTCAGACGTCGTCGTGTTCGTCTTTCTCGCGAAAGTTGGGGTTTCGCGGATCGAGAAGATCGATCGAGGGATCGTATCGATCGCGGTTCATCTGGATCCACTCGGTTCGCTGTTCGTCAGTCTGTATGACGGGTCGACCGAGACGAGAATATCGACGCACGGATCCGTGCCACCTCGGCTTATCGAATTTTGCCGCACGCTGAGCGCCAGCTCTGGTGTGCGTCATCAACCTGGCCCAAACGACGGCACCGAACAGCAACAAAAGTATGATCGTGAGCGCCATCATGGTGGTCCCCTAACCGAGAATCCGTCAACGCCACGAATGCTATATGTAGGGAGATGGTGCGAATCAAATGAAGCGCTGGGCAAACGGAGAATTCCAACAGCGCCTGAGCGGAGTGAGCGTTCCGGCGTCGTCAAACGTGATCGTCGCCGAGACGCGCGACGCTGGTAGTGCTAGAAAGGTCCCGCCGTGTACAAATGTCCGACCGACATTAGTTATAACCGAGGGCCGATCGCCGACCCCGCATCCTTCGCGCTGGAAGCCACGGCGTCGTCGTGGCTCTATTTGTGTGGCGACGAGTTCGCAACCATGGACGGGGGCATGTCTTACAACGACGTGCAGGCCGCGGTATCCGAATCTGTGAACCTAGTCGCCGACCCGCCGCGACCATTTGACATGGATGTCGCTCGACGCGGAGTCGAATACCTCGATCAGTTGCCGAGGCCGACGCTGGTCACATGTCGCACGGGGCCGCGCTCTTCGGCTCTTGTGTATTTGTACTCGGGTCTGCGAGCTGGCGCTTCTCCCGAGGAGGTGCTCGCCCGTGCCGAGGCAGATGACGCACCCTTTGTCCACGTTGACGCTCTCAAAGGATGGCTCGTCTCGGCGCTCTCCCAGTTATCTGGCAGTGAGTTCAATGGTTGAATCGGCGTCGGCCTGCTAATAACTTAGTAGCGCCCCGTATTTTTCCGTGATCTCCCAATCACCTTGGAAGTGTTCGCTCGGGAGGACTTTGCGATGTCAAGACTTCTCTATTCAGTTTCCATTTCACTGGACGGCTTCGTCGCCGGGGCGAACCAGAGCGAGGCGAATCCCTTGGGAGTAGGTGGCGAACTTCTCCACGCGTGGATGCGTGAACTGTCGGCGTGGCGCCGGGATGCTCTCGGGACTGATGAAGGGTTCACAAACGCAAGTACCGACGTCTACGAAGACGGCGAGGACAATGTCGGCGCCATCATTATGGGCCGGAACATGTTTGGTGGAGGGCCTGGTCCGTGGGGGAGCGAACCGTGGCGGGGGTGGTGGGGCGATGATCCTCCATTTCACCTACCCGTCTTTGTGCTCACCCACTACTCTCGACAGACTCAAGTTTGCGAGGGCGAAACAACTTTCGCCTTCATCACCGAGGGTCCGGACAGGGCACTTGAACTGGCCCGTTGCGCGGCGAGCGGACGCGATGTCGCCATTTCAGGTGGAGCGAGCGTGGCCAAACAGTTCATGGAGCGCGGCCTGATCGACGAAATGACCCTCCACCTCGTACCGGTTCTTCTCGGGGAGGGGGTGTCCCTTTTTGAACGCCGAATCGTACCCGAACAACGGTGGATTCAGTCTCGAGTAGTCGAGGCTCCCGGAGTAACCCACTTGACCTACCGATTCAGCGGCTGAGCTCGGCACCTGCGCCCATCCCTCGGTTTTCGGAGAAATGTCGAACTTTTGCCGTGCGACGAAGGTTACGGTTTGGCACACGCGATCAGATACTCATTCGCCCATCGGCTGGGCCGCGGAACGGCATCGCTTTTCGCGAAAAATTCGCGGAGGCATGGATGGATCGTCTCGAGTCCTCGCTACAGCGCGAGATTGAAACGAGGTTTGTCTTCGATGTGCTCGGTGACCCGACACAACGATTCTGCCCTTGCTCATTGGCGGCTCAATGGTTGGGGTTCGGGTCGTTGACCCGACGTGAACCCCCACGCCAATCCCTAGAAACGCACCTGGACTCAGTCCATCAAGGACACTAGGTTCACACGCTCCATGACTTCATCTGAAAGAAGTGGGAGCACATCGAGCGCGCCCATATTTTCGCGCACTTGATCAGCCGTGGAAGCTCCGGTGATAACGGTCGACACATGTGGATTCTTGGCACACCACGCCAAGGCGAATTG
>DASXFG010000042.1:0-31877 GCA_036489715.1 Acidimicrobiales bacterium | reverse complement strand
GCAGGCGTGGCCACGTTCTCCGCACTGACAATTAACAAGGTGGGCACGTGCTACCTCACTGCCACCGACGCGACGAATACGGGCATCGCTCCGGCGACCAGCTCGGCGATCGTCGTTAGCGGGGGTACTCCTGAGAAGGTCGCGTTCTCGGTAGCGCCGCCGGCCACGGTTGCCGCTACGGGCACGATTGTGACTGCTTTTAAGGCTGCGGTGGAAGACGCCAATGGCAACGTCGACACGACGGGCCTCGGCTCTTCTGACAGCATCACTCTGAGCTCGACCTGCCTCGCGGCGCCGGTCACGGCGACGGCAGTGGCGGGGGTTGCGACATTCGCGACCGTCGAGTTTGCCTCGACCGGCAACTGCACCTTGACGGCAACGGACGCGAGTCGCACCCTTGTGGCTGGCACCGCGACGACGTCGGTGGGCCAGGCGCAAGCCGCCGTCACGGTCACCTCCAAGAACGGTTACCTGGACGCTCCGTTGACGCTGGCGGCTACTGGCGGCTCAGGTACCGGCGCGGTGACCTATACGGTCACCAACGGCACCGCCACCGGCTGTGCGATCACCTCCGGGACGCTCAAGGCAACCAAAGCGGGCACGTGCCTGGTTACCGCTACCAAAGCAGCCGTTGCCCCCTACACCGTTGGCGTTTCGGTTGCGACCACAGTGACAATCTCTTCGGCTCCTAAGGCCATTCGTCTGGCGGGAGCAATCCGGCGCGGACGTACTGTCGCGGTGACGGTGACGGGATACAACTTCTCCGGACGTCCCAGGGTCACGAGCAACGTCGCTGGCTTTACGGGTCTCGTGACAAGAGACAGTGGCCGCTCCTTGACGATTCGCGTCACGGTGAAGGGGACTTCCGCCAGGGCCGGTGTCAAGACCTTGACGTTGGCATTCGCGAACGGCAAGCACGCCTCGGTGAAGTACAGCCTTCACTAACTCGTTACGCACAAAGCCCCTCGGAGGTTCGCCTCCGAGGGGCTTTGTGCTGTGTACGGCGGACCTTGGGTGAGAGACGACTATCGAGGAGCCCGGGGGAGTATGAGACTCTCGATCGCGTGGGCCAGCCCGTTGTCGTCGTGGGACTTGGTGACGTGGTCCGCGCGAGCCTTGATTGCGTCGTCCGCGTTGCCCATGGCGATGCTCAGGCCGGCCTTCTGGAACATCGCGACATCGTTGCCCGCGTCACCAATGGCGGCGATAGAGGCAGTGTCGATTGAAAGCTGCGAAGCGAGGAACTCTACGACTGACCCCTTATTCGCCCGGGGATTGGTGATGTCGAGGTAGTAGGTCTGTGAGGTGGTGGCCGAGACATCCAAGTCCCCCACCCCCTCTTGACCGCGCTCGATTGCGTGGCGGTCGTCGCTGACACCCACGATCTTGACGACGTCGGTGCGTATGTCGTCAAAACTCGCGACTTGTGTGGGTCGGAACTGGACGACCTCGGACTCGTGCTCGACGTGCGGCCCGGCAAGATCCAGTACGAACCAGTCCGTGTTCTGGTACACCCACACGGAGAGACCGCTCGCCATCAACGCATCAATGACCGGGCCCACGAGCGCCTCGTCGACCGGGTACTCGCTGATGGCGCGCATCATCGGCGTCACCATCAGTCCGCCGTTAAAGGCGCCGAGAGGAGACGTGACGCCGAGGGGATCAACGAACATCGCAAAGCCGCGTGGCGGGCGGGCGCTCGTAATGGTGAAGAGGACGTCGTGTGCGCGAAGTTCGGCTACGGCTCGCACCGTCTCGGCGGTGAGAGTCTTGTCCGAAGTGACCAAGGTGCCGTCGACGTCGCTGAGCAGCAACCGTATGGGCGAGTCAGTCATGTTCGGGGAGGGTCCAGCGGTCGGGCTTGACGACGTTGGCCACTGACTCGGGGCCCCAACTTCCTTTGGCGTACGTCTCGATCGGACTCGGTCGTTCGAGTAGCGGTGCCGAGACCTCCCAGAGACGCTCGATGCCGTCAGAACGGGTGAAGAGCGCCTGATTTCCCAGCATGACTTCGAGCAACAGACGCTCGTAGGCCTCGAGGTTGTTGCTCTCTTGAAAGGTGTCGCGATAGAAGAAACTCATCTTGGCTTGACCGAGCGACATGCCCGAGCCGGGCTCTTTGGCGAGAAAGTAGGCCCGGATGGAACCGGGGTCTTTGAAATCGATGATGAGCTTGTTGGCGTCGGGATGCTCACCATTCTTCTGGTCGGGGAAGATTTCCATGACCGGCTCGCGCAGTCCAATGGTGATGATCTGGCGACTTTCGGCCATGCACTTGCCGGTGCGCAGGTAGAACGGCACGCCCATCCAGCGCGAGTTGTCGACCCACGCGCGCAGGGCGATGAACGTCTCGGTCGAAGAGTCCGGCGCGACGCCGGGCTCCTCGAGATACCCCTCGTACTGACCGCGCAGCACGGTGATGGGATCGAGCACGCGCAGAGACTCGAAGACCTTGTTGATTTCGTTGCGCAGCGGCTTGGCCGTGAGCGACGTCGGCTGCTCCATGGCGAGGATGGCCAATACTTGGAAGAGGTGGGTGACGACCATGTCACGAAAGGCGCCCGTTCCTTCGTAGAAGCCGCCCCGGCCCTCGATGGAGATCGTCTCGGGCACGTCGATTTGGACGTAGCGCACGTGGCTGCGGCGCCACAGAGGCTCGAAGAGTTCGTTGGCGAAGCGCAGGGCCAGGATGTTGTCGATCGATTCCTTGCCCAGGAAATGGTCGATGCGAAAGACTTGCGACTCATCGAAGTATTCGTCAATCTCGGTGTTGAGCTTTCGCGCGGAGTCGAGGTCGGTGCCGAATGGCTTCTCACAGACGATGCGGGCGTTCTTATTGAGGCCCTGGGCGCCGAGCATGGCGATTACGTCGTGCATGGCGTCGGGGGGGATGGCCAAGTGGAATAGGCGGCGCACCGCGCCCCCGATGGCCGACTCCGCTTGGGCGATGACGGCGGGCAAGCCGTCGGGCCCGTCGTCGGGGTCAATTGCGTAGGTCAGGTTCGAGGAGAATTCAGCCCACTCCTTGTAGGTGGGAGTCTTTTGGGCGAACTGATTGACGGCGTCGTAGGCGTAGGAGCGGAAGTCGTCGTGGGTCATGTGCGAGGTGGGTCGGCCACAGCCCACGATGCGATATCGCTCGGGCAACAGTCCCGCAACCGCGAGGTGGTACAGGCCCGGCAGGATCTTGCGCCGCGCAAGGTCACCGGTGATGCCAAAAACCACGATGACGTGGTTGTCCGGACGCGGCCGCGCAGAGATGTCGGCGTCGGCGGAGTCAGATGAGGTGGTCACGGTCCGTCCTTCGAGAATCGCTGGAGCATTACGAACCGGCGGCGGCGCGGTCGGCCATGATCAACGAGGCGGTCACGTTGACGCGGCCGGCCGGAATGGAGGGGTCGTGGGCGAGCAACTTAGCCAGGGCGTCTCGCTTGTCGGCGCCGGTGATGAGCCAGATCACCTCGTTCGTTCGAGCGAGCGCGGGGTAGGTCAAGGTCATGCGCAGCGTGTCCTGGTAGGGGCCCGAGAGCGCGACGAGCTGATCGTCGACGTCGAGGACGGGATCACCGGGTATGAGCGAGGCGCAGTGACCGTCTGGACCGATGCCCAGCTGAATGAGATCGAATCGCTCGGGCAGCGCGGCGGCGTAGAGCGCACAGGCCTCGTCGAGATCGGGGCTCTCGACGTCCATCGGGACTACGGGCGCCTCGGTGCCCGCGAGGGCGGAACGGATGTGCTTGAGGTTGCGCAGATCGTTATCGCTTCGCACGCAGCGCTCGTCAACTTGGTATACGCGGCTGGCCGGCCAGTAGAGGGACTCCTGAGCAAGTTTTTGGAAGGTGACCCAGGGGCTCGTGCCGCCGCTGAGCGCCATGGTAAAGGTTGCCCCGCGCGCTTGAACGACGCGCGCGCGTTCGGCCATATGCGACGCCGCGGCGTCGGCGAGCGCCGACATATCCTCAAAGACCCGCAACTCGTGGGCCACTACGAGGACCTTTCGATGTGACCGCCAAATCCGGCGCGCATGGCCGAGAGCACCTTGGCCGTGAACTCGCCCAAACCGCGCGACTCGAAGCGTTGAAAAAGTGCCGCTGAGATGATCGGGGCCGGCACGGACTCGTTAATGGCCGCCTCCAGCGTCCAGCGACCCTCGCCGGAGTCGGCGACGTGTCCGCTGTACTGGTCGAGGGTGGGCGAAGCGGTGAGCGCGTCGGCGGTCAGATCGACCAGCCAGGAGCTGATGACTGAGCCGTGGCGCCAGACCTCGGCCACGTCGTCGAGCTTGAAGTCGTACTGGTAGTACTGGGGGTCCGCTACGGGCGAGGTCTCGGCGTCGGCCGTGGCCGCGGTCTTGCCGACGTTGGCGTGCTTGAGGATGCTCAGGCCCTCGCCGATGGCGGCCATCATGCCGTACTCGATGCCGTTGTGGACCATTTTGACGAAGTGGCCGGCGCCGTTGGGGCCACAGCGCAGGTAGCCCAGGGAGGCCGTGTCGTGGGCGGGACGTCCCGGCGTGGGCGTGGTTCCATCGGCACCGGGCGCGATGGTGCGAAAGATCGGATCGAGGCGGGTGACCACGTCCTCTTCGCCGCCGATCATGAGGCTAAAACCACGCTCGAGGCCCCAAACGCCGCCACTGGTGCCACAGTCCACGTAGTGAATTTTGCGTTCTTTAAGCTCCTGAGCGCGATCGATGTCGTCCTGGTAGTACGAGTTGCCCCCGTCGATGACGGTGTCCCCGGGCGAGAGAAGAGCGGCGACCTGGGTGAGGGTGTCGCCGGTAATGGCCGCGGGCAGCATGAGCCAGACGGTGCGGGGCGCCTCTAGTTTGCCCACGAAGTCCTCCAGCGAGTTCGCTCCGATGACCCCGTCGTCCTGTAGAGCGCTCACCGCGTCGGGGTTAACGTCGTACGCGACGCAGTGGTGCCCGTCTCGTTGGAGGCGGCGCACGATGTTGGCTCCCATGCGTCCCAATCCCACCATTCCTAACTGCATGGGGTTCGATGTTGTCATGGGGTGTCCTTTGATCGGTGGTGTCGATAGTAGGTAATGAGGGCGTTGGTCGAGGAGTCGTGAGTGAGCGCGTCCTCGCTCGATAACTCGGGGATGATGGCCATCGCCAGCTGCTTGCCGAGCTCCACTCCCCACTGATCGAAGGAGTCAATGCTCCAGATGGTGCCTTGGACGAAGACCGAGTGCTCGTAGAGCGCGATCAGTGCCCCCAAGACGCGCGGGGTGAGCTCGCGCGTGAGAAGAACGTTGGAGGGGCGATTTCCTTCCATCACGCGGTGCGCAATGACCTTCTCATCGGCCCCTTCGGCGCGCAGCTCCTCGGCCGTCTTGCCAAAGGCCAGGGCTTGGGCCTGGGCGAAGACGTTCGACATCAAGATGTCGTGGTGGTTCTCTAGGGGGTTGAGGCTCCGGGCGAAGCCGATGAAATCGACCGGCACGATGGTGGTGCCCTGGTGGAGCAGTTGATAGAAGCTGTGCTGGCCGTTAGTGCCGGGTTCGCCCCAGTAGATCGGCCCGGTTTCGTACGTGACTCGCTCGCCGTCTTGGGTGACGTGCTTGCCGTTGGACTCCATGGTCAGTTGTTGTAAGTACGCGGGCAGACGCTTTAAGTACTGGTCGTAGGGCATGACGCCGACGGTCGGGAAACCGAGGAAGTCGCGGTTCCACACGGCGATGAGGCCGAGCAGCACGGGCAGGTTCTTCTCGAGCGCCGTCTGGCGAAAGTGCTCGTCGATGGCGTGGGAGCCTGCGAGGAGCTCGGTGAAGTTCTCTGGTCCCACGGCGATCATCGTGGAGAGTCCGATCGCGCTCTCCATGGAGTAGCGACCGCCGACCCAGTCCCAGAAGCCGAACATGTTCTTGGTGTCGATGCCAAAGGCTCGGACCTTGTCGGCGTTGGTCGAGACGGCTACGAAGTGGCGCGCGACCGCCGCCTCCTCGCCGAGGCGGCGTACTACCCAGTTGCGTGCCGAGGTGGCGTTCGTGAGGGTCTCGAGGGTTCCGAAAGTCTTTGACGAGATGATAAAGAGAGTCTCTTGCGCGTCCAGGTCACGAACCGCCTCGGAAAAATCCGTTCCGTCCACGTTGGAGACGAAGCGGAAGGTCAGGTCTCGTCGCGTGTAGTGGCGCAACGCCTCATAGGCCATGACCGGGCCGAGGTCGGATCCGCCGATTCCGACGTTGACGACGTTGCGGATTGGCTTACCGGTATATCCGAGCCACTGTCCGTCTCGCACCTGGTTAGCGAATACCGTCATGCGATCCAGGACGTCGTGCACCTCTTTGACGACATCGACGCCCTCCACCACCAAGGTCGCGTCGCGGGGGAGGCGGAGAGCAGTATGAAGCACCGAGCGGTTCTCCGACACGTTGATGGGGGCGCCAGCGAACATCGCGTCGCGGCGCTCTTCGAGGTGAGATTCGCGCGCCAGCGCAAAAAGTAGCGCCAGCGTTTCGTTGGTCAGTCGGTTCTTGGAATAGTCGAGATAGAGATCGTCAGCCTCGGCCACGAGCCGAGTGCCACGCTCGGGATCCTCCGCGAAGATCTGACGCAGGTGGCGGGAACCCAGCACCTCAGCGTGCGCGCGAAGCGAGCTCCAGGACGGGCGCTCGCTTAGGGGTGGGGTCGTCGGCGTCTCCTGCACTTCCCTTCAACTTACCGTCTCGGAGGACGATCAGTTTCGCCGTCGCGGGGCTGGTGTGCTCCCCAGCCCGCGGTAGCTACGCGGCGAGGAGTTCGCGCTCGTCCAGGAAATCCCACCACGCCTCGGCGATCGTGCGGGCTGCGCCGCGCACCACGTCGAGGTTCCCCTCGAGTGAGTCGAGAGCGTCCAGGGTCCATTGCGCGTGGTCGCCCTCGATGGAACTGTGCTGGATCCAAAAGTCCAGCGCGCCGTGTGGCGCGCGGTAGTGCTGGGCCAGGCCGGCGCCCTTGGAGTCGGCCACCGCCGCGCCTTGACTTTCGTAGGCGAGCAGTCCGGCGAGGGCGCTCACGGGGCCGCACTCTGCCACTTCGCGATAGGCGCTCAGCAGGGCCTCCATGGCGGGCGAGGGGGGAGTGTCGGTGGCCCCGTAGGCGGCCGCGAATCGGTCGAAGAGCTCAAGGTGGCTCGGGGGTGTGACTTCGTCGCGCAGGTTGGCCTCCACGAAGTCGCGAGCGATCCCGGGATCCAGGTGGTCAGCGAGCGCGGCGAGAAAGTCGGGCATCATTGCTTCAAAGTGGCGATATTGCTCGGCGTAGCGAGTGAGTTCCTCGCGCGAAAGCTCGCCCGCCTCCCAGCGTCGATAGAAGGGGTGCTCCAGGAGTTGTCGATCGGCCAGCGATTCGCGCACACAGGTCTCAAGGTCGGCGTTCATGGCGCGAATGTACCACGGCGCCCCGAGAGAAGGAATAAACCCCGCGGGTAGAATGGCACGTGGCCACTTCGAATCCCCCTCCTCGCCGCGCGCCCCGACCACGGTTAACCGGTTCGGGAGCACGTCCGACGAGCGGGGGGAAATCCGTCAAACCGGGAGCGCGCAGCGCGCCCCGCAAGGCCGGGGCACCGCGATCATCGGACTCGCGCACCGCTGGGCCGAAAAGCTCGTCGTCGCGAAGCGGCGCTGCGCGTCGTAGCGACGCCCGCCCGGCCGCGACGCCGCGCTCGGGTCCTCGCCGCGACGAGCGCGCCGCGGCTCCTCGACGCGACAGTGCCGCGAGGGGGGCTTCCTCGCGTTTCGATCGAGGCGAAGCGCGACGCGGGGAGAGGTCGCCAGCTCGATCACGCGGCGAGAATACGCGCGGAGAGCGTGACGAACCTCGTTCGTATCGCAAGAGTTCGGGGGCACCCGAACGCCGCGGTGCTGAGCGCCCTGCACGGTCCGCCTCTGCGCGACGCTCCGCGCCACGTGAGCGTGCAGAAGCGCCGCTCACTCCCGAGGAACGTCAGCGCCAGCGCGCGGGAGAGCACGCGCGCAACAAGGGTTGGGGGAGCGTCGCGCGAAAAGGTGCGGTGAACATCCAAAGCACCGGCCAGGAGATGGCGGGGTCGCCACGGACAAAGGCGCCCGCTCCAGTCGACGCCTGGCAGCGAGTGGAAAAGACGGAATCGGCACCCGTGGCCGCCAAAACCAAGGCACGGGCGCCCTATGCGTTGCCCGGTGACGTGGCGGCCGATGTACGCAAAGCATTCATAGGCACGGCCTATATGCGCGAGAAAATGGTCCACACCCTGACCCGGGCGGCCGAAGCCTACGATCGGCACCGTTACGACGAGGCCCTGCGCCTGGGGCGCATCGTGGCGGACGCGACGCCCGGGGTCGCGCCGGTTCGCGAATTGACCGGCCTGGCCGCGTACCGTGCCGACCGCTGGGCGATGTCCAAGATTCACCTGCGTGCCCACTTCACCATTAGCCAAAACCCGGAGCATCTTCCTCTGGTGATGGACGCTGACCGAGCTCTCCATCGGTGGCGGGGGGTGGAAAAGACTTACAGGGAACTCCAGGAGTTCGAGCCGTCTCCCGACGTGACGGCCGAAGCCCGCATCGTGATGGCGGCCACGTGGGCCGACCAGCGCCGCTACGACGAGGCCGTCGAGCTCCTGACGAGGGCCGGGGCGGCCAAGAATCTGCGCAACCCTTCGTACCGTCACGTGCGGCTGTGGTACACGCTCGCCGACATCTACGACCGCGCGGGTGATCCGACCGCGGCGCGCGAGCTGTTCGCGCGGGTGGTGACGGCCGAACCCGACGCCTACGACGCCAAGAGTCGCCTCGCCGAACTCGGAGCGGTCGCTCCGAGTAAGAACCGCAAGCGCCGGACCCCTCCGACCTCCAAGAAGAAGGTCGAGTAGCTCCGGGAGCCGCAGAGGCGCCAAGAATTGAGCCAGTAGGATTCGCGCATGGATATTGCCGCACTACTGGGTGACGACGCCTCGTTACTACTTGATCATCGGGCCAGCGCATTTCCCAAGGAAATGCTGGTGGCTCCGGGGCCCACATTCCTCGACGACGTCTTTACCTACAGTGACCGCAACCCGAGCACGTTGCGCAATCTGGGCACGCTGTACGGTCACGGCCGCCTCGGGGGCACCGGGTACGTGTCCATTCTCCCCGTGGATCAGGGAATCGAGCACTCCGCTGCGGCCAGTTTCGCTCCCAATCCGGAGTACTTTGACCCCGCGCGACTCGTGGAACTCGCGATTGCGGGCGACTGCAACGCGATCGCGACGACACTGGGTAACTTGGGCATCGTTAGTCGCAAGTACGTCCACAAGATCCCCTTCATCGTCAAACTCAACCACAACGACCTGCTGCGCTATCCCACCACCTACGACCAGCAGTTCTTCGCCTCAGTGCGTCAAGCGGCCGACCTGGGAGCGGTGGGCGTGGGGGCGACGGTCTACTTCGGATCCGAGGGGTCGATTCACCAAATCGAGGAAGTTCGCGTGGCCTTCGAAGAGGCTCACCGACTGGGTCTCTTCACCGTGCTGTGGTGCTACCTGCGCAACGAAGCCTTCGTCAAGGACGGCGTGGACTACGAAGTCAGCGCCGACTTAACGGGGCAAGGCAATCACCTCGGCGTGACCATCGAAGCTGACATCATCAAGCAAAAGCAGCCGGTCAACAATGGCGGATTCAACGCGATTAAGTTCGCCAAGACCGACCCGCGCGTGTACAGCGAACTTACGACCGACAATCCCATCGATCTCACTCGCTGGCAGGTCGTGAACTGCTACGCCGGTCGCATCGGTCTCATCAACTCCGGCGGTGAGGCCAAGGGCGACAATGACTTGGCCGCGGCCGTGCGCACGGCCGTCATTAACAAGCGCGCTGGTGGCCAGGGTCTGATCTTGGGCCGCAAGGCGTTCCAGCGTCCGATGGCCGACGGAGCGGCGATCATTCACGCCGTCCAGGACGTATACCTAGATCAGTCCATCACGGTCGCTTAGCAATACGCTCGTCTCGTGAGTGAGAGTGACGCGGGCTGGAAGACGTGGCCCAACGCGATCACCCTGGCGCGGCTGTTGCTGCTGCCGGTCTTTTTGTGGCTGCTCTTTGGCACGGGACATCGCGCGCTCGCCGCGTGGCTGCTGGCGACGCTGGGGGCGACCGACTGGATAGACGGTTACGTGGCCAGGAGATGGCACCAGGTATCGAATATCGGCAAGGTCATCGACCCCACGGCTGATCGGATTCTGGTCATTGCCGGGCTTATCGCGGTCGCCGCCGCGGGCGGGGTGCCGTGGTGGTTCGCCCTCATCACCCTGGTCCGAGAAGTGATGGTGTCCCTGATTACCTTGGTGTTAGCGGCCCTGGGCGCGACGCGCATCAACGTCCTCTGGTGGGGCAAGGTCTCCACGTTTGCCCTGATGACCACGTTCCCGCTCTTCCTGCTGACCTCGAACGCTCATCACGCACCTTTAGCGACGTGGCAACACGATGCGCGCATTGGCTGTTGGATCATTGGCGCATTTGGTTTGAGCTTGTCCTGGATTGTGCTCTTTGGCTACGTCCGACCCGCGCTGAGAGCCCTGCGATCGGGTCGCGCCGCACGAGGAATTGTGTAAGTTGACTCGCATGCAGATTCCCAGTGATCTTCGGTACTCTCACGACCACGAGTGGGCGCGCACCAACGCCTCAGTCGTGCGCGTGGGCATCACCGACTACGCCCAGGACGCCTTAGGCGACGTGGTCTTTGTAGACCTGCCGTCGATGGGTAGCGAGGTGCGCGTAGGCGCCGTGCTGGGTGAGGTCGAATCAACGAAGTCGGTCTCGGAGATCTACGCACCCGTCGGCGGACGAGTCACTGCAGTGAACGACAACCTCAAGAACTCACCCGAACTCGTCAACTCAGACCCCTATGGGGAGGGTTGGTTGTGCGAGATCACCACGAGTGCGACCTCGGACTATGACGCACTTCTTGACGCCGCTGCGTATGAGGATCTCACCAACAATTGACATGGGCGTCACATAGGGAAGTTCACTAGTCTTGCTCACGTGAACTGCCGTCGCTGTGGAGAGATACTTAACGCCAACGCGAACTTCTGTTGGTCGTGCGGAGCCCCACAACACGAATCCACCTCTCCCGAAACGATCGCCGTTCCCGTTGTCAGTTCGCCCGACGCGATGCACCCTGATGCGAATCGCGGTCCACAGGGTGAACATCGTGACGAGTTGGTGATCGCCGCGGGACCCCAAGCGGGCACGCGTATCGAACTCGATGGCGACGTGACGACGGTGGGGCGACACGAGTCGAGCAATCTGCTCCTCGACGACGTCTCGGTTTCGCGCCACCACGCGGTCTTCACCCGCACCGCGAGTGGTCGCATTACCTTGCGTGATCTCAACTCGCTGAACGGAACGTACGTGAACGGCAAGCGTGTTGAAGAGACGACGCTGCACTCGGCCGACGAGGTGCAGATTGGAAAATTCAAGCTGGTGTTTTGGGAGGCCACACGATGAAAGCCACACCGGGCGCGATGCGCATCGGCGAAGTGCACGCCGAGTTGCGCAAGATCTTTCCCAGCGTGGAACTCTCGAAGATTCGCTACTACGAAGATAAGGGGCTCGTCCAACCGAGCCGGAGCCGCAAGGGATACCGCCTCTACTCCGAACGCGACGTTGAGTGCCTCCGCGAAGCTATCCGTCTGGCCCAAGAAGAGTTCGTCCCGTTACGTGTCGTGCGTCTTCGCCTGATCGAACAAGGGCTACTCGACCCGCCGAGCACGACGACGAACGCGCGTCACGCGGCGCGCGAGGCGAGCGTAGGCGTCATCAGTGCTCCCGCTCCTCAACCCGTTCGCCCCGCCCTGACGGTGGTGGAGTCAGAACGTAACGAAGAAGACCCCGCGCCGGTCAAAGAGTTCTTCACGACCGCCGAACTGCTCGCGACCACGGGTCTGTCGCCCGAGGAGTTCAACCAGATCCACGCGCTCGGCCTCGTGATCGCGATGTACCTGCACGGCGAGACGGTGTTTCGGGCCTTGGACGTGCGGGTGGCCGCTCACTCGCGCGCGTTGCTGGCGCGCGGGATAGATGCGCGTTTGCTGGGCTCGCTTCGTCGGGTCGCGGAGCGCGAAATCGGCGTCATCGACGACCTGACCATTCCCCTGCGACAGCTCTCCAGCGACTACTCGCCCGAACAGGCGCGAGAGATCACCGGCGAGGTAGCGCGCGAGGTGGCCGCGTTGCGAAATGTGCTCGTCGAACGGGAACTTAACAACTACTTGAGTTTCTAGACAGGAAGCATTCGAGACGCGAGGTCTAGGCTGGCCCCATGATTGAGGTGGTGTTGCGGGCGGTGCGCGTGGACGTTGGCTCTTCGACTCCGTTGCTCCTCTTAGAAGAGGTGGGGGGAGAGCGGGTTCTGCCGATCTTCATTGGCGCCCCCGAGGCCGCCGCCATCGCCTACGCGCTCCAAGGCGTGCAGGCACCGCGACCGATGTCCCACGACCTGATGGGTCACGTGATTCAAGCCCTCGGCGCCCAGGTCTTTTCGGTCGAGATAGTCGAGTTGCTCGACAACACGTTCTACGCAAACCTGCGTCTGGTGCGCAGCGGGAACGAGGTGACGGTGAGTGCGCGCCCGAGTGACGCGGTCGCGTTGGCGCTGAGAGTGGGTGCACCGATATTGGTGAGCGACGATCTGATGGACGCCGAAGGTAAATTCATGCAGCTGTCGAGCGACGACGAGGACGATGAGTACGTCGAACTCGACACGCCGGACGAAGCGGATCTCGTGGCGCAACTGAGAGAGTTCCTCGATCAAGTGCGCCCCGAGGACTTTGGCGCGTGAGGCGCGGGCTGATCTCGGTCGCGATATTCGCGGCCTTTGTCATCATCTATACGTTGAGTCGGCACGCCATCACCACCACGACGACCACAACCACGACGACGTCGACGACCATTGCCAGCACCACGACCTCGACGAGTACGACGGGCGTGGAGGCGACATCGTGTCAGCCCCAAGACTTCAACGCCGTGTTCAACGAGGGCCAAGGTGCTGCGGGCACGGTCTACGCGTCGGTCACCTTGACCAAGTCGAGTTCGGGGAGTTGCACGTTGCACGGCTGGCCCGTTGTCACGCTCCAGGATCGACTCGGCGCCGTCCTAAGCATCGCACCGGTGGACGTGCCCGGCGCTTCGAGTGACTTTGCGTTCCTCACCGGCACCGCGGCCGACCTCACCGCGCAGGCGAATCGCGCTCCCACGAGTGTGAGCCTGGGCCAGAACCAGTCCGCAACGTTTGCTCTGGCCTACTCCGACGTGGCCGAGGGAAACCAGACCTGCCCGAGCGGAGTGTCGATGAGCGTGCAATTCGCAGCCGGGGGAGCGACCGTGGCGGTGTCTCCGCCCTCTCCGATCCAACCCTGCGACAACGGCCAACTCTGGTTGAGCCCGTTCTACGCCGCCAGTTAATCTTCCCTCGCCAATCCCGTGGGTGAACCCCTACGATTCGATTCGTGCCCCGCATCGAACTCAACGGCCATCCGACCTGGGTGAAACTTCCCAAGCAGCGAGGTCCCACGGTGGTTCTCTTGCACGGCGGCCTTTCCCAGAGTGCGAGTCTGCTGCGAAACCTGGGGCCGGGTCTTTCCAAACACTACGAAGTCGCGGCCTTTGATCGACGGGGTCACGGCAGAACGAGTGACACCGACGACGCGTTCAGCTACGACGCGATGGCCGATGAGACCATCGCGTTCCTTGAATACCTCAATCGTCGCGTATACCTTGTCGGGCACAGCGACGGAGGAAACGTCGCACTGATCGTCGCACTGCGCCGCCCCGATCTGTTGCGCCGGGTCGTTCTCGTGGGGGCCAACTTTCACCACGACGGACTGGTGGAAATGACCGACTTCACGCCCGAGAGCGAGGGATTTGCCGAGTTCGCCGTCGAGTTCGCGAGCGTGTCCCCCGACGGCGTCGAGCACGCGGCCGCGGTGGTGGAAAAGTCGTTGGCGTTGGTGAAGGGTCAGCCCACACTGCGCGTCGAAGATTTGCACAACATCTCCACCCCGACTCTCGTCCTGGCGGGCGACGACGACGTCGCGCGCCTCGAGCACACCGTTGCGCTCTACGAGGCGCTGGCCGAGGGCCAGTTGGCCATCGTCCCGGGCGCCTCGCATGGCGTGCTCAGCGAGCAGCCCAAAGTGTGCGTGGCGATCATCGAGCGCTTTTTGCGCGGACCGGTGCCGCCGCGCACTCGCATGCCGCTGCGCCGAGCGGGACGCTCGCAGTGACAACTCCTGGGGTGCAGCCCCGACCTGTCGGTAGACTGGCCATGATGCTGGCGGTCGTTCCCCGCACCCGAGTGCACTTCATGAGTTGGTGGACGGCGCTCAATCCGCTCACCACCGACGCCGTGTTCTACTTGCTAGCAGCAGGATTCGCGCTGGTGCTCGGCATACGCTCCACTCAAGCGGCGCAGTGGCAGTGGGGGTATCTGGCCGTCGGTCCGTACGCCTTCGCCGCGGTCGTCGCCCTGCTGGGCGCGCGCTACGTCGTGCGCCGACGCCACGGGCTGCGTCTGGTGGTGCTGGGCGCGGTGGTGCTCGGCGTGGTCGCGGCGCCACTGGGGCTTGAAGCGCACTGGCGCCACGCGCAACCCGAAGTCGGGGTCATCGCGCGCGCCGGCGAGGCATTGAGCAAGGGCCAGGATCCCTATCACGCCTATGACGAGCACGGGCACCTCGTCGGCGAGATCGACGGCCTGCCCGCCTTCGAGTCCTTCTTCCCGTATTTTCCCCTGATGGGCGCCTTCGGCCTTCCCTCCGCGGTGACGCACAAGAGCAAGGGCCTCACCGACGCGCGCATCATCATGACTTTGATGAGCATCATCGTGAGCGGAGCGGCCCTCGCGCTGCTGCGCGCCACCAAGGAGCAAAAAGTGCGCGTCGCCCAGGTGCTGATCGCGCTGCCAACCGGCGCGCTGTTCTTTTCGACGGGCGGCGACGATATGCCCATCCTTGCCCTCATGCTGCTGGCCATCGTGGGCCTGCAGCGCCGCCAGACGAATTTGGCGGGCGTGAGTTTGGGTCTCGCCGCCGCGATGAAGCTGACCGCGTGGCCCCTAGCCGCGGGCGCCCTGCTGGTGGCGCGCGACCGAGAAGGACGCGCCACCTGGAAGAAGATCCTGGCGTGGATCGTGGCAATCGTGGCCGTGACCACCGTGCCCTTCGCCGTGCGCGCGCCGCACGCGTTCTTGGTGAACGTATTCGCCTTTCCGCTCGGTCTCGCCGGGGTCAAGTCGCCGGCGGCGAGTGCGCTACCCGGACACGTGCTCACGACCTGGCTGCCCGTGCTCGGACACGTCGTGGCTCCCGTGTCGCTCCTCGTAGGCGGGTACTTTGCCACGCGCTACATCCGCGGGCACTGGCCCCTCACGCTGTCCCAGCTGCTCGGACTGCTGTCGATCGTCTTTGTCGGACTGATCTGTGCGGCGTCGGCGACGCGCGTGGGCTACGTCGTCTACCCGCTCAATCTGTGGTTGTGGTCCTCGGTGACCAAGAAAGCGGTCGTCCCCGAAAAAGTGTTGGTAGGCGCGCTCTAGACCGTGCCGGAGTTCTGGTAGATCGTGAACTTCCAGAAGACGGTAGAAGATGTGGCCTTCGTGACGGTGATACCCAACTCCCAGTAGAAGCCGTCGCTACCCGCCTTTTGGAAAAGAGACTGCGGATCCCCGTTGCTCGCCGCCCGTGAGAACAGGCTCCAGCCCCGCGCTTCGAGTTGGGCGTCGAAGAAGGTAATGATTTGGTTCGACGAGGCGCGGGTGGTCGCCATGGGCTCGAAGCAGTCGTACTCCCCGGCGCCCAAGTCCGGCGTGTTGGCCCCGGGGCGCGCCACGGTATGTTCGGGCACGATAAAGGCGTCGTGGAGGTTGCTCGGAACTTCCTGGCTCTGAAGGCAGTACTGCAGCGCGGGCGCGGGCTTGGCGTCAATGGCCAGCCCTCCCACCACGGTGGGAATCGTCGTGGGAACGCTCACCACTCCCTTGTTGGTCGCAAAGTCGATGAGCAGGAACACGCCAATCATGATCACGGCCAGGCCGAGAATGACGGCCGCGGGCCAGAGGCTGGTTGTCGTCGTTAACGGCGGCCGCGGGGCGGGGGGCACCTCGGGGACTTCGCTCACTGTCCCCAGTCTAAGTGATCGATCGGCCCGCGACCTTTGCCGAGTTGCCACGAGGCGGCACCTTCGAGTGCGGCCAGGACAAAGGACTTCGCGTCGCGCACCGCGTCGGGTAGGGAGCGACCCAGCGCGAGTCCGGCCGCGATCGCCGAGGAGAGCGAGCATCCGGTGCCGTGGTCGTTGCCGGTCGCGATGCGTGGCGCGTCCAAGACGACGAGTCCCTCCGCGCTCACGAGGACGTCGGGGGAGCGCTCGCCGTCTCGACGATTGGTGAGATGGCCGCCCTTAACCAGGACGTAGCGAGATCCAAAAATGAGGAGCGCTCGCGCTAGGTCGCTGAGCGCGTCGACGTCGGTGACCTCGCGCACGTCCGCGCCCGCGAGGGCCGCCGCTTCGGCCAGATTCGGCGTAACGATCTCGGCCTGGGAGAAAAGAGCGCGTCGATAGGCGTCGAGGCCCCCTTCACTCAAGAGAACGTCGCCGCTGGTGGCCACGAGGACCGGGTCGACCACCAGATGGGGGAGGAGGCCTTCGCGCGCGAGCAGAGCGACGCGCTCAATGATGCGCGGCTCGGCGAGCATGCCGGTCTTGGTGGCGCGAATCTCAAAATCGCTCGTGACCGCGCGCACCTGGGCTTCGACGAACTCCGGTTCCACGGCGAACACGCCCTCGACGCCGCGGGTGTTCTGGGCGGTGAGCGCAGTGACGGCGGTCGTGGCAAAGACGCCAAAGGCGTTCATCGAGCGGATGTCGGCCTGGATTCCCGCGCCCCCGCCCGAGTCGGATCCCGCGATGGACAGGGCGACAACGGGTTGCACGCACCAACCCTAACGAGCGAGCCTCGCCGATACGCTGGGGTCGTGGGACAGTTCTTTAACGTCGGCTCGGTCTCTTCGCCCTCGCGCCTCGTCGTGGGCACGGGGGGGTTTCGCTCCCTGGACGTGCTGGGAGCATCACTCAAGGCGTCGGAGTCCACGATTGCCACGGTGGCGCTGCGCCGTGTGGATCCGCGCGTCGAAGGCTCCATTTACGATCTCTTGACCGATCTCGACGTCACGCTGTTGCCCAACACGGCGGGCTGCTTTAGCGCCGAGGAAGCGCTGCGGGTGGCCGAACTCGCCCGAGAAGCCTTCGACACTGCGCTCATCAAACTCGAAGTCATCGGCGACGACGTCACGTTGCTGCCCGACACGGCCGAGACGTTGGTGGCCGCCGCAGAACTCGTGCGACGAGGCTTTGAGGTATGGGCGTACACCTCAGATGACCTCATCGTCGCCCAACGCCTGGAACAATTGGGGTGCGTGGCGGTGATGCCCCTCGGCTCTCCCATCGGCTCGGGTCTCGGCATTCGCAACCCACACGCCATCTCGCTGATCACCGAGCGTGTCGAGGTTCCGGTTCTCCTCGACGCGGGGGTGGGCACCGCCTCGGACGCCGCCCTCGCCATGGAACTGGGCTGTGACGGAGTGCTCGCCGCCTCGGCCATGAACCGCGCGCTCGAGCCCGTACTCATGGCCGAAGCGCTGCGCGACGCGGTGCGCGCGGGCTACGCGGCGCGGCGCGCGGGGCGCATTCCCACTCGCCTGCACGCCGAAGCCTCCTCGCCCTCCCTGGGGCGCCCCGACCTGTTTGCGATTTAGCGGCGGCGAAACTACACTCGTGTAGTCCTGGGCGGTAGTCTGGATGAACCTCGGTCGGGAGGGTGTGAGCATGACGGTAACTACAACATTCGGATATAGCGGACCGACGGTCTGTCGCCTTACGGGAGTGACGTATCGCCAGTTGGACTATTGGGCGCGCACCGAACTCGTCACGCCCTCCATCACCCCCGCCTCGGGCAGCGGTTCCAAGCGCAGCTACTCCTACGCCGACTTGCTCGAAGTAAAGGTCATCAAGTCGCTGCTCGATTCCGGGGTGGCGCTCGCGCGAGCGCGCCAGGCGGTTGTGTGCCTGCGCGACTCACTAGGCGCCGACCTCGCCTCGAGCAGCCTCGTGCTCTCTGACGCTGGGTCGGTGCTGGCCGCGAGCGACGGCGACCTAGTGGACCTCCTGCGCGGAGGTCAAGGAGTCTTTAATATCGTGCCCCTCGCCAACGTGGTCTCCGAACTGCGGACCATGCTTGAGCAGCCAGAGCTTTCGAAGTCGGAGAAGGGGGCCGCTTCGGCGTGACCGTCCCGTCGAGGAGCGACGACGAGCGTCGTCGCCACCCGAGTCTCGTAGCCAGTGCTCCGTACTCCTTCGCTCACCCGAGCGAGCGTCTCTTTTCCCAACTCCTCACTCTCTACGGGCACCAGTGGTTCTACGAGCCCCTCGAGTTTCCCCTCGAGTGGGACGAGCGGGGAACGCCGGTGCGGGGCTTTCGCCCGGACTTCTTCTTGCCCGATCGACGCCTCTTTATTGAGCTCACCGTGCTCGAGCAGCGCTTGGTGACGAAGAAGAATCGTAAGATCCGACGCTTCCGAAGTCTCTATCCCGAGATCGAACTGGTCGTGGTATACCAGCGCGACTATCACCAGCTTTTGCGCTCTCATGATCTGCGTATCGTGGATGGTCGAGCCGCGTAAGGAGCACCGTTGGATCGCCGTCCCTATCTCTACGATCTACACGTTGAACTCGGTGCCAAGATCGTCCCCTTTGGCGGCTGGGAGATGCCCCTGCAGTACGCCACGGGCACGGTCGCCGAGCACCTGGCCTGTCGCAACGACGCCGTGGTCTTTGACGTGAGCCACCTCGGCACGGTGAGATGCGACGGGCCCGAGATGTTCGAGGCCCTGCAGTCGACCCTCACGAACGACCTGAACAAAGTCGACCCGGGCCGCGCCCAGTACACGCACCTCTTAAACGACGACGGATTCGTGGTCGACGACATCATCGTGTGGTGGGTCGGAGCCAATGAGTTCGACGTGATGCCCAACGCCTCGAACACCCAGGGCGTGACCTCGGCCCTGCCCGGAGGGCGCGACGTAACGGGGGAGCGCTGCGTGTTGGCGATCCAGGGACCTCACGCTCGCGCCAAGGCTGCTCTGGTCGACGCACGCTTCGCAGAGATTGGGCGTTTTCGCGTCGAGCGCTACGACTACCGCGGCGTGGAGGTGCGCGTGGCCGGAACCGGGTACACCGGCGAAGCCGGCCTCGAAATCGCCGCGCCCAACGAGGTCGCCGAAGAGATCTTCCGCGCCCTGGTGAGTGCGGGGGTGACTCCGGCCGGCCTCGGCGCGCGCGACACGCTGCGCCTCGAAGCCGCGCTGCCGCTCTACGGACACGAACTCACCGAATCGTCGACGACATTAGAAGCGGGCCTCGGCTGGGTGCTGGGGTGGAAAAAAGAGACCTTCCGCGGACGCGCCGCGGTGCAAGCCGAACGAGAGCGCGGGGTGAGCCGAATCCTCACCGGAGTCGCCACCGCGGACCGTCAGCCCCTGCGCGACGGGGCCGAGATCGTGGTCGAGGGCGACCCCGTGGGCACCCTTAGCTCGGGCAACTTCTCGCCCGTGCTCGGTCACGGGATCGGCATGGGTCTCTTGGCGGCGGGGCTGGCCCCGGGCCAGAACGTCACCGCCGTGCTGCGCGGACGAGAGATCAACGCCGAGGTGACTGCGCTGCCCTTCGTGCAGAAGGAGTCGTAGTGGCCGACTATCTGCCCCACACACCCGAGGACGTGGCGTCGATGCTGGAGTTCCTGGGCATGGACCGCCTCGAGGACCTTTTTGCGCACATTCCCGCGGCGGTGCGTCTCTCGGGTGGGCTGGCGATCGAACCCGGCGTAAGTGAGCCGGACGTTGCGGCGATCTTTGCCACCTACACGAGCGCCAACCCGGCGCGCGCGAACAACCTCACGTGCTTTGCGGGTGGGGGAGCCTACGACCACGAGGTGCCCGCAGTCGTGCGAGCCCTCGCCGGCCGCTCCGAGTTCGTCACGGCCTACACGCCCTATCAGCCCGAAGTCGCCCAAGGCGTGCTTCAGGCCATCTTCGAGTATCAGACCTTGATCGCGCGCTTAAGCGGCCTGCCCATTTCGAACGCGTCGCTCTACGACGCCGCCACCTCATTGGTCGAGGCGCTCAACATGGCCCACGGCGCCACCCAGCGCCAGAAGATGGTGATCTCTGCGGGAATTCATCCGCACTGGCGCCAGGTCGCTCGCACCTTCGCCCACGGCACCGGGCACGACATCGTCGAAGTGCCCTTGAAGAACGGCGTGAGCGACTGGGCGAGCGTCGACGCGAGTGGAGCCGCCGCCATCGTCGCGGGGTATCCGAACTACCTCGGCGTCTTAGAAGATCTCAGTGAAGCCAAGGCCCTCGCGACGCGCGAGGGTGCGCTGCTCGTACTCGGTGCGGACCCCGTTGCCGCGAGCGTGCTCAAGACCGCGGGCCAGTGGGGAGCGGACGTCTTTGTGGGGGAGGGCCAGGTCTTTGGCACTGCCCTGTCTTTTGGCGGCCCCTACCTCGGACTCTTCGCGTGCAGCGAGGACCAGGTGCGCCGCCTGCCGGGGCGCATTGTGGGTGAGACGGTGGACTCGAATGACCGCCGGGCCTTCGTGACTACTCTTCGCGCTCGTGAACAGGACATTCGCCGCGAAAAAGCCACCTCGAATGTCTGCACGAACCAGACCCTGATGGCGGTGACCGCCGCCGTGCAGCTGGGCTGGCTCGGCACCCGAGGTCTGCGCGAAGTGGCTACGCGTTGCGCGCAGGGCGCCCACTATCTCTTTGAGCAACTGAGCGGGCTCGACGGCGTCCACGCGGCGAACGATCAACCGTTCTTTCGCGAGTTCGCGCTGCGCCTGCCGAGCGCGGCCACCGGGGTTATCGAGGCGATGGCCGAGCACGGCGTCTTAGCCGGGCTCGCGTTGTCCGCGCTGGGCGGAGCACGTGACCCTTCTATCGAGGGTTCCACCGAGGACGTACTGATCGTCAGCGTGACCGAGCGGCGCACCAAGGAAGAGATCGACCACTACGTGCGATCCCTCAAGGAGGTGCTGGCGTGAGCACCCTCGCCGCCCCGGGCGGACGGGCCGCCTCAGCACCACTGACCGGACACGAAACCGAGCCCACGCTCTTTGAGATGTCGGTGCCGGGGCGCTCGGCGCATCAGCTGCGCACGACGGGTGTGCCGGCGGGCTCCCTGGACGAACTGGTGCCCGCCGAGCACCTGAACCCCGACGTGGTCCCCATCGCCGAGGTGTCCGAACGCGACCTGGTGGGCCACTTCACCCGGCTGACGCACCGGCAGTTCTCGGTGGATCTGGGGATGTATCCGCTGGGCTCGTGCACCATGAAGTACAACCCGAAATTCTGTGACGCGGTCGCGGCCGATCCGGGCCTGAGCGCGGTGCACCCGGGCGCTCCGGCTTCGCTCACCCAGGGCTGGCTGGAGATTTTGGCGACCCTCGAAGAAAAGTTGTGTCTGATTACCGGCATGGCGGCGGCCACGTTGCAGCCGGCCGCGGGAGCGGCGGGCGAACTCACCGGACTCTTGTTGATGCGCGCCTTTCACGAAGCCAACGGAGACGAGCGGCGTCGCGTGATTATCCCGGACTCCGCGCACGGAACCAACCCCGCCTCGGTCACGTTGGGCGGCTACGAGGTCGCCACGGTGTCCACGAACGAACGAGGACTCGTTGATCTCGACGCCCTCAAGGCAACCCTCGGTCCCGACGTAGCCGGGATCATGCTGACCAATCCCAACACGGTGGGGCTCTTCGAAGAGGAGATCATCGAGATTGCTCGCGCGGTGCACGACGTGGGGGGCCTGCTCTACTACGACGGGGCCAATCTGAATGCGATCCTGGGCGCGGTGCGACCCGGTGACATGGGATTCGACATCGTGCACATGAACCTGCACAAGACCTTTGCGACCCCCCATGGGGGCGGGGGACCCGGGGCCGGGCCGGTGGCGGTGGCGGCTCGCCTGGTCGAGTTCTTGCCCGGTCCGAAGGCGACGCGACAGGGCGACGGATCCTTCGCGTGGCGTACGCCCGAACGCTCGATCGGGCGCGTGCACGGCTGGCACGGCAACGCGCTAGTGCTCGCGCGTGCGCTCGCCTACATCGACGTGCACGGGGGAGACGGGCTCACCCGTGTCGCTCAGCACGCGGTACTGAATGCGAACTGGCTACGCCACCGGCTGCGCGAGATCCTGCCTGCGGCCTACGACCGGGTGTGCATGCACGAGTGCACGCTGCAGGCGACGGGCCTGAAGTCCAAGTACGGCGTGCGGGGATTGGACGTGGCCAAAGCTCTCTTGGACGAGGGCTTTCACGCGCCGACGGTGTACTTTCCCCTCATCGTGGACGAGGCGCTGATGTTCGAGCCGACCGAGACCGAAAGCGTTCAGACCCTCGAAGCGCTGGCCCAGGCGATCGAACGGATTGCCGAACACGCCCAGAGCGACCCCGAATCCCTGCGCCACGCTCCCCACCACACGCCGGTCTCGCGGGTGGACGAAGCCAGAGCGGCGCGTCGTTTGATCGCTACCGCCGACGCTGCGCGCTAGGAAGCGAACTAGCTCTCGTCGCGCTGGCTGATGGTCTGGAGCACGAGGCGCAAAAGCCGCGCGAGCTCGTGCTGGTCCTCGACCGACAGGGCGCTCACCGCCAGCGATTCGTGGCCGTTGAACTCGGGAAAGACGCGTTCGATGAGGCGTTCGCCGGCTTTGGACAGTCCGATCGAGACCCGCCGGCGGTCTTCGCGGTGGGGCAGGCGGCGGATGAGCTTGCGCGTCTGGAGGGTCTTCATCACCCCGGTGAGGGTGCCCTTGGTGATGCCCGCCTCGGCGGCCACGTGTCCGGTCTCCTGCTCGCCCCAGATCCACAAGACCCACAGCACGGTGAAGGCGACCCAGCTGAGGTCGTAGTCGCTCAGGACTTCTCGCTCCATGTGATTGCGCACCGCTGAGCCCGTGCGGTAGATGTTGGACACGGCGCTCATCGCGGCGAAGTCGAGCTCGTGGTCGCTCAATCGGGCACGGATGTCGCGCTCGGCCTGAGAGACGACGCTGTCTTGGGGGCTGGCGATGCGGCGCGACACGCTTTATTCCTCGAGCGTGGTGCCACCGTTAAAGGTGGTGCCCACGGAGCGAAAGTAGCCGCCGAGGATCTCGCGGGGAGCGAGCGAGGCCAGCTCTTCGCTGGGCGAGTCGAATAGGTCCAGGGTCGCCGAACCCGCAAAAACGGGACCGAGGTCGACGTTTACTCCCGCCATGGTGACCACTTCGGCGAGCGAGTCGCGTTCGTCGAGTTCGATGCGGGGGAACCAGCGGTGATGCAGCATGGCGTGGCCGTTGACGAACCCGTTCGCCGTGCTCTCGCCCTCGAGGGTCACCGTCGCCTGGGCCAGTCGGCGATCCGCCGCGGCCAGAGTCATGCCGAATCTCGCCCCCGCTTCGAGGCGCGGACCCGCCACTCCCCGCGTGACGGGTCGGGTCTGGTGGATGGAGCCAAGTTTCTTGGGATAGCCCTGAAGGTACCCACGCACCAGGGCGAAGTCCTTGTCCACCCAGATGAATACGCAGCGGCTGAAAAGCCGCCCGTCGTAACGACAGCGCACCACCACGAAGGCCTCCTTGTACTGGGAGCGCACGGGATCGAGTAGTTCGGAGCGATCCTCCCCGCAGCTCTGCCAGTCGGCCCAGATAAAGGCGACGGCCCCCGGATCCTCGTCGTCGTGGGCGAGGCTCACTCCCTCGGGCAGGAGGGCCGCAATCTTGGCGGGATCGGTGCGGTACTCAACCGTGAGCAGATCGCCCGAGTAGTGCCAGGGCGGCGGTGGCAGTAGCGACGCCTGACCCGAGGCTGTTCGCGGAAAAGGGAGCCCGCGCACACTCACGCCGCCACCCAACCACTCTCGGGTCGGTCGAACCACATGTGTACTTGACCGGTTCCGATCGCGTTCTCGTAGGCCGAGTACAGACGGCCCGGTGCGACGCAGTCGCGCCCGCCCAGTGCGCCCACCATCATCTGGTAGTGAGCGAAGTGGCCCTCGGGCCGCACCCGCATGAACTCTGCGAAGTTGTCCACGACGCCGGCGTGGTCGCCGCGTTCCCAGGCTTCGATTACCGCGTGATCGGCGCGGCGAGCTTCGGAGGAGAAAATGTGCTCTTCGCCCGCGGCCTCGTGCTGGCGCAGGGTGCGCAACGAGTGGAAGGTGTGACTGAGCGCGCCCGAGGCGATCAGGATCACGCGCCGGTCGATGCGTTCAATGGCGGCGGCGATGACCCGTCCGACCGCGGCGAAATCCTCGGGCTGGGCGGTTTGACAGGTGCTGACCGACACCCAGGCTTCGTCGCCCTGAAGGAAGGGGAAGAAGTTCGTCGTCGCGTACTGAATGGGCAGATGCTCGTTATCGATGGGCGTAATCCAACACTCCGGCGTGGCGTCGGCAATCGCTCCGACCAGGGTGGCGAAGGCGGGGTCGCCCTTGGCGTCAAAGGGCATGCTGGACATGCCCCGGGGCAGCTCTTCGGAGGTGTAAAAGCCGAGGCGGCGCGTAGCCGAGGTGATGACGAACTCCACCGTAGTGAACCAGTGGCTGTCAAAGACCACCACGAGGTCGGGCTTGAGTACGTCAAAGACGTCCTGGCGCAGTTTGCGCAGTCCGGTGTAGAGGGTGCTCTCACGGCCCTCGTTGAGTTCGCGGCGCTCCTTATCGGGCAGGACAATGGTGGGGACGTGGGCGAGAAAGCCGGCCCCGATGATTTCACCCATGAGTGGTCTCCTCCTTCACTTGATAGGTCTTGAGGTCACTGTAAAAGTCGAGGGCGTAGTCGCCGCCTTCGCGACCGACGCCGCTGATGCCGATACCGCCAAAGGGGGCGGTGAGGTCGCGAACCAAAAAGCAGTTCACCCAAATCGTGCCGGCGCGCACCGCGAGCCCGAAGCGCTCTGCTTTTTTGTCGTCACTTGTAAAGACCATCGCGGACAGGCCGTAGCGGGTCGAATTCGCTAGGTCGATCGCCTCGTCTTCGGTGGTGAAGGTCTGAATGGTAAGGACGGGTCCGAAGACTTCGTTCTGGACGATCTCGGCGTCATTAGAGCGCGGCTCGATGAGCGTGGGCTCGTACCACAGGCCATCGGGCGTAGTGCGCTCTCCGCCAAAGACCAGCGCGTCACCGGCGGCCAGCGAGCGCTCTACGAAGCCCTCCACCCGCGCGAGGTGCTCGGGATGAATGAGGGGCGAGATCGTGGTGGAGGGATCGCGGCTGTCGCCCAAGACGTGCTCTTCGGTCTTGGTCGTAAAGCGCGCCAGGAACTCATCTCGTACGCTCTCTTCGACGAGGAGCCGTGTCCCGGCCAAGCAGACCTGTCCGGCGTCGTCGTACATGAGGGCGGCCTTGTCCACCGCCAAGTCGAGATCAGCGTCGGCGTAGACCACGAAGGGGCCCTTGCCCCCGAGCTCTCCGGTGAAGGGCACCAAGTTGCGCGCCGCGATAGTGCCGATGCGACGGCCGGTCTCGGGAGAACCCGTAAAAGAGATGCGGCGCACTCGCGCGTCCGCCACTAGCGCGGCCCCGGCTTCCTCGCCGAGACCCTGGACGAGATTGAAGACGCCGGGAGGGAACTCGGCCTCGAGAACGAGGTCCATGAGAAGCGAACAGCTCAACGGCGACCACTCCGCCGGCTTGAGCACGACCGTATTGCCCGCGGCGAGGGCCGGGGCGCACTTCCAGGTCGAGAGCATGAAGGGCGCGTTCCACGGGGTGATGACGACGGTCGGGCCCGCGGGCATGCGCAGGACCGTGTTGTGCGTGCCATTAGAGGCCCAGCGCCGTGATTCGTAGTGTTCGGCCAGATCGGCGTAGGCGCGAAAGTTCCGCGCGCCGCGGGCGATCACTCGCAACTTGAGGCTCTCTTCGAGCATGGCCATGTCTAGGCACTCGACTTCGGCGATGCGCTCTACGTTCTCATCAATGAGATCCGCCAAGCGCCGCAGGTACGCGCCGCGTCCGCGCACTCCTAACGCGGACCACGCAGGGAACGCCGCGACCGCGGCGCAGAGTGCGCGGTCGACGTCGTCGATGCCACCGCGCGAGACGTCGGCGAGTTTGAGCGACCAGTCGAGGGGGGAGCGATCCTCGAAGGTTCGCGAGGAGGATACGCGCTCGTTATTAATGAAGTGACCGGTCGCCACGAGGACGTCGCCCACCAGTACGCGTTCCTCGCTCACGACTCGTGCCTCGGGCGAACGGACGGGTAGCGCAGGTTTTCGCGCGGAGTGGGCTGTGGTCGGCGCTGGCCGCGAAACTCCCACTCTCCGCCCAGAGCGGTCGAGAGCACCTCTTCGCTGGCCGTGGGCTGGGCGCCCACCTCGTCACTGACCGGGTCGGGTGACGAGACGATGTGGTTAGTGAGAGTTCCGAGCCCCTCAACCTCGACGCTCACGACGTCACCGGGCTCTACCGGTCGCGAGTTGGCCGGGGTTCCCGAAAGGATCACGTCCCCGGGTACCAGGGTGATCAATCGGGCGATGTCGGTGACGAGGTAGTGCATGTCCCAGGCCATCTCGTCGGTGGAGCCGTCCTGGCGAACGACGCCGTTGACGATCGTGCGCATGGACTTGGCGTGAAAGTCCCAGTCGGTCACGACGCCGGGACCGAGCGGACACAGGGTGTCGGCGCCCTTGACGCGCAGCATGGAGCCCGCGTCGGTGTCGCGAAAGTCGTGCAGGCCGTAATCGTTGGCGATGGTGTAGCCGGCGATGTAGTGAGCGGCGTCGGCCAACTCAATGTTGCGCGCGGTGCGCCCGATCACGATGGCGATCTCGCCTTCGTAGTTGAGGTAGTGGCAGTTGGCGGGCCGCACCACGGCGCCGCCGTGGGCGTTCAGTGACGAGATCGGCTTCTGGAACCAGGTGGGCGCCGGGGGCAGTGAAATCTGGAACTCGCGCACGCGTGAGACGTGATTGAGATGACAGCAGAGAATCTTGGTGGGCGACACGGGCGATAGGTGCGTTGCGGCCTCGCACGCTACCCGCCGCCCATCCGCCGCCACGAGGTCCTCGCCGTCGCGCAGGACGTCGACGACATTGCCGTCGAGCAGAATGCGGCGATATTCCACGCGACCTCCAAAAGTCGTTTGCAATCAAATGATTACTTCACTTTACAAACCCCCCGGCGCGGAGCGTGCTACTTTCGCCAGGGCCGACCCGGGAGGCGTTATGACCAGTTCTGTAGACCGCGTGCGGGTGCTCTGGCCCGATCATTTGGGGCTGGCGCGGGGAAAATACGTGCCCGCCGACTTAGCGACGCGTGGCGCGCGCCACTGTACGGGCACCTGGGCCCTGGGGTACGACCGCAACATGACGCCCGAGACGACCGGGAGCTACTGGAACGAGGGCCTACCGGACTTCGAGGCGGTCTTTGAGGCCGCGGACCTGCGTCCGGGCTGGGAACCCGACACCCAGGTCGTGGTCGCCCACCTCGAACGACTGGGTTCGCCCTTTTCGGTCTCGCCGCGCGCGGCACTGGTGCGCGCTATTGACGCGTGGCGCGAGCGCGACCTCGAACCCTACGTGGGGATTGAACTGGAGGCCTACGTCTTCGTACGCGACGGCGACGACTGGAAGCCCATGGACACGCCCGGGGCGTTCGTCTACGGCACGGGCAGCGCGGTCGATCCCTACGGCCTCATTGACGCCATCTGGCGCGCCTGCGCCGAGGCGGAGATTCCACTCGAGTCGGTGAACTCGGAGTACGACACGCCGCAGTTTGAATTCACGCTTCATTACAGCGACGCGTTGCGCGCCGCCGACGACACCTTCCTCTTTAAGGTCCTCGCGCGCGAGGTCGCTCAGCGCATGGGGCTGCTTCTCACCTTTATGGGCAAGCCGCTGGGAGATCGCGGCGGTTCGGGGTTGCACGTAAACTTCTCGTTCCGCGCCAAGGACGGGAACAACGTCATTAACGATCGCGACACGGACGACGGCGTCTCGAGTCTCGCCAAGCACGCGATTGGCGGGCTGCTTGAGCACCATCGCGCACTGGCCGGGCTCTGTGCTCCCACCGTCAACGCCTACAAGCGGCTGCGTCCCGCGTCGCTCTCGGGATACTGGGCGAACTGGGGATACGACCACCGCGGCGCGACGATTCGCGTGCCCGGTGAGCGAGGCGACGGGGCTCGCTTGGAGCATCGCCTCAGCGACGGCGCCGCGGTCGTGCATACCGCCGTGGCGGCCGTGCTGCAGGCGGCGCGCCTGGGCGTGGTCCACGAGACCGACCCCGGCAAGCCCGAGGGCGGAAACGGACTCGACACCATCGATGCGACCGTGGGAGTGCCGGCCACGTTGGCCGACGCGCTCGACGCGCTCGAGGCCGACAGCGCGCTGGCCGAGGCGATCGGCGCCGATCTGGTGTCAGAGCACGTGGCGGTCAAGCGCACCGAGTGGGAGCGCTTCAGTGCGGCAACTACCGACTGGGAGCTGCGCGAGTACCTGCCGTTCCTCTAAAGGGGCTCGACCCGGACCATTAGCTCCTTGATGCCGCCGATGAAGTTCGATCGAAGGTGCTCGGGCTCGTCCATGAGCTCGACCCTCTTCCAACGTTTCGCCATCTCTTCGAAGATCACGCGGATCTCGAGGCGCGCCAAGTGCGCGCCCAAGCAGAGGTGGGGGCTGTGCAATCCAAAAGCCATGTGGTCATTAGGCGTGCGATCGGGGCGAAACTCATCGGGTCGCTCGAAGTGCTCCTCATCGTAATTCGCGGACGCGTACCAGAGCACGACCTTGTCGCCCGCCTTCAGTTGCTTGCCGCGCAGTTCGATATCGGTCGTGAGAGTGCGGCGAAAGTGCATGGTGACCGTCGTCCAGCGCAGCATCTCTTCGACGAGTTTCTTGCGCTCGTCGAGTTCCATGGTGGGTATCGCGTCGTAGACCTCGGGCCGATCGATCAGCGCTAGGAGCCCACCCGTCATGGTGTAACGCGTGGTGTCGTTTCCGGCCGCGACCATGAGGGTGAAAAAGTTCTTGAGGGCCAAGTCATCGAGGGACTCGCCATCGGCGTTGGGCTCCAATAAGGCACTCAGGATGTCGTGGGTGGGGGTGATCCGCCTCGCTTCGAGCGCCTGGGCGGCGTACTCGAACAGTTCGATCGCCACCGGCGAGCGGAACGGGAGGAGCCGGAACTCCGAGGTGTCGACCTGATCGATGACGAAGTCGGTGAAGTCCGGATCGCTATTGCCGATCAGCGCGTCGCCGCGTTCCACGAGCCACTCGAGGTCCTCGTCGGGTAGACCCAGGACCCGTCCGAGCATTCTCATCGGCAGATCGCGAGCCACCTCGCGCACGAAGTTGAACTCTTTTGAGGTGTCGATAGAGTCCAGGATCTCCGCGGCCAGTTCGCGTACCGCCCCTTCGTATTCGGCCACCGACTTGGGAGCGAAGGGACGGCTCACCAGTCGGCGCAACTTGGTGTGTTCGGGTGCGTCCATCTCCATCATGGTGCGGCGCGCTTCTAGTTCCTCTTCGTCCATGTCCTCGAGACGAATGCCGAGGCGGCTGGAGTAGACGTCGGTCGATCGGCTCGCGAGCAGAACGTCGTCGTACTTCGTCAGACTCCAGAACCCGCGTCCTCCGTCGGACTCTTCGGTCCAGTGAACGGGGTCGTTCTGGCGCAGGTACCGGAACGCCTCGCGAGGCACTCCCTCGATGTACGTGTCGTGTGAGGTGATGTCCACGATCTGGTCCGCCATGGCCCCTCCAAGAAAGTTCGCTTCCAAACAACTTTCTAGTACACCACGTTGGGCGCCGAGTCCTAGGATGAGGGTATGAGTCGACCGCTGATCGGCATCTCGGGGCGTCGATGGCCCGTTACGGCGCTGGGATCCAACCTACCGAAGGCCATGAGCGAGCTGAACTTCGATCTTCACTTCAGCGACTACCCGCGTTCTATCGCCATGGCGGGAGGGCTGCCGGTGGAACTGACGCGCGACGCCGACGTCGTCGAAATGGTTGACCACCTCGACGGCCTGGTCCTCACCGGGGGAGCGGATGTGGAGCCGTCGCACTACGGTCAGGCGCCCGATGACGACCTGGGAGCGATCGAGCCCGATCGTGACGCCTGGGAGATTGCGCTCCTTGACGCGGCCCAGAAAAAAGGCATACCCGTGCTCGGAATCTGTCGTGGATTTCAGCTGGTCAACGTGGTCTTTGGGGGCACCCTTCGCCAGCACGTCGAACTGGACGAAGGGGCTGGTCACCCGCAGTGGGACGTCGATGGGCGCACCGCTACCCATGGCGTCAACGTCGTCGAAGGCACCCTCACCGCTGAGTTGTATCCGGGTGAGATGCGAGTCAACTCCCTTCACCACCAGGTCCTGGATGAAGTGGGCGAGGGGCTCATCGTCACCGCGAAGGCCACCGACGGGGTTGTTGAGGGCTTCGAGACTCCCGACGGCTCCATCGTGGCTGTCCAGTGGCACCCCGAACTCCTCGAGAAGCCCGACCCCGCATTTCAATGGGTGGTGCGCGCGGCGACGGAGCGAGCTTCCGCGTAGACGTCTGCGTCAACGTGACGTGACGCGATCAGCCATTAGGCGCGGGCCGGCGTGGCGGCAAGCACGGCCGTGGTCACCTCTCGTTGAGCTCGTGACACAATCGCTCGGTGCCGGGTCGCTGCGTTTTCTATGACTTCTTCAGGATTAGTGCTTGACGCAGGTCGTTTGAACCCATACGTTTAGTCGATCGGGACGACGTTCCGCGACTCCGGGGGGATCACATGGCAGACGAGCAGCGTACGACGCTCGGTGGTAAGCGAAAGCTCACACTGATCGACACGATTGCACAGTCAGTAGGACTCATGGGGCCGGTGTTCTCCATCGCCTTCTTAGTGCCGCTGATAATGGGCATCAGCAGCGCGTCGGGAAATGGCGCGGGTAACGCCGCCGCCCTGTCGGTGGTGATTGCGGCCGTTGGCGTTCTCGGATTGGGTTGGATCATTGCCGAGTACACGAGAAAGATTCAGCGCGCAGGATCCCTCTACGACTACGTCACCGACGGCCTGGGATCGCACTTGGGGAGTGCAGCAGGCTGGCTCTACTACGTGGGCATCTTGGCGCTCGGTGCGGGAATATTGCCGATGATCGGCGGCACCATTCACGACACCATCCTGGGAGAGTTCAACAAGGCGCCACTCCCGTACTGGGCGTGGGACCTCATCTTGTTCCTCGTGGTCGGCACCATCATCTATCTCGGAGTGGCGCTGTCGACGCGCGTGCAGTTGACCCTGGCCATGATCTCGGTGACGGTAGTTCTCGCCTACTCGATCTTCGTCATCATCCAAAGTGGCGGACTGCATCACATCCCGACGGGTTTCTCGGCCAGTAGCTCACCGTCGCACTGGAAGGGCGTGTTATTCGGAGTGCTCTACGGCGTCTTGCTCTTCACCGGATTCGAAACATCGGCGAATCTCGCCGAAGAAACCGAGCGACCGGAGCGAAACATACCCCGCGCAGTCCTGACGTCGGTCGTGGTGATCGCCGGGTTCTACGTCATCGGCTCCTTCGCCCAGGTGGCGGGGTTCCACTTCAGCCTCAAGGCGCTGGGCAACTCAGCGGCGGCGGGGCCACTGTTCGTCTTGTCGGGGCCGAAGTCGGCCGGGGGCTTTGCCAACGTCGGTATCCGTCGTCTGGTGGAACTCGTCGTGATCTTTGACATGATTGCGGTGTTAGTGGGTTGCGCGGTCGCCGCGTCACGAGGATTCTTCGCCCTGGCCCGTGACCGCAAGATGCCCCGACCGCTGACCAAGATCTCGCGACGCGGTACGCC
>DASXFG010000019.1:0-59546 GCA_036489715.1 Acidimicrobiales bacterium | reverse complement strand
GTGCCACCCGCGCTACTCCCGATCAGTGGTTGGAGCGCTGACCATACCTTGCCGCCATCTCGCGTCTCAAGAAGTGAGCTCCGCCCACCTACCAGGAACCCTTCCTCTTTTGAGACAAGGTCGACGAAACCGAGATAGCCGGCGTCGAGATCAGAGAGTCTCTTCTGACCGGGCCTTGACTCCACCGTCCATGTTTTGCCTTGATCGCTTGACTCAAGAACCGACTTCAACTGCATTCCCGCACTCGGTCCCGAGGCACACACCACCATGATTGACCCATCTGGCGCAACCGAGTACACGACGTGGAGCGCATCGATTGGGCATGCGACGCGACGATTGGACCAGGTTTTTCCACCGTCCGTCGTGATCCAAAATGGAAACGCCGTAGGCGTGCTGCCAAAAGGGGCGTGCGGCTCGAGCATCAGATACGCAGTACTTCGACTCGTGCGCGCGAGGAAACTCTGACCCGGCGTTGGACTTCGGTATCCCGTTATCGACCCCGGTGGCGCGGGCAGCGACGACCAGGTGCGACCACCGTTGTCTGACACTTCCAGAGCGATCGAGCAATCTCTCTTGGCAGGTTCACCGCCCTTGCAGATCGACTCGACCAGCCATACCGACAAACCCTCGGCATCAACATCAAGAATCGGACCCAACTGGGGTATGCGCGTCCATGTCCGGGCATCGTCATGACTTATGAAGAGTTGCGGTCCGTACAGGAAGACGTCGCCGCGCCCGTCGGACGCCAGGGAGGAACTGAAGATGTCTTTCGAGCAGTTCCACGAATACACGAACGCTGAATCGCCAAAGATGGCTCCGCCGTCGGTAGTGCGCCCCACGTAATCTCGGCACGTGTCGCCGCTGGAGGGCTCACGGGTAAAGGCTCCGTACCCCGTCGACGGAGTCGAGAAGTCGAATGAAACTAAGGACGCTGACGACACGTCAGCGGCTGCCACCTGAGTCGGAGAGTAGATCCCGAAGATGAGCACGATGAGACCGAGGGCCACCGAACAACGTGTACCCCCTCGAACTTTGATCACAGACCTACCGCCCACTGCTCTGCACCGTACTTCCGACCGCGGGGAGGCCCTACATTCGAAAACCGATTGTCATTTGGGGTGTTGTAGACGAAAGCGATACCGGTATCGTGCCGCTTTAGAGGCGCCGAGGCGGGGAGTTCTCTAGCCTCGACGGAGGCAAAAGCCCCAAACTAACTGCTCCTGCAGTTGGACTATTTCAGCTCGACCATATTCGCGGTAGGAACAATTCGATCAATATCCCTCTCGCACCCAGCATTTCCGTTCCTCTGTGACTTGTACTACTAGTGAACATTGTCTCCGGACAACTCGTTGGGATAGTTCAGAAGGGAGCGTCGCGTTCGTGGAGTCCTTCGAAGCTTGGTACGTCCGCGAGCATGATCGCATGATCGCCACGCTCCTCCTGACCACCGGTGAAATGGAACTCGCCATCGAAGGAGTCGACGAGGCGTGCTCGCGAGCGCTCGAACAATGGAGTCGAGTCAGATCTATGGAATCGCCCACCGGTTGGGTGTATCGCGTTGCGCTGAACCACGCGAGCCGGTTGGCACGACGACGAAAGGTGGAGGATCGAGTCTTGCGAAATTCGCTGCCGAAGCCCGATCTTCCTGCGCCAGCCGGCGAGATTTGGGAACTCGTCGAATCGCTATCGCCTCGACAACGCCAAGTCGTGATGCTTCGCTACGTGGCGGACCTACCCGAAGCGGAGATAGCCACCGTCCTCAAGATACGTCGCGGCACAGTCTCAAGCACGTTGCACGATGCGCGCCAGGGCCTCGGACGTTTACTCACAGACGATGCCGAACCAACGGAGGTGGCACATGACTGAACTTGCTCGACTCTCTCAAAGGGTCATGGAAGAGATCTCGGTACCGCGCGCAAGTCTCGACGAACTTCGCGGCCGCAATCGCAGTCGGCGCGTGAAGCGCCGGGCACTCGGAGTGTGCGCGCTGGTCGTGGTCGTCGCTCTTGGGTTCGGCGTACTTTCGACTCAACGCACTCCGTTGGCTCCCCAATCCCCGACGCGGCTGGCGTCGTACTTTCAGGCGGCAGTCGACGTTCCCACGTCCACCCTCCAAGCGGTCGGACTTCCTTCGACGGTATCGATACCCACGATGGTGACTCCGTCATTGTCGACGGTCGCCACCAACGGTGTGGTGTCGTACGTGGGCGCGGAATACTGCCCCTACTGCGCCCTGCAACGCTGGGCCCTCCTCGTCGCACTTTCGAAATTTGGTACGTTCACTCACCTTGACAATGAAGTCCTCTCATCGTCGAGCGACGTGTATCCCCATCTCGCGAGTTGGAGTTTTCTGGGAGCGGCATTTAGAAGCACGTACTTTAAGTTCGACTCGGCGGAACTATTCTCATCCGAGCAGACCCCCGGCGGATCGGGCGATTATCAACGCCTTCAAAAGTTGTCCACGACTCAACGAGTCGCCTACAACAGGTATGACCCCCAGGGAACCATTCCTTTCGTAGACGTCGGCAATCACTACGTCACTCTCGGTGCCAGTTCCTCGCCCTCAGTTCTTGAGGGGCTCTCGCTCAGCGAGATCGGGAATGATCTACGTCAGCCGCGTTCCCCCGTCGCCGAAGCGATCGATGGTGCGGCCAACTATTTGATTGCCGCGATGTGCTCCGTGGCGCACAAGCCAACACCGACGTTGTGCTCGTCAGGAATCATCCGGGCGGCGGCCAGAGCACTCACTTCCGGATCCTCGACTTCGACCAAGAGTTCGAGTTCACTTGCGTATCCCACCCAGCCGCCCACCAACGCGCCGCTTGCTCTATGGAAGAAGTGGAGTGACGCCGAACACAAGTGGTGGCTCCACGTCGCCGCGACCTACCGCGCACCGAACCCGGCCTGCACGGTAGAGAAGATCGATGTCACCGGCCGGAAACTGTCCAAAACACTCTTCGGTATTCCAAAAGGCGTGTGGCTCTGGGGAATGGGCCTTACGGGAAGTTGTCCACCCGGCGACAGCGGCGGCCTGATCCAAAGGGCCAAGTAGTAGTCGTCGGCGTAGGGCAATATCCTTTGTCCATCGTAGAAATGAGAGCATCGGTCAATGACGTCGCCCGGCCATCAACTGAACCTCAGCGATGACGTCGAAGCTGCTGAATGGATCAGAAGTCGTCTAAGACCTCCCGAGCAGCACATAGTTGCGTCGATCATGCCGACCGGATTCGACGCGTACGCGCGAATCTTTCATCCCGCGCACGTTCCCGATCATCGGGCCGGTCTTGTCCGCTGGTTCGAGGTGTCTCGCTGGAGTGGCGTCGTGATGGACAGCCACGTTCAGTGGCTCAAGATCGCGCTGCCTCAGATACCCCCTACGAGCCCACCTCCATGGCGAGGTCAAGGGCCGAGGGCGGGGTCGCCCTTCAAGAGCGACGTAGAGGCGTTGATCGAGATTCTCGCTGACTCGACGTCGACGCCGAAATCTTGTTACTTCTGTGTCTGGACCGGGCATTTAGGCGGGGGCGCTCGATACGGGAGTTCTGGGACTTCAGAAATATTGCCCCCAGCACCCAGGCCCTCGAGGCTGGTGCAGTTCCCATGGCGCGAGTACGCGCTTTATGAGGGGCCCCTGACGTGCGCCGCATCCTTCGAGCAGATCAGCGACTGGCACGAGTTGTCGCCAAATCTCTGGTGGCCCAGCGACCGGTCATGGTGCGTCGCCACTCCAATCGATCTGCCATACAGCGTCGTGGGAGGATCAACCGAGCTGATCGAACACGTCCTTGCCAATGAGACCCTTGAGGCACTGTCAGTTGAAGGCGATGAACCCATCGCTCAAGGAATAGACGAGTGGTTGGCGCAACTCATCGAGCAAGCAACCGACGAAGTGCTCGCAAACGGCGGCGCGAATCTCTCGTTGGCGTTGGGAACCGTGCGGGTCACGCTGGAGAAATCCGGCCTACTCGGACATCGATCGATACATTCGGCCACCGCGGGAGCTAACGGAACGTCCAGCGGCGGTTCTCCGGTCCGTACCCGCGATCCCCAACATCTTCGACGCCAGGTGCATAATGAGGTTCGCCGAGCAGTGGTGTCGCTCGTGTCAGTCTGATTCCCTTGGACAACTTCGAAGTGGTGTGCTACTCCTGAGAGTTGCAAAACGGAGATTCAGCATCAATCGCGACGCTTGAACCTTCAACGCCAGGTGGAACTACAGTGACACTGAGTTCAGAAGATGGTGATCTTGGCCAATGCTAAGGACACCTTTGACGATGAAGCATCGTCATCGATTGCCGAAAAGGAGTCGACAATATGACCATTCAACGAAACGCTGACGGCAGCCTCGTTGTTCCCATTGCAGCGACTCGACATCACGAGGGTGATGGCGGGGTCGACGAAACGCCGGAGAACGAAGGCCCTGAAGGCAGTTCTGCGCCAACGACTCGAGTTATTCACCCCGGAGAAGGCGGGTACAACGAAGCATTGGCCCAATGGGATCTCGAGCAGAATCCCGACCGTGAACCTGTGGTCTCCACCGCGAGCGGCCGTGAAGAAGCGATGCATATCGTGCACGAAGTGGCGGAATCAGCGGACCACGCAGTGGCGAGCGCTATCGAGTCGGTCGACGATCCCGAAGCCAGCGGAGAAGCCCTACGACACGTGCTGGTCGGCGGTGTCCACTCCGTTGAGGCATTCTCCGAAGAGGTATCCGAAGCCGAAGGTGGCGACGCGCTTCCCGCCCACCAAATGACCAAGATCATTGGCGAAGTCCTCGCTGAATTGGACAAATAACGCCGGCGGGTCGAGCGTCCGAATAAACATCGACCTCCGAGGGAGCGGTTTACTGACCTCAAAGTCTCCCAAACTGTTTTCCCACATCACACTCACTTTGAACTTCCTTAAAAAGGATCCGGAGTCACTCCGTGGTGCGCATCACGTGGGACCAGACGGCGTGCCGGGAATAGGGGGGATCTGTCGCGAGACCTTGATCGCACTTTTCTGACATACGCGGAGGCGCTCGCAACGAATTAAGAGACAGGAAGGGGCGCCACTCGTATGCCAAAAGAACGTGTTGCCGTCGTGGGGTCGGGGATCGCGGGACTATCGGCGGCGTACGTGCTGCAACGAACGTACGACGTCACCCTCTACGAGTCCTCGGACCGACTAGGCGGCCACTCCCACACCCACGACGTAATAACCCCCGATGCTGGCACTGTGGGGATCGACACGGGTTTCATCGTCCACAATCCGCGCACCTACCCGCTATTGTGCAAACTTTTCTCCGAACTTGGCGTGGCGACCCAACCAACAGAGATGAGCATGTCGGTTCACTGCGACGACTGCGGCCTCGAATACGCCGGCGCCAGGGGGCCTCGTGGCGTCTTCTCCCATCCTGACTCTTTGCGCAACACCGACTTCCTTCGCCTGCTCTCCCAGGTCCCCCGCTTCTATCGCCTCGCTCGACGGGTCCTCGACGACGAGAGCGACCAAGAATCACTGGGCCAGTTCCTCCATAGTCGTGGCTTCTCGGACTTTTTCACGACTCACTTCGTGGTGCCGATCGTGTCGTGCGTGTGGTCCGTCGCGCCTGGATCGGCCCTGGACTATCCCGCGCGCTATCTGTTCGCGTTTCTTCAAAATCACGGAATGCTCTCGTTGAGCGGTGCGCCCGCGTGGCGAACCGTGGTGGGGGGTTCTCGAACCTACGTCGAGCTGGTCGTCAAGAATCTCACGGCGATATCGACCTCGACTCCCGTGCGCTCGGTCCACCAGCATTCCTCCGGAGTGACCGTTACTACCGATGACGATGACGGCATCCTCTTTAATCGGGCGGTGATCGCCACTCACGCGGATACCGCCCTCGATCTCCTGGGCGCTCCGAGTGAACAGCAACGCTCCATCCTGGGCGCATTTCGCTACTCCCGTAACGAGGTCACCCTCCACTCCGACGTCTCGCTTCTCGCGCGACGCCCCAGAAGTCGAGCCGCTTGGAACTACTCATTGCGCTCGTGCGCGGGCACGGGAGAGAATGCGGTGGTGTCCTACGACATGAACCGTTTGCAGGGTGTTGATTCACAACAGGCGCACGTGGTGACGTTGAACGCGAGCGACCACGTCGACGCCGCTCAGGTGATCGCCGAGATGCACTACGAACACCCCATCTACACGAGCGCGGCCCTGCGAGCCCAGTCCCGACTGAGTGAGCTAAACGGGCCTACCTTGGCCTTCGCCGGCGCGTACCACGGATGGGGATTTCATGAAGATGGTTGCCGATCCGGAGTGGAAGCAGCCCGCGCCCTGGGGGTCGAATGGTGAGGTCGCTATCTGTTCCTGATACGACGATCGAAGCAACCGGGGCCACGACGACGGTGCGCGTGCCCGCGCTTTACGACGTCACGGTGATGCACTCGCGCCAAGCGCCCGTCGTAAATCGTTTCCGCTATCGCGCCGCGTACTGGTTGATCGACTTCGACAATCTGCCGGCGCGGCAAGGCCTCGTCACCCGGCTCGTTCGCTTCGAACGCGGCGACCACGAAGATATCCGCGAGTTCTTGTCGGCGCGAGGGGTGCGCGCTGAGCGCATCCTCATGCTGGCAATGGCGCGCAGCTTCGGCCACATCTTTAATCCCATCAGCGTCTTTTGGTGCTACGGAGACGACGAACACGTCGCCGCAGTGCTCGCCGAAGTGCATAACACCTATGGGGGGCGCCACATCTACTACCTCGAGCCCGTGGACCACGGATACGTCACGGTGGAGAAGGAGATGTACGTTTCCCCCTTCTATCCCGTCGACGGGCACTACGACATTCGAGTCAGCGCACCCAGCGAGACGGTGTCGATCTCGGTAACGCTTCGCCGCGAGGGCGACCCGCCCTTCGTGGCCACGCTCCACGGCACGCGCCGGCACGCCGGTCTCGCGAGCCTCATGCGCCATTCGCTGCGCTGGCCCGCCCTTCGGGTCTCGCTTCTCATTCGCTGGCAGGCTGTTCGCCTGTGGCGTCGCGGCCTGCGGGTGCAGCCTCGATGAGCCTGCTCGACCGTCCCTTCGATCGACTCTCGATCGACCTGGAGCGCTGGCCGGACTTGGCGCGTCCCGACGCGGTCCCCGTGCGGGCCACGATCGCGCGCGCCCTTCTGCGACATATAGCAAGGAGGGCCGGTATCCGGGTGGAGATGTCCGACGGACGCGCCTACGGGCCTTTGGGCGCCCCATTAATGTCAGTCTGCGATCCCGACGCCTTCTTCGCGCGCCTCGGCGCCAGCGGAAAGATCGGCTTCGGCGAGTCGTACATGGCCCGCGAGTGGGAATCAGAGGACCTCATCGGCGTACTCGTCGCCCTCGCACGCCGCCCGGAGGCGCTGGTTCCTCGCCCGCTGCAGGTTGTGCGCCGGTGGTATGAGGCGCGACGTCCCGAGCGCGAAGACAATGACCGCGATGGCTCCATTCGCAATATCGGGTCGCACTACGACCTCTCCAATGATCTCTTCGCCACCTTCCTCGACGAGACGATGAGCTACTCGAGCGCGTACTTTCTCGATCCCAGTGACAGCCTGGCCCAGGCACAGGCGTACAAAATCGAGAGGCTCCTTGACGCCACGGGGGTCCGCGAAAACAGCCGCGTCCTCGAAGTGGGCACTGGATGGGGCGAGCTCGCGCTACGCGCGGCGCGTCGGGGTGCTCGGGTGACCAGCGTGACGGTCTCTAAAGAACAGGCCGCTCTGGCCCGACAGCGCGTCGCCGCCGCGGGACTGGACGCACTGGTTGAGATTCGCATCGAGGACTATCGCGACGTCGGTGGGCTCTACGACGCGGTGCTCAGCGTCGAGATGATCGAAGCCGTCGGGGAGCGATGGTGGCCCACGTATTTTCGCGCCCTGGACGAGCGCCTCGCCCCGGGAGGTCGACTGGGCTTACAGAGCATCCTGATGTCGCACGATCGCCTCCAGTCGACGAAGCGATCGTGGACTTGGATTCACAAGTACATCTTCCCCGGGGGGATCATCCCCTCCGAAGAAGCCATCCACAAGTCGGTACGCAACCATACGGGCCTGGTCATGGTGGACGGGATCCGATTCGGCGCCAGTTATGCCGCCACCTTGCGGGCGTGGCGAACTCGGTTCCTTGACGCCGCACCACAGGTGGCGAATCTCGGCTTCGACGCCACGTTTCGCCGGATGTGGGAGTTCTACTTGGCCTACTGCGAGAGCGGATTCGAAAGCGGGTATCTCGACGTGGGCCAATTCGTGTTCGACAAAGCACCCCGCACTTCCCGCATCGTCACGACCGACCCCAGTCAGATCAACGCCAGTCGCGATGGCTAGGTACGTCGCGGTCATTCCCTCGTCTTGGAGCATCGAACGGACTTTTGGATACATGAGTGATTTGTCGAACGCGCGGCTGTGGGACCCGAGCGTGCGCTCAGCGCAACGCCGCGACGACGGTGAGATTGTGGTGGGTTCGACCTTCGACCTCTCGGTGCGCTTCGCCGGTCGCGACACGACGCTCACTTATCACGTATCCGAGATCGAGCCCTCCCAGCTGGTCGTGTTTACCTCAACGACCCCGGGGCTCTTCTCTCAAGACTCGCTCGGATTCGCTTCGCGGCCCGAGGGCTGCGAGATGACCTACGACGCTTCCTTGCGGCTCCGCGGCGCCGCGGGCGTCCTCAACCCGCTGTTGGCGGTGCTGTTCCGCCGCCTCGGCGATCGAGCGAGAGACTCCCTGCGGAGCACTTTGGGTGGCCGTGAACAGCCGCGGTCGTAACCTCGCGCGCGGGGCGGACGCGGTGCTCGAGTTCTCGGTCGTGGGCAGCTTTTCTCGGGTGGGACCGTTCGTGCGGCGCCGCCTATACCACTGGGAAGCGCTGGACGGGCCGCTCTTGGCCGGACGGGTCGTCATCGTCAGCGGCGCGACCTCCGGTCTGGGCTTGGAGTGCGCCACGCAGATGGCCCGACTGGGGTCCACGGTCGTGCTTCTCGTTCGCAACCCCGAACTCGGCTCTCGGATGCGCGAGCAGATCGCTTCGGCGACTGGAAACCACGACATCGACGTCGTCGTCGCAGACCTCGGCGACCTCGACAGTGTTCGACGCGCGGCCACGGAACTGCGGCGATACCCGGAGATCCACGGATTGGTACACAACGCTGGGGCGCTCAATCCCGCGTTCCGCTTGACACCCCAGGGTCTTGAAGAGACCGCCGCGGTGCAACTGGTAGGTCCGTTCCTGTTGACCACGCTGTTGATCGAGGCCCTCCAGCGTGGTTCGGCACGCGTCGTGTGGGTGACGTCCGGTGGCATGTACGCCCAGCCCCTCGACGTCGCGTGGCTGAGAGCGCCCGAGCGCGACTACCGGGGAGGAAAAACCTACGCCCTGGTGAAACGGGCACAGGTCTCCTTGAACGCCGTGTGGGCCTCGGACCTGGCGAAACTCGGCGTCACGATGACCGCGATGCACCCCGGGTGGGTCGATACTCCGGGCATCCGAAAGTGGCTTCCGAATTTTCGACGACTGATGTTTCCACTGCTGCGCTCGCCCGCCGAGGGAGTGGACACCGTCGTATGGCTTATGGTGGCGCCTCCAGAAGCGACCGCCCCGGGCACGTTGTGGCTCGATCGTCGGAGCCGGGCGCTGCACCGGTTGGGCCGCACCGAGCGCAGCGACTCCGCCTCGGAACGCCAGAAGTTGCTCTCGTTCTGCGAAGCGACTAGCGGATTGACGTCCGAGCGGGTTCACGGTGGCGATTCGTGAGGATGTGGATGATTGAACCCGCCGCGATGTGTCGACAACATCTGTTGGGTGAGCACGTCGAGTGCCATATGTTCCGCGGGTCGCTGCTGAAGGGAACGACTCTGACGGGGTTTCTCGGGCGGGGCCTGTTGGACTCGCGACGACTCGTCAGCCGCCACGACCAGCTGGCCCAAGAAATGCTGCATCGCGGTTACCGCCACGCGTCGCCACTGCCCGAAGACTTTGACATCAACGCTGTCCCGGGCGAGGTGGATGTCCAGGTCTCGATGGCGGAGATCACTTCGCGCTGCGAAGACTGCCGTCGACTCCAGACGAGGTGAGCGTCGGCACACCCCCCCTAGCAGGCCGGGGCCTCGGACCACGGCCCTCCGGCCGTAGCGCGACTGTCACCCGAGCGTGTCAGTAACTTAGGCATCGACGTCTATCGAGCCTCGATTCGGCGCGGTGAGTCGAAGCTACGGGAGGCAACTGGTGAAAAGTGGCGCAAGGACATTCGCGGCTCTCCTCTTCGTGGTCGCGGGACTCGCGGCTTCGATCGCCCTGCCGGCCGGCGCCGACACCGTCACTTCGGTCACCCGCGTGTGGGTGGAACCGGATGGCGGATACCGCTTCATCGACGCCGCCATCGAGGCGGCTCGCTCGAGCATCGACCTCTCGATGTACGAGTTGTCCGATCCCACGATCGAAGCGGACCTCGTCGCGGCCGCGCGTCGAGGCGTGGACGTCCGGGTCATCTTGAACGCGGACTACGACGGGAAGAGCGCCAATGAAAGCGCGATGGCGGTGCTGCGCGCAGGTTCTGTGCACGTCATTTGGGCGCCGCCGGACCAGATCTACCACGCAAAGTATCTCGTCGTCGACAATTCGGACGCCTACATCGGCACCGGGAATTTCGTGCGCAGCGACTACGACTCGACGCGGGACTTTTGGGTGAGCGTGACTCAACGTGCCCAAGTGTCGGCCGTCGTGGCCACATTCGACAGCAACTACGCCGGAGGCGTCACTACCCGACAAGCGAATGGACTGGTATGGAGTCCCGGCTCCTCGAGCCCTCTCATTCGCCTGATTTCCTCTGCCCGTCGCAGTCTGCTCGTGGAAAACGAGGAGATGGACTCGACGCCCATCGAAGACGCGCTGGCGACTGACGCTCGCCGGGGGGTCGTGGTGGAGGTCGCCATGACCGAGGATTCGGAGTGGACTGCCGCTCTCGAACGCCTCGCGAGCGCAGGTGTTCACGTGCGGCTGCTGAGCTCGTCGCAGGTTTACGTACACGCCAAGATCATTTGCGCGGACTGTGCGTCCAGTGCAGGGGCAGTGTTCATAGGGAGTGAGAACTTTTCGACGTCGTCGCTCGACTACAACCGCGAACTGGGGGTCATCACGTCGACGCGCGCCGTAGTGAACGCCGTACGGAGTGCGGCCGCATCCGACTTTGCGCACGGATCTGCGCTCCGCGCTCCCCCGAGCGGCGCACCAGTCTCCTCGAGCGGCGGGGTCACCATCACCTCGCTCATTGCGTCAATCGCTCCGGGAGGTTACGAGTCCCTTGCCGCGGCGACCCCGAGACCGGGCCAAGACTGCACCCTGACGGTGGTCCTTCCCAGCGGGTACACCAGCGGGGCCAGCGGTCTGGGTGAAGCGACCACCAACGCCCAGGGCCGCGTTTCCTGGAACTGGCGCATCGGCACCAGCACCGATCCCGGCACGGCGTCTCTTCGCGTGTCGTGCGCCACCGGCAACACGAACGCGACATTCACGATTACCTGAGGCGATCGAATCAGCCGCGCGGTCGTTTAACGAACGAGTAGCGGCTCATGGCGTTTGGCCAGCCACTCGTTGAGTTGCACGACGGTCATCGGTCGCGCGAAGTAGTAGCCCTGCACCACGTCGCAGTGGGATTCGGCCAGCGCGCCGAGGGCGGCGGCGTCTTCCACTCCCTCTCCGACCACCCGGAAGCCCAGGTTGTGACCAAGTTCGACAATCGCACGAACGATCGCCGCGTGACTCTCCACCTGAGGCATGTCGGTAACGAAACTTCGATCGATTTTTAGCTCGCTCACCGGTAGTGACGACAGATAGCTGAGCGACGTCTGGCCAACGCCGAAGTCGTCAATGCTCACTTGCATTCCCGCTGCGCCAATTTTCTCGAGCTGTTGAACGGCGCGCGCAGGATCGGTCATGAGCGCCGTCTCTGTTACTTCGAGGATGAGCCGACTCGGTGCCATGCCGCTCGCGTCCAGGGCGCGCAGTACTTTGGACGCAAAGTCTTTGCTGCTTAGATTTCTCGCCGAGATATTCACGGCAATTCTCAGATCGCCCTCCACGCTGGGAAAGTGTTGGGCGTCTTGGAGTGCCCGTTGAATGACCCAGTCGGTGAGTCGATCGATCCGATCGGTCTTTTCCGCCAGCCCAATGAAGCGGTCCGGGTAGATCAGGCCCTCGCGGGGGTGCTCCCAGCGAACGAGGGCCTCCACGGCCTCCACCTTCCCGGTCGCGATCGATATCTGGGGCTGATAGTGCAAGGTGAGCTCGTCGTGGTCGATCGCCAGTCGCAAGTCAGCCATCAGGGCTAGGTCGGCAGCCACAAAGTGGTTCTGCGCGGCCCCGTACCGCAACACCCCCGTGTGAAGGTCCTTGGCCGCGTAGAGCGCGATCTCAGCAAAGGGCAACAGTTCATCCAGGGTCTCGCCGTCCGCGGGGAACATCGCGAAGCCAATGGTCGATTCGACTGAGAGCGGTATCTCTTGAACGAGCACCTCTTGGGCGATCGCGTCACGAAGTTCAACAAGGTACTCATCAACGTTGCGATCGCTGCGCAAGGTAAATCCGAACTCGTCGCCCCCCAGCCGCGCGAGGCTACTAAGTTCGGGCAGGTGTGTGCGCATCACGGCGCTGAGTGCGAATAGCAAGGCGTCGCCATTTTGATGGCCCAGGGTGTCGTTTATTTCCTTGAATCGGTCGAGGTCGATGATGCCCACCACGAGCGACTCTCCGTTCCGTCGCGCGCGCAGGATCTCTGACTCGACTTGAACATGAAAGAGGGAACGATTTGGAAGTTCCGTTAGGACATCGTGTTCACCGACGTAGCGCGTCAGTTTCACTTGCTTTCGGAGTCGGCGGCCCACGACGTACGAAATTGCGAACAGCAAGAGGTACAGGAGTCCCAGACCAAGGGCTAGATACCGGTAGAGCCGCGACAGGCCGGCGTTCACGTCATTGCGTATCGGGGCGTACGGCAAATACACCTCAAAGACGCCAACCCGATGATCGGAGGCGCCGGCGACCAGGGGAAGATAGACCTCGACCGCGGCCGGCCCACGAGGACCCGTCGGATCATCGGCGAACAAGGTAGTGAGGCGAACCACGGTCGTACCCGACGCCGCGTCCTCTATTTCGTCGCGGTCGTCGTCGCTGGCGTGCTGGTCAATATCGCGGCCGTCGCTCGCAAAGACAATGTCGCCCGCGAGATCTCTCAATCGGAGCACCAAGACGTGGCGACTCTTTATTGACGTGGCCACCAGTCGATCCATCTCTGTGGTCTCGTCGCGCGTGAGACCCTTACTCAATGGCTGGCCGTTGAGGATCGGACCGACCGCCGTCTGAGCCATCAGCAGCGCCTCCGCTCGGCCCTCGGCCAGGCCGCGGCGGCTCGCGTCGGCGCGGAATCCGAAACTTACGACCACCCCGATCAGCACGACCGCCGCCAGCATGATCGCCGCGAAAGTGAAAAATAATCCAGTCTGTCGGTCATTCATGCGGCGCGTTGCGAGGAGCATCGGCGCGCGCGTGGACGTCGCACCCTGACGCGTGCTGGAAGTAGCGCGCTCGCCCGGAATTCTCGTAGAACCTTCCACCGCTTAAGTTCAGCAGCCGATCTCGGTAACGATCACGACGGATTCTCAACTTTGAAACAATTGGGATGGATCCGCGGCGTGTGGCGCGCGGGGCCGTCTCCAGGTCACGGATCTCTATGGTCGACTCCGACGCGGCAGCGCCAGTTGACTCATTTCGGCGATGCGACTGGCATCCACGGTTCGTGCCAAGGGGAAAATCCGCGCACCAGCTCCCCCGCGCCCTCCGGCCCCCACGTGCCCTTGGCGTAGGCGTTGCATTTCGGCGGACTCTCGATCAGCGGCTCAAGGATGCGCCACGTCTCTTCGACCGCGTCTTCTCGAGTGAAGAGCGATCGATCCCCGGCCAGGGCGTCGTGAAAGAGTCGCTCGTACGGTCCGGGGGGACGCCCCAACTCCTCTGCGAAGGGCAGATCTAGATGCACGTTGCGCGTCGCCTGCCCGTCGGCGTCTTTAGAGAGGACCAGGAGGCGCATAGCCGCGTCGGGGTCGATACGAATCACGATCTGGTTCGGCTCGGAGTGGTGAGGGGCGTTGAGAAACGTGAGGCGCGGGGTGCGCTTGAGGACGATGCGTACTTCGGTGACCTTCTCGGGCAACTCCTTGCCCGCGCGCACAAAGAACGGAACACCCGACCAACGCCAGTTGTCGATGCCAAAACGCAGCGCGACGTACGTTTCGGTGTCCGAGCCTTCCTTCACTCCCTTCACGCGTTGATATCCGTCATACTGGCCCCGCACGCAGCGAGCGGGTTCGATGCTGTCGATCGCGCGAAAGACGTCAACTTTCTTGTCCCAGAGCGCGGTCGGTCCCGGTCCCACCGGAGCTTCCATCGCAATCAGAGCGACCAGTTGGAGAAGATGGTTCTGGACCACATCACGTAGCGCGCCGACCGGGTCATAAAACGAACCCCGGTCGTCCACGCCGAAGTTTTCTGCCATCGTGACGTACACCCCGGCGATGTGATCGCGATTCCACACCGGTTCGAACAACGCGTTGGAGAAACGCAACTGGGTGATGTCGGCGACCGGCTGCTTGCCCAGGAAGTGATCCACGCGCAGAATCTGGTTCTCGTGGAGCACTTGGTGCAGCTGCTCGTTGAGCTCGACCGCCGAGTCGAGATCGTGGCCAAAAGGCTTCTCGACCATTACCGTCGCACCCTCGACCAGATTGGCCTTCGCCAACGCACCGACGACCGGCGCGAAGAGGAAAGGGGGTATCTCTAAGTAGTAGAGAGGGTGCTTCTTGCCCGAGAGAGCCGAGGCCAGCTGCTGGAACGTCGCGTCGTCTCCGAAGTCGCCGTGCACGTAGCTCAAGCGTGCGGCGAGTCGATCAAACACCTTGTTCTTGACGTTCACGCCGCACGCAGTAAGGTCCGCGCGCATGGCGTCGCGCAACTGATCGATGCTCCAGTCGTTGACTGCGACGCCCACGATCGGACAGCGCAGTACGTTGGTCTCCTCCATTCGATATAGCGCCTGAAACGTCATCTTCTTCGCTAGATCACCGGTGATCCCGAAGATGACCAGGACGTCGGCCTCGCTGAGTTCGTACTCATTCATCGACACACTCTCTCCGATCTCGTGCGAAGCACCAGGGCACTTCTGATCCGGCGTCGACGAGAACCACTTTTACGCGAACGTGATGGCGTCACCGTGAGCCGACTTCTTCAACGAGCGTACGCACCAATTCACCCCGCAACGCGATGATCCCGTGAATCTAAGGAGTCACCACCCTCTTCTAATGTAAAACGGTGAAAAGAAAACTCGCCGTCCTGGAACTCGCGCGACATCGCGAGCCCGGCCTGTTGATCACCGGTCAAGCCATCTCAAACTTCGGCGACGGAGTCGCGAACGTCGCGCTCACCCTCCTGGTCCTTGACACCACCCACAGCGTGACCGCACTGGGCTGGTTCGCGGCCGCCCGCATGACCCCTCAGGTGATATTGCTGCTCATCGGTGGGGTGATCGTGGACCGATTCTCGCGGCGCACGCTGCTCATCCTTTCCGATACCGTACGCGCAGTTCTCACCGCCGGCATTGTGGTCATGCTGCTCACCCACTCGCTGCACTTCTGGGAGCTGCTCGTCTTCGCGGTGTTCTTCGGCTCCTTCGACGCCCTCTTCTACCCAGCCATCGCCGCGTTCATCCCCGAAGTGGTGGGAGAGGAACTCCTCCCGGCGATGAACGCGGTGCGTCCGCTCGCCAACAATCTCATGGGCAGTACCATCGGTCCAGCGGTGGGAGGCATTCTCGCCGCCTTTAGCGCGAGCCTCTCGATTGGAGTGGACTGTGCGACCTTCGTCGCCAGTACCGTCGCGCTCATCCTCATGTCCGCCACTCCTAAGCCGGTGGTCAAAGAGGGCGCCACCATGATCGGCGACATCAAAGAGGGCCTGTCCTACGTAATCCACACGCGCTGGCTGTGGACGTCGTCGGTCTCGGTCACTTTGGTGAACGCCTTCGTCCTCACACCGATGTTCGTCCTGCTCCCCTTCTTCTTGCGGCACAACCTGCACCTGGCCAAGTTCTACGTCGGATTAGGGGTCGCGCTGGCGGGCGTGTCGGGTGCGCTTGGGGCACTCATCGTCGGCAATCTGCCCATGCCCAAGCGGCGAATTCGGATGATGTGGGTGTACTGGTCGATTGGCTCAGCTACGGCCCTCGTCATGGGTATCGCCACCAACTTCTGGGAGGTCGAGATCTTTCCCATCGCGGTCTCGCCCATGATCATTTTCGGCAACGTGATATTTGAGTCGATGATGCAGACTGAGGTACCGCGCGAACTGCTCGGACGAGCGTCCTCGGTCGACTGGTTCGTCTCGCTGGGGGTAGCGCCGCTCGGACTCGTGATCGCCTCTCAGATCGCCAACGTGATCGGCGTGCGCACGTACTTCGTTATTTTCGCGATCATCTGCCTGCTGCCCGGAGCGTGGATCATCTTGTCCAAGAAGATCAACGCCGTGGACGCAGATCGCCTCAACCCAGCGGTAGCTGCGGAGCCCTAGCGAGGGAGAGCCCCTCAATCTTGGTTCCTTTTCGCGCGCACGCCGGAAAGATCAGCTCGGGTACAAACGAGCGCCCTTTGGCCTCGCCCTGGCGCCCACCGCGAACCTCCACCCACTCGTCTCCGGAGGACTCGTTGAGCACGTGAGCGACGAAGATCCAGCTCTGGCGTCGCTCCCTGGGAGCATTCACGAGCACCGCGTCGCCCTCGCACACTCCGTTCCAGGCGCGCGAGCGCACAATCTGCCCGCGCCGGACGACTGCGGGCTTGGCTTTCACTCCCCCATTGTTATCGATGCGGACGTCACAGTGGCGTCCTAGCGTTACGTCGTGGCCTTCGAACAACCCCTGCCGGCGTCGCTCTCGCCTTCGCGACTCTCTGACTTTCGGGCGTGTCCGCGGCGCTATCAGTACGCCTCCATCGAGCGCATTCCCCAACCCGCCACGTACGCCACCGCCAAGGGGCGATTCGTCCACTTCATCTTTGAACACCTGCACCAGCTGCCCAAAGACGAGCGCACCATCGAACGGGCGAGGGAGTTCGTTCCCGGGGCGATCGAGGAGATCCTCACCGACGACGTGCGCCGCGACGTCTCCTTCGACGAGTCGCTGAGCGAGAAACTCCTGGCCGAAACCGAAGCGATCCTCACTTCGTACTTCGAGATGGAGGACCCCACGAGCGTGGACCATGAGGGCGTCGAGTTGCGCATCGGCGTGGACGTGCAGGGAGCACCCCTCTATGGGATCCTGGATCGACTCGACCGCGACCCCGACGGCACCCTGACGATCGTCGACTACAAAACCGGCGGACTGCCCAATCGCAACTTCGACTCCAAGACCTTCGCCAACGCGGAGCTCTACGCTGCGCTCTGTCACGCGCAACTCGGCGAGCGGCCGAGCAAAATTCGACTCATGTACGTCGCCCACGGCGAGTCGATCGACCGCCCGGTGAGCGAAGTCGTGGCCAACGCCCGCGCGAAGGCCGCCGCGAGCGCGTGGTCCAAGATCACCCGCTACTACGACGACGGCGACTTTCCCGCCACGCCCTCGGCGAACGCCTGTCGCTTCTGCTCCTTTAAGGATCGCTGCCGAGCGAGCGGCGTGTCGGTGGTGGGACGTTGACTCATAACCTGGATGGGTGAAGCCCTTCGCCCTGTCCTACGACTACCGCTGTCCCTTCGCCAAGAATCTTCACCTCCACGTCATTGACGCGCTACGCGCGGGCGCGCCCTTCGAGGTGAGCTTCGTCCCCTGGACCATGAGTCAGGGTTACCGCGCGGAGGGAGCGCCCAACGTATGGGACGATCCGAGTAAGGACGAGCAGCTCCTCGCCCTGGCCGTGAGCACGTCGATCCGAGATCTCTTCTTTGATTCCTTTCTCGACGCGCACGAAGCGCTCTTTCTCGCGCGCCACGTGCGCGCTATACGACTAGTAAACGAAGCCGAAATACGCCGGGCGCTGGAGACGGTTGACCTCGATCTCGCCGTGATCTTTGACGACGTGGCCAGTCGTCGTCCCCACAAAGTCATCGGCGAGACGTTTCGCGAATTCGAACGCTACGAGGCCTTCGGCGTTCCCACCCTCGTCGTGGAGGGTGACGCCACGTTCGTGCGCTACATGAATCCGCCCTTCGGCGACGCCGCCGCTTCCATTGCCCTCGTCGAGTCGCTGGTAACGCTCGCGAGCGAGGAGAGCGCTCTTAATGAGTTCAAGCACACCAAGGTGGCGATGTAGCCCCTTCGCCACTCGCGCCCGCCGCTAGCGTCTCGGACGTGTCGATGAAGGCTTCCTCTCCTCCCACTCGCGTCGGCGTCGTCGGCGGGGGCCAACTCGCGATGATGATGGGCGAGGCTGCCGCCGGGCTCGAACTTGAGCTCTGCGTGCTTGCGTCCAGCCCCGAGGACTCCGCCGGCGCCACCATTGGCGACGTCGTCATCGGTTCGCCGGGTGACGCGTCGGCGCTGGAGCGACTCGCCCAACGATGCGAGGTCATCACCTTCGATCACGAGCTGGTCGACCTCGACATCCTCGCCGCCCTCGAAGCCAACGGGCATGTTTTGCGACCTAGTTCGCTCGCTCTGCGCTTTGCGGTGGACAAGGCCTATCAGCGCGAGGTGTTTCTCGCCCACCACCTGCCCGTTCCCCGATTCCTCGTGGTGAGCACGCCGCACGACCCGCGGCTTCCCGCGTTCCTCGACCAGGTCGATGCCCGCGTCGTGGTGAAAGCCGCCCGAGGCGGATACGACGGGCGCGGGGTGGCCTTCGCCGCCAACCGCGCCGACGCGGTTTCGCTGATCGAGGAGTTCTCTGGGCGCGGAGAGGTGGTCGTCGAAGAGCACGTGGCCCTGCGCGGCGAGGCCGCTCAGATTGTGGCCCGCGGAGTCGAGGGTGAGACGGCGATCTATCCCTTGGTCACCACCGTCCAACAAGAGGGAATGTGCGCCGAGGTTCGATATCCGAGCGAGTTTGGCGACGTAGAGGGCGCGGCCGCCGATCTGAGTGCGCGGATCGCGGGTCTGGTCCAGGGCGTGGGGGTCATGGCGGTTGAGTACTTCGTCACCGAGGAGGGTCTAGTGATTAACGAGGTGGCACTTCGCCCGCACAACAGCGGACACTGGACCATCGAGGGCGTAACCACGAGTCAGTTTGCCCAGCACCTGCTGGCCGTGGCCGGGAGACCCTTGACTCGCGTTGAGCCGCTGACAACGAACGCGGTGATGGTCAACGTGGTCGGCGCGCCGGAACCGGGATCGCTAGAGAAGGCGCGCGCCATTCCCGACGTCTTCGTCCACGACTATCACAAATCCTGGCGACCCGGGCGCAAGCTCGGACACGTCACGGCCCTGGGCGCGGAGCCCGACGCCGTGCGCGTGAGAGCATGGCAGAGTGCCCGTGCGTACGGCACGAAGACTCAGGAGGCGTGATGGGTGCTCTGGTTGGCATCGTGATGGGATCCTCATCGGACCACGACGTGATGCAAGACGCCGCGGCGGTCCTGGAGCGTTTCGGCGTCGAGTTCGAGATTCGCGTCGTCTCCGCGCACCGTACGCCCGCGGCGATGCTGGAGTACGCCTCGAGTGCTTCGTCGAGAGGACTCAAAGTACTCATCGCCGGCGCGGGGGGTGCGGCCCACCTGCCGGGCATGCTGGCCGCCTCCACGACCCTGCCCGTGATCGGAGTGCCGGTCGCCCTCGCGCGCCTCGACGGTCTCGACTCGCTCCTCTCCATTGTGCAGATGCCCCGCGGGGTGCCGGTCGCGACCGTCGCCATCAACGGCGCCGCGAACGCGGGACTATTGGCCGTGCGCATCCTGGCGAACGCGCGCGAGTCCCTGACCGACCAGCTCGAGATCTATCGTCTCGACCTGGCCGCCGAGGCCCAAGCCCAGGACACAGATTTACCGAGAACTTAAAGTACCGACACCCCCAAGGCGGCGCACACCGACTCTTTGCGAAACGTTCGCTCTAGTGTGGATGCGAACGAAGAAGGAGGCCCCGGTGGGCATTTTCAAGCGTGCGCAGACGATCTTTCAGGCGAAGGCCAACGACGCGCTGAATAAGGCAGAGGATCCGCGCCAGACCCTTGACCTCTCCTACGAGCAGCAGTTAGAGAACCTCACCAAGGTCAAAAGGGCGGTGGCCGACGTCGCGACCGCGAAAAAGCGCATCGAGATTCAAGCCGAGCAACTCAAGACCCAAGGCGACAAGCTGGCCGACCAGGCCAAAGCCGCTCTGGCCCAGAACAACGAGGCGCTGGCGCGCGAGGCCCTCACCCGCCGCGAAGCGATCGCCGCTCAGCTAAAGGACCTCGAGACCCAGCACGCCCAGGTGGACGACCAGCTACAGAAGCTCGAAGCCACCGCCACCAAACTCCAAACCGAGATCGAAGCGTTCCGCACCAAGAAAGAGACCATCAAGGCCACCTACACCGCGGCCGAGGCGTCCTCTCACGTGAACGAGGCGGTCGCGGGGATCTCGACCTCGATGACCGACGCCGGCGCGGCCATGCAGCGCGCCCAAGACAAAGTCGCCCAGATGCAGGCGCGCAGCGGCGCGCTCGACGACCTCCTCGCCTCGGGGGCGTTGACTGATCTCACGGGCACTACCGACGACATCCAGGCCCAGCTCGACAAGGTGTCGGCCCAGTCCGACATCGACGCCCAACTGGCCGCTCTCAAGGCGAACGGCACCACCACCGAGCTGCCGGCGGGCACCAGCGCACCTACCGCGAGCGACGCGAAGGCGAGCGAGGCGAACTAGTGGCCACCAGCAAAATCGAAACCGACCACAAGCTCAACGTGCGCATGTTCTTCACCGGCCTCGCGCTGGTGATCCTCTACGGCATCATCGTGGGCGTCCTGCTCGAGGTGGGCATCTCGGTCGTCGTGGTCGTGCTCATCGTAGGCGGCCTGCTCTTTTGCCAGTACTACTTCTCGGACAAGATCGCCATGTACTCGATGCGCGCGCACGAGGTCACCCCCCAAGAAGAACCTCGCCTGCACCAGATCGTCGATCGGCTGTGCCTGCTGGCCAATATGCCCAAGCCGCGCGTGGGCGTGGCCGAGATGGATATTCCCAACGCCTTTGCCACCGGGCGCAACCCCAACGCCGCGGTGATCTGCGCGACCCGCGGCATCATGCAGCGATTAAACGACGAGGAGCTTGAGGCGGTGCTCGCCCACGAACTGAGCCACGTGGCCCACCGCGACGTGGCCATCATGACGATCGCGAGCGGTGTGGGCATACTCGCGGGCCTGGTGGGGCGCATGGCCCTGTTTGGCGCGATGTTCGGCGGTGGGGGCGGTCGCGGAGGTAGCCGCAATGGCGGTCAGAACGTCGTTCTGCTCGAACTGGCCGCCATGTTGTTCTCGGTGGTCATCTACATCGTCGCCTACCTGCTCACCATGGCGCTCTCGCGCTATCGCGAGTTGGCGGCGGATCGATCGGGCGCGATTTTGATCGGCAAGCCCAGCGTGCTGGCGAGCGCGCTGGTGCACGTCACCGGCGACATCGGCCGCATCCCGCGCAACGACCTGCGTCAGGCCGAAGGGATGAACTCGTTCTTCTTCGCCCCGGCCCTGGCGGGCAACACGGTCGCGTCGCTCTTTTCGACCCACCCGTCGCTCGAGGTTCGCCTCAACCAACTCGCCCAGCTCGAAAAGCAGCTCAACGGCTAGTGGGCCTGCGCGACGCGCTCTTTGGGCGCACCAAGCAGGTCGCCCCGAACCTCGACAACCTCTTCGCGCTCCCCCAAGCGGCCATCACCCTGCAGGCGGAGTTGGACCTCGTCTCTTCGGGCCACGCCGGCTTGTGCTTTAAGTCGGGTAGCGGCGAGGGGTCACTCACCACCGACGCCGATATCAAAGAACTGTTGAACTTTGACGAGGCGCTCAACACCGTCTCGTTGACGACCGACTCGCTCGGATTCAAATGGCTCCTCGTCTCGGATCCCGATCTCGAGTCCCTGGTCACGCGCATTCATGCCGCCGACACCTCCATGGTCGAACACGAACTCGGCCCGCGCCTTTTGTGCGCCGTCTTCGGCTTCGTGGCCAAGACCCCGCCCGGAGAGGGCGATCTTCGCCTCGTCTACCTCATGAAGCAGGGGACGTTCTACCCCTTCGCCCCCACGGGACCCGAGCAGCGCAACAACGAGCTGGAGCTTCGCGTGCGATCCTTTCTCAGCACCGACCTGCCTATCGAGCCCGAGCTGTCGCGCTGGATGGCCTTGTGGGACGTGCCCGTCTCGTAGCGAAGCGCGGTTGCGCCGGTTAGCGCGTAGGTTGCCACTAGGAGGTATCTCATGTCGCCTGAAAACGTTGCGCCCCAGGGAATCAGCGACGAGGAGCTCACCGCCCTCGCGCTGGCCGCGGACCCCGACTCACCCATCGACCTGCGTGCGAAGCCCTGGCACTTCAACGCGGCCCTTGATCTACTTCCCGAGTGGTACATGCCCGCGCCGGTCGCGAGCGGACGCGGTCGGGTCTCTCAGGTCGCCGCCGTCTCCGTGGTGGTCGGGATGATCGTGGTGTGCGCGTTCGGCCTGTGCGTCACTTCGGGGTTCTTGCAGTTGGCCTGAGTTAGGGGTGGGTCATCTCTTCGGGGACGACCGCCGCGTCGAACTCTTCTCCCGAGAGAAAGCCCAGGGCGATCGCGGATTCGCGCAACGTCATTCGCTCCTTGTGGGCCTTCTTGGCCACCATGGCCGCCTTGTCGTACCCGATGATCGGATTGAGCGCCGTCACCAGCATCAAAGAGTTGTTGAGATGGCGTTGAATCTGTTCGAAGTTCGCCTCGAGTCCGTCCACGCAGAACTCTCGGAACCGGTCACAGGCGTCGCTCAGCAGGTCGATGGAGTTACAGAAGTTGTAAATGATCACCGGTTTGCAGACGTTGAGTTCAAAGTTGCCCCGCGAGCCGCCGATCGCGATGGCCGTGTCGTTGCCAAAGACTTGCACGCCCACCATGATCAGGGCCTCGCTCTGGGTGGGGTTGACCTTGCCGGGCATGATCGAGCTCCCGGGCTCGTTCTCGGGCAGTTGAATCTCGCCCAACCCCGCGCGCGGACCCGATCCGAGCCAGCGCAGGTCCTCGGCGACCTTGGTGAGACTGGCCGCCAGGGTCTTTATTGCGCCGTGGGCGAAGACGAGCGCGTCGTGTGCGGCCAGCGCGGCAAATTTATTGGGGGCGGTGACGAAAGGCTGGTGGGTCAAGGCCGCGATCTCGGCCGCGACGCGCTCGCCGAACTCGGGGTGGGTGTTGAGCCCCGTTCCCACAGCCGTACCCCCCGCCGCCAACTCGTACAGCCCGGGCAGCACAATATTGAGGCGCTCGAGGTCGGCGTCTAGTTGGGCCACGTATCCGGAGAACTCCTGGCCCAGGGTGAGGGGCACCGCGTCCATCAGGTGCGTGCGGCCGATCTTGGTCACGTTCGCGAAGGCCGCGGCCTTTACGTCCAGTGCATCACGTAAGCGCTGAACCGAAGGGACCAATCGACCGGTCAGTTCCATCACCGCGGCGATATGCATCGCGGTAGGAAACGTGTCGTTGGAGGACTGGGACATGTTTACGTCATCGTTGGGATGGATCGGTGATTTCGAACCCAGCACGCCTCCGGCGAGTTCGATAGCCCGATTTGAGATGACTTCGTTCACGTTCATATTGGTCTGCGTGCCCGAGCCGGTCTGCCAAATTCTCAACGGGAACTCGTAGGGCAACTTGCCATCGATGACTTCACTGGCCGCGCGCTCAATCAGTGCCACCTTGTCGTCGTCAAGTTTGCCGAGCGCGTTATTGACCTTGGCGGAGGCGAGTTTGAGCACCCCAAAGGCGGTAATCAACGCGGGAGGCATCGTTTCGCGACTTATCGCAAAGTGATGCAAGCTTCGCTCGGTCTGAGCACCCCAGTAGTGATCGGCGGGAACGTCGATGCTGCCCATCGAGTCCGACTCAACGCGTACGTCGCCCATGGACCGGTTACCTTCTCTTCTTAGCGGTCTTCTTGACCGCCTTCTTTACCTTCTTGGCGGTCTTCTTCGCCGACGCGGACCTCGTCGATTTCTTCGACGCCGTGGCGGATCGTGACGTCGCGACCTTCTGGCTCACCTTTTTGGCGCCGGACTTCTTGACGCTCTTCGCACTTTTCTTGGCGGACTTAGCCGAGGATTTCGCGGCTTTCTTCCCGGACTTCTTAACGCTGTTCTTCGCCGTCGTCTTCTTCGCCGTCGTCTTCTTCGCAGAGGACTTCTTCGCCGACTTGCCCGAGGCCGACTTCGTGGCTGGCGACTTTTTCGCGGGCGCGCCAGCTTTCTTCGCTGCTTTCTTGGGCGTCTTCTTTGCGGCCGTGACCTTGGCGGTCCCCTTCTTCGCAGAAGTCGTCTTCGCCGCACCCGTCTTCTTCTTTGACACCTTCTTTACTGGCGTGCTGTCAATCTCAGGAGCCGATCGCTTGGTCGCGGTCTTCTTCGACGGAGTCGCGGGAGAAATTGCGGGCAGCAGACCTTCCCACATTGCATTGCCGTCGTAGAGGGCGATGCCGGCGGCAACTGTGTGGCGTCCGACCGTCACGTCGATGGCGCGGGGCCCGTCACCGTCGCCGGGAACCTCGAGCAGCAGGGGCAGGTGGCGGATGCGCGGATGTCCTACCAATGGAGCGAGGCCCCCCGCACCGATGGTTCCCTCACCGATATTGGCGTGCCGGTCGCGGTTGCCGCCCAACTCGATCTTGGAGTCGTTGAAGTGCAGGCAGCGCAGTCGGTCCATACCCACGGTGAGTTCGACCTCTTCGACGAGCCGATTGGCTCCCGCCTCACTGGAGTAGTCAAATCCACTGGCCCACAGGTGCTGGGTGTCGATGCATAGACCGAGACGATCATCGCCGTTGCACGCGTCGATCATCAGGCCAATCTCCTCGAGCGAACGGCCCACCGTGCCCCCGGACCCCGCCGCGTTCTCAATCAGAATGGGGCACTCGGCCACGCCCTCGGGCGTCGGATCGGCGTCGGCCAACGCGCGCTCAAAGGCGTCGGCGATCTGTCGCACGACTCCGTCGAAACCGGCACCGTGGTGAGAACCCACGTGCAGAACGAGTCCCGATGAGGCGATGCCTCGCGCGACGGAGAGATTGTGGGTCAAGCAGGCGACCGACTTGTCGTAGAGGTCGCGATCCGCAGTCGCCAAATTGATCAAGTACGTCGCGTGACAGAACGTGTCGGTGACCGAGGGGTGCACGGCCGCCGCTTCGCGATAGGCGGCCAGCACCTCGGGCGCGTACTGAGAGGGTTTCCACATGCGCGGACTCTGGGTGAAGATCTGAATCGACGTCGCACCCATCTCGACACCGAACTCCAAGGAGGGGACGAGCTTGCCGCCCCCGCGTACGTGCGCTCCAACGTTCATTACAGTAAAACTAGTAGGCCCCTTTCCAATCGATCCATGGGAGTTCTGTGACTGATACCTTCACCCCCGCCTCACGCGCCATCTTTGACAAGCGCGTCCTGGCCCACGTCGCCAGCCTGGACCCCGACGGCTCGCCCAACGTCTCCCCGGTCTGGGTCGGCCTCGACGGTGATCTCATCGTGATCAACACCGCTCTCGGTCGCGCCAAGGCCCGTAACCTCGCCTCGGACTCGCGCGTCGCGGTCTCTCTCACCGACCCCGACGACCCCCAGGCCAATATCACGGTGCGCGGAACGGTGGTCGTCTTCACCACCGACGGCGCGGACGAGGTGATCGACGGATTCGCCATGAAGTACGCCGGGCTGGACCACTACCCCTGGAAGGCACCGGGCGAGGTGCGCGTTACGGTCAAGATTCGCCCCGACCACATCTCGAGTCAGCCCGAGTAGTCCTCGAAGTAGGTGAGTTCGAGGTCGCCGCGGCGCTCGAGCCCCGATGCGACCAGGGTGGCCTCGGGGCTCGTGAGCGCCGAGTCGGCATAACTCCATACAGTCAGAGGCTGTTGCGGCACCGGTCGGCTGACCACGTGATCGAGCCGGGCCACGTCGTTAGAAAACGTGACTTCCTCTCCGCTGAGGAGCAAGCGCACGATCTCGGCGTGCTGGTCGGCACCCTCGATGACCACGTGACGCAATTCGAAGAGCACACTCAGGGTCCGGGCGTCGCGCGCGGCGATCTGGGCCGGGTAGTCGGCTGAGACGCTCAGCCACACTCCGACCTCGCGGCTCACGCCGTCGCGCAGGGACGCGAGCACGATCGCACTATCGGCGTCATCGCAGCAAAAGACGGCAGTCGGACCGTCGTGCAGGGATAGAAACTCCCGCGCCGATTCGATCGACGAGCGCACCCGAACCAGTCGCACCTAGGGCTGCAGGTCCTCTTTGGGCAGGCGCTCGACGTTCACGTCGCGAAAGGTGAGAATCCGCACCGAAGGCACGAATCGCGCCGCGCGGTACATGTCCCAGACCCAGGCGTCATTGAGGGTCACTTCAATCAGCGTGGGGGTAGAGGCGGACTTCACCTCGACGGCCACGTCGTTCGCTAGATAGAAGCGCCGATCGGTCTCCACGGCGAAGTCGAACATGCCGACCACGGCCTTGTACTCCTGAACGAGTGCGAGTTCAAGGGTCGACTCGTAGTCGTCGAGCTCTTCTTCGCCCAAAGTAACTAGGCGCGCTCGGTGACGCGCAGTTCCTTGATTTTGGCGGCGCGCCCGCGCAGTTCGCGCAGGTAGTAGAGCTTGGCGCGACGCACGTCACCGTAGGACTCCACTTCGATCTTGGCGATCGTGGGGGTGTGGACGGGGAACGTGCGCTCCACGCCCACCCCGAAGCTGATCTTGCGCACGGTGAAGGTCTCCTGGAGGCCCGAACCCTGGCGGCGGATCACGACGCCCTGGAAAACCTGCACGCGCTGACGCGTGCCCTCGACGACGCGTACGTGCACCTTGAGGGTGTCCCCGGGTCGGAAGGAGGGGATATCGTCGCGCAACGAGTCGCGGTCAACGAGGTCGGTGGGGTTCATGAGGCGGTCCCTTTCGGATCACGGGCTTTAGAAGTTTAGCCGTTTCCCTCGTTCTCAACCATTTCGGGATATTCGGCGAGAATCGCTTGATCCTCCTCGCTCAGTCCCCCGCGCGCGTCGATCAGGTCGGGGCGCCGCGCCAGGGTGAGTCGAAGCGACTGGGCCCGCCTCCAGCGCGCGATGCGTTCGTGATGACCCGAGAGCAGGATCTCGGGCACACGCCGCCCTCGCACCTCGGCGGGCTTGGTGTACTGGGGATATTCGAGCAGGCCGTCGCTAAAGGACTCCTCTTCGCTCGAGGCTTCGTTGCCCAGTCCCCCCGGCACCAGGCGCACCACCGATTCGATGACGCACAGGGCCGCCAGCTCCCCCCCGGCCAGCACGAAGTCACCCAGCGAGATCTCCTCGTCCACCGCCAGGTCCAGGACCCGCTGGTCGAATCCCTCGTAGCGACCGCTGAGCAGCGTGAAGGCGCCCAGGGAGGCGAGTTCGAGCGCGCGCTGGTGCGTGAAGCGCCGGCCCGAGGGAGTGAGGGCGATCACCGGGCGCGCCAGGTCGGGGAGAGACTCAATCGTGGCGATAATGGGCTCGGCGCGCAGCACCATGCCCGCTCCTCCCCCAAAGGGGGTGTCGTCCACGCTGCGGTGCACGTCGCTGGTCGCGTCGCGAAAGTCGTGCAGGTGCAGTTCAAAGACCCCGCGCTCGTGGGCGCGCCCGAGAACCGAAGTCGCGGCGTAGTTGCGCAGCGCGTCGGGGAACAGGGTGAGCACGTCAATGCGCAGGGTCATTCGAAGAGCCCCTCGGGGGCGACAATTTCGATGCGCTCGTTGGCCCGCACCGAGACGACGAAAGTCAAGGGAACTAGGGCCCCACTATCGAGGACCATAAGATCGCTGGCCGGATTGGCCTCGATCTCCACGACGGTCCCGCGACGTTGACCCGTTTGATCCACCAACTCAGCTCCGAAGAGGTCGTCGATCCAGATGACGCTCGGATCTTCGATGCGCGGCGCCGAGAGCAGCGCGCCGCGCCACGAGTCGGCCTCCTCGCGCGTGGTGATCCGATCGAAGCGCACCAGATGCCTCGCCTGGTGCGGGGCGGACGTCACGACTGTTAGGTCACCGCGCTCGCTGAAGAGCACCGATCCCACGGCCAGGCGCTCGGTGCGGTCGCTCCACAGGTCCACGAGAACCTGACCCTTGAGCCCGTGGGCTTTGACGATCCGCCCGACGTCGAGCGCGCTCCGCCCGTCGTCCACGCTCAGTCGATGATGTCGACGGAGGTGATCACGTGGTCGCGCGCACCGGCCGCGCTCACCAGGGAGCGAATGGCCTGGGCGGTGCGCCCGCGGCGTCCGATAACCCGGCCCATGTCTCCGGGGCCGACACTGAGCGAAAGAATGACCTTGCCCTGGCGCTCGCTGACCTCGACCATGACCGCGTCGGGGTCCTCGGCCAGGGAACGTGCGATGAACTCGAGTACCGCGGTGGCCGTCGCGGACTTATCGGCGCCAACCTCGTTGACGTCCGCGGAGTCGTCTCCTTCGGCGTCCTCAATCGTGTTGACGTCACCGGCGACGTAGTCGTCGTGGGCGTCGCTCACTGTGCGGCCCTTTCGGCTTTCGCGGCGGCGAAGGCGTCCAGTGCCCCGCTGGTCTTGAGAAGTTTGGCGACGCGTTCGGTGGGCTGGGCGCCCTCGGACAGCCAGCGCACGACCTTGTCGTTGTCGATCTTGAGCACGGTCTCGGGCTGGGCGAGAGACAGCCCGCGGGGCTGGTAGGTACCGACGATCTCTAAGAACGCCCCCGAACGGGCACGGCGGCTCTCCGCGGCGACGACGCGATAGGTGGGCTGCTTCTTCTTGCCCATGCGCACCAAACGAAGTTTTACGGCCACAGCGATTTTTCCCTTCATACCTGACGTCCCGGTCGGACGCGGCGAAATACTCGAGCAGTGAAGTTTAGCGTTGTTTGGGAGGGGTAACTCTCCCGCCCTTCTTCTTCTTGTTTTTTCCTCCGCGCGCGCCCGCCGCGCTCGCCATGCCCGCGCCCAGCGCTTCGAAACCTGGCGGGAGCGTCTCGCCTTTGGCCTGGGCGCCACGCGCCGCCATCGACGCCATGCGCCCCATGCCCCCGGGCATCTGGGGGACGCCGCCGGATCCCATCTGGCGCATCATCTTGCGCATCTCGGCGAACTGCTTGAGCAGTTGATTGACCGCGGGCACGTTGGTGGCGGATCCCTTGGCGATGCGGGTCCGCCGCGAGCCGTCGATGATGGACGGGTCGCGGCGCTCGTGGGGCGTCATGGAGCGCATGATCGCTTCGACCCGGTTGATTTCGCCCTCGTCGATGTTGTTGGCGGCGTTGCGCATCTCCTTGGTCACCCCGGGCATCAGTCGCATGATGCCGCCTAGGGATCCCATGCGACGCACCTGGTTGAGTTGGGCCAAAAAGTCGTCGAGCGTGAACGTGCCGCTCATCATTCGCCCGGCCGATTCGGCCACCACGTCGGCGTCCATGCTGCGCTCGGCCTGTTCGATCAGCGAGAGCACGTCGCCCATGCCCAAGATGCGCGAGGCCATGCGCTCGGGGTAGAACAGATCGAAGTCGGCGATCTTTTCTCCACTCGAGGCGAAGACCACCGGGCGCCCCACGACGCCGCGGGCCGAGAGTACTGCGCCGCCGCGCGCGTCGTAGTCCAATTTGGTGACAATAAGACCGGAGAGTTCGAGCACGTCGTGGAAACTGCGCGCGGTGTGCACGGCGTCTTGCCCGGTCACCGCGTCGATCACGAGGAAGGTGTAGTCGGGTGCGGTGGCCCTCGAGATCGCGCGCACCTCATCCATGAGCGCTTGGTCGATCGCCAGACGCCCGGCGGTGTCGATGATGACGACGTCACGGCCCAGGCGCCGCGCCTCCTCGACGCCCTTGGTGGCCACGCTCACCGGGGAACTCGGCTCGCTAAAGACGTCGACGCCGACCTGGGAGGCCAGCACGCGCAACTGCTCCACGGCCGCGGGACGCTGGAGGTCGGCAGCGACCAGGTAGGGCTGGCGACCCTGCTGCTTGAACCAGTTGGCCAACTTGGCTGCGGCGGTGGTCTTGCCCGCACCCTGCAGGCCGGCCAGCAGCACCACCGTGGGAGGGCGGCTGGCGTAGGAGATCTTGAGGGGCGTGGCGCCGAGCACTTCAACGAGCTGCTCGTTGACCGCCTTGATCACCTGCTGGCCCGGAGTGAGGCTCTGGGAGAGAACCTCACCGCTCAGGCGTTCGCGCACCGCTTCGACGAAAGCGCGCACCACTCCGAGTTCGACGTCGGCTTCGAGCAGGGCGGCGCGCACGTCGCCGAGGGCTTCGTCCAGATCCGCGTCGCTCAGACGGCCCTTGGAACGCAGCGAGGAGTTGAGCCTCTCTAGGCGCTCGGAGAGGGCGTCAAACATGGAGTCGAGGCTAGCGTCAGGCGCCCAGCAGCGAGTCCACGAACTCGTCGGGATCAAAGATGATCAGGTCGTGGACCCCTTCGCCCACGCCCACGAACTTTACCGGAATGCCCAATTCTCGCTCGATGGCTACGACGATGCCACCGCGCGCGGTCCCGTCGAGTTTGGTGAGCACGATGCCGGTCACGCTGGCTGCGGCGAGGAACTCGCGCGCTTGACTGAGCGCGTTCTGACCGGTGGTGGCGTCGAGTACCAGCAGCGTCTCGAGCACCTGGCCCGGAGCGCGATCAGCGACGCGTCGCACCTTGGCGAGCTCGTCTAACAAGTTGGTGCTGTTCGCGCGCCGTCCCGCGGTGTCGGCCAGAACGAGGTCGACGTGGCGAGCCTGGGCACGCCCGACGGCGTCATGGACGACCGAGCCGGGATCCGCGCCTTCGGATGAGCGTACGATCTCTGCTCCGGTTCGCGTCGCCCACTGCTCGAGTTGATCGGCCGCCGCCGCGCGAAAGGTGTCGCCGGCCGCCAACAGAACGCGGCGACCTTCGTCGTGGTGTCGTTGGGCCAGTTTTCCGATGGTGGTGGTCTTGCCCACTCCGTTCACGCCCACGAAGAGCCACACGGCGACCCGGCCCTCATCGGCCGCATCGGTGGTGGCGCGATCGGCGCGCAGTGAGTTTCGCAGCGCGCCGCGAACCGCGCTCGCCACCCCTTCGGGAGCGCCGTTGGCGCGCAGGTCCTCGAGCACCGACGTGGTCAGGGCCACCCCGACGTCGCTGCGCAGAAGTACTTCTTCGACCACGTCGAGCTGCTCGTCGCTCACCGCGCCCGACCCCGAGAGCGAGCGCACCCGCTCGAACACTCCTCGCGAGGACGCCAGGCGCGTGCTGAGCGAGAGATCCTCGAGTACCGGCAAGGGGGCGGACTCGCCCACTAGTACCTCGGGCATCGCCGCGCGCGGCGGTGCCACCAGGACGCGGGGACGGCGCCGAGATCGCGCGCGAAGAGTCAACCCGGCGGCCAGAACGACCACCACGCCCAGAATGATGTAGAGCGCGGTCACGCGGTTTCGACCTCCTTGGGACGATTGACGCGCTGGCTCACGACTTTTGACGAGGCGCCGGGCACCATCGTGACGCCGTAGAGGGCGTCGGCCGACTCCATCGTGCGCTTTTGGTGCGTGACGATGAGCAGTTGCGCCTCGTAGCGAAACTCCTCGACCAGGTTGAGGAATCGCTGCAGGTTCACGTCGTCCAGGGCCGCTTCGACCTCGTCCATGAGATAGAAGGGCGAGGGGCGCGAGCGAAAGACGGCGAAGAGAAAGGCCAGGGCGGCCATCGAACGCTCGCCGCCCGACAGCAGCGAAATGCGCCGCACGTTGCGCCCCATCGGGCGCACCTCGATCTCCACGCCGGTGTTGAGCGGATCGTCGGGCTCGCTCATGTTGAGACGCCCCTGCCCACCGGGAAAGAGCATCGCGATCAGTGAGGAGAAGTGCTCATTCACGTCGGCGAACGCGGCGCTGAACGTCGACATGATCTCTTCGTCGAGCGCGCGCACCACTTCTTGGAGCTCGCGGCGGGCGTGGCGCACGTCGCTCACCTGGGCGTCGAGGTCCTTGTAGCGCTCCTCGAGGGCGGCGAGTTCCTCGAGCGCGAGAGGATTGATGGGACCGAGCGAGGTGATGCGCGCCTCGAGTTCGCCAACCTTGTGTTCGAGCGTCACGCCCTCGGCCAACTCGACCTCGGGCGCGGGGCCCATCTCGTGGGGCTCCACGCCCAGGTCCCGCAGGACCGTCTCGTGCACGTTGGTGACCTTGACCACGAGTTCGGCCTGCTCGATCTCGTAGCGGCGCATCACCTCGCCGAGTTCCCCGAGTCGGGCGTCGGCGTCGTGGCGCGCGCGGCGCACCTCTTCGAGCACCTCGGCGCTCGCTCGGGTCGCCTCGAGTTGCTCGCGGTAGGTGGAGTCCATCGCCTCTTGGGCGACGCGCACTTCGTCGGCCGCCCGCTCGACCAAACCGGCGAGTCGGCGCAGCGCCTGAATGTCGAACTCCAGGTGTTGGCGTTTGAGGGCGGCCTCTTCGCGCTCACCGGTTCGCCCTTCCAGGCGCGCCTCGATCTCACCTTGACGGCGCTCAATGATCGAACGGCGCTCGGCGTAGCGGGCCTCGCGCTGGGACAGGGCGGTGGTGAGCTCGTCCAGTTCGCTGCGGCGCAGATCGCGCTGGGTTTGCGCGTCGGCGCACTCACGAGCGCGTATCGCGGCACCGTTCACGCGCTCTTGCAGCCCGGGCAGGGCACCGCCCACGACGCCCAACTCTTCGAGCAAGCCGTCGCGCTCGGACACCAGTACACCCAGATCGTTGGTGAGCGCGACGGTGCCCGCGACCAGAGCCTCGAGCTCGAGGGCGAGGCGATCGACGTCGGCGCGTACGCGTTCGATCTCGCCGCGCACGTGCACCACCGCCGAGTTCGCGACGTGGTGGCGCTCCTGGGCCTGGGAGAGGGTCTCGTTGGCGCGCTCTCGCGCGTCCTGCAGTGACGCCAACTCCTCGGCCGCCGTCCCCGCCGCCACGAGCGCGTCGTCCACGGCGCTGCGTGTCACCACCGCGCGACCCGACGCCACGCGCCAGCCCGAGGTCGAGAACCGGTCACCCTCGAGGGTGACGATCGTGAGTTCGGGATTGGCGAGCGCCACTTCAATGCCCGACTCCCAGTCACTCGCGATGAATACGCGCGCAAAGAGCGCGTCGAGCACGCGCGACACGTGCTCGGGGGCGCCGGGGCGTGGGTGAACCAGCCCGCGCAAGGCGCGCGTACCCGCCGGCGCGCTGCTCGAAGAAAGGTGCGCATCCCCGGCGGGCAGGATGAGACCCGCCCCTCCCTCGCGGCGCAGGGCCGCGAGCGCTGCGCGCGCGGAGTTCGTGCCGTCTACGACCATGGCCCCCACCGAGGCCCCCGCCGCGGACTCCACCGCGCGCTCACAGCCCGTGTCGACTTCGATCAGATCGAGAAAGGCGCCGAGCACGCCCGTGAGCCCTCCGATGATGCTGCGCCCGCCCTCTCCCGATAACTCCTCGAGCGCGCGAGTCAGCGTTTCGGCCCGGGCCTGAGCGCGCGAGGAACGATCGAGCCCGGCCGCGTAATTCTCCTCGGCGACGCGGCGTTGGGCCAGCGACTCTTCTTCGTAGAGGGCCGCTTGATCCAGCATCTCGGTTGCGTCGTTGAGCGCACTCAAGGCTTCGGCCAACTCGTCTTGGGCGGCGTCGCGAGACTCCAGCAATGCGGCGCGGCGCGCCTGGGCGTCCTCGAGGCGAGCCTGCGCGCGCCGGTGCGCGTCGCGAACCGACACGAGCGAACGCTCTAAGAGGCCGTGCTGTTCGCGCGCCGCGCGCAACGCGGCCTCGTCTTGGTCGAGAGAGGAGGCTCCCAGCTCTTCTAGGCGCTCATTCGCGCGGGCAAGGTGGCCGCGCGCCTCGGCGACGTTCGCACGCGCCTCGCCTAAGGACATCTCGTCGCCGCGCAGGGTCTCGAGGTCGCTCGCGAGGCGCGCGGCGTCGGCTTCGAGGGTGGCGATGACGTTTTCGTCCGCGGAGGCGATGAGCGCTTGGCGTAGGGCACGCTCGCGCTCTTGAATGACCGACGCCGTGCCGCGCGCTCGCTCACCCAGACCTTGCAGCGTGCCCAGCGCCGAAGCGAGCATCTCCTCGCGTCGCGAGGCCATCTCCGCAGCAGCGGCCGTCGCTTTCGCGTCGAGGGTCACCAGTTCGTGTCGCAGCTCGCGCTCGCGGACACCCGACTCTTCTAAGAGGGCTTCGAGTTCTTTGCGACGACGTTCAAAGTCGGTGAGGCGAGACGCAAAGAGCGCGTGGCGCGCCTCGCGCAGTTCGCTTTCGACGTCGGAGTAGCTGCGTGCGCTGGCCGCCTGACGCTCGAGGGGCCGCATCTGTCGGCGGACCTCGCGCACCAGGTCCCCTAAGCGTTCGAGGTTCTCCTGGGTCTGGTCGAGTCGGCGCTCGGAGCGTTCCTTGCGGCGTCGATGCTTGAGCACGCCGGCCGCTTCTTCGATGACCGCACGGCGATTCTCAGAGTTGGCCGAGAGGATCGAGTCGAGTTGTCCCTGACCGATGATCATGTGCTGCTGGCGTCCGACTCCCGAGTCGCCCAGCAACTCTTGGACGTCGAGCAGCCGACAGGTGGTGCCGTTGATGGCGTAGTCCGAGTCGCCGTTGCGAAACAGCGTTCTCGAAATCGTTACCTCGGCGCCGTCGATCGCCAGGCGGCCCGAGGAGTTGTCGATGGTGAGGGCCACCTCCGCGCGTCCGAGCGCGGCCCGGTGGGCGGTGCCCATGAAGATGACATCGTCCATGCGCGCCGAGCGCAGTGCGCGCGTGCTCTGCGCGCCCAGCACCCAGGTCACCGCGTCGACGACGTTCGACTTGCCCGAGCCGTTCGGGCCCACGACCGCGGTCACCCCGGGCTCAAACTCCAGCACCGTCGTATCAGCGAAGGATTTGAAACCCTTCATGGTCAGCCGCTTTAAAAACACGCAACGACGCTAGCAACCTTGGACTGTTCGACCCTTGCTCAGGCCTGGCACTTTTCGCAGTAGTAGGTCGAGCGGCCGCGCACCGTCTCACGACGCACCACCGCGCGACACTGCGCGCACGCTTGGCCCTCGCGGTTATAGACCTGGTGGAAGCGTTGGTAACCCCCGGCCTGGCCGTCGGGGTCGACGAACTGCTCGTCGGCGAGGGTCGAACCGCCGTGCTTGATCGCATCGGTGAGGACCTCGCTGATCGCGCGATGCAGCCGGCGGATCTCGATCGTCGACAGGGTGTCGGCGGGTCGGTCGAATCGCAGTCCGGCCGAAAACAGGATCTCGTCGGCGTATATATTGCCGATACCCGCCATGATGTCCTGATCGGTGAGCACGGCCTTAAGGGGGGTGGCGCGCGAGCGCAGGATGGCGGCGAAGCGATCCCAGCCGATCTGGTCTTCGAAGGGATCGACGCCGAGGTGGGCGAGTTCGGGAACGACGCGGCGCAGCGCCAAACCTTCTCCCCCGATGGAGAGCCGCGCGTACTTCGAAACCTCGACGGGCGGGTCGTCCTCGCCCGGCGGCGTCGAGACGTAGAGCTCGCCGAACGTGCGCGGATCGACGTAGCGCAGTTCGCCCCCCTGGGTGAAGGTAAAGACGACGTGGGTGTGGCGCGGTTTGGGTTCCTTGGGGCCCTTAGCTCGTAATACCTGGCCGCTCATGCCCAAGTGAATGACGAGGTGCGACCCGTTGTCCAGGCCGATCACCAAGTTCTTGCCGAGTCGCGTGACGTTCTTGACGCTGTGGCCCTCGATAAGAGCGCGAAAGTCCTTGGCCGATTTGTGGCGGCGCACGACGCGCCCGTTCGTGACCGAGACCGACTTCACCTTCTTGCCCACCAGGTCGCGCGAGAGCGAGAGGCGCACCGTTTCAACTTCGGCGAGCTCAGGCACCCTCGGCCTCCCGCCAGGCGGCGCGCGCGGCCGCGGCCTCGGCACTCTTCTTCGAGCGGCCCACCCCGCGAGCGACCAGCTCGCCGGCGCGCACGCTGGCCACGTAGGTCGTGGCGTGCGCGGGCCCCTCGCCCGACACCTCATAGGTGGGCGAACCCCACCCGCGGGACTCGGCCCATTGGCGCAGCAGGGTCTTGGGATCCACGTCACTGGGCGCCAGGGCCGCCTGGGCGACGTCGCGTTCGAGGGCGCGCTGCACGAACGCCTTGGCCTCGTCGTATCCGCGCTCGACGTAGAGGGCGGCGACCACGGCCTCAAAGGCGTCGGCGAGCAACGACGGACGCTCGGCGCCCTTTTCCTTCTTCACCCCGCGCCCCACCCGCAGATGCTCGCCCAGATCGAGTTCCCGGGCCGCTCGGGCCAGGGCCGCCTCGTTCACCACCCGGCTACGCACCAGAGAGCCCGTGCCCTCATCGAGTTCGGGGTGGCGGGTCACGATGAGATCGGCCACGGCGAGATCCACCACGGCGTCGCCCAAAAACTCGAGTCGCTCGTTGGACTCCACGCCGTGTTCGCCCGCGTAGCTCGAGTGCGTGAGTGCCGTCATGAGCAGCGGACTCGCGGGCTCCAGCCCCAGGCGCGCGGCGAGTGCGTCAAGGGTCGTGACCATAGGGACTCGCCCCTTAGACGACCTGCAGTTTGAGCGCGACGTAGTTCACCGCGTCGCTGACCGTGCTCAGCCCTTCGAGGTCTTCGTCGTCGATGTGAAATCCCTTGGCGTAGGTGGCCAAGTTCTCTTCGAGCGCCTCCACCAGTTCAATCAGGGCCAGGGAGTCGGCACCCAAGTCGACGAACGAGGCGTTGTCGGGAATGTCGCTGGGGCTCTTTTCGAGGATCTCCGCTAGCTGGTCGCGGACCAGTTCCTCAATTGCGGAGCGGTCCAGCGGTGCGGTGTCAGCGCTCATGACGCCTCCTTGTAAATGTGCCCCAAGACTAGTGAGTACGCACGGCCACGGGACCAGTTAGGCGGCTTGATCAGGTCGTATGGTGGCCCCGATTTTAGCCACCACGCCGTTGGCGTCGCACTCGGCCGCCACGCGCAGCGCGTTCATAATTGCCGTGGCGTTAGAACTGCCGTGAGAGATCACACATATTCCCTTGACGCCTAAGAGCAACGCGCCGCCCTGGGCGTCGGGGGTGAGTTGGCTCGCGACGGGCCAGAGGTGGGGGAAGAGAACTTCACCGGCCCTCTTGGTCTCTTCGTCGGTGCCGATCGCCTCCATCACGAGCGAAAACACGTACTTCAGCGCGCCCTCGAGCGTCTTGAGGGCCACGTTGCCGGTAAAGCCGTCGGTGACGATGACGTCCACCGGCGAGGGGATGAAGTCGCGCCCCTCGACGTTGCCCGCGAAGTTGATTCCCGCGGTGTCGCCTAAGAGCTCGTGAGCCGCTTTGACCAGCGGCGTCCCCTTAGTCGACTCCTCGCCGATCGAGAGCAGGCCGACGCGCGGAGCGACGACGCCGTAGCGCGAGGTGACGTAGGTCGAGGCCATTTGGGCGAACTGCACCAGCATCTCGGGCGTGCACTCCGCGTTCGCTCCCGCATCCACCATCACCACCGGGGACCGGTCGGGGTTGGGTATCGGGATCACGATGCAGGGGCGGTGCACGCCGGGTAGGCGACCCATGCGCAACAGCGCCGAGGCCATGGTGGCCCCGGTGTTGCCGGCCGAGACCATGGCCGAGGCGTGACCATCGCGCACCAGTTCCGCACAGCGCACCAGTGAGGAGTCCTTCTTCTTGCGCACGCTGGTGCCCGGATCGTCGTCCATGGCGATGACCTCGCTGCAAGCCACGACCTCTAAGCCCTGGGGATCGCCCATGAGTTCGGGCACGCCCACGAGGGTGACGGCCAGGCCCAGCTCGTCACTGGCCCGGCGCGCCCCGGCGATGATCTCGCCGGGTGCGAAGTCGCCACCCATCGCGTCGAGAGCGATGGGCAGGCTCAAATCAGTTGACCTCGACGGCGACGCGACCCTTGTACCAACCACAGTTGGGGCACACCACGTGAGGCAGCTTGGACGTGGCGCACTGGGGGCAGACGCTGCGGGCCGGGCGCTCGAGGCGCCAGTTGGAGGCGCGACGGCTGCGCGTCTTGGCTTTGCTGGTCTTGCGCTTGGGTACGGCCATCGATCTTCTCTTTCACGCCAGAAACGGAAACGCCCGTCTCTACTAGGAGCCCTCGGACTCAGGGTCCGCAAATTGGAGCCCGTCCAGTCTATCCCATCGAGGGTCTTTGGGCGCCTGGCACGAACAGGTCGACTCGTTGCGGTCGATCCCGCACTGGGGGCACAGACCCCGACAGTCGGGGCGGCACAGGGGCGCGAGGGGCAACTCGAGGAGAATGGCGTCGTGCACCAGGGGTGCTAAGTCGATGAAGTTGTTCTCGATGGCGTAGCTCATCTCGTCACTCGCCTCGGGGTGCTCGACGAAGCGCTCGCTCACCGCGACCTCACTCACGCCCAGTACCGGAGCCGAGCAGCGCCGACAGATTCCGTGCCAGGGGGCCCCCACGCGCCCCTTGGCGCGGATTCCGCCGCTGAAGCTCTCGATGCGCAGGGCCACGTGCACGCTGGCCTCCCCAAAGACATCGGTCTCGCTGGCTCCGCGGGCCTCGAACTCACCCCTTTCGTCAAAGGGCGCCTCAAAGTCGACCTTGATCGATGAGGGGACGTCGCGCAGCAGGGCCGCCACCGGCACGAGGTACGGCGAGGCCACGGGCCTAGAACGAGTCCTGGTCGAAGAAGGACCCGTCGCTCTCGTCTTTGGGCGCCGGCGCGGGTGCGGGGGCGAGAAACTCATCGGCCCGGGGCTCGGGGCTCAACATCGAAGAGGGCAGGCCCTGGGCGGACAGGCGCTCGCGGCCCGAGTGGGCGGTCTTGAGCAGCCGATCGAGCACGATCTCGAAGCCCCCGAGCTTGCCGTCGATGAAGTCCTCGGCCTCGTTGATCATCTGGCGGGCTTGGGCGTGGGCGTCAGAGACGATCTGCTCGGCCTTGAGGCGCGACTGGCGCACGATCTCGGTCTTGTCGACCATGCGCGCGGCCTCGGCGCGCACCTGGTCCATGAGCTGCTCGGCCTTCTTCACCTCGGCCGCCATGAGCTCTTCGCGATCACGCAGCGCCCAGCGCGCCTCGCGGATCTCGTCGGGCAGGCTGTGCAGGGCCTGCTCTAAGAGCCCGAGCACCTCGTCGCGCGGCACCAGGGACGAGTTCGATAGGGGCATCTGCTTAGCCCCCGAGACGATGTCAATCAGGTCGCGCAGGTCGCCTTCGAGGTCGCGGCGCACGTGGCGCGCCGGCTCCTCGACCTCGTCGGCGTCGTAGCCGTCAAAGGAGGTCACGGGCTCACCCGAGGGAACTTCTCGGCGAGGCGCTTGGCGACCGGCGCGGGCACAAAGCTCGTCACGTCGCCGCCGTAGCGCGCGACCTCGCGCAGCAGGCGCGAGGCGATAAAGGAGTGGTGGGAACTGGTGGGCAGAAACAACGTCTCCACGCCCGAGAGCGAGCGGTTCATCTGGGCCATCTGCATCTCGCTCTCAAAGTCCGACACGGCGCGCAGACCGCGCACGATGGCGGTCGCGTTGACGTCGCGCGCCACGTTCACGAGCAGCGTGGAGATTGAGACGATTCGCACGGCCGCCACGTGCACCAAGGAGTCCGCGATCATCTCACGGCGCTCCTCGAGGTCGAAGAGGGCCTCGGACTTTTGGGGATTGCGAATGGCGGCGACCACGACCTCGTCAAAGATCTGCGACGCGCGCTCCACGATCTCTAAGTGTCCGTTGTGGAACGGGTCAAAGGACCCCGGAATGAGCCCGACCGTCACGGGGCGTCCTTGGTGGGCTCCAACATCGTTACGAGCGTAGTGCCGTATCGCTTGGTTTTCGTCACGGACCAGCCCGCCGGTGGGTCCATGTGACGATCGTTCTCGATCACCACGCGAGTGGCCGCCACGTCGCTCAACACCCCGGCCACGTCAAAGGGACCGTAGGGCGGGTCGGCTAAGACCAGATCGAGGTCGCGCGGTGGCTGCCAGATCGGCAAGTTGGCGCGCACGAAGACCGCCTCGCCCTCCAGGCCCAGGGGCTCTAGGTTCGCGCGCGCCGCCGCCAAGCAGACCGGATCGGTGTCGATGAAGTAGACCTTGGCCGCGCCGCGGCTGAGCGCCTCGATGCCCATCGCGCCCGAGCCGCTGTAGAGATCGGCCACGACCAGGTCGCGCAGTCCCCCGCGGCTCTCGAGCATCGAAAAGATCGCCTCGCGCGCGTAGTCGGTCGTCGGGCGCACCCGGGGGGGCAGTTTGGCCTTGAGCTGACGTCCGCGGGCGGTACCACCAATCACTCGCACGAACTAAAGCGTAGGGGCTGGCGCTAGGACTTAAAGAGATACGCCGCGTCTTCGTCGTCGACGAAGAGACGCAGTTCATCTTGCATCTCTTCGAGCGTCGCGCCGCCATCGGCGACGATCTCACCGGCCAGCACCCGGGCGCCCTCGAGCAGGTCGACGTCGTGGCGCAGTTTGGCGAGTTTTAGATCACTGCGACCCTGCTGGCGCGCGCCGAGCAGGGTGCCCTCGCCGCGTAGATCCAAGTCCACCTCGGCCAGGGCGAAGCCGTCGTTAGTCGCCACGAGCGCGTTCAGTCGCACCGCACCGTCGTCCGACGGAGGTTCGCCCAGCAGGTAGCAGTAGCTCTGGTCGGCTCCGCGACCCACGCGCCCGCGCAACTGATGCAGCTGGGCGAGCCCGAAACGCCAGGCGTCTTCGATCACGATCACGCTCGCCTCGGGCACGTCCACGCCCACTTCAATGACGACCGTGGCCACCAGCACGTCGACCTCGCCGCTGCGGAACTGGTCCATGACGAGTTCTTTCTCGTCGCTCTTCATCTGACCGTGCAACAGCCCCAGGGCGAGCCCGCGCAGTTCGTGCGTCGCCAGTCGCGTGCGTTCTTCGACGGCGCTCGTAGCCTCGACGCGATCGGAGCCTTCTACCAGGGGACAGATGACGTACGCGCGCCGACCGGCTCGCACCTCGTCGCGCACGCGCTGCCAGCAGGCGGCGACGTCGTCGTCGGCTCTGGCCCAGGTCGTCTCGATCGCTCGGCGCCCCGCGGGCGCTTCGTCCACCACCGAGACGTCCAAGTCGCCAAAGAGCACCATGGCCGCGGTGCGTGGAATCGGGGTGGCGGTCATCACCAACAGGTCCGGGTCCGCCCCTTCGTCCGAGCGCTCGCGCCCCTGCTCCGACAGCCGCGAGCGCTGCTCGACCCCGAAGCGATGTTGCTCGTCGATGATCAACAGGCCCAGAGAGCGGAAACGAACGTCGTCGCTCAACAGCGCGTGCGTGCCCACGACGATGTCGACCGCACCGCTCGCCAGTCCCTGGATGACGCCGTGTCGGTCCTTAGCGCGCACGCGACCCGTGAGCAGCTGCACCGTGACGTCGCGCTCGCCGGCCAGGACCGTGTCGTCACTCACGCGCAGGCCGGCGAGGTCGCGGCGCAGAGACGCCAGGTGCTGCTCGGCCAGCACTTCGGTGGGGGCCATCAGCACACTCTGTCGCCCTCCGTCGAGCACGCCCAGCATCGCGGTCACCGCGACCAGGGTCTTGCCCGAGCCGACGTCGCCCTGTAGAAGACGGTGCATCGGCAGGGGGCCCGAGAGGTCCGAGAAGATCTCGCCCAGCACTCGTCGTTGGGCGGAGGTGAGCGCGAATCGGTGCTGAGCGAGGAATCGACGCACCAACGAGTCTCCGTCGCCCACGAGCGCTCCGGGCGCCGCGTCGAGATCGTCATCGCGCAGTGCGTGGCGAATGCCCGTGGCCGTCTCTTCGAGGCGTCGGCGCCGCAGCGCGAGAATGACTTGGAGTCGAAGGAGTTCGTCAAAGGCGAGACGTCGACGCGCAGGACCCTGATCGCCAAAGTTGGTGGGCAGGTGAATGCCGCTGAACGCGCTCGTGCGATCCACGAGGTCGAGCGTGGAACGCTGCGCGTCGCTCAAGGGATCAACGAGTTCGCCCGCGCGACGCAGCGACTCCTCGATGAATCCGCCCATCTCCCAACTGGTGATGCCGGCCTTGCCCGAGGCGGGATAGATCGCCGCCACGCGCCCCACGCGCGAGGGGTCGCGCTCTTCGCCGGTTGCTCCCACGATGACGTCGACGACGGGATTGGTCATCTGGCGTTGGCCGCGGTAGTCGCCGACCTTGCCAAAAAAGAGGGCCTGGACGCCCACGCTCAACTGGCGCTCGCGCCACGCCTGGTTAAAGAAGACGACCTTGATCGACTCGTGCTCGTCACTCACGGTCGCTTCGACCATGGCCTTACCTTGGCGCGTGCGCCGAGACGAGGCCCGGGTGACTTCGCCAAAGACCGCCGCCTCCTCGCCCACCGACAGGTCACTCAGGTCGACCTGTCGGGTGCGATCGATGTAGCGCCGGGGATAGACGGTCAGGAGGTCAAAGACCGTGCCGATGCCCATTGACTCCAACGCCGCCGCTCTCTTTTCTCCGATGTGGCGCAGTTGGGTGACCGGCACGTCGCCGAGCTGGCGAAGCCGCCGCCGTGGCGTCTCGCTCACTCGAGCCCGAAGTAGTAGGGGTAGAGCGGCTGTCCGCCGTGGTGAACTTCGGGGGCCACGTGCGGATGCTCTTGGGCGAGAAACTCGGTGATGCGCCGGGTGTTGGCCGGCGTGGCGCCTTCGCCCTCGATGATCGTGAGCAGTTCGTGCTCGGGGGAAATGAGAGAAGCCAACAGCGCGTTTGCTGCTCCCGCGATCGAGTCGGCGATGGACGCCACACCCGACGCGCTCAGGCCGATCCAGTCCCCCTCGCGCACCGAACCCGCGGGCGTCTGGGTGTCGCGCACCGCCTGGGTCACTTCTCCGGCTACCACCGCAAGGGCCGACTCGCCCATCGCCTCGGCGTTGGACTCGAGGGACGCGTCGGGGTCGTAGGCGAGCAGCGCGGCGAAGCCCTCCACGATCGAGCTCGTGGCCACGACCGCGACGTCCTCGTCGACCAGGTCGTTGACCTGGCGCGCGACCGGCGTGATGTTTTTGTTGTTGGGCAAGACGATGACCCGGCTCGATCCCGTGGCGTGCACCGCCTGGGCCAACTCACTCGTGGAGGGGTTCATGCTCTGGCCGCCGAACACCAGGCGGCGCGCACCGAGCGAGCGAAAGATGCGCCCCACGCCGTCTCCCACCACGACCGCCACCACCGCCGTACTCGGCGCCTCGCCCTCCAGCTCTTCTTCTTGGGCCACGCTCGCCTCGCGCACCCAGCGCTCCTCGGTCACCTGCTCGGCCAGATCGGTCACGCGGATCTCGCGCGGACGCCCCGCATCGAGGGAGGCTTCGATCACCGCCCCCACGTCGTCGGTGTGGATGTGGCAGTTGTAGAGGCCGTCTCCGCCGACGATGACGATGGAGTCGCCCAGACCGGCCCAGACCTCTCGAAAGGCGTGCATCTTGGCGTCCTTCGCGTCAAGCAGATACATCACCTCATAACGCAGGTCCCCGCTCGTCTCGCCGGCCCTCTCGTGCACGCGCACGTTCACGCTCTGGGGGTTGGGCGCGACGGGCAGTTCGTCGCCGGCCAACTCGTGACAGAGAGCCTCGAAGAACAACACGAGGCCCGCGCCGCCGCTGTCGACGACCCCCGCCTCTTTGAGCACGGCCAACTGCTCGGGGGTGTGGGCGAGGGCCGCTTGGGCCTCGTCGCGCGCGCCCCGGGTCAGTTCCACCAGAGAGCCCTGATGGGCGTGCGCACCCTGGGCCGCGGCGCGCGCCACCGAGAGAATCGTCCCCTCCACCGGACGCATCACGGCCTGGCGCGCGAGCTCGTCCGCGCGGGCGAGGGCGGCGGCGAGGGCGGGCGCCTCCACCTCGCCACGGGCGGGAAAGTCGGCCACCAGGCCCCGCAACAGCTGGGAAAGGATGACGCCGGAGTTACCGCGCGCACCCATGAGCGAACCCTTGGCGATCGCCTGGGCGACCTCACCCAGGGGGGCGTTGTCGTCCAGCCCGGCCAGGGCGGTCTCGACCGACTCGAGGGTCAGAGCCATGTTGGTGCCGGTGTCGCCGTCGGGGACGGGATAGACATTGAGGCGGTTAATGACCTCGCGGTGCTCGCGCAGGAGGCCGGCGTACGTGGCGATGGTCGCGCGCAGAGCCTTCGCGGACATCGTTGCGGGAGCGCTCATCGACTGGAATGCTACAATGGACATTCGATTTATTCGCCCGGCCGACCGGCCACTGCAAGGAGACAGTTCACCATGGCGTCAGTCTGCGAAATCTGCGGCAAGAAGCCGTCGTTTGGCATGAACGTCTCGCACTCGCACCGACGCACCAAGCGTCGTTGGAATCCGAACATTCAGCGCGTGCGCGCCTTGATCAACGGCACGCCCAAGCGAGTGAACGTCTGCACCGGGTGCCTGCGATCGGGCAAGATCGTCAAGCCCTCGCGCTCGACCCTCGTCTAGATCACAGCCGGTGCTCGTAGCCCCGGCGCACTAACTCACTGCCCTCTAAGGTCCTGTTCTCGACGTCGGCCACCACGCGCCCGATCACCAGAGGCTCGCTCAGGCCCCTCGCGCCAAAGACCGAGGCCAGATGCGCCACGTCGGCGCTCGCGATGAGCAGTTCGTAGTCCTCTCCCCCGCTGATCGCCTCTTCGAGCGTGGCGCCGAGCGCCACCGGCACGCTCGTGAGTTCAAAGCCCACGCGAGAGGCGTCGGCCATGCGGTGCAGGTCCAGAGCGAGCCCGTCGCTGAGGTCCATCATCGCGTGCACGCGCGCGCCGCGCGCGGCCATACCCTCTCTCAGCCGGGGCCACGGCCGGCGGTGCGCGAGCACCAGTTCGTCATCGAGGGGCGCACCCTCGCGCGCCCGGCGTAGACCGGCGGCCGCTCGGCCCAGGGGCCCGCTCACCAGAAGCTCGTCGCCGACCCGGGCCCCGCTGCGCAGGATCGCCCCGCCGCCCGCGCACTCTCCCAGCACCGTCACCGCGACCGCCACGTCGCGACCTTCCGAGAGGTCGCCACCCACGATGACGGTGCCCACCGACGCGGCCGCTTCGGCGGCCCCCTCGTGCAGGGCCACCAGATCCGTTCCGGTGGGCGCAGTCACCGCCAGGACGACTCCTCGCGCGCGCGCCCCCATCGCCGCTAAGTCCGAGAGCGCACTGGTGACTGCCTTGTAGCCGAGGTCGCCCAGTGAAAAAAGTTCGGGGTCCAGGTGAATGCCCAGCACTGCCACGTCGGTCGAGACAATCGCCTGACCCACGAAGCCTGTGAGCACCGCGGCGTCGTCGCCGACGTACACCTCGCCGGGAGTTCGGGCGCCCGGCGAGACGATTTTCGCTATACGCTTAAGGACGTCATCTTCATGCTGGCTCCGTTCTTTGGTTGGGTCAGTCGGCGCGTTCATGACTGCGGTTGTTGAATCCCGTTGTAACCCCGCAACGAGAAGAACGTAAACAAGGACGTCATGACGTACCCAACCAAGCACAAGGCCCTCATTGAGTGGGTTGAAGAAGTCGCGCGACTCACGACCCCTGATCGTATCTACTGGTGTGACGGATCGGCCGAGGAGTACGACGAACTCTGTCAGCTGCTCGTAGACGCCGGCACCTTTACCAAGCTCTCCGAAGCCAAGCGCCCCAACAGCTACTACGCCCACTCCGACCCCGGCGACGTCGCCCGCGTGGAGGATCGCACCTTTATCTGCTCGACCAACGAGATCGACGCCGGTCCCACCAACAACTGGCGCGACCCCGCCGAGATGCGCGAGACACTCAACACCCTCTTCACCGGTTCCATGAGGGGCCGCACCATGTACGTGGTGCCCTTTTCGATGGGTCCGCTCGGATCCAACATCTCTCACATCGGCGTGGAGATCACCGACTCGCCCTACGTGGCGGTGTCGATGCGCATTATGACCCGTATGGGCAAGGGCGCCCTGGAGGTTCTGGGCGACCACGGCGCCTTCGTGCCCTGCCTGCACTCGTTGGGCGCGCCCCTCGAAGAGGGCGAGGCCGACGTTGCCTGGCCCTGCAACGCCGAGAACAAGTACATCGTCCACTTCCCCGAGACCCACGAGATCATCTCGTACGGCTCGGGATACGGCGGCAACGCGCTGTTGGGCAAGAAGTGCTTCGCGCTGCGCATCGCCTCGGTGCTGGCGCGCGACGACGGCTGGCTGGCCGAGCACATGCTGGTGCTCAAGCTGACCAGCCCCCAGGGCGAGTCGCGCTACGTCACCGGCGCCTTTCCGAGCGCGTGCGGCAAGACGAACCTCGCCATGCTCGTGCCCACGCTTCCCGGCTGGAAGGTCGAGACGGTGGGAGACGACATCTGCTGGATGAAGCCCGGCCCCGACGGGCGCCTCTACGCGATCAACCCCGAAGCGGGCTTCTTCGGCGTGGCTCCGGGCACCAACATGGAGACGAACCCCAACGCCATGTATACGGTCGAAGCCAACACGATCTTCACCAATACCGCCCTCACCGCGGACGGCGACGTCTGGTGGGAGGGCATGGGCGAAGCTCCCTCGGGCCTGACCGACTGGCAGGGGGCGGCCTGGTCCGCGGACGCGGGACGCCCGGCCGCGCACCCCAACTCGCGCTTTACCACCCCGGCCGATCAGGACCCGGCCATCGCGGCCGAGTGGCAAGACCCCGCGGGCGTGCCCATTGACGCGATCCTCTTTGGCGGACGGCGCGCGAGCGTCATCCCGTTGGTCTTTCAGTCGCTCAACTGGGACCACGGGGTCTTTCTGGGATCGATCATGGCCTCAGAGACGACCGCCGCGGCCACCGGCGCGGTCGGGAACCTGCGCCGGGACCCCTTTGCCATGCTGCCCTTCTGCGGCTACAACATGGCCGACTACTTCGCGCACTGGCTCACCTTCTCTGAGCGCTTCGACGAGTCCAAGTTGCCCAAGATCTTCTACGTCAACTGGTTCCGCAAGTCCGAAGAGGGCAAGTGGCTCTGGCCCGGGTACGGCGAAAACTCTCGCGTGCTCGAGTGGATCTTTGAGCGCACCGCCGGCCGCGGCGAAGCGGTCGAGACCCCGATTGGATTCGTGCCCACGCCCCGCGCGATCGACGTCGAGGGTCTGAACGTCAGCCCCTCGGACATGGAGCAGCTACTCAAGGTGGACGTGGCCGAGTGGCGCGACGAAGTGCCGATGATCCGCGAGCACTACGCCCAGTTCAACGAGCGCCTACCCGAGAAGCTCGCCGCCCTCGTAGACGACCTCCAAGCTCGACTGGGCTAACTACCGCCGGTTTCAGCGTCGGCCACGATGAGACGGGGGCCCGAGGGCCAGTCGAAGTAGCGCCACGTCCAGTTGATAAAGACCCGCAGTCGGTTGCGAAAGCCCACCAGGTAGAACAGGTGCAGCCCCAACCAGGCCAGCCACCCGAGCGTGCCGGTGATCACGGGCACGCGCGGGACCTTGGCGACCGCCGCGCGGCGCCCGATGGTGGCCATGATTCCCTTGTCGAGATAGTGAAACTGCTCGCTCAACGCCCCCTGCTCGAGGCGCAGGATCTGCTGGGCGGCGTGGCGTCCCGACTGAATCGCCACCGGGGCGAGTTGGGGGTAGAAGCCCGCGGCGTCACCGAGGCGAGGAATGGCCGCCGCGTCTCCCACGCAGAACACGTCCTCGCTGCCCACGAGGCGCAGGTCGGAGCGAACGAGGGCTCGCCCGTTGGGACCGCTCTCTTCATTCAGAGAGTCCGCGAGGGTGCCCGCCCCGGTAATCCCCCCGGCCCAGATCACCGCCGCCGCCTCGAGGCGCTCGCCGTCGGCGAAACGAATCGCGTGGGGCTCAACCTCCACGACCGAGCGCCCCAGCTCTACGCTCACGCCCATCGAAGCCAGGTGCGCGAGCGCGTAGTCGCTCGCTCTTTCGGGAAAGGCGCCGAGGAGTCGCGGGGCCACGTCGACCAGGCGGATCATCGCCCGGGCGGGGTCGATGCGCAGCCCGTCGCGCTCGATGGCGATCTCGATGAGTTCGCTGAGCGCCCCGGCCGTCTCGACCCCGGTCGGTCCGCCGCCCACCACCACGAAGTCGAGGTCCTGGGGCGCGGTTTCGGCGGCCACCTCGGCGTCTTCGAGTGAGCGCAGCAGCCGGTTTCGCAGTCGGCGGGCGTTAGCCAGCGTGTAGAGCGGCATCGAATAGTCCTGGGCGCCGGGGATGTTGAAGTACGCGGCCACCGCGCCGGTGGCCACGATTAAGTAGTCGTAGCGAATCAGATCTCCGCTGTCGAGGGTGAGGGTATTGCTCGCTCGGTCCACGGCGTTCACGCGCGCGTGTCGCACCCGCACGTTCTTCGCGTGTCCAAAAATGGTGCGAATGGGATAGGCCACGTCGGCGGGCTCGAGCCCGGCCGTGGCCACCTGGTACAACAAGGGCAGGAACGCGTGGTAATTGTGGCGGTCGATCAACGTGACGCGCACCGCGCGATGGGCCAGGGCCTTGACGGCCGACACGCCGGCAAAGCCGCCCCCCACGACCACCACGTGCGGCAGCGACTCAACGTCGGTGGGGGCGAATTCGGGTCGTTGCATGCGGGCCTAGGCCGACTCCTCCTCGCGCGCCAACCGACGACCGATCGGATACGCGATACTGCCCACGATCATAAGGACCGCGAGGAGTTGGTCCCCCACCGAGAAGCTCAACGTGATGGCTACGGGAATGAGCGCCCCCACGACCCAGAGCAATTGCTGGCGCACCGCGAAGCGCGCGAAGGTTCGACCCTGGGCGCCGGGGGGAACGTTCCTTTGGGTAATGGCGTCAAAGCTCGGCTGGGCGATCGCCCCGCACGCCCCGAGCCAACCCGCGAGCACCACCTGGACGAAGAGCACCGGGTGCAGGGACGCAACGGCCGAGCCCACGCCCGTGCCCAGCAGCGCGAGGGTGAGCAGCGTGGACTCCTTGAGGCGCTTGCGCACCCGGGTCACGAAGGCGAGACCGCCGAGCGAGCCCACGCCACTCAACGAGAGCGCGAAGGCGTACCACCCGAGCCCGGCCGATTCGCGCCGCAGCCCAAAGGCCAGGAGGAAAATGGCGAACCCGGCGGCGAAGCGCATCAGCGCGGCCGCCCCCAGTCCCCAGGCGACCTCGCCGTCGCCCAAGGGGTTAAGGGCGTGGCGGTCCCGCTCGGCCTGGCTCAGAACCTCGGCCCGTTCTCGCACGAGCGACGTCGGTTTTTGGAGCCGCGCGCTCGCGACCGTGGCGCACACGTAGACGACCGAGGCCACCACCAGCACGCTCGTGGCGTTGATGCCCTTGAGGATCCCGGCGCCGAAGGTGCCCGCGATCAGTCCCGCCGCCGTGCCGAGCAGGGTGAGTTGGGCGTTGAAGCCGGCGAAACCCTCCTCGCTCTCCTCGTCGTGGGTGGGCCAGCCGGCGTCGCCGACGTGCTCGGCGTGTTCACGGAACTGATCGGTGCGGGCCATCTCGGGCACCAGCGCGCCGCGCGTGACGACGTAGAGCTTGGAGGAGACCAGCAGCAAAAACGCGAGCGGGAACAGCCAGAGCGAGTTGAGGTGCTGGGCCATCAGGATGCACAGCGCCGCGCGCACGCCCGCCGACAGGGCCACCAGGATCCGCCGTCCGTTCGCCGAGCGATCAATGAGCGGCCCGAGCAGCGGCGAGACGACCGCGAAGGGGGCGATGGTGAGCAGCAGATACAACAGGACCTTGCCCTTGGCCTCGGTGGGAGAGACCGAAAAGAACAGCGAGCCGGCCAAGGACACGGTGACCAGCGTGTCGCCCGCCATCATGATCACGTGCACCAGGGCGAGGCGTCCAAAAGCGGTGCGCTGATCAAAGAGGTCCTGGGCGGAGGCTCGGGCTAATGAGACAATCCCGCGGGCGCGCACGAATCGAGCGTAGGTGATCGCCCGCGCGCAACGACCCGCGTCAGTTCGAGTTACAGCCCCAGTACTCCACGTAGGTCGGGAGTCGATGCTTGAAGCAGTAGCGCAGACGCGATGCGTTCTTCCAACTCATCGTCGACTCGTCGAACGAGACCACCTCGGTCACCCCGATCTCGCCCTCGCCGTGGCCGACCGTCGCCCACAGGTACGCGTATCCCCCCTCGCACCCGAAGCTCTGGACGCTGTCGACCTGGGTGTAAGCCGCCGAGATCGCGCCCGCGTTACAGGGAATCGCCGCCGGAAATGTCTGAGCGCGCGAGTGCGACTGAGTTGCGCTGAGGGCGAGGGCCACGAGTATCACCGCTGCGGCGCCGATGCGCGTCCACTTCATAGTCAAAGTTCACCACACGCCGACCGGGGCGAGTGTTACTTAGCGAGCAGGCCCAAAAAGAGGTGGCCCATCATTCCCTGCCACTGCGCTTCATCGATCGGCTCGGCCGAGATGTCGTCAAGCGCGCGGCCGAAGATCAAGATCTGAAAGAGCACCGAGAGCGAGCGAGCGGGTATGTCGTCGCGTAAGAACCGCTTGTTCTGCGCCGACTCGGTCAACACTTCGAGTTCGGCGGTGAGGCGCTCCTGGGAGGCGCCGATCAGTATCTTGAGGCTGGGCCGGGTGGAGGCGGCGGCCACGACGCGCGTGCGCATCGCCCGGCGAGCTCGGCGCTCGGGTCCTGAACTCATCGACGTGATGACCGGGCCCATGATCTCTACGTACTCCTCAAAGGACTCGATGGTGTCGTCGATCCGGTGAAAGATCGCCAGGTCCTCTTCAACGAGGCGAGTGAAGATCATGTTGTAGGCGGCGTCAATGACGCCCTCGCGCGATCCGAAGTGGTGGTACACCGAGCCGTAGTTGACCCCGGTCGCTTCGCAGATCTCGGGAATACGAATCAGCAACTCGTCCCCCGCCATCAGGCGTTCTGCTACCGCGTCCAGGACTGATTGCATGACCGGCGCGGACCGGTTTTGTTTGGCCATAGTAAATATTTTAAACAATTCTCCGTATACCAATATCGGGTGAAGAGGACGCAACGCCCGAGGAACGCCCAAAAGTTTCACAACAGCGCCAAAGATTCACGGACTCTAAGGCTCCTCACAGGAATCGTCGCGCAGTGAGAATCGTGGCCGCCGTTCCCGCGACGAGAAGTCTTCGCTAGGTATCGCTCTGTTCGCCCAGGGCCTCGACGAGGCGCGCTCGCCAGTCCACGCCTTCGGTGCTCACGCCGCGCTGGTGCAATAGGGCACGTTCGTGACGCAACGCGTCGGCCACGTGGGCGAGGTTCGCGGGCAGGGTGGCGGCTATGCGCGTTCGCAATTCGCGCGCCAGGGCCGGCGACGCACCACTGGTGGTGACCGCGACGCTGACGTCGCCCTCGCGATGCAGGGCCATGAAATAGAAGCTCGAGCGCTCGGGATCGTCGACCACGTTGAGCCAGATGTTCCTCTCACGAGCTTCGTCCACAATCTCGTCGTTCACCTCGTCGCGGCCGGTGGCCGAGACCACCAGGGCGAAGGACGCGAGGTCGCCGCGCTGATACGCGCGCACCTCGAGCCGCGCAAGCCCGTCGGGCAACGACGCGCGCACCTCGGTGCTCGTGACGTGAACTCGGGCGCCCGCCTCGCAGAGTTGGGCCGCCTTGCGCGCCCCCACGACGCCCGCCCCGATCACCAGAACCTTCGCGCCGCGAAGATTGAACGCGAGGGGCAGCACGCTAGGCGGCTCCCACGTTCGCGAAGCGGCGAGTGCGCACGTCGAGGGCGGCCACCGCTCCGATCACCATGACCGCGGGCGCGGCGACGTCCAGAGCGCCCAATTCGCCCAGCGTCGCACGTGTCGTGCGCTGGCGCTGGGTCCAGGCCCGCTCGATCACCGCCACCGGCGTGCTCTGCGCGAGACCGCCGCGAACCAACTGCTCTTCGATGAGTGCGCGGTGTTCCACGCCCATGAGGATCACCAGGGTGTATTCAGGCCGCGCTAGTACTTCAAAGTCGGTGAGTTCGCCCTCGGCCCCGCGCGCACTGACGATCATCACCCCGCGGCTCAGTCCGCGATGCGTAACCGGTATCCCCGCCGCCAGCGGCCCGGCCAGGGCCGAGGTGAGGCCGGGCACGACCTCACAACCCACTCCGGCCGCTCGAAGCGCGAGCATCTCTTCGCCTCCGCGCCCGAACACGAAGGGATCGCCGCCCTTTAAGCGCACGACGGTTTCAAAGCGCGCGCCGTAGTCGATCAGCAGTTGGTTGATCGCCGCCTGGGAGAAGGACTCCCCGGGTCGCTTGCCCACGTCCACGATCGTCGCCAGAGGATTCACGTAGTCGAACACGGACTCATCCACGAGGCGATCGCGCACGACGACGTCGGCGCGACGAAGAATCTTGAGGGCGCGCAGCGTCACTAAGTCCCCCTCGCCCGGACCGGCCCCGACGAGGTAGACGCTCACGCCAATCCCACCCGGGTCACGAAGTCCCCAAAGCTCTCCTCGTCGCCCGCTTCACGCTCCCAGCGATTGAGCAGCGGAGCGAGGGCCTCGTCCACGTCGCTTAGCGCCACCTTCTCGCGGTACAGCGTGGCCAGGCGATCGCCGCGCGGCCCTCCGCCGACGTAGAGGTCGTAGGTCGACTTCGTGCGGCCCACGATGCCGACTTCGGCGAGCGCGGGTCGCGCGCACCCGTTTGGGCACCCGGTGACGCGCAACTGCAGCGATCGCCCCGCGAGAGAACGACGAGCCAGGGCTCCCTCCAGGGCGCTCACCACCTCGGGCAGTTTGCGTTCGGCCTCGGTGAGCGCCTGGCTGCACGTGGGAAGCGCGGGACAGGCCAGAGCGCTGCGCTCGACGGGGCCGAGTTCGTCGACGCCCTTTACGCGGTGCGCGCGCAAGATCTCAGCCACTCGCTCGCGGTCGTTGGCCGCGATGTTGCCCACCACGACGTCTTGTTGCGCGGTGATCGAGAACGTCACGTCGAACGTCTCGGCGATGACGCGTAGCGCGCTGCGCAGTCGCGCGCCGTCCTCAGTGTCGCTCACGCGTCCCGCACCGACGCGGACCCCGACCTGGTAGCGACCGCTCGGTAAGTCGCGCCATCCCAGGTGATCGTCGACCCCGAAACGCTCGGGCGCGGCGGGAGCCGGGGCAAGTTCGCGGCCCAGACGCGACTCGACCTCGCGTCGAAACGCGTCCAGTCCTAAGTCGGCAACGACGTACTTGAGTCGTGCCCGTCGACGATCCGCACGATCACCCAAGTCGTGGAACGCGGCCAGAATCGCCCCGATCACCGCGCGCACCTCGGATTCTGTTGCGAAGCACAGGGGATCAGCGAGGCGGGCAAAGGTGTCCTCGTTGGCGTACGCGCGCCCGAGGCCGCCTCCCACGAGCACCGTGAAGCCCGGACCGAACTCAGGATGTCTGTAGGGAATGAGGCCCACGTCTTGGGCGAAGACGTCCACACAGTTTTCCTCGGGATGGGAGATCGCGATCTTGAACTTGCGGGGAAGATACGTCTCGGCGTAGAACGGGCGCTCGTCTACCTCCTCGCGCGAGGCGAAGCGATCGCCATTGACAAAGATCTCCCAGTGCGCTTGGGACGTGGAGCGAAAGGCCTCGCGCAGCGACGCGGACCAGCTGGCGAGATCGCTAAGGCCCTCTGCGGTGTGCAGCATCGGACAGGCCACCACGTTGCGCACCACGTCGCCACAGGCGCCAAAGGAACTGAGGTAGAGACGATCGAGACTTTGAGCGAGCGAGCGCAGATCGCCCTTGACGACCCCGTGAAACTGCACGGCCTGTCGAGTAGTGAGACGAATTGTCCCGTCCGCTACCTTTTCGGTGATCTCGTCTAGGCCGCGCCACTGTGCCGAGCTCAACGTGCCGCCCGGGACGACCACGCGAATCATGAAGATGTACTCAAGCCCCTCCCCCGCGAGAGTCCGGCTGCGGCGAACGTCGCGATTGTCCCCGGAGTAGATGCCGTGGAACTTGAGGATCTGTTCGCTCTCGGCGCCGACATTTGGTGCGCCGTTCCCAAGTTCGCTCGCGAGGTCTCCGCGGAGCCGTCGGCTCTCGCGTTTAATCACTTCCACGCCCGATTCGGTCGTCACACCCAGATCAGTCAACTCTCACCTCGCCTCGGGAGAATAGATAATAATTCTTATCAACTTAGTCATCTATTGAGGAGCCCGCAAGAGTCCCCGGTCAGTGACTAGGAATATCTTTCCCCCCGAGCCTTACCAGGGTTCGGGGAGCTGGCTTTCGATGGCCGCGGCGATCATGGCGTAGCCCTGATCGTTGGGATGCATGTTGGGGCCGTAGGGCTTCGCCGCGCACATCCAGGTGAGGTCACAGGTGCGAATCACGTCGCTCGACACGTCCCCGAGGCGCAGATGCCCGCGACTGGGCCCATAGCTCGTGAAGTACTGACTTACCTGGGCCATCGCGATGCCCGCTCCCGCGTAGATCGACGACAACTCCTCGTTCAGGTCCGCCAGGAGGACTTTGCTCCGATTCGCGTAGGCCTTGCCCCAGGAAGGATGGATCGCGTCGGCCAGGTACGGGTTGTAGTGATCCATTCCCACGAACGTCACCTGTGGACCGGCGGCCGCCTGGAGGGTGGACAAGATGGAAGGCAACTGTTCAGCGATGGTGTCCATTTCGGTGTTCACGCACGCCGCGCTCACCGGCGACTCCAGCAAGCAGGCGTGCAGGTCGTTAAAGCCCAGGTCGACGGTGACGAGACCGGCCTCGTTGCGGCGGCTCTCGAGAAAGGCGACGGCGTCGGCGAGTTGGCTGCCGTCACCGTCGTAGCAGTGATCCTCGCCACTCACCATGGTCGGGGTCGATTCGCCCGGGCACCCGAGTTGGGTAAGGCTGAGCGTCACGCCGCGTGAGCTTTCGTAGGCGACTACGTCGTTGGCGTAGCCGTCATCGGTAACTTCTCCGTGAGGGGCAGTTTGCGTGGGTTGGAAGCCAACCGACGCTGAAGCGCCCAACGCGAGATAAAACCCGCTGGTAGCGACCGGCGCGGTATCGGCCGCCGCCGTGCCCGAATCCAGCGTAAGCGTGAGCAGGGCCGAGCCCGCGAGGACGAGTCCGGCCAGTAGGCCGGACGACGCGCGCCGACAGAACCTCTTTTTCACTCGCCACTCACCTCACAACACGCCGCACGCACCAAAGATGTTCGCGGGCCACACGAGGCTAATGAGCGCTGCTCCCAACCGGTTGGCAGGTCGGCAATTCTTCCTCAAATCTTCACAGAACTGCTTGTTAACGTCGCGACGTGACCAGCGAACTTTCTTCGCGGCGCCAGTTCCTTCGTCGCGCCGGTGCGTTCTCCGCGCTCAGTGCCGGCGTCCTAGGCGCGGGCATCGCCCTCGCCGACTGCTCCTCGCACCCGAGTGGCCCCACCACAACGAGCACCTCAACCAGTTCAAGCACCACCACGACAACGACGGCCGCGCCGCTCAACGCGGCGGCGTGGAGCGCGTTGGGCGGATCGCTCTCGGGCACCCTGGTCCTTCCCTCCAGTGCGCTTTACCCCGCATCGCGCCTGCTGTACAACGGAAAATTCACGAACCTCCATCCCCAGGGCATTGCCTACTGCCAGAGTCCCGAGGATGTGGCGCGGTGCGTCGAGTTCGCTACGACCCATGCTCTCGACCTGTGCGCGCGCTCGGGCGGGCACAGTTACGCCGGCTATTCGAGCTGCGACGGCCTGGTCATCGACGTCAGTCAGATGAGCGCGGTTCGCGTCGACACCCTCGCTCAGACCGCCACCGTTGCGTCCGGCGCCCAACTCATCGATGTCTACAACGACGTCGGGGCGGCGGGCCTACTCCTACCGGGGGGATCCTGTCCTACGGTCGGCATCGCGGGCCTCGCCCTCGGCGGCGGCGTCGGGGTGTTCGCTCGACGCTACGGACTGACCTGTGACAATATTCGCTCACTCGATCTCGTCGACGCGGGCGGGTCGTTAGTACACGCCGACGCGAGCGAGCGATCCGATCTGTTTTGGGCCTGTCGCGGCGGCGGCGGCGGGAACTTCGGCATCGTCACCTCATTCACCTTCGACGTGCACCCGATGCCCGAGGTCACGCTCTTCACCCTCCAATTTCCCTGGGCGAGCGCGGCGGCAATGCTCGAAGCCTGGCTGAACTGGGTGAGCACGGCCCCCGATGAACTGTGGTCGAACTGCATCCTCGAGTCGCAGGGAACATACGGCTTTTTGGGTCAAATCGGTGGAGTGTTCTGCGGTACGCCTGCAGAACTGTCTACGTATCTCTCCAGGCTGCAGTCGGATATTGGTACTACACCGACGTACAGCTTTATTGGATCAGACTCGTACCTGAGAGCCATGGAGATTGAAGCGGGCTGTTCGAGCCTCAGTGTCGCGGCCTGTCACCTGGCCCCTCAGGGCGAACTGGGGCGCGAGGCGTACTCGGCCAAGTCCAGTTACGTGAATGAGCCGTATTCGAGTAGCCGCTGTACCACCATGGTCGAGGCGATAGAACACCTCGCCGCTCTCGCGCCCACCCTGGGCGGCGCGCTCGCCTTCGATTCCTACGGCGGCGTGATCAATCGGGTGCCCACTGAAGCGACGGCCTTTGTGCACCGCGACAAGCTGGCCGGCATCCAGGCAACGTATTCGTGGTCGAGCGGCGCGTCGGCGTCGGTGATCGCCCAGGGTCAAGAGTGGCTCACCTGGTTGGGAGACGACGTCTTTAATCCCGAGACCGGCGCGTATCAGAACTACATTGATCCGACCTTGCGCGACTGGGCCAGCGCGTACTACGGCTCGAATTGGACCCGGCTCCAACGCGTCAAATCCCGCTACGACCCGGAGAACCACTTCTCCTTCGCCCAGTCCATCTCTCCCCCCGCGTCCGCATAAAATTTTGGCGCCCACGGGGCCGTTGAGGCTAAAAGCCACCAGAATCAGGATTTTCCGGACGTACCTTTGTGCGCGGGCGTGAATATTTCTGCGCGAGAATCCCAGGTATTTCTCAAGGTCGATCTTAAAATGACCACAGTTTGGCTTTTGGTTGGCCCATTTTTGATGGAGTGGCGGAATACTTATGCAGAATGTCAAAAGTCCTAGATACCGCGAGCCCCGAGGCTGAGATGGCGACCGTCTACGAACGTCGACGCGGTAGCCGCACGCGCACCGGAGTGCGCTCCCCCGTTCCCGATTCCATGAGCGGGCTCACGGGCTCACTCCATTCTGAGATCGGCGACTCGACGCCCGAAGAGGCCGCGGCCTTCGAGCGCTTGCGACGCAGGGTCTGGTACATCTATGGCGCATTGAGCGTCTTGCTGTTGGCGTACCTCGTTTCGCTCGTCGTGCGCTCGGCTAATCAACAGTGGACGTGGCTCGACGGATGGGCTCTGACGACGTTGGAATTAGTGGCCGCGGGTCTGTGCATCTATCGCGGACTCAACAAACGTCCCGGGCACGCCATCCCGCTGTTCTTGGGCTTTGCGCTGCTGTCGTGGACCATTGGCGACTACGTCTTAACCGGCGAAGCCCTGGGCGGGGCCAACGTTCCCGACCCGTCCTACGCCGATATCTTCTACCTCGCCTTTTACCCCCTGGCCTACGTCGCCACCTTCCAGCTGCTCCAACGCGGTCTCGGAAAACTCTCGCGGGCCAACTGGCTCGACGGGGTGGTGGCCGGACTCGGCGCGGCCTCGCTGTGCGCGGCCTTCGCCTTTCACAGCATCGAGCACGTCGCGGGTCTGAGCAGCGTGGGCACGGCCACCAACCTGGCCTACCCGGTGGGCGACTTGCTGCTCTTGATGCTGGTGATCGGTGGGTCGGTGTTGCTGTCGGGGCGCGGATCGAAGCGCTGGTACCTCCTGGCCGTGGGATTCGTCATCATCGTGGTCGGCGATACCTTCAACCTCTTCCAGAACACGTCCTCATTCGGTGGCTCGCGCTTCGGCAGCGACTTCAACGACGTCGCCTGGCCGGCCGCGATTCTGTTCATGTCGATGGCCGTGTGGCTGCCCGTCAAGCGCATGGACCCCCTCCAGCGCGAGAAGCCGCCGGGATTTCTCCTGCCCGGTCTGGCCTTGTCGGTCGGACTCTTCATTCTGATCGACAGCGCCATCGACAGTTCGGTGAGCCGGGTCGCGCTGTGGTTGGGTGTGGCCACGCTGCTCATCGTGGGCGTGCGACTGTTGCTGTCGGCAAGAAGCCTGCGCATCCTCACCGAAGAGCGCTACAAACAGGCTCACACCGACGAACTCACCGGTCTGGGCAATCGACGCCATCTTTCGCTCGTGCTCGACCTCTTCTTCCAAGAAGATGGGGACGAGGACGTCAGTGAGGACCAGCGCGAGATGGCCTTCCTCTTTGTGGACCTCAATCACTTCAAGGAGATCAACGACTCCTTCGGCCACCCGGCGGGCGACGAACTTCTGCGCCAACTAGGACCGCGCCTCACCCGTGCCGTCGGCGACGACGGCTCGGTGGTGCGCCTCGGTGGTGACGAGCTCGCTGTGGTCCTCATTGACGCCAGCGCCGACGAGGCCGCCGTCGTCGCCCAGCGCATCATCACCGAGATCGAACAGCCCTTCAACCTCAACAAGGTCAAGGCCAGCGTCGGAGCGAGCATCGGCATCGCACTCGTGCCCGGGAACGCTTCTGACGGCCCGGGCCTGATGTGGTGCGCCGACGTGGCGATGTACCGCGCCAAGCTCGGTCAGATGCCCTATGTCTTTTACGATCACGACCTCGACGGTGGCGAGGACTCGCCCAACCTGCTCGATGAGTTGCGCGAGGCCGTCGCCCAAGGTGACTTCGTCCTGCACTACCAGCCCCAGCTCGACCTCAAGACCGGACAGATTCTCGCCGTCGAGGCGTTGGTGCGCTGGCCGCACGCGACCCTCGGACTCGTGCCGCCCCTTAAGTTCCTCCCCCTCGCCGAAGAGGCCGGCCTCATGTGGCCACTGACCCAGTGGGTGCTCAACGAAGCCTTCACCCAGTGCGCAACCTGGCGAAGTGGCGGGCGCGATCTGGCGGTGTCGATCAACGTCTCGACCAGCGACCTCCTCGAAGTCGGCTTCCTCGCCCACATCAAGAGCCTGCTCGCCCAGCACGACCTCCCCGGCGACGCGATTGTGATTGAGATCACCGAAACGACGATCATCACCGACTTCTTGCGCTCTCAAGCGGTGATCTTGGATCTGCGCGATCTGGGCATCGTGGTGTCCATCGACGACTTCGGCGCGGGCTTCACCTCCCTCGCCTACCTCAGCAGTCTCGCGGTGGGTGAGCTGAAGTTGGACCGCACCTTCATCACTTCGCTCAGCGCCGAGGGAAACGGACGCGAGATGGAGTTGGTGCGCGCGACGATCAACCTTGGTCACGACATGGGACTGCGCGTAGTGGCCGAGGGCATCGAAGACGTCGAGACCCTCGACTTACTCGGCGACCTCGGCTGTGACCTGGCTCAGGGGTATTTCATCAGTCGCCCCACGCCCGCGAGCCGGCTCTCCTTCCAGCCCAACGAGACACGC
>DASXFG010000017.1:0-18472 GCA_036489715.1 Acidimicrobiales bacterium | reverse complement strand
CCCTCCGCCTCCATCGTCGCGCGCGGCAGCGCGGGTTGGATTCTCGTGGGCAACGACCGTGGCGTCTCGTCAAGTGCTCGGCTCGGGTCGAATGGCCAATGGTCTCGGTGGAGTTCTCCGTGTGCCACTGTCGGAGGCAGTTTCTCGGACCTGTTTGCACTGTCGACGACGCGCCTTGAGTTCACCTGCAAAATGGGGGGCTTCGCTTCACCGCTCTCGAAGTCGGCCCCTCCGAGTGCAAAAATCCAGAGCAGCTGGCTGTACGTCTCGACCAACGCGGGAGCGTCGTTCCGATACGGTCCCCAACTTCCCTTCGCCGATACGGTGATCGCCGCGGCGCCGGGAGGCGACCTGCTCGCCTCGCGTCCGTCGCTGCTCGAGTTGAGCACGGACGCCGGACGCACGTGGTCCCCGGTCTATAGAGGGGGCTGGGTGTTCGAGGCGGCGTTCACGAGCCCGCGTGACGCCGTGGCCCTCGTCGAACGCATCGACAGGAACGCGACCCGCTTGATTTCGACGAGTGACGGCGGCGTTCACTGGTCGGTGCTCGCTACCTAAGGAGAGTGCGTGAGTACGGTGCACCCGAGCGGTCGGTCCAAAGTCACCCACGTGTCGGTAGTCTCGCCAGGGGGCCTCGGTGTAACGCCGCGGTGCCCTAAGAGACGGTAGCTCTGGTTGGATTCACGCGAAACCGACCACGAGAGGAGGGCCATGACGCCGTACACGAAAGATCCCGAGAAGGTCGCCCAACTGACTACGGATCAGTACCAAGTCACTCAGAACGCGGCCACCGAGCCCCCGTTCCGCAACGAGTTCTGGAACCACAAGGAGGCGGGGATCTACGTCGACGTCGTCTCGGGTGAGCCGCTGTTCGCGTCCACCAAGAAATACGACAGCGGGTGTGGGTGGCCGAGTTTCACCGCACCCCTGGTGCCCGGGAACGTCCAGGAGAACAGCGACCGCTCTCTGGGCATGACGCGCACTGAGGTCCGTTCCACGCACGCCGACAGCCACCTGGGCCACGTGTTCGACGACGGGCCCGCGGATCAGGGCGGCCTTCGCTACTGCATCAACTCTGCCTCCCTTCGTTTCGTCCCCTACGACGATCTCGACGCACAGGGATACAGCGCGTACAAATCACTGTTTGAGGGAAAGGACGAGTCACGATGACCGAAGAGACAGCAATTCTGGCCGGAGGGTGCTTCTGGGGGGTCCAGGACCTGCTGCGCAAGCGTCCTGGCATCATCTCCACACGGGTCGGCTACAGCGGGGGAGACGTGGCGAACGCGACCTACCGACACCACGGCACCCACGCCGAGGCGGTGGAGATACGCTTCGACCCGAGCGTGATCAGCTACCGCGAGATCTTGGAGTTCTTCTTCCAGATCCACGACCCGACGACCGCCAATCGCCAGGGTAACGACGTCGGTTCGAGCTACCGTTCGGCGATCTACTACACGAGTGACGAGCAGCGGCGCGAAGCCGAAGAGACCATCGCCGACGTGGAGGCCTCGGGTCTCTGGCCCGGCAGGGTTGTCACCCAGGTCGAGGCGGCGGGTGCGTTCTGGGAGGCCGAACCCGAGCATCAGGACTACTTGGTGAAGTACCCCAACGGCTACACCTGTCACTTTCCTCGCGCCGGCTGGGTACTGCCTAAGCGCGCGGACTCTGGAGCGAACGCGACCTGAGACGGTCCGCGCCCGGCAAAATCCGGGCGCGGGGCTCATTGCAGCGCGCCCTCGGCAAGTTGGAGAGGGTCTCAAAGTGGAAAGAATCTCAGATTTTTCGTATAAAACATTAATGTACGAAACGTTTACCAACTAGAGTATGCTCGTGACCGAAAATTCGACCGTGAGTTCGCGCCCCGGACGGCCTCGTAGCGAGAAGACGCGACTCGCGATCCTCGAAGCCGCCGCCGATCTGATGTTGGAGAAAGGCTTTTACGACACGACGATCGAGGCGATTGCCAATCGAGCGGGAGTGAGCAAGGTCACCATCTACAAATGGTGGCCCGGGCGAGGGGCAGTGGCCATCGATGCGTATTTTCATCGGTTCATGCAAACGACAGTTTTCCCTGATACGGGCGACGTGGAGCTCGATATCCGCACTCAGGTTTTGCACTTGATCGAGACGTTTCGGGGACGAGCCGGCGAAGTCATGGCCGAGTTACTGGGCTACGCGCAGTTCGACGCCAACCTGAGCGAGGTTCTGCGCGAGCGGTGGCTCCAGCCCCGGCGCGCCTCGTCTACGGCGGTGCTCCAGCGCGGCATCGAACGCGGGGTCATTCGCAGTGGCGCGTCGGTGTCGATCATCCTGGACGAGATCTACGGAGCCATCTACTTTCGCCTCATGACCCGCCACCTCCCCCTGAACGGCGACTTCGCCACCGAGTTGGTGCACAACGTGCTCTCCGGAGTGCAGACCGCCTCGGTCTAACGGGCGAGTTACGCGACGCCGCTTCCTCGGTAGCGGCGCAGCGCCACGAAGGACCAGATGAGTTCCACCACCCCGAAGGGCCACGCTCCGGCCAAGAACCCGTAGGCGCTCGAGAGCACGCACCCCAGGGCGAAGGCCAGGATGAACGCGCGCCCTCGACGCTCGAAGGCGTACATCGCCATCATGAAAGAGACCGCGCAGACGCCGTAGATCGTGACACCGAGACTGGACATGCGAGTAGTCAACCAGGATCGGCGCCTCGTCGCGAGGGCCCTTGGTACATTGCTGGGATGCGACTTGCTTCCTGGAACGTCAACGGTATTCGCGCGGTGGCCAAAAAGGGACTCTTCGACCCCTTCGTCGCGGAATTGAACCCGGACATCATCTGTCTCCAAGAGACCAAGGCGCACCAGCACCAGTCCGAAGTCGAGGTGCCCGGCTACGCCGAGTATTGGAACTCGGCCGAAAAGAAGGGCTACTCAGGTACCGCGATCTTCTCTCGAACGGTGCCCGAGACGGTCATGCTCGGACTCGCGGACGCGTCGATCAAGGAGTTCGGCGTGAGCGGCGATCAGTTCGGCGATCCCAACAGCGAAGGGCGGGTACTGAGTGCGGAGTACGAGGACTTCTTTGTCGTGACCGTCTACACACCCAACGCCAAAGACGATCTCGGACGATTGGCCCTACGCCACCATCAGTGGGACCCCGCGTTCTTGCACCACGTGAAAGCCTTGGAGACGAAGAAGCCGGTTATCTTCTGCGGTGACCTCAACGTCGCGCACACTCCCGACGACCTCGCCAACCCCAAACCGAATGTGGGCAAAAAGGGGTACACCACCGAAGAGCGCTCCGGATTCCAGAACTACCTCGACGCGGGATTCGTCGACACCTTTCGCATGTTCCATCAAGGCAACGGCCACTACTCGTGGTGGTCGCATTTTGCGAACTCGCGCGCTCGCAACGTGGGATGGCGCATCGACTACATCTTGGTCTCCGCCGCACTGGCCGATCGCGTGGAGTCATCCGACATCCACGCGAGCATCATGGGCAGCGACCACTGTCCGGTGAGCATCACTCTGCGCGACTGAGTTGCGGCGCCCCTTAGGGCGCGCAGAGGGGCTCGATCGCGCGCGTCACGTGCTTCGAGCGTCGCCGCCGAGCTGGCTTCGCAGCCGGGATTAAAGAGTGGTCCAAAACCGTCGCGCACTATCGAGACGGCCATAGCCGTGCCGCGCACGGTGACCAGAGGTGCTAACAGTGCGCGGGCGAGTGAGTGGACCCGCGCCAGACCATTCTCATTAGGCGTTAAAAATGGCGTGATGTCTCTGCCGCGAAATCACCCGAGCGCTGTTCCCGGTGTCCAGGTCGATCTTTCGCAGGCCCGCGAGACGGCCCGGCGACTGGCGCGGGAATGGAACCTCGCCCTGGGAGATCCGTTTCCCATGAGCAACGTCTCCTTCGTCGCTCCCACCGCGGACGGCCGCGTGCTCAAGGTCGCCTGGGGTGGCGACGACGAGTCTCTTCACGAAGGGGCCGCGCTCGAACTCTGGAACGGACGCGGGGCCGTGCGAGCGTTTCGCCACGAGGGATACGCCGTCTTAGAGGAGCGGGCGCTGCCCGGGAGCGACCTCTCAGTGCTGGATGACGACGTTGCCACCGCCATTGCGGTAGGAATCGCGCACCTACTCTGGCTTCCCGCCCAAGACCCGTTTCGCTCGGTGGCGGCAAAAGTACCGGGGTGGCTCGAAGAGGGGGAGGCCATGGGCAGCCCTCTGGCGCCGCTCGCGCGCGAACTGTTCGATCAGGTGGGGGTGAGCCCCGACTGGGTGGTCCACGGTGACTTTCACCACCACAACATCCTTCAGAGCGGGAACTCGTACGTGGCGATTGATCCCAAGCCGTATCTGGCCGATCGCGAATACGACGTGGCGAGCTTTCTGTGGAATCCTCTCGGAAAACTCATGGAGGACCGCGCGACGACCGAACGCCGGATCGCCGCCTTCGTGGCCAGCGGGCTTGACGACTTCAAGATCCGGGCCTGGAGCATCATTCGGGGCTCGTATTTGCGCCCCCAGGAGCCGTTCGCCCGCGCGCTGCGCGCGCTTCTCGACTAGGGGCCACAGCCAGTGAAGAGTTAGAAATAGGTAGTTGCGTTTAACCTCTCGAACTAGTAAGTCCTAGACAGAACCGCACGAAAAGGAGGCGACCATGGTCGCTACGTATGACGACGCATCGATAATGCTCCAACTGCTGCGCTGGTCCACGGAGATGAATATTGACGAGGCCTACTCGGTGATCTTTGATCCCGAGTTTGATCCGAACGCCACCGACACGGGAAACCCGGTCGTGGGCCGCATCTTGATGCTCGGAGAGACCATTGGCGCGATGGTCAAGCACGGCGTCCTCAATCGGGACCTGGTGCTGGACATCTTTTGGGCCGACGGCATCTGGAAGCTGGTAGGACCGAGCGCTCTAAAGGTGCGCGAGAGCGCCGGGGATGCGCGTCTCTATGAGAACTTCGAGGCGCTCGTCACTTCGTGATCCAGCATCCCGCCTTCGACGTCGAGCCCTGGTGTCTGCGCGAGTCCCATCTCGACCTTGACGTCCTCGCCCAGAGCGAGTCTCTTTTCACCCTGGCCAACGGACACATCGGCTGGCGGGGCAACTTCGACGAGGGCGAGCCGCACGGTCTTTCGGGCTCGTACCTCAACGGCGTGTTCGAACTGCGACCGCTGCCCTACGCCGAAGCGGGTTACGGGTACCCCGAAGAGGACCAGGTGGTGGTGAACGTCACCGACGCCAAGGTCATTCGCCTCCTCGTGGACGACGAACCCTTCGATATCCGCTACGGCGACCTGCACGAGCACCGCCGCGAGCTCGATTTTCGCACCGGCCTCCTAGAGCGAGTCGCCGATTGGTCGACTCCGACCGGTCGGCGCGTGAAGGTCACCACCACCCGGCTCGTGTCCTTTACCCAGCGCGCGATCGCGGCCATCAAGTACGAGGTCGAAGCACTCGACCACGTGCGTGTCGTCGTGCAGTCTGAGTTGGTGGCCAACGAGGCGCCGCCGCGGCCCGCGGGCTTCGATCCCCGCCAGGCAGCGACGATGGACGCGGTCTGGACGTCTCAGGAGCACGCCAACGGCGAGACCTGGGCGGTGCTGGTGCACGAAACCAAGTACAGCAACCTCACGGTGGCCGCGGGCATGGAGCACGTCATTGAAGGGCCCGAGGATCTCGAGGTGTCCGCTGTTTCCACCGAGGACGTCGCGCGCATCATGGTCTCGGGCGCCCTGGCGCCGGGCGAGAAGCTCACCGTGTTTAAGTTCGTGGGCTACGGCTGGTCGGGGGTGCGCACCAAGGAGGCGCTGCGCGACCAGGTCGACGCCGCGCTCGAAGTGGCGCGCACCGGCGGATGGGACGCTCTGGTGAGAGAGCAGCGCGAATACCTCGACGACTTTTGGAAGGGCGCGGACGTCGAGGTCGACGGCGACGAGGAGATCCAACAGGCCGTGCGCTTTTCTTTGTTCCACGTGCTCCAGGCCGGGGCGCGCAACGAGCAGCGCGCGATCCCGGCCAAGGGCCTCACCGGCACCGGCTACGACGGACACGCCTTTTGGGATAGTGAGTCCTTCGTGTTGTCGGTGCTCAACTACGCCGCCCCCGAGACGGTGGCCCACGCGCTTCGTTGGCGCCACAGCACCCTGGGCCTGGCCCGCGAGCGCGCCGAGCTGCTCGGATTTCGCGGCGCCGCCTTTCCCTGGCGCACGATTGCCGGGGCCGAGTGCTCGAGCTACTGGCCCGCGGGCACGGCGGCCTTTCACGTCAGTGCGGACGTAGCCAACGCCGTCATCGCCCACTTACAGGCCACCGGCGATCACGACTTCGAGCATGATTTTGGCGCCGAGATCCTGATCGAAACCTCGCGGTTGTGGTTGTCGCTCGGCCACTTTGACATCGACGGCGGCTTTCGTATCGACGGCGTGACCGGGCCTGACGAGTACTCGGCGATCGCCGACAACAACATCTATACGAATCTGGTGGTCCAGTGCAGTCTGCGCGTGGCCGCCGACGTGGCCGAGAAGTACCCCGACGTGGCCACCCGGCTCGAGGTGAGCGACGCCGAGGTCGCCCAGTGGCGCCAGGCCGCCGAGGACATGATGGTGCCCTTCGACGAGGAGCTCGGCGTGCACGCCCAGGCCGAAGGCTTCACCCGCCACGAACTGTGGAACTTTGCCACGACCCGCGAGGATCAGTATCCTTTGTTGTTGCACTTCCCCTACTTCGATCTGTACCGCAAGCAGGTCGTGAAGCAGGCGGACCTGGTCTTTGCCATGTACGTGCGACCCGACGCCTTTAGCGCGGAGCAGAAGAAGGCCAACTTCGACTATTACGAGCCCTTGACCGTGCGCGACTCGTCGCTCTCGGCTTGCATCCAATCGGTGATGGCGGCCGAGGTCGGTTACCTGGCACTCGCCTATGACTACCTCGCCGAGGCCGCGCTCATGGACATCGAGGACCTCGAGCACAACACCCGCGACGGTCTGCACATGGCCTCGCTCGCGGGCACGTGGATTGCCCTGGTGGCGGGGCTAGCGGGCCTGCGTCCCTGGGGGGAGTCCCTGCACTTCGCCCCCCGGCTGCCCGAGGGCATAACGCGTCTGGCCTTTAATTTGCGCTTTCGCGGGCGTCACCTGCACGTGCGGACCTCCAATAAGTCCACGACCTACGAGTTGCGCGACGGCGACGCGCTCACGTTGCGCCACGGCGAGGAGGAGTTCGCTCTGCGCGTGGGCGAGCCCGTCGTGCTCAAGCCCGTCGCCGCTCTCGATCCCGGTCCGGCACCGTCCCAACCCCGCGGACGCGTGCCCGAGCGCCGCCTCGGTGACGCGCAACGAGAAAGTGAGACGACGTGAGTACTACTCCGAGCGAAGCCCACGAGGTTGACCTCGACGCCTATCGCGCGTGGCTCTTCGACATGGACGGGGTCTTGACCAAGACCGCATTGGTGCACGCGGCCGCCTGGAAGCAGGCCTTCGACGCGTTCTTACAAGAAGAGAGCGCGCGCACGGGCGCCACGTACGCGCCCTTCGACGCCGAGGGTGACTACGAGAAGTACGTAGACGGCGAACCGCGCGCCGACGGCGTGCGCAACTTCTTAAAGGCCCGCGGCATCACGCTGCCCGAGGGCAAGGACAGTGACCCTCCAAGCGCCGCCACGGTGTGCGGGGTGGGCAACCGCAAGAACGAGCTGGTCTTAGAGGTCATGAAAAAAAAGGGTGTGCAGTCCTACGACGGGGTGCGCGAGCTCATCGGCGAACTCAAGTCCAAGGGGGTCAAGGTCGCGGTGGTATCGGCGAGTGAGAACACCGTGGCGGCCCTCACCGCGGCCGGTCTCAACGATCTCTTCGACGCGCGCGTGGACGGCCACGTGGTCAAAGACAAGAACTTGGCCGGCAAGCCCGCGCCGGACTCGTTCCTAGAAGCGGCCAAGGAGCTCGGCGTTGACGCGTCGGCGGCGGTGGTGCTCGAAGACGCGCTCGCCGGGGTCCAGGCGGGTCGTGCGGGTCACTTCGCCCTGGTAATCGGGGTCGACCACCACGACCAGGGCGACGCCCACGACTACGCCGATCAACTACGAGAGAACGGCGCCAACGTGGTGGTGCGCGAACTGAGCGAACTCGTTACCCGCTAGGGCGGCTCTGACGACGTCGTGCTCGGTTGTCGTCGAGAAGGGCTGCGGCTAATCTGCGCTCAACGAGGAGACTCATGACTATTGCGTGCAAGGTGAACGGCGAGTTCGCTCAGACCATCTCGTGTCAGCTCGACGCCGGCCAGACCCTGTACGCCGACGCGACCAAGTTCCGCTGGAAGACGACCAACGTGTCGATTGAGACGCGCCTCACGACTCCCGGGGGTCAAGCCGATCAGGCGCACCAGGCGTCTAAGTCGGGTGGGGGAAGCTTCCTCAAGGCCGCCCTCGCCACGGCCACCGAGGTCGGCAAGCGCATGCTGAGCGGCCAGAGCCTGGCCTTCCAGTGGTTCACCCCCGCGGCAGGATCGGGCCTGGTCACCTTCGCCGGCGAACTTCCCGGCCAAGTCAAGGTCATCGAGCTAGATGGATCGACGACCGGTTGGAAGGCGGAGAGTCGAGCATTCATCTGCGCCGAGTCGAGCGTCAACTACGACATCGACTTCTCGGGCCTCTCGCTCGGATTCCGGGCCAAGGACGGATTCATCTTCGAGCACTTCACCGGAGAGGGCACCGTCGTGCTCGGCGGCGGGGGCAGTCTGGTTCAGCTCAACCCCGCCGACTACGGCGGCAAGATTCAGGTGCACGGAGGTGCGCTGGTGGCATTTTCTGACGCGGTGGCCTTTAACGTCGAACGAGTGGGCTCATTCAACGCCCAGACCGCGATGACTGCGGTGTTTGGCGGATCGGGGATCAACCTCATTACCTTGAGCGGAGACGGGCCGGTGATCCTCCAAGCCACCCTGCATCGCGAGTTCGAAGACGAGAGTAAGCAAGACCTGGGCATGTCCAATAGCGGTCGCAAGGACCTGCTCGGACGACTGTAAGGAGAAAGAGGAAGAGATGGCCCTTTTTGACAAGGTCAAGGAGCAAGCGAGTCAGTTGGCTCAAAAGGCCCAAGAGGCGGGCAAGGCCGGTCAGGCCAAGATTGAGGACGTGCAGGCCAAGCGCAAGCAGGACGGAATGCTGCGCGATCTGGGCGCTGCGGTCTACGCCGAGCGCTCTGGTTCGGTGAGTGACAACAAGGCCGAGGTGGACCGTCTGGTCGCCGAGATCAAGGCCTTCGAAGCCGAGCGTGACGCCGAGGACGCGTCGGGAGCATCGAGCCCGTCCTCCGAAGCGAAGTCGGACACCGACGAGACACCCGAGGGTGGCTTCACCCTCTAGTCAAATTCGCCGCGACCCAGGGAGCGCCACGTGCTGAGCGCCAGAGCGAGCGCGCACGCCCCTAAGACCACGGTGGCGCTGGCGTCGGCCCAGCGCAGGTGCAGCCATCGCTCGAGTGCCGTTCCGGCCAAGGCAATGGCGGCAAAGCACGCGCCGATTGCGGTGACGTGAGAGTCACTGCGCAGCGCGGGGCTCGCGACCGCGCGCGCGACGCGGCGCTTGCGCGCACTGAGAGCACTTAAGACCGCGAGAGACACGCCCGCCAGTACGAGGGCGGCCGTGGAGGATCCCGCGCTGGCGTTCTGGATTAGTCGAACGGCGCCCACCACGAGGGCCCCAGTTCCCACGACGAGCAGCCCGCCCAGCACCACCCGGTGGGCGAGGGCTTCTAGGCGTAGCGACGGACCTTCGTGGGTGAGGGCGCGGGCGAAGTGGTAGCTAAGCGCCAGAGAACCCACGGCGTCTACGAAACCGATCGCGCCAAAGGCGCTGAGGGCGGCTTCGCCGCTGCGCACGCCGATGGTGATGGCGAGCGCGCTCGAAAGGAGCGTCCACACCACGCTTACGACCGAGATACGCCACGCACTGCGCAGAGATCGGTTGGTGGGGTCCTCGTTCGGCAACGCGCGAGCCATCGCTTCCTTTGCCGACCAGGCTTCCCGGCGCACCGCTCGTGGTTAAAAGAATCAGACTATCGAAGCACCCGCGAGGCGAGGGCTAGTCGACCGAGACCAGCGTGCCGATGGGCGTGTGCGGCCAGAGTACCGCGGCCTCGGCGAAGGGCATCTCTACGCAACCCAAGCTTTGGGGGTATCCATACGAGGACCGGATGAAACCGTGCAACGCGTCGCCGCCGTGAAAGTAGGAGACCCAAGGAATACCGGTGTCGTGATAGGTCTCACCATCGGGCATCACGCCCGACATCGTGGTGGTGGTGAATCGCAGGTACACCGGGTACGTGCCGCTTTGGGTGGACGCGTCCGAGACCCCCGTGTTGGCGAGAGAGGTAAAGGTAACTTTCCCGTTCTCGTACAGGGTGACCTTTTCGGGCTGTTTCGTCGAGACGTAGACGTAGTTGTAGGTGGCCGGGTTCATTTGGCGCGCGAGCAGCGCGTGGGTCAAGGTGATCCAGGTCGTCGTGTTCATCGAGCCCGTGGTGGTCAGATTGTGCACGTTCTGGAAGCGCATGAGCGCGCCCTGGAGGACGACGTTGTTCGTACCCACCTGCCACTCTCTGCGCAGCACCGCGGGCAGGTTGGGAAAGCGCCACACGAACTTGCCCGCGATGAGCGAGGTCGGCTTGGGCACCTTCACCGGCTTCTTGGGCGGCAGCGTGGTCGTGGTGGTGGTGGTCGTCGCGGGGGCCAGCGTGGTCGTGGTGGTCGACGTCGGGGGCGTAGTCGTCGTGGTGGTTGTCGTGGTGGTCGTGGTAGTGGTTGTCGCAGAGGCCGCCGAGACAAAGTTCACGGGCAGGTATCGAAGCGTCGCGAGGAACTGATCTTCGAGGCGAATCGAGTAGGGCGGAATGGCTACGTGACTCTGGGCAGCCGAGGCCATCGCGCTCGTCGAGACGGCCAGCGACCCGAGCGTCACCGCACTCACCGCGACCAGGGACGAGACCCGGCAGATCTTGGAAACCATTCGGACGAGTTTACTTTGTGCGCCCAAGAACGAAATCGCAGGACGAGTGCCATTCGGTTACGAACGAGTTACACCGAAGAGACCTCTCAGGCGGTCCGGGGGAGACCAGCGCTCCTTACTTCGGGGTAGAGCGAAAACGGGCAGTAACTTTGACAGGGTGAATCGCTCGCACGCGTCAACGATATGGCGCGCGGGCGTCACAATTCTCGGGGTCAGCGCCGTCGCCCTTGGTCTCGCCCTGAGTTCGAGTCCGATCACCGCGGCCGTGGGTACTACTTCAACCACGTCCACGACCACCACGACGCTGCCCGCTTCGACGACGACGACGGGCGTTTCGACGACGACCTCCACGCCGAGCACCACCACGACGTTCTCCAAGGCCCCCCTCGCGTGGCCCGCATCGGGCAGCGCGGCCCTGCTCGTGCCCCAACTCTCGGTCGCCGCGCAGTCACCGCGGCAACCGCGTCAGCCCATCGCGAGTCTGACCAAACTGATGACGGCCTGGGTCGTACTGCACCGTCTCCCGCTGTCAGCCAACCAGGTGGGTCCCTGCGAGGTGGTCAACGGCAGTGACATGGCGCTCTACGAGTACGACGAGGCGACTGATCAGTCCGGCGTTCCCATCAAACTCGGCGAGCAACTCTGTGAGCGAACGCTGCTGCGCGGAATGCTGGTGCACTCGGCGGGCGACTACGCCCAACTCCTCGCTGCTCTCACCGGCATGAGTCAATCGGCGTTCGTCAACGTGATGAATCAGACGGCCAAGAGCCTGGGGCTCAAATCCACCCACTACGTGGACGTGACGGGTATCTCGTCGGGCGACGTCTCCACCGCCGCCAACCAAGTCGTCGTGACCGCGGACCTGATGAGCGAGGAGCCCGTGGTGCGCGGCATTGTGATTCTGCCCCAGGTCTCGTTGCCGCTGGCGGGTGTCGTGCAGTCCTATACGCCCTTTACCGGTCAGAGCAACGTGATCGGTGTGAAATCGGGCTACACCAACGACGCGGGTGGGTGTGACGCCATGGCCGTGGTGGACACGATTGGAACCTCGACCTACACCACGTATGTCGTGGTTCTGGGCCAGCACACCTGGAACGCGCTCGGCGTCGCCGGCGGCGACGCGCTCGCGCTGTCGCGATCGATTCGCACGCTCATGGCCCGGGTGCGCACGAGCTCCGGGATCCAGGTCGAGTGGATAGGCTCGCCCAGCGATGTGGCGACCACAACCACGACCACGAGCACGACGAGTACGACTACTACGACGACCACCCTGGTTCCCACCACGTAGCCCGGTTCGGGCAGAATTCGGGTTGCCCAGCCGTGGAGCCGATTTCTCGGGCCCAATGCGTTCCCCGACTGCGTCGCTTGGCGAGAATCTGGTATCAATAAGTGCTGGAATCGCGCAACGCGATCGATTCAACAGGGGGAGTTCTTTATGCAGCGCACCATTCGGATCCGACAGTTGCTGGCCGCAGCGAGCGTGGCCACGCTCGTGCTCGCGGGCACCGTGTCGGCCGGCGCCGCGTCCATTAAGGGCGTGTATAACGCTGCGGACGCCAAACTCGTGCCGTCGAGCTACAAGACGGGCACCATCCAGGTCGCCACGGACGCCACCTACGCGCCCGACGAGTCCGTCAGCTCGAGCGGAACGATGATCGGCTTCGACGTCGACTTGATGTACGCGGTCGCGACCACTCTGGGCGTGAAGGTGAACGAGAACAACGTGACCTTTGACGACATCATCGCCGGCATTAAGTCACACAAGTACGCGATTGGCAACTCGTCCTTTACCGACACCAAGGCCCGCGAGGCTCAGGTCAACTTCGTGGACTACTTCCAGGTCGGCGAAGGGGTGTATGTCAAGGCTGGCTCGAGTGCGAAGTTCACCGGATTTAAGAGCTTCTGTGGTCAGAAGGTTGCGGTCGAGACGGGAACCACCGAGCAGACCGATGCCACCAGTGCCTCAAAGTCGTGCGCGTCCGGCAAGAAGATTGACGTCGAAGCCTTCCCGACCCAGACCGAAGCCAATACGGCCGTCTCCTCGGGCCAGGCGACGTACGGTTTCTTAGACTCTCAGATCGCCGACTACGTCGTCGCGACGTCCAAGGGCCTCTTTAAGTCGGTGGGTAGCGCGGTCAACGTTGCGCCCTACGGCATCGCCACGCCAAAGACGCCGGCCGGATTGGCGCTCGCCAAGGCCGTCAAGGCGGCCGTCAAGACCCTCATCGCGAACGGGACCTACGGTGCCATTTTGCACAAGTGGGGCGTCGAGGCGGGAGCAATTCCGACGTCGCGGATTGTGATCGACGGAGCAACTTCGTAAACGATCCCACCAAGGACTGACAGTCGTATGAGTACGAACGGGGACGCGCCTCTAAGAGTCGTCCCCGTTCGCCATTACTGGCAGTGGGTCGCGGGCGCTGTTGCCATGTTGTTGGTGGCCATGCTGGTCCACACCCTGTTGTCGAAAGTCCCCACCGGCCAGTATCTCTGTCACGGTGCCGCGGCCGCCCGGCACTGCGTGAGGCAATTGCAGTGGCGCTTTGGGTGGAATGTCGTCGGTCACTATTTCACTTCATCCGAGATCTTCGATGGCCTCCTCCTGACCCTGGAGCTCACGGTTATTGCGATGGCTGCGGGCATCATTTTGGGTGTCACCATCGCCATCATGCGCTTGTCGAGTAACCGGCTCCTCTCGACAACCGCGTGGCTCTACACCTGGTTTTTTCGCGGCACCCCGGTGTACGTGCAGATACTCTTCTGGTTCAACATTGGCGCGCTGTACGAGAGTTTTCGCTTGGGCGTGCCCTTCTTGCATTACGACTTCTTTCACGTCAGTTCGTCGGCGCTTTTTTCACCCTTTACCGCGGCGTGTTTTGCCCTCGGCCTCAACGAGGGCGCCTACATGTCCGAGATCGCGCGCTCGGGACTGATATCGGTCGACGAAGGCCAGGTTGAAGCAGCGACGTCGATTGGCATGAGCCGAGCTCAGACTCTACGACTGGTGATCCTTCCCCAAGCCATGCGCGTCATCATTCCCCCTACGGGCAATGAAGTTATCTCCATGCTCAAGACCTCCTCGCTCGCCAGCACGGCGGGAGTTATCGAACTCTTGGGTGCGGCCAGCAACATCTCGGCTACGAACTACCTGGTCATCGACCTCTTGATTACCGCGAGCCTGTGGTACCTCATCTTTACGACGGTGCTCTCGATCGGGCAGTTCTACCTCGAGCGTTACTTCGCCAAGGGCGCGTTGCGCACCCCGCCGCCCACGCCGATCCAGCGTCTCAAGAGAGACGTGCGCGGAATACTCTCAAAGTTCCGCACCCATCAGGACGTTCCGAGGACCACATGAGCACACCCATGGTCGACGCCCGCGACGTGATCAAGTCGTACGCGGGGGTGGAAGTCTTAAAGGGCGTAACGATGAGCGTGAGCCGCGGCGAGGTGACCTGTCTCATCGGGCCATCGGGCTCCGGCAAGAGTACCTTCCTGCGCTGCATCAACCACCTGGAAAAGCACGACGCCGGAGAGCTCTTCGTCGACGGCAATCTCGTGGGCTACGAAGAGCGCAACGGGCGCCTGTACGAGCGCAACAACATAGAAATCTGCCATGAGCGCTCCCAGATTGGCATGGTGTTCCAGCGATTCAATCTGTTCCAGCACCTGTCCGTTCTCGAGAACATTGTGATCGGCCAAGTGAAGGTCAAGCGGACCGCGGAGCACGCCGCGACCGAGCGCGCTCGTCAACTTCTCGCGCGGGTGGGGCTGGACGGAAAGGAAAAGGCCTACCCGAGCCAGCTCTCGGGGGGCCAGCAACAACGCGTCGCCATCGCGCGCGCTCTGGCCATGGAGCCCAAGTTGATGCTGTTCGATGAGCCGACGTCCGCCCTCGACCCCGAGTTGGTGGGCGAGGTGCTCGACGTTATGAAGGACTTAGCTCAGACCGGGATGACCATGATCGTGGTCACCCACGAGATGAACTTCGCCCGTGAGGTGGCCGACACTCTGTACTTCCTCGACCACGGGGTCATCGAAGAGTCGGGCAACCCCCGTGAGGTGCTCGCCGCACCCAAGTCCGAGCGCCTGCAGAGCTTTCTCTCCAAGGTGCTCTAACTCTGGCGAATGTGCAGGGGCAGCGCGATGGGCAGATTCGCCGATGAGGTGCCAACTCGCACCACGTAGCGACCGGGCTCGAGCAGCGGACTCCCCTTGGGGTCGATCTCCAGGCTGGACATGACGATCGCGAGGCGGATCGTGCGCGTCTCGCCCGGAGCAAGGGCGATGCGCGCGAACGCTCTAAGTTGCTCCGGGGGCTCGTCGTAACCGGGCGGATCCTGCACGTAGGACTCCACCACCTCGGTCCCGGTTCGTGTTCCGGTGTTCGTCACGCGCAGGGTTACGGTCGCACGGCCCGCCGCGTTGCGTAACGTGGCGTCACTGAGGGCGAAGTGGGTGTAGCTGAGTCCGTATCCGAAGGGAAAGAGCGGCGCGACGTGGTGCGCTTGGTACCAGCGATAGCCGACGTCCAGGGCCGCGGGCCCGGTGCCGAAGTTCGCGACGTCCGCGAGGCCGGGAAAGGCGGCGGCCGTGGCGGCCGGCTGGGCCGCCTCACTCGCGGGAAAGGTGACCGGGAGACGGCCCGAGGGGTCGTACGTGCCAAAGAGGACCGAGGCGATGGCCGCCCCATCCTCTTCTCCCGGGTACCAGGCCTCCACCACGCTTTGGACGCGACTGAGCCACGGCATGAGCACCGGGCCTCCGGTATTGAGCACCACCACGGTGTGGGGGTTAGCCGCCGCCACCGCTTCGATCAACTGGTTTTGGTCACCGGGCAGGTCCAACGTGGAGTGGTCCGCACCCTCCGTGCTCGCTTGGCTGGCGAAGACTACTGCCACTTTCGCGCGCCGGGCGGCCTTCACGGCGGAGGCGATCTCGGAGGTGACGTCGCGCAGGCCGAACTCGGGCGGCGGCTGCTTGGAGACCGTGAACCACGTGCCGGCAAAGCGGTAGCGGTGGTGGCTCTTCAGCTTCACGATGGCGCTTTCCACGGTGGGCTCGTGCAGGCCCGCGGAGGCGATGATGGTGCGTCCATTGAGGGAGAACCAGGTGTCGCCGATCTGGTCGACCGACACCTCGTAGGTCCCTGAGCGATCGGGACGGTAGGTGGCACTCCAGTGACTCCAACCCCGTCCGGTGCCCGGCGAGGTCGCGGTGTTAATGGCGTTGGTGACGTCGGCTGCGCCCTCGATGGAGAGATCGTCATTCGCCAGCTGACTCATCAGGGCCGAACCGGCGTGCAGAGGAACCGCACTCACACTGAGCGAATCCGTCACGCCCAACTCGCCCAGGGCTACCGCACCGGTGCCGCCGGGCCGGTAGGTCACTCGCGTCGAGGAATCGACGGCGCGCTGGATACCGGTAAGCGGGCTGAGGACGAAGGGTGCGACGACTTCGGAACTCCCGAGGCCCGAGGTCGTCGGGTCGCTGGAGGCGTCGGCGCCGATGACGGCGAGGGAGTTGTGGGCGACAGAGAGGGGAAGTTCGCCGCCGTTGTTCTGGAGCAGCACGATGCTCTCTCGCGCCGCACGCAGGGCGACGGCCGCGTGCTCGGGGGTGGCGGCGTGCGCGTACCCGTCGATTATCCGGGGATGAGAGATCAGCCCGAAGGCGAACATCTCGGTGAGCAATGCCGATACGGCGCGGTTGAGATCGGGCGCGGGGAGGCGCCCGAGTCGCACCAGTTTCTCCACGTAGCCGGCTGATCCGGGTTTCACGAGATCGAGCCCGGCTTGAAAGGCCAGGGCGGGATAGGGCGCGGCGCGGTTGTCGGACCGCACGAAGCCCGTAAATCCCCACGACGCCAGCGTGTGGTACGTGAAGGGATCCGAGCACATCGTGGCGCCGTTGAGCTTTCCCGAGGCGCACATGATGCCGGCCACGTGGGCGTCGCGCACCGCCGCCTCGAAGGGCGCGTCGTAGATCTCGTCGAGCGCGCGCGCACTCACGTCGTCGTCGATGCGCGCGCGGGCCGTCTCTTGGCTGTAGGCGGTGAAGTGCTTGGCGAGGGCCATCACCCCGGCGGACTGAATGCCGTCGATGCTCGCCACGCCCAACGCACTCGTGAGTTCGGGATCCTCGCCGTAGGACTCGTACACTCGCCCCCCTTGGGGAACGCGCGCCAGGTTGAGGTCCGGTCCCTGGACGACGTCAATGCCCTTCGAGCGCGCTTCTTCGCCCGCGACACGTCCCGTGGCGTACACGACGGAGGGATCGAAACTCGCTCCGAGTCCGATGGCGGCGGGCAGCTGGGTGACGTCGTCGGCCCGACCGGCCACGCCGTTGGGGCCGTCGGAGAGAGTAAAGGACGGCAGACACAGAGACGGGACGCCCTGATTGAAGTTCTCGATGTCGCCGCCGTCTTTGAGCGTGACGAAGCCCGCCTTTTGCGCGAGTGTCATCTTCGCCACGACTTGGGCGGCCAATTGAGCGGGCGTTCGTTGGTGCCGACGCGACTCTCGTACCCACGGACACGATGGCCGCTTCGCGGGTATGACACTCAGGCTGAGTTTGGACGCACCCGCGGGACTGGATAAACCCGTAGCGCCCGCGGCGGCTAGGGCGAGGCAGAGCGCCAAGGCGCACGCGCGCCGACGTGGGCCAAAAGTGGAGTGCGCGGGCGACATGAACGGAGGTTTCAGCGTACTCGCGCCGGTGCGGCGCAGGGAAAGGAGGTCGTGGACGTTGCTGTTCGATTCCGACGTGCGTCACCACCGGTCCTCACCATGGTGAAATGTAGGTAGATTTCTCGGGGTGTCGGTGCTCTCGGTCTAAAGACTTGGTTAAGGGCGGGCTCCCGACACGCGAGTCAGTGAGGCGGGGTCGATAATTGAGCGTGAACGTACTGGTGATCGAGGACGACGAGCCCATTGCTCACGCCCTGGTGAACGGTCTGTCGCGGGCGGGCTTCATTGCCCACTCAGCCGGTTCGGCCGCCGAAGCGCTCAACTCGCTGCCCACCGACTTCATACTGCTCGATCTCAGCCTGCCCGACCGTGATGGCGTCGAGCTCTTTCACGGTCTGCGCTCGGTGTCCCAGGCGCCCATCATCATGGTCACCGCGCGCGGCAGCGAAGAAGACCGCATTGCGGGCCTGGACCTCGGCGCCGACGACTACGTCGTCAAGCCCTTCGGGGTGCGCGAACTGGTGGCCCGCATCAACGCGGTGCTTCGGCGCGCCAGCGCGCGCGACCCCGAGGTTCCTCCGCTTCAGAGCCTCGACGGTGTGGAGATCGATCGTCGCGTGCGCACGGTGCACTCGGGGGGTCAGGTCGTCGCCTGCACCCCCAAGGAGTACGGGATATTGGAGTTCTTGGCGCGCGACCCGGGCAAGGTCATCACCCGCCAAGAACTCCTCGACGGCGTCTGGGGTCCCCACTGGTACGGGGCCACCAAGATGATCGACGTCCACGTCGC